>NZ_JBYTST010000010.1:0-233656 GCF_058111565.1 Telluria sp. AZSoR62
ATGTTCTTGATGTAGTCGGCGTGGCCTGGGCAGTCGACGTGCGCGTAGTGACGGTTCGCGGTTTCGTACTCGACGTGCGCGGTGTTGATGGTGATGCCGCGTGCTTTTTCTTCTGGCGCTGCATCGATCTGGTCGTATGCTTTTGCTTCGCCGCCGAATTTCTTCGACAGGACGGTTGCGATTGCTGCCGTCAGGGTGGTTTTGCCGTGATCAACGTGACCGATGGTGCCGACGTTGACGTGCGGCTTGGTCCGTTCGAATTTACCTTTTGCCATTTGAGACTCCTAACGATATTTTGAGAATTACCAGGCACACCTGACGGGCAGTACGACGCACTGCCGTTTTTTGAATTCTGGTGCCCTTGACGTGGATTGAACACGTGGCCTCTCCCTTACCAAGGGAGTGCTCTACCACTGAGCTACAAGGGCTTGTTTTTGCGGTGGATACCTACACCGCGAACACTGGAGCGGGTGAAGGGAATCGAACCCTCGTCGTAAGCTTGGAAGGCTTCTGCTCTACCATTGAGCTACACCCGCGAGGTACAACTTTCAATTCGACTTCACGACTCTTCTTTTTGGTGGTGGGGGCTGGATTCGAACCAGCGTACTCAGAGAGGGCAGATTTACAGTCTGCTGCCTTTAACCACTCGGCCACCCCACCGCGAAGAACCGCAGAGTATGAAGCAAGCTCCACGTAGTGTCAACTATGATTCCTCAGACTTTGTCTTCGGTCGCATAGCAGCGTTGCTTCGGGGCGTGATTGTAACGGGCAGGATGCAAAACTACAAGGGTGATTTGGTGGGAATTGCAGGGTAGATTAAAAATTATCGTTTACCTGCATGGAGGGACTACGATTGCGACGGCGCAAGGGCTGCCAGCACCTGCCCCTTGAGCGCCTTGATCAGGGCCGTTTCGTCCGGCGGCACGCCTTCCGGCGCCTCCATCGTGCGGTCCGCATAGAACATGCCGAGCTGGGCCTTGCCCACCACCAGCGGCAGCACGATGAAGCTTTTTGCGTCCGGCAGCAGCTTGCGGTGCCACTCGGGCAGCAGGTCGCGGATCTTGGGGCTGGCCGCGTCCGAGATCATCAGGTCGGCGTCGTTGTCCATGGCCAGGTGGAACAGGTCGCGGCTGGACGCGGCGGGGAAGGTGAACCCGGCCTGCAGGCGGGCGCTCTCCTCGCCCAGCGCCACCCGGGCGCGGAACTGCCCGCTGCGTGCATCCTTCAGGCAGACGGTAGCGAAACGAAAGCCCAGCGCGCTGAACAAGGTCTCGAGCACGGCCAGCACCACGTCGTTGACCTTGCCCTGGCCGGAAGCGCGCAAGTGGGTGACATCCTGCACGCCCGCCAGCAGCAGGTCGCGCGCATTCTTCGGCTTGCCGCTCGGGTGGAAGCCGCCCTGCTCTTCCTCGCCCGCATCTAACGTGGCCAGCAGCAGTACGTTGGGCAGGCCGCCCTTTTCCGCCTGCTCGGCCTTGGGCGCCGGCTGCATGTTCATGCTCTCCATCAGGCCGCGCATGCCTTCCTGCACCGAAGCCAGCAGCGCTTCCATGCGCGCGCTGTCCAGGTCGAGCGCGGCGCCATAACGGGCCAGCAGCGCCACGGCGTCGGGCGAGCCGGCCGGCTCGTGGGTCTTGGCCAGCAGGCGCGCCACGTCCAGGCCGAAGGAAGCGACCTGGCGCATCCATTCGCCGCGGTTGCCTGCGACCCGCACCGGCGCGGACGGCAGGGCCGCCTGGGCGCGCACGATGACGTCCGGGATCTTCCATTCGGCCAGCACGGCCTGCGACAGCATGTCGTAGCTGGCGCCCAGGATCATCTGCGAGGCCTGGCCGACCGTGTGCTTGCCGCCCAGGACCAGGGCGCCGATCTCGCGGTAGCGGTCGTGCTCGTGGCTGGCCACCAGCAGCGGGCCAATGTTCTTGAACAGCGCACAGATCGCCGCTTCCTCGGCGCCCTGGTAGAAGCTGTGGCGCGCCATCTCGCGGCCCACCAGGCTGGCGCACAGCGCGGCCTCGAGCTCGACGCGCACGCTGCCGGCGTGCTCGGAACTGTCGAGGGCGTCGACCAGCAGCATCGCCAGCGCGGTGGTCTTGACGTTGTCAAAACCCAGCAGGGAGATGGCGCGCGAGATCGTCGTGACCGCGGTGCCGGAAATCGTGCGGTACTGGATGGTATTGGACAGGCGCAGGATGCGCTGGGTCAGCGCCGGGTCGGACACCACGTAATAGGCCAGGTCGTGGGTGCCCTGGTCGTCGCTCGATGCCATTTCGACCACGCGCGCGATCGAGGCGCCGAGCGCGAACATTTCTTCGTCGCCGCAGACCTTGTGCATCAGGGCCGCGCGCACGCGGCGGGTCGCGCCTTCCGGCGGCAGAGCTGGGTCGTGCATTGGTCAGCCCGCTGCCTTTGCCGGTGCGGCCTTGACCACCCGGCCCTGCGCATTGCGCTCGTATTTCTTCAGCAGCTGGTGATGCAGCGCCACCAGCGCGCCCAGCTTCGGGTTGCCCGGGTCGAGCTTGCGCACGTTGCCGATCAGGCCGCTCACTTGCTGGCCGAGCTTGTCGTCCCAGCCGTCGTGCTCGATGCAGCGCAGGGCCGCCAGCGCGGCGTTGAAGGCCACCGAGGGATTGTTCGGCAGCTTGCCGGTCGCTTCCAGCATCAGGGTCACGGCGCCGCGGAAGTCGCCGCTGCGGGCGCGCGCGGCGCCGTCGGCCACCAGGTCGACCACGTGCTGGCGGCTTTCCTGCGCCAGCGTGCGCGCCAGGTCTGGGAAGCCGGCTTTTTCCAGCACGCCCATGGCCTGCGCCATGCCGGCATCGCTGGCGGCGTTGCGCATGACTTCGCGCACCAGCTCGGCGCCGCCCTCTTCCATGTTGTTTTCCAGGCAGGTGCGCGCCAGTTCCAGCTTCAGGTCGGACGACAGCGCCGGCGCGTCCTTGCAGGCGCCCAGGGCGGTGGTCAAGGCTTCGTTCAGGCGCGCTTCGTTGCCGGTGTACTCGTGCAGCATTGCCGACGAGATCGCACTGCACAGGGTGGTATTGGCGCGCCCGCCCATCGAGCGGTCGAGGTCGCGGACCATGGCGGCGGCGGCCACCGGGTCGCCCTTTTTCACCAGGGTGCGCACCAGCCGCACGTGGTCTTCCGGATCGCGGAATTCCGAATACTTGGCCTTGTTCACGACCTGCTTGAGCGCCTTTTCGGCGGCCTCGGTGTCGCCCGCCTCGAAGGCGGTCTCGCCCAGGGTGCGCAGGCGCCGCACGGCATGCGGCGACACCGCCACCGCGTCGGTCAGCACCGCCTGCGACTTGGCCAGGTCGCCGACGGCCGAATGGGTGCGCGCCAGCCAGTCGTAGGCGTCGACAAAATTCTTGTTGGTATCGACCAGCTCTTCGAGCAGGCCCTTGGCCTCGTCGAACTGCTTGCGCAGGAACAGGGTCTTGGCCAGGCCCAGGCGCGCCCAGGCGATCGCCTTGACGTCGATGAGCTGGCGGTAGATCGGCTCGGCCTGCTCCGGCTCGCCCAGGAACATGTGCAGCTCGGCGCGCAGGCGCAGGAAGTCGACTGCATAACGCGGGTGCAGGGCCTCGCCCTCGATGCAGGCGTCGATCGCGTCGCGCTGGTCGCCCGACTCCATCAGGGTGTAGACCGGCATGAAGGCGGCGCGCTTGTCGAGGGCGCGCGCGATGCGTTCGAGCAGGCGGTCGGCGGTGAAGGGTTTCAGCACGTAGTCGGTTGGCGCCAGCTCGGCGGCGCTGACCACCTTGCTGTGGTTGCCCTCGGCCGTGACCATGAAGAACATGGTCGCCAGGGGCATCAGCTTGTGGTGGCGCATGTCTTCCAGCAGCTGCTGGCCGTCCTGGCCGCCTTCGAGGTCGTATTCGCACAGGATCAGGTCGAAGCTGCGCAGGGTCAGGTGCTTGACCGCCTGGTTCGACGAGCTGGCATGCTCGATTTTCGTCAGGCCGCACATGTTGAGCATGCTGTGCACGTTGGCACGCATGCCCGAGTGGGGCTCGATGATCAGGGCCGTGAGGCCTTCCAGTTCGTTCATTCCAGGTTTTCCGTTGGCCTGCGTTGGGCGTGGGGCAGCCGCTGCATGGGCTGGCTGCATCGGCCCAGTATATTACGGCTGGGGAACAAAATAGTTAAATTGGGTAGCGATACCGGTCAAACCGGCAGTCGATGCGGGAGAAAAGAGACAGCCAGGGCGTTCTTACCCGCCCGGGGCGAAGGCGGCGGCCTGGCGCAGCGGCGCGCGGCGGCCATTCAGGCATTCCGACTTGGCCGCGCCGATGATGATGTTCTGGTAACGGACTTCGTATTTCCCGGCCGCCAGCTTGTCGATCAGGAAGGTCGCGCGTGGCTGCACATAGGCGTGGCGCACGTTCGAGCGGCGGTCGAGGTCGTAGAGCTTGACAAAGATCGGCGAGGCATTGGCGCTGTTGTCGACCAGCACCTGCATCTCGCTGCCGCCATTGCCGTAGGGGTAGCCCGGCAGGTAGCCGGACTCGGCCGGCCAGGGGTCGCCGCTGGGGGCGCTCAGGGTCTGCAGATCGGTGCCGCAATCGGGCGCATGGGCCGGCACCACCAGCTGGGTCACGGCCAGCGCCTTGATCTCCGGAGGTGGCTCTTTGCCTTCTCCGCCGAAGCGGCGCGCCCAGCCTTCTGTGCTGGCGTCGGTGCCGAGTTCGTCGGGACGGTCGGTGCGCTCGGCGCGCTCGCCCCGGTCCGCGCGCTCGGGACGCTCGACTGCGATGGGGTCCGGCTTGCCGGCCCAGGCCAGCGCTGCCGGCAACTTGGCGCGCGACGGCTCCACCAGGAACACGGCCGCGGCGGCCCCGGCCACGAAACAGCCAGTCAGGCCCAGCCACCAGCGCGGATCGCGCATCAGGCGCGCACGCGGACGCGCTTCCGGCGCATGCGGTTCCCAGTTATCGGGACGGGTGCGGGGGGCGCCTTCTTCGGCCCCGCTGCTTTCCAGCCACTCGACTTCCCATTCCTCGGAGGCGATCCACTCGTCGTGCTCCTTGCGGCGCACCGGATCGGACAGGGTGTTGTAGGCGGTGTTGACGATCGCCATGATGCGGGCGGCCTTTTCGTCGCCCGGATTCTTGTCGGGATGGTATTTCTGGCTCAGGGCCTTGTACGCCGCACGCACGACTTCCCCCGGCGCGCCGCGCGCGACCTTCAGGTTGTCATAGTGGGTGTGGATCTTGGCCATGGTGTCTCGTGTGCCTGCTGTTCTCGCCGTCGATTCTACAGCCGATCCCTGCCGGCTCCGCAGCAGGGTGGTACAGCTTAGCCGGATTTGTATCCAGAGCGCAAGATGTCAAAAATTCTACAGCCGATGGGTGCGGTCGGCCTGCACGATTGCATCCGGCAAATCGACGCCCTGCCCGACCACCAGCACCTTGAACAGCTCGCCCATTTCGGCCGGCGACACCAGCTTCTGCATCGCCCGCGCCTGCGGCAAATAGCGCAGCGCATCCTGCGGATCGGTCTCGAGCAACAGGTCGCCGATGCCGCAGGCCAGCAGGAAGGAAGCCTGGTTCATGTAGGCCAGCACCGGCAGGCCGGCATCCTGGGACGCCAGCGCCATGGCCGTGAAGTCGACGTGGGCCGTGATGTCCTGCAGGCCCGGCAGGTAGAAAGGATCCGGGTGGGCATGGTGGCGGTAATGGCACATCAAGGTGCCCCCAAGGCGCTGGTCGACATAGAACTCGCGCGCCGGAAAGCCGTAGTCGAGCAGGATGGCGGCGCCGCGCCCATCCTTCATCATGCCGGCCAGCGAGGCCATGAAGCCCTCTGCCACGGGGTGGATTTCGGTGACATAGCCGTCCGCCAGGTGGTCGGCGCCGGGGATCTGGCGCAGGACCTGCAAGGCCAGCTGCTCGGGTAGCGGGTGCTGGATAAATGCGAACTCGCCCGCTTGCACCGTCACCATCTGGCGGGCCCAGGCGCCGTCCTTGCGGATGACCAGCTCGACCGGCATGGCGTCGAGCACCTCGTTGGCCAGCACCACGCCGCTGAAGCTGTCGGGGAAACCGTCGCGCCAAACGACTTGCGGCAAATCTTTCAGCGCTTCCTGCTGGCGCGCCCGCAATTCGCCCGACAATTCGATGATGGTGTACGAGTTGACCGCCACGCCCATGCGCGCGAGCGCGGCGAGCACGTCGCGCGCCAGCTTGCCGGTGCCGGCGCCGAATTCGATGATGTCGGGCGCGCTTTGCGCGATAATAGCGGCTGCCGCGCGCGCCAAAGCGGCCCCGAACAGGGGCGAGATCTCGGGCGCCGTCGTGAAATCGCCGCTGGCGCCGAGCTTGGCCGCGCCGCCGCTGTAATACCCGAGCCTGGGCGCATACAGCGCCAGTTCCATGAACCGCGAAAACGCCATCGCCCCGCCGAGCTGTTCGATCTCGTCGGCGATCAGTTGTTGCAGGGAGTGGGACGCGGCGAGCGCGTCGGGAGCGGGTGCGGGCATGGACATGCCGGCATTGTAGCGAAATCAGCCCCTACCAACCATTTACGCCCTGTACAGGTTCGACGATGACGCAGTCCGTTCACACTCCCCCGCCGAAGGTCGCGCTCGTGACCGGGGCCGGCCGCCGCCTGGGCCGCGCGATCGCGCTCGGCCTGGCCGCCGGCGGCTGGGACGTGGCCGTGCATTACCGCCATTCGGAAGCGGAAGCGCGCGAGACGATGGAAGCGATCCGCGCCCTCGGCCGGCGCGCCGCCTTGTTCGGCTGCGACCTGCTCGACGAAGCGGCGGTGCGCGCCCTGCCCGGCCGCGTCGCGACGGAACTGGGCCTGGTGACTTGTGTTGTGAACAACGCATCGTTGTTTGAATACGACAGTGCCACCACGTTTTCACCAAGCCTGCTGGCCACCCACATGGGGGCGAATGTCGCAGCGCCCCTGCTGCTGGCGCAGGCCCTGCACGCCGCGACGCCCGCGGGCAGCCAGGCGGTGGTGATCAACCTGCTGGACCAGAAACTGTACAATCTCAACCCGGATTTTCTGTCGTACACATTGTCGAAAGCGGCGCTGCATGCGGCCACCACGATGCTGGCCCAGGCCCTGGCGCCTTTGGTGCGCGTGGTGGGCGTGGCGCCCGGCATCACGATGGTGTCGGGCGAGCAGACCGAGGAAGGTTTCCTGCAGGCGCATCGGCAGACGCCTCTGGGCCGCTCCTCAACCCCGCAGGACATCGCCGACGCCGTCGTGTATGCGGCCGGCGCACGCGCCCTGACCGGCACGACCCTGCTGGTCGACGGCGGCCAGCACCTGGTGCCGTCACACCGCGATGTGATGTTCCTGACCGAACCAAACAGTAACCATTCATAAAGAAGGCTTCACTATGCTGTCCGCCCTGACCCACCCGAGCTTGCGCGATTGCCGCCGGCTATTCCTGCGCAATTACGAAGTGATGATCAATATCGGCGTGCATGACTTCGAAAAGAAGGCGGAACAGCGCGTCCTGATCAACGTCGACCTGTTCATCCCGCTCGAGCAGTCGACCCCGAAGGCCGACCAGCTGTCGGAAGTGGTCGACTACGATTTCATGCGCGACACAATCGCCAAGCGCGTCTCCAAGGGCCACATCCACCTGCAGGAAACCCTGTGCGACGACGTGGTGAAGGCCATGTTGACCCACCCGCGGGTGCGCGCCGCGCGCGTCTCGACCATGAAGCCCGACGTTTATCCGGACTGCGAAGGCGTGGGATGCGAAGTATTCCAGGTGAAGGAAGAAGCATGAGCGAAGCAGACCTCGACCAGATGGGCGTCTCGGCCAAGACGATGGAAAAGATCGCGCACGAGAACAACAAGCTGCACAAGCGCCTGTGCCGCCTGGTCGGCCAGGCCATCGGCGACTTCAACATGATCGAAGACGGCGACAAGGTGATGGTCTGCCTGTCGGGCGGCAAGGACAGCTACGCGCTGCTGGACATCCTGATGACGCTGCGCGAGCGCGCGCCGATTCACTTCGACATCGTCGCGGTGAACCTGGACCAGAAGCAGCCGAACTTCCCGGCCGACATCCTGCCCGCTTACCTGGACAAGCTCGGGGTGGACTACCACATCGAAAACCAGGACACCTACAGCATCGTCAAGCGCCTGATCCCGGAAGGAAAGACCACCTGCTCGCTGTGCTCGCGCCTGCGGCGCGGCATCCTGTACCGTGTGGCGGACGAGCTGGGCTGCAACAAGATCGCCCTCGGCCACCACCGCGACGACATCCTGGAAACCTTCTTCCTGAATATGTTCTTTGGCGGGAAGCTGAAGGGCATGCCGGCCAAGCTGGTGTCGGACGACGGCAAGCACATGGTGATCCGCCCGCTGGCCTACGTAAAGGAAGCCGATACCGAGCGCTATGCGGCAGTCAAAGGTTTCCCGATCATCCCGTGCGATTTGTGCGGCTCGCAGGAAAACCTGCAGCGCAAGCAAATCAAGGCGATGCTGCGCGGCTGGGAAAAGACCAATCCGGGGCGCGTGGACAACATCTTCTCGTCGCTCTCCACCGTGGTGCCCTCGCACCTGCAGGACCGCAACCTGTTCGGGTTCATGGACCTGAAGACCGATGGGGTGCCCAATCCGCTGGGCGATATCGCATTCGATGAAGAGCCTTGCTCGACGCCGGCGAGCAATACGATCGTATTGCAGCCCTTGGCGTAAAGCGTTTCATGGTGCCAGGCCGCGCGTCCTGGCACCGTCGTTTTGATCCCTCTTCTAGTCGAGATTCGTACAACACGGATCTTGAGCACCCATCCCCTTAGTTCATGGCGCCACAAGGGCGTTAGCCCCTGTATCAGATGCCCCACCTGTGTATTCCCTAATACGACGTCGGTATGGAGCATGCCGTTTGCATGGTCTTGCTTAAGAGATAGCAGAAAACAATGCCAAAAGATTAAAGTTTCTTAAAATCCATAATATACTTTCGTACGTACAACCTACGATAACAGCCTCTCTGACGGAGAAAATTATGCGTGTGCTTTTCGTACCGGTAGTGTTCCTCCTCGCCTCGTGTACCACCACCATCCACTCTGCCAAGGTCGAAAAGACCGCTCCCGATCTCGCAGGCGGCATCCTTTATTCGCTGCCGGCTACCGCCATCGAAGCATCCCTTTCCTTTGTTCCAACGTCATGCAGGCTGGTTAACAAGCGGATTGTCTTCTCGTACGACATTGCTGACGCCACGGTAAAGCACAAGTTCGTACCGGACCCGGAACAACAACATGCTTTCGATTACACCAAGCTGAATTCGAAGATGAAGATTACCTCGGCAAATGTCGAGATGTACTCTTCCGGCATGTTCAAGTCGATCAACACCGATGTCGATGACCGCAGTGCAGAGGTCATGGGAGCTGTGGGCGGTATCGCATTAAATCTGGTCAAGGCGTCCCTGGGCGTACCGGGGATAGGGGTGACAGATAAAAATAAAGATGAAGAGTGCCCGGTTGTCATCAAGCGAACGTTCGACAACCTGGCGAAATTCCGCGCCGCGCTGCCTGCGGCAAAACGGGCCGATAAAGATGTGCAGAAGATCTTCGACGACCTTGACAAGGCAAAAGCAGCGCATGAAAGCGCGAAAGCCAAGCTTGCCGCTGCGCCGACCGATGCAAAACTCAAGACCGAAGTGGAGGAAAAGGCAGCAGCACTGGCAGTACAAGAAAAAGCTGCAAAAGGAAAAGAACTCATAACGCCGGGGGTGCAGGAGAACATCGCCAAGACGCTGAAAGTCCTGACCGCCCGCACCCAGGTGAACTTCGTTCCAAGCCTTGAAAAGACCTGTGCTAGTCCAACCCTGAGCTATGCCAGCTACTTCAACCAGTACGCGGCAAGTATCGAAGATCCCAAAGAGCGCGCAGAACTGCTCGACCTGCAAAATGCAATGGGCATCGTCGACCAGCCCTTTACCGCTGCGGTGTGTGTCAAGACGGCCACCGGAAGCACGCGCGGTACGGTACAAACCACGCCTTCGGCTACTGGCGGGATCCTCTATCGGCTGCCTGTGCTGGCCCAGGTCAGCATTGCGCAAAGCGAAGGTATTCCCAGCGAATTTACCGGGGAGCGCTGGATTTCGGTACCGCAGTTTGGCACCATCGCCTACCTGGCCTTGACCAACGGCCCATTCGACAAGAACAGTCTCAAGCTTACCTTTGCTGAAGACGGCGCCCTGAGCACGCTCAATTTCGCGGCACAGGCTGCAGCCGAGCGCGGTGCCGTGGCCGCGCAGAGTCTGTCGAAAACCTACCTCGATATCGTCGGGCTGCGGGAGAAGGCAAAGCAGGACAAAGCCAAGGCGTCCGACGAGGCGATCAAGAAGGAACGCGCCGATGAAATCGCCATGTACGATGCCCAGATCGCGGTGCTGGACAAAAAGCGGGCACTCGACCTGGCGCAAGCCGGCGGCAAGGACCCCATCCAGCAACAAATCGATACCGCTGAACTTGAAACGAATTTGATCAAGAAACAAATCGAATTGGAGAAGCAGCGCCGCGAACTTGACAAGCTCCGGGCAGAAGCGCCATGAGGACCCCTGCCGCTATCGTAGCGTGCGCGCTTGCAGGCAGCACCTTCGCGCAAGATGCCAAATTGGATGCAATGCCTCCGGATGCGAAACTGGCGCTCCAGAAAAGGCTTTCCGAGAGGCTGGGCACGCGACTCATGTCCATCGGTGTCCCTCCCCAACTTACCGGCGTCGTCAAGGAAGTTAAAGACAAGCCTTTGCTGGACAAGATCGAACTCGACGTAGACAAGCTTGTCCGTGACCACCAACGACCTGCGGGCGCAACGCTTCCTGACACGGTCATCTCGCCGTTTCAGCAAAATCTCAGTGCACGCCTCGAACTGTATTTCATTGCCAAAAGCAGCATTCCGGATCAGGCTCTCGTCGATATTGCTGGTCTCGACAAGAATCAGATACTGTCGAGAGTCAACAGCGACCAGATGAAACCTGCAGATCTGAAAAAACTTCTGGAAGCACTGCGCGTCGGCAATATTCAAAGAAATAAAAACTATCAAATACTGAACCCGAAAACCTCCAACGACGATCCACCTCCTGACATCCGTATCCCCACTATAGGAAGAGGAGGATTCAATCTGGAGACCGCTCGTAGCAACGACGTCGTTTACCGCCAGGCTTTCGCCGACGTAGGCAGCCTGGCCGATATTTCGGTCAAACCCTACCGCATGGTCTGCTCGGGGACCCTGATCGACAATAACTGGTTCCTGACTGCGACCCATTGTTTTCGTGACAGGATTACGGGGGCATTCATACCGCTGAAGAACCTGGGTGTCTTTCTCCCCTTTCGAAAAGGCAAAGATACCTTGGTCAGGCTGGACGGCAAGGAAAGCAAGAATATGTTGCACCGTCGCGTCGCAACGACCTTTGAATGGATTGGAAAAACCCAGGACCTACCCTTTCCTGCGTCGGAGGCCGCAATGAACCACCAGATCGGTATGGGAAATGACCTTGCCCTTCTAGAACTGGCCCCGTCCACCACCCATCCACCGATGCACACTACCTTGACCATTCCGAAGAAAGGGACAATTGCACCGCCGCTGACATTGGCGGGATACGGGCAGTCCAATGCCAAGGACGTTATCGGCGATTTATTGCTGGAAATTGGTGTTCGACACGATACGGTGCACACGGATAGTGCCGGTGTCATGCTGACGGGTAGTGCCGATGCGGCTGTCAAAAACGAAGGACGCATTTGCCCAGGTGACTCAGGTGGTCCAGTTTTCAGGGGCAATATCGATGGAACAGGAAAACCCACGTTAGAGCTGCTCGCAATCGCCAGTGCCATCATTCAGCGTACAGGAGGGTCAAGCAATGCCTGTACGGATGGCGTTCAAAACTTCACGCGCCTGGACCGCGATGCCGTCAGGGCGTGGCTATGCGCGAAGTCCAAGGTAGCGTGCTCCTAGTCGTCCGAATGAGCTCAGTATGGCGGCAAGGCAGGGGCATGGTACCCTGCCTTTTTTTCGTCCACCAGATCAGAGGATGCCCATGAAATTGCCTGCCCGCCTGCTGCGCCACCTGTCCCTGGGCCTCGCCCTGCTCGCCCCGGTCGCGGCGATTGCCGAGCCCAGCGCCATCTACCTGGTGCGCCACGGTGAAAAGATGAGCGAGAACGGCGATCCGGAACTGACGTCGAAAGGTCGGGCGCGGGCCGAGCACGTGGGCATCCTGCTGCACCGCGCCGGCATCACCAGCATTTTCCATACGCCGACCAATCGCACGCGCCAGACCGCCGAGCCGCTGGCGCAGAAGACCGGCTTGACCGTGCAGGTCTACGATCCGCGCGCACCAAAGGCGCTGGTGGAGAAGGTGAAGGGCTTGAGCGGGGCGGTGCTGGTGGTGGGGCATTCGAATACCCTGCCCGAGCTGGTGCGGCTGTTCGGCGGGGCGCCGGGGGCGGATATCGGGGATAACGAGTATGACCGGCTGTACCAGCTGACGCCGGGCGCCGGCGGCGCCGTGAACACGGTGCTGTTCACGACGCCGTAAGCGCGTCGCTTATGGGGCGACGTCCGTGCGCAGCACCGGATACAGGTTGTAGCGCTCATCCCACGACTCGTGGCGCTTGGCGAAGAACTCCAGGCGCGCCTGCGGGTTCTTGGCAAACGCCGGATCGGTCTCGATGCGGCGCTTGAACTCCGCCGCCACGCTCGGATCGGCCGCCATCTGCGCGCGCGCCACGTCCTCGGCCACGTACTCCTCCATGTATTCCTTGCGCTCGTAGGCGTTGTTGAAGAAGCCCCAGGCCAGCAGCGAATCCGGCGCCTGCGGTTCCAGCATCGCCACCACCAGGCGCGCCTTCGGCTGCGCCACCGGCACGAACAGCGAACCGGCCAGGACGGCGCGCGGTTCGGCTTTCCAGGCGCCCTCGACCGTCAGGCGCTGGTGCGATTCGAACGAGGTGGCGGCAAACACCGCCTTGTCGGCGCGGAAGGTCTGGACCGGCGCCTGCGGCAGCGCCTTGTCCAGCTTGCGGAAGGCGATGCCGTGCAGCGCCAGCTTGGCCGCGACGATGTCGGCGTAGGCTGCCGGCACGATGTAGCCGGCGCGCGGCGCATTCACCTCGCGGTCGGCCACGACCTCGTCGCGCAGCGGCACGCGCCAGACCTGGGGCTTGGTTTCGTCGTAGCGGGTCATCAGGATGCCCGATACGTCCGATGGCGTGCGGGTGTACTCGTAGCCCTGGAAGTCGACCATGGTGGTCTTGTCGGTGGTGCGGTAGCTCAGCGCCACCGGGGCGCCGGCCAGTTTCGCCGCGCGGGCGTCGGCCGCCGCTGCGGCCTGCTGCCAGGCCTTGCCGTTCTTCGCCACCTGTTCCAGCACCGAGATCACGCTGTTGTGGGTGATGCGCACGCGGGTCGGGTAATCCTTCCACGAGTGGGTCTCGACCAGCACCGCCATGCGGTTACGCAGCGGGAAGTAGCCGGTCGAGAAGCGCGGATCCGAGGCGGCGTCGATGAAGCCCGACTGCGGGTCGTCGGTCTTGGCAAACGACATGTAGTAGGACTGCGGCGTGGAGCCCAGCTTGGCGATGTCGGCGATGATGTTGGTGCGCAGGGCCAGGCCGGCCTGGCGGAAGACCGGGTCGCCCGAATACACCGGTTCGACCTGGATCGAGATGTCGTGCTGGAACTTGGCGCCGTCGGTCACGTGCAGGTCGACATAGGTCAGCGGGTCCCAGGCGTTCACGAGGGCCAGCATCGCCTGCATTTCCGGCGCGTCGGCCTTCACGTAGTCGCGATTGAGGTTGTAGTTCTGCGCCGTCGCGCGCCAGCCCATTTCGACCGGGCCGCGCTGGTTCGGGCGGTTCCACTTGCCGAAGCGCTCGTGGCCGTCCACGTTGAACACCGGGACGAAGAGCAGCACCTGCTTGTCCAGTGCACCTTTGGCGAGCTTGCCGTCGAGGGTTTCGCGCAGCGCGAGGAAGCCAGCGTCCTTGCCGTCGATCTCGCCGGCGTGGATGCCGCCCTGGATCAGCGTCACCGGCAAGCCCTGCTTTTTCGCCGCCTGGGCGGTGAAGGCGCCGGTGTTCGAGGCGACCAGCGCCATCATCGGACGGCCTTCCGGGCTGCGGCCGAAGGTGATGCACTTCACCTGCTTCGGATAGGCCTTCTGGAAGTCGGCGCACAGCTGGATGACTTCATCGTAGCGGCCGGTGGCCTGGAAGCTCGAGCGTTCCGAGACGGTCGTGAGCTTGGGGGCGGCATGGGACAGTGGGACGGCAGCCAGCAGGGCCAGCAGTAAGGCGGGACGGATCATCGAGGAAAGCTCCGGCAATTGTTCAGGTGACAAAGCCGACGATTATAGACCCGTTTCAACAATGAAAACGGCCCGGCAGCTTGCGCTGGCCGGGCCGGATTGGGCTATGCCGGATTTACTGGCGCGGCCTGGTATAGATCGAGATCTCCTTCACCTGCGGACGCACGATGTCCATCGGGACGATGCGGGCGCGGCTGCTCGTGGCCGGGCAGGTGCCGGTCTGGCGGTAGGCCAGTGCAGCGGCCAGCATGCCTTCGGCAGGATCGCCCACCGGACGCGACAGGTCGTCGGCCACTTGGCAGGTCGGGGCCAGGCCGTCGGCATAGTCGCCGAAGCCCTTGTTGTTCACGCCCTTGAACTCGATCGAGAAATAGGTCGTGCCGCAGTTCGGCACCGGCGTGAAGCCATACGGCTTGCCGCAGGTCTGGCCGCCGATCAGATTCACTTCGATGTCGGCGCCGCGCAGGCCGTTGATCACCGATTCGCTGGCCGAGCAGCTGCCCGACGTGGTCAGGATGGTGACGCGCTTCAGGCCCAGGGTCGGCAGCGCCGTGCCGGCACGCACCGGGTTGGGCGAGCTGAAGCCGTAGGCGGTCGTCAGGAAGGGAATCGGCTCCTGCGGCGCGGTCCGGTCGTTGAACTGCTGGCGCTCGAAGACCTTGCCGCGAGTGGCGTCCGGCCCGGCGATCATGTACGACAGTTCGCTTGCGACGTAGAGCAGGCCGCCGCCGTTGTAGCGCAGGTCGAGCACCAGGTCGGTCACGGCCGAGGCCTTGAGCGTGGTGAAGGCATCGACCAGCTGGCGCTCGGACACCGCGTTGAAGGTTTCAAAACTGAGGTAGCCGACCTTGCCGGTCGGGGTGTCGAGCACCTTCACGTTTTTCACCGGTTGCACGCTCACCTCGGTCGCCGTCATGGTTACGTCGAAAGTGATGCCGCCGCGCTGGAAGCTGAAGTTGTGCGGCGTGCCGGCCGCGCTCGGGAACAGGCCTTCGTTGATGCGGCGCACCTGCTCGGCGTCGCCCGTGTTGACGAAGTCGATCCCATCCACCCTGGTCAGCATGTCGCCGCGCTGCAGGCCGGCCGCAGCACCCGGCGAGCCCGGCTCGACCAGCGTGACCAGCCAGGTGCGCGGGATGTTGGCGCCGGTGTTGCGCTTGAAGGTGATGCCATAGCCCAGGTCCAGGCCGGCGTTGGTCATCTTCTCCCACTCTTCGGTAGCGTAGGTGAAGTGATAGCGGTCCTTGGCCGCGCCCGATTCGGTCAGGGCCGGGGTCTTGAGCACGTTGAAATAATCGATGGCGCTGGTGAAGTCAGCCATCTTGTAGGTGTTCGGGACTTCGTTGTACCAGAGGTAGTAACGATGGGTCCAGGCGCGCAGGAACTTCAGCTCGTCGAGCAGGGTGCCCTGCTTGTCCGGGAAAGGCCGGCCCTGGAAATCCAGGCCGGTACGCGGCGCGGCGCACTTGTTCATGTACTGGAAGGCGTCGCCCAGGGTGCTGGCGTCGATGTCGGCCGCGGTCTGCCCCACGGTGCCGGTGGCCGGAGGCGGCGTGACCGGGGTCGTGGTCGGAGGCGGTTGCTGCGCGATCGGCTCGGGACGGGCGCCGACACCGGGCGAGCCACCGCCACCGCCGCAACCGGCGAGGACAACGCTTGCAGCGAGCAGGGAAGCAATCAGGCGGGGGGCGGTCGTCGCGCGACCTGGGGCGGATGGCGATGTCATGCGCCGATTATAGACGCGCCCGCCCGGGCGGAGTGCAACCAACTGTAACAGCCGGGGCTGGGGAACAACAAGAAATGCTAGGAGGAATGTCAGCTTGATACGGCCAGGCGGGCCGGCCGTATCAAGCTGTCATCAAAGCGGCATCAAGCGGCGCGCGGGGTGGCCCCAGCCGGCGCGTGGAAGGCGGCCAGCAGCGCCGCTTCCTTCTGCTTGGCTGCTACCAGGTGGCGCTCCTTCACGTGGCCATAGCCGCGGATGTCTTCCGGGATGCTGGCGATCGCTACCGCCTGCGCCAGGTTGTCGGCGGTGAGCTTGGGCAGCAGCGCTTCGACAGTCGTGCGGTACTCCCCGATCAGCGCACGCTCGGCGCGGCGCTCGGCGGTGTAGCCGAAGATGTCGAACGGGGTGCCGCGCAGGCCTTTCAGCTTGGCCAGCACGCCAAAGGCGCCCATCATCCACGAACCGAATTCCTGCTTGACCGCGCGGCCCTGCTTGTCATGCTTGGCCAGCAGCGGCGGCGCCAGGTGGTACTTGATGGTGATGTCGCCTTCGAACATGTTGGCGATCTTCGCCTTGAAGGCGGGATCGGTATGCAGGCGGGCGACTTCGTACTCGTCCTTGTAGGCCATCAGCTTGTAGAAGTAGCGCGCCACGGCTTCAGCCAGGCGGGTGCCCTTGCCCAGCTTCGCTTCTTCGGCGCGCACCTGGTCGACGAACGCCTTGTACTGCGCGGCGTAGGCGGCGTTCTGGTAGGCGGTGAGCAGCTCCACGCGGCGGGCAATCACGTCGTCCAGGCTCTGGGTGCGCTTGAACTCGATCACCTGGGCCGGGGTGGTCAGCTTCTTGACCGAGGCCAGGTCGTGCGCGGCGGTGCGGCCCCAGTTGAAGGCGGCCTTGTTGAACGGCACCGAGACGCCATTGAGTTCGATCGCCTTCATCAGCGAGGATTCGAGCAGCGGCACATGGCCTTTCTGGAAGGCGTAACCCAGCATGAACATGTTGGTCGCGATCGAGTCGCCCATCAGGGCGGTCGCGATTTGGCCGGCGTCGACGAAATCGACGTTTGCCGCGCCGCAGGCCTGCACGATGGCGCCCTTCGAGCCTTCGCCCGGGAACTGCCAGTCCGGGTTCTTCACGAAGGCCGCGGTGGTGGCGCCGGTCGAGTTGACGGCGGCCCAGGTGCGGCCCTCGCCCATGCGGGAGAGCGCATCGCGGCTGGAGGTGACGATCTGGTCGCAACCAATCACGAGGTCTGCGCTGCCGGTACCGACGCGGGTCGAGTGCAGGTCGGACTGTTTTTGCGCCAGGCGCACGTGCGACATCACCGGGCCGCCCTTCTGGGCCAGGCCGGACTGGTCGAGCACGATCGCGCCCTTGCCTTCGACGTGGGCCGCCACGGCCAGGATCTGGCCGACGGTGACCACACCCGTGCCGCCGACGCCTGCCACCAGGATGCCGAACGGCGCGGCGATCTGCGGGACGACTGGTTCAGGCAGCACTGGCGGCGCCGCTTCGTTGGTAGCAGCCTTCTTCGGTTTTTTGAGGCCGCCGCCTTCGACGGTCACAAAGCTCGGGCAGAAGCCGGACACGCAGGAGAAGTCCTTGTTGCACGAGGACTGGTTGATCTGGCGCTTGCGGCCCAGTTCCGTTTCCAGCGGCTCGACCGACAGGCAGTTCGACTGCACCGAGCAGTCGCCGCAGCCTTCGCAGACCGCTTCGTTGATCACGGCGCGCTTGGCCGGGTCGGGGAATTCGCCTTTCTTCCGGCGGCGGCGCTTCTCGGATGCGCAGGTCTGGTCGTAGATCACGGCGGTCACGCCCGGCATCTCGCGCAGCTCGCGCTGCACGTCCATCAGTTCCGAACGGTGACGCACGGTGACGCCCTGGGCCCAGGCGTAATCGTCCGGGTATTTTTCCGGTTCGTCGGTGACGACGATGATCGGGCCCACGCCTTCGGCCGCGATCTGGCGCGTGATCATGCCCGGATCGAGCGGGCCGTCGACGTTCTGGCCGCCGGTCATGGCGACCGCGTCGTTGTACAGGATCTTGTAGGTGATGTTGACCTTCGCGGCCACGGCCGCGCGGATCGCCAGGATACCGGAGTGGAAATAGGTGCCGTCGCCCAGGTTCACGAACACGTGCTTTTCGCTGGTGAACGGCGACTGGCCGATCCAGGTCGTGCCTTCGGCGCCCATGTGGGTGAAGGTCGAGGTTTCGCGGTCCATCCACAGCACCATGTAGTGGCAGCCGATGCCGGCCATGGCGCGCGAGCCTTCCGGCACCTTGGTGGAGCTGTTGTGCGGGCAGCCCGAGCAGAAGTAAGGGATGCGGTCGGTTTCCGGATTGGCCTTGGCCGGGATGTTGCGCAGGACCAGCTCTTTCGCTTCCAGGAAGGCGATGCGTTCCTTCACGCGCTGCTCGACGGGATGGCCGGCGCAGTAGTGCGAGATGCGCGAGGCGATCGCGCGGGCGATCTGGGCCGGGTTCAGCTCGTAGGTGGCCGGCAGCAGCCAGTCACCGTGGCCCATGCGGTCCTTGTTGCTCCACTCGCCGGTGTCGTCGAACTTGCCGACCACGCGCGGACGCTGGGCGTCCGGCAGGTTGTACAGGGCTTCCTTGAGCGCGTATTCCATGACCTGGCGCTTTTCTTCCACCACCAGGATCTCGTCCAGGCCGCGCGCGAATTCGTGCACGCCTTCGGACTCGAGCGGCCAGGTCATGCCGACCTTGTACAGGCGCAGGCCGATGTCGCGCGCCGCCTGCTCGTCGATGCCGAGGTCGGCCAGCGCCTGGCGCGTGTCGACATAACTCTTGCCGGCGGTGATGATGCCGATTTTCGGCTGGGGGCTGTCCCAGATGATCTTGTTGAGCTTGTTCGCACGGGCATAGGCCAGCGCCGCATACCACTTGAAGTTGCTCATGCGAACTTCCTGGTCCAGCACGGCGTCGGGCCAGCGGATGTTCAGGCCGCCCTGCGGCAGTTCGAAGTCGGTCGGCAGCTGGATTTGCACGCGGTCCGGATCGAGGTCGACGACGGCGCCGGACTCGATGATGTCGGTCACGCATTTCATCGATACCCACAGGCCGGTGTAGCGGCTCATGGCCCAGGCATGCAGGCCGTAGTCGATGTATTCCTGCACCGAGGACGGATACAGCACCGGGATGCCGCAGTGGGTCAGGATGTGGTCGGACTGGTGCGCGGTGGAGGAGGATTTCGCCGCATGGTCGTCGCCAGCCAGCACCAGCACGCCGCCGTTCTTGGCCGAACCCGCGTTATTGCCGTGCTTGAAGACGTCGCCGCAGCGGTCCACGCCCGGGCCCTTGCCGTACCACATGGCGAACACGCCGTCGTACAGCGCGTCCTTGTACAGGTTGGTCTGCTGGGTGCCCCAGACGGCGGTCGCCGCCAGGTCTTCGTTCATGCCCGGGTGAAACTTGACGTGGTGGGCGTCGAGGTGCTTCTTGGCCTTCATCGCGGTCTGGTCGACGGCGGTGACCGGCGAGCCGCGGTAGCCGGTGATGTAGCCGGCGGTGTTCAGCCCCGCTTTCAAGTCGCGCTCGCGCTGCAGCATCGGCAGGCGGATCAGGGCCTGGGTACCCGTCATGAAGGCACGGCCGCGCTCGAGCGTCCACTTGTCGTCCAGGGTGATGTCGTGCTGCGGCTGCGCAAAATTGGCGCGGTCGATGGGTGCGTTCATGCGGTGTCTCCGTATTTTTTCGCTAGGGGCTTCAGGACGCTTGCCGTGGACTCTTGTTGGTCGTCATGGCGCGCGCGGCTGGGCTGGGCCAGCCTCCTCCCGTATGGCGCACAGTATAGTCCTGCCCTTCCGGCATTAAATTCCAAACAATTCACCCGGCCAGACGATTTGCGCAATAAAATTGCCGGGTTCGCGAATTCACTGAGGAAATCATGTCAAAAATCGAGCTCGACAAGACCGACCGCAAAATCCTGGCGGTCCTGCAGACGGACGGGCGCCTGTCCAACCAGGACGTGGCCGAGCGGGTCAACCTGTCGCCCTCCCCCTGCCTGCGCCGCATCAAGCGCCTGGAAGAGGCCGGCGTGATCCGCCAGTACGTGGCGCTGGTCGACCCCGACAAGATCGGCCTCGGGCTGCTGGCCTATGTCAACGTGCGGCTGGAAAAGCACAGCGAAGTGGCGGGCGGCGCACGCGGCACGCCGGGTTTGCCGGCGACCTCGCCGCGCAACGATTTCGCGGTGTCGGTCGGCACCTGGCCGGAAGTGGTGGCCTGCTATGCGATGACGGGAGAGATGGATTTCCTGCTGCGCGTGCATGTCGAGGACATGGACCACTTCTCGCGCTTCATGATGGGGACGCTGCTCAAGCACCCGGCGGTGCTGGATGTGAAGTCGAGCTTTGCGCTGCAGCGGATCAAGGAGACGACGGCGCTGCCGGTGGTGGGGTGAGCTGCATTGCGGTACATGGTAGCGCGTCGCGCAATGGATAACGCGAACCCTCAGCCCGCGTCCTTGAAACCGTGATCCCGGCGAAGGCCGGGACCCAAGCGCAATCCGGGGTCACAATCCGGGGTCAGGTCTGACATTTGGACACGGACTCAACCAGGATAAAGCTGGGCTCGTGTCCGAATGTCAGACCTGACCCCGAAGTTGGGGGTGGTCTACTTCTTCGCGCCCAGCCACTTGGCCGCCGCCCGGGCATTGGCCTTGAAGTTGTAATCGAGCACCGCCCACTGCTCTTCCAGCGCCTCGGCCATCACGCTGCCCGGGCTGGCCGGCGGGATCTGCAGGTAGGCATCGGCCTCGCCGAACTCACGCTTGATCTGCATGCCGGCCTTGCGCGCGATATGCATCATGGTCTGGTTCGAGGACAGGCATTGCATGTAGAGCGTGTCCACGTCCGAATTGCGGCAGTGGATGGCGGCGCGGTCGAACAGGCGCGAGCCCACGCCCTGGCCGCGCGCCGATTTCGATACCGAGACTCCCAGTTCCGCCACCTTTTCCTTGGTCGTGCGCCTGGCGCCGTCGGCCTTGGCGAAGGCCAGGTGGCCCACGCCTACCAGCTGGAACACCCGGTTCACCACCCCGAACACGATGTCGCGCTTGAAGTCGAGTTTTTCGACATAGGCGGCGATCGCCTCGTCCGGGATCATGCTGCCGAAGCGCAGCAGGCGGTCGTTCGGGTCGAGGGCGAGGAAATGGCGCAGGATGCGGCGGCGGTCGCGCTCGCCCAGTTCCTTGACGAGCACGGTCGGCCGGCCGGGCTGGCCCCTGAGGCCGCGCAGCCAGCGGCCCAACGGATTGTCCAGCATGGTGAAGTCCTTTTGTGCAGTGCAACAATACCGCGATTGTAGCGGATTCTGCCGTTGCATGCCGGGACCCATCCCTTAGCCCGGCGTCCTCCATTGCGCCGCCGGGCTGACCACGAACACGCCCTTGCCCGAGCTCTTGGCCTCGTACATCGCCTTGTCGGCTTCGGCCAGCAGGGCCGCCGAGCCGCGCGCCGCGCCGGCATGGCCGCGGGCGCTGGAAATGCCGATCGAGGCCGAGATCGTCACCGGATGGCCGTCCGCCTCGGTCACCGAGCGGATCTCGTCGAGCGCCAGCTGGGCCACGCGCAGCGCGCCTTCGCGCGAGGTGACTTCTTCCAGCATGATGACGAATTCGTCGCCGCCCAGCCGCGCCAGCGCATCCTCGGCGCGCAGCTTGGCCTCGACGCGGCGCGCCACCATCTGCAGCACCAGGTCGCCGGTGGCGTGGCCCCAGGTGTCGTTGACGGCCTTGAAGCCATCGAGGTCGATGAACATGATTACCACCACCGAATCGCGCCGGTTGGCGCGCGCCAGCGCGCGCTCGAGCAGGCGAGTGAGCTGGCGGTAGTTGATCAGGCCAGTGAGGCTGTCGTGCTGGGCCAGGCGCTCGAGCTGCTTGGACTGCGCCTCGAGTTCGGCGGTGCGTTCGGCCACGCGGTGCTCGAGGTTCTCGTTGGCGGCCTGCAGCCGGTGGTTGACTTCGCCGATGATGCGGTAGCTGCGCCGCAGCCGTACCGCGGCATAGATCAGCAACAGCAGCAGCAGGCTGGAATACACGAACAGGAAGCTGCGGTAGCGCTCGCGCTCGAGCAGCACGGTGTCGAAGGAGCGGTCGAATTCGCGCCCCAGGCGGTCGAGCGCGGCGCCGGTGCCGGTGGCGGCGATCTGTGCTTCGAGCCGGTTTTCCAGCGGCCGCTTTTCCAGGATGGTGCGGGTGGCCGTGATCAGGGCGCCCATCTTCTCGACGGTCGCCGGCGAGAAGGCGACCTGCTGGGCGCCGATGTCGCCCAGGACTTCCTCGATGCGGGCCGCCAGCACGGGCGAAGGCGCCCCGTTGTAGCGCAGGATCTCGGTCAACAGGGTATTGAGCGAGGCGTCGAGCCGCACCACGATCTGGGCCGGCACCAGCGCGCCTTCGATGCCGCCCAATTCGGTCTTGAGGTCGGCCACGGCCGGCGGCAGGAACAGCAGCGCCTCGCGCAGCGGCGGGTTGTGGCGGGCGAACTGGCCGGCCAGCAGCTCCTTGCGCTGCACGGCGTCGCGCAGCTCGGTGTAGGCGGTTTTCACGGCGGGGCTGGACGCCGCCGGCACCGCCTCGGCAAGGCGCGCCAGCAGGTTGCGCATGCGCGGCAGCCCGGTGGTGAGCTGGGCGGCGGCCGGGGCGCGGCCGATGTGGGCGCGCAGGATGTTGGCATCCCATTCGGCGTCGAGCTTTTCCAGCTCGCGCAGGTTGAGCATGACGTCGTTGCGGATTTCGGGATCGGTCGTTTCGGACCGGATATACAGGAAAGCAAGCAGCATGGCCAGCACCAGTACCACCACGCCGCCGACTTGCAGGCGGCGGCGCAGGCTCAAGCTCGCTACGCGCTGCGCCAGCACAGCTACCATTTTTCCTCCGTTACTTCAGGTGTGATCCCGAGAGGATAACGCATGCGTGCGGATCAGTCGCGCACCCCAGTGACGCTCAATCCCGGCTGTCCCGCAGCGCCGCCTTGACCGCCGACACCCGGGCCGCATGCACGGCTTCCGGGATCCTGGCGCGGTTATCCAGGCAGCGCGCGGCGACCTCGCCGGCATTCACGGCGCGCGCGGCGTCGAGTGCCTGCTCCAGGCGTGGCCGCTGCGGATAGTCCTGCCGGCGCAGGGGGTGATCGGCGTCCCCGCGGCCGCGCGCATCGCATTCGCAGGCCAGCAGCATCTGTGCAAAGCGCGCCGGCTTGCGGAAGGCGTCGCAGCGCTCGAACAGCGTGACGATGGTGTTGGCGCGCAGCTCCAGCGCGCGGCCGACGTTGCCGTGCTCGCGCGCCGTCATCAAGGCCAGGTCGCGGCATTCGTTGGGCACCTTTAGGCGCTTGCACACCGCCTCCAGGAGCTTGAGGCCCTCGCCTTCGTGGCCGTGGTGGGACGGCCACTGGCCGGGCGGCGTGAGGCCCTTGCCCAGGTCGTGCATCAAGGCCGCGAAGCGCACTTCCAGCGGATACCCCTGGCTTGCAGCATGGTCGACCACCAGCATCACGTGCACGCCGGTGTCGATTTCAGGATGGGCCCCCGCGGGCTGCGGCACGCCCCACAGCACGTCGAGTTCGGGCAGGATGCGCGCCAGCGCACCGCAGTCGCGCAGCACGGCGAACATGCGCGAAGGCCGTTCTTCCATCAGGCCGCGCGCCAGCTCCTGCCACACGCGCTCGGCCACCAGGGCGTCGACTTCCCCGGCATCGACCATGGCGCGCATGAGCGCGTTGGTCGAATCGTGCACCGTGAAATCCGGGAAGCGCGCGGCAAAGCGCGCCAGGCGCAGGATGCGCACCGGGTCTTCGGCAAAGGCGCCCGACACATGGCGGAAGATGCGCTTTTCCAGGTCGCCCTGGCCGTCGTAGGGATCGACGATGCTGCCATCGTCGGCGCGCGCCATCGCGTTGATGGTGAGATCGCGCCGCACCAGGTCGTCCTCGAGGGTGACCTCGGGCGCGGTATGGAACACGAAGCCGTGGTAGCCGGGCGCGGTCTTGCGCTCGGTGCGGGCCAGTGCGTATTCCTCGTGCGTGTGCGGATGCAGGAAGACCGGGAAGTCCTTGCCGACCGGGCGGAAGCCCTGAGCCAGCATGTCTTCGGGAGTGGCGCCGACCACCACGTGGTCGCGGTCCGTGACGGGCCGCCCGAGCAGCTCGTCGCGCACGGCGCCGCCGACGACATAGCTGCGCACCGTCAGGCCTGCGGCAGGTCCAGGTCGTGCAGCGGGGTCGGGTCGCTTTCCCGCATCGCCTCGTCGACCCAGCGCGCCACGGCCGGGTGGGCCAGCACGCGCTCGCAGTAGGCCTGCAGCGCCGGGGCCAGCGCCACGCCATAGGTCTTGAAGCGGCACACCACCGGCGCATAGAAGGCGTCGGCGATCGAGAAGTCGCCGAACAGGAAGCTGTGGTGGCCGAAGCGCGCCAGGCAGTCTTCCCAGATCTCGCAGATGCGGCCGATGTCGGCCTGGGCGCCCGGGGTGCGGCCGCGGCCCGGCAGGCGCGCCTGGATGTTCATCGACATGGCGCTACGCAGCTCGCCGAAGCCGGAGTGCATCTCGGCCACGACCGAACGCGCCATCGCGCGCGCGGCCACGTCCTGCGGCCACATGTGCTTTTCCTGGAACTGCTCGGCCAGGTATTCGACGATCGCCAGGCTGTCCCAGACCGTGATCTCGCCGGCCAGCAGCACGGGCACGCGGCCCGCGTGCGAATAGCGCGCGATGTTGGCCGACGTGTCGGGCTTGTCGAGCAGGACCCGCACTTCGGTGAACGGGATCCCGAAGGCCACCGCCGCCACCCAGGGCCGCATCGACCACGACGACACGTTCTTGTTGCCGATGACGAGGGTCAGGCCGGGCTGGCGGGCCTGGTCGAGGGTGGAGGACAGGGCTGGATCGAGTTCGATGGTCTGCATGGTTTCCTGGGATGGACGCGGTTGAAAGCCGTGCTCGGGCATCAGCGCCCGGCGCGCATACGATAATCGTCGAGGCCCCTGCCATGCGCCAGGTAGTGCGGCGCGGCCGCCTCGAGCGATGTGAGCTTGATTCCCAGCGCGTCCGCTGTCAAGGCTTGTGTTTGCGGATCGACCACATTATCGGTTTTCATCGAGTCGAGGTTGTCACGCGTGATGATCGGCTCGCCCGGCAGCAGCTCGAACACCCGCGCCTGCAGGCGCGCCGCCCAGTCGGGCAGGCCAAGCACATGCCGCTCGTGGCCGGCGAAGCGCCCGCTCAGGCGCACCAGTTCGGCCATGGTATAGACCTGGGGGCCGCCCAGCTCGATGGCGGCGCCGCGCGTATGCGGGTCGCGCAAGGCGATCGAAAAGGCGGCGGCCACGTCGCCCACGTACACAGGCTGGATGCGCGCATTGGCCGCGGCCAGCGGCACCAGCGGCAGGTAGCGCTGCAGCCGCGCGAACATGGTGAGAAAACTGTCGCCCGGGCCGAACACCACCGAGGGACGGAAGATGGTGGCGGCGACCCTGGCCTGGCTGCGCGCGGCCAGCTCGCCGTCGCCCTTGGAGCGCTGGTACATCGAGGCGCCCGCCGGGTCGGCGCCCAGGGCGCTCATGTGCAGGTAACGCGGTACGCCCACTTCCGCGCAGGCGGCGGCGATGCGGCGCGGCAGCTCGACGTGCAGGCGCCGGAAAGCCGGTCCGTAGGGGGTGCCGCGCCGGTCGTGCAGCACCCCCACCAGGTTGATCGCGGCATCGCGCCCCTCGAGCAGGCGGCGCAGGCTGGCGTCGTCGTGGATGTCGGCTACTTCCAGGTCGAGGTAGGGCAAGGTGGTGAGGTGCTTGGCGCTTTCGTAGTGGCGCGTGGGCACCAGCATGTTGACGCCGTCTTCGGCCAGGCGCGCCAGCAAATGGCCGCCGATGAAGCCGGTGGCGCCGAACACCACCACGTTCAGGTCGCGCATGGTGTTTTCCTTGGGCGGGTTAAGGGAGGATGGAGGTGCGTTCGCGCGGCTGCACGTAACCCAGGCGCGCTTTCAGGGATTGCGGTTTTTGCTCGAACACGGCGGCGTAGTTGGTGGCATTGGCCATCACGTTGCGCACATAGCCGCGGGTTTCCGAAAACGGGATGGTCTCGACGAAGACCGCGCCTTCCATCGGCGCATCGAGCAGGCCGCGCCAGGTGCGCGCGCGCGACGGGCCGGCGTTGTAGGCGGCGGTGGCGAGGATCTGGTTGCCCTCAAAATTGCCCAGCACCATGTTCATGTAGTTGGCGCCGAGCGTGATATTGGTGCGCAAGTCATTGAGCATGCCGTTTACAAAATTATCCATTCCAATCTTGGCCGCCACCCATTTGCCGGTCGTGGGCATCACCTGCATCAGGCCCGACGCGCCGACGCCGGAGCGCGCGTCCGTGATGAAGCGCGATTCCTGGCGGATCAGGCCATACACCCAGGCTTTGTCCAGGCCCAGGCCCTGCGCGGTCGGGTGCAGCACATCCAGGTGCGGCGCCGGGAAACGCTGCGCGTAATCGAGTTCGGTGCGGGTGCGCAGCGAGGTCTCGACCATGCGGTCGAGCAGGTCGTTGCGCCGAGCGAGTTCGCCGGCGGCCAGCAACTGACGTTCAGACATGCCGCGCAGCGCCCAGTTCCATTCGCGGTTGCCTTCCGCGCGCAGGCGCAAGGCATAGAACTTCAGGGCCCGCTGCAGGCTCGGGTTGGCGCCGGCCTGGGCCAGCTCCTCGGCGCTGACCGGCAGCACCGGCGGCGGCGCCGCCACCTGGCGGCCGAGTTCTTCCATGGCGAGCTGGCCATAGAAATGGTGGGGAATCGCGATCCGCTCGAACTGCGCATTTGCCTCCACCATCTTGCCCTCGTGCTTGTCGGCGCGAGCAAGCCAGTAGATCCAGGCGCCGTCGGCGCGCAGCCAGGCCGGCATCGCCTCGATGGTGGCGCGCACGGTCTTCCAGTCGCCGCGGCGCAGGGCGATGCGTGTCTTCCATTGCAATTGCTCGCTGGTCAGCGGCACGCCATTGGTGCGCTGCCAGTACAGGGCGGCGTCGGGCGAAAGCACGATCGAGGCGGCATGCGCGATGCCGGCCCAGCCGATCGCGCGTTCCTCAGGGCTCAGGTTAGGGCTGTTCTTGTCCAGGGCCACGGTGGCCAGCTTCAGGCTGGTGCGCGCCATGCGCCCCAGGGCTACCAGGTAGATCGCGCGCTCGGCGCGGGTGGCGCCGATGCCGCGCGCCATGGCCACGGCCGGCACGTCCACGGCCTGGGCCGCGCGCGTGTCGGAGGCGCCCAGCAGCGCTGCCGTGCGGCGCGCCGGGCCGGTGGCGTCGGCTTCGCCGGCTATGCGCAACTGCCACAGCAGGTCGTCCTGGGTGAACTGGCCGCCCTGGTAGAGCTGGGCGATCAGGGCGGCGCAGGCTTCGCCGTAGTTGTCGGGATTGAGCAGCAAGGCGCGCGCTTCCGGGGCGACCTGCTCGCCGCGGCCGGCGCGTGCCAGCAGGCTGTAGCAGCGGATCTGCAGCTCGCCGCCGGTGGCCAGCGGGCCCGCTTCGCGCTCGAAAGTGGCCCAGTCGCGGCGCCGGCCCAGTTCGAGCAGCCAGTCGCTGCGCAGGCGCTCGGCCACCGCACTGCCCTCGTGGCGGCGCAGCACCTCGCGGATTTCCTCGGCCGTGGCGTCGCGCAGCCGGGGTTTCAGACGATAATAGTCGACGTAGGAAGCGAGCTGGTAGTTCGGCAGGCGCGAGGCCAGCGCATTGGTGCGCGCCGCATCGTTCTGGCGCGCCGCTTCGCGCAGCAGCAGGAAGGTGTCGTCGTCGGCGCGGGTATCGGCGGCGCCGTTGACCGCGCTAGGGACGGCGGGTACGCCGGCCGGCACCGGGGGAACGGTCTGCGTGGTCTGGGCGGCATCAGGCGCGGGCTGGGCGTGGACTATGCCGGAAGGAAGCATCCACGAAGCAAACACAAGGGCAAGGGCTGCCGGCAGGGCGCCGGCTGTCAATCTCGATTGAAACATCCACAACTCTCACTCTACGCTGCATTCACACCATGTCCGGCGAATCAAGAATACCACGCGCCAATGCGCTCCTGCCAGAGACTGGCGCAAGCGCAACACCCGACAAGGCCCTGCTGCGCCGCCAGCTGAAAGAACGGCGCCTCGCCGTCCCGCCCGAGCTCAAGCGGGACTGGGACGCGCGCATCGGCGCGCGGGTGCTGGCATGGTGGCGGGCCAAGCCGGCCCACTCGCTGGCGGTGTACTGGCCGCTGGCGGGCGAACCGGACTTGCATCCAGCCTACGCGGAATTGGCCGAGGCAGGCGTACGGCTGGCCTTGCCTGTCGTGGTGGCACGCGACGCGGCGCTCGGGTTTGCCGAGTGGCTGCCGGGCGAGGCGACCGTGGCGGACAGCCTGGGGGTGGCGGTGCCGGCCCGGTTGCGGATGGTGGAGCGGCCGGAGGCCTTGCTGATTCCCTGCCTGGGCTTCGATGCGCAGGGGTACCGGCTGGGGTATGGCGGGGGGTTTTACGACCGCACGCTGGCCGCGCAGCCCCGGCCGCGGACGCTGGGGGTGGCGTATGCCTGCCAGCTGGCGGCATTCGGGTTGAACGAATACGACATCCCGCTGGACGAGATCATTACCGAATCGTAGGGTGGGCAAGTTTCTTGCCCACGCGGTGATCACTAGCGGCGAGATCATCCGGCGCGATCACGGAGCCTGCAGCGATTACCGCGTGGGCAGAATCTGCCCACCCTACGGACCGCGGCAGGACCAGCGCAGCGGTCCGTAGCACCTTTTACTTCACCAGGCGCTGCCAGATCGCCGTCGTCGCCACCGCCTGGTTCATGCTGTAGAAATGCAGCCCCGGCGTGCCGCCTGCCAGCAGGCGTTCGCACAGGCTGGTAACCACATCCAGCCCGAAGGCCTTGATCGAGGCCGAATCGTCGCCGAAGCTGGCGAGCTTGACGCGCACCCAGCGCGGGATCTCGGCGCCGCACATGTCGGAGAAGCGCAGCAGCTGCGTGTAGTTCGTGATCGGCATGATGCCCGCCACGATCGGCACGTCCAGGCCCAGCTTGCGGGCGTTGTCGACGAACTGGAAATACGCGTCCGCATTGTAGAAATACTGCGTGATCGCGGCGTTCGCGCCGGCCTGGATCTTGCGCGCGAAGGCTTGCAAATCGTCTTGCGGCGAGCGCGCCTGCGGGTGCATTTCCGGGTAGGCCGCCACTTCGATGTGGAACCAGTCGCCGGTTTCCTTGCGGATGAACTCGACCAGTTCGCTGGCATAGCGGAACTCGCCCGCGCCGCCGTAGCCGCTGGGCAGGTCGCCGCGCAGCGCCACCAGGCGGCGGATGCCGGCGTCCTGGAATTGCTGCAGGTTGGCGCGCAGCGAGTCGCGGGTGCCGCCGATGCAGGACAGGTGGGGCGCGGCCTCATGGCCTTCGGACTTGATCTCGAGCACGGTCTGCAGCGTGCCCTGCTGGGTGGTGCCGCCGGCGCCGAAGGTCACCGAAAAATACTTCGGGTCCAACAATGCCAGCTTCTGGCGCACGGCGCGCAGCTTTTCCGCGCCTTCATCCGTCTTGGGCGGGAAGAACTCGATACTGAAATTATGCGTTTCCATCTTTATCCCTGAGGAGCAAGGTAGCGAGCGCCCACGAAATGATGCTGTACAGGATGGCGGCGATGAAGGCCGATCCGAAGCCGCCGACGTCGAAGCCGTCGATATAGCGCGCGACCAGCCAGAACAGGAAGGCATTGATCACCAGGATGAACAGGCCCAGCGAGACCACGGTCACCGGCAGGGTGAGGATGACCAGCAGCGGGCGGATCAGGGTATTGACCAGCCCGAGCACGAGCGCGGCGATCAGCGCGGTCGTGAAATTCGACATCGACACGGACGACATCAGGTACGGCAGGGCCATCAGGGCGGCGGCATTGATCAGCCAGGTGACGAGCAGGCGCATTGCATCGACTTTCGTGGGGTCGCGGGCGTCTTCCAGGAAAACGCCCGGCTGTTGAAAAAACGGGCGCGGGGTTCATTCAAACGCCGCGCCCGGATTGACTGCTTACCGATTAATAACGGTAGTGGTCCGGCTTGTACGGGCCGGCCTTGCTCACCGAAATATAAGCAGCCTGCTCTTCGGTCAGCTCGGTCAGCTGCGCATTGAGCTTTTTCAGCTGCAGGCGCGCGACTTTCTCGTCCAGGTGCTTCGGCAGCGTGTACACGCCGACCGGATAGTTCGCGGTGTTGGCGAACAGCTCGATCTGGGCGATGGTCTGGTTCGCGAACGACGAGCTCATCACATACGACGGGTGACCGGTGCCGCAACCCAGGTTCACCAGGCGGCCTTCAGCCAGCAGGATGATGCGCTTGCCATCAGGGAAGATGACGTGGTCGACCTGTGGCTTGATGTTTTCCCACTCATATTTCTTGAGCGCCGCAACTTCGATTTCGTTGTCGAAGTGGCCGATGTTGCAGACGATGGCCTGGTCCTTCATCTTGAGCATGTGCTGCTCGGTGATGACATGGTAGTTGCCGGTGCAGGTGACGAAGATGTCGCCGTGCTCCGCAGCGTAATCCATGGTCACGACGCGGTAGCCTTCCATCGCCGCCTGCAGTGCGCAGATCGGATCGATTTCGGTGACCCACACTTGCGCTGACAGCGCGCGCATGGCCTGGGCCGAGCCCTTGCCCACGTCGCCATAGCCGGCGATTACGGCGACCTTGCCGGCGATCATGACGTCGGTGGCGCGCTTGATGCCGTCGACCAGCGATTCGCGGCAGCCGTACAGGTTGTCGAACTTCGACTTGGTGACCGAATCGTTGACGTTGATGGCCGGGAAAGCCAGCTTGCCTTCGAGGTGCATCTGGTACAGGCGGTGCACGCCGGTGGTGGTTTCCTCGGTCACGCCCAGGATGCATGGCAGGCGCTTGCTGTACCACGACGGATCGCGCGCCAGGCGGCCCTTGATCGAGTTGAACAGGCAGATTTCTTCTTCCGAGCCCGGCTTGTCCAGCACCGAGATGTCCTTCTCGGCGCGCACGCCCAGGTGCAGCAGCAGGGTCGCGTCGCCGCCGTCGTCCAGGATCATGTTGGCGTGGTTGTCGCCTGGCCACTCGAAGATGCGGTGGGTGTACTCCCAGTATTCGTCCAGGGTCTCGCCCTTGACGGCGAACACCGGGGTGCCGACCGCGGCGATCGCGGCGGCAGCGTGGTCTTGCGTCGAATAGATGTTGCACGATGCCCAGCGCACGTCGGCGCCCAGGGCTTCCAGGGTGCGGATCAGGACCGCGGTCTGGATGGTCATGTGCAGCGAACCGGCGATGCGCGCGCCCTTCAGGGGCTGGGCGGCGGCGTATTCCTCGCGGATCGCCATCAGGCCCGGCATTTCGGTTTCTGCAATACGGATTTCCTTCTCGCCCCAGGAAGCCAGGGAGATGTCGGCAATATGGAAGTCCTTGAGATCTTTGAGTACGGCGCTCATCACGCGCTCCTTTCAATGGTTGAAAAAAGTTAACGTGAGCGCGGTGTTGATATCCGAGCCTGGCGAAGAGGAATCTCTTCGTCGCAACGCTCCTCGGAACGAGCTAGTTTACCACGACTCAGGCCGCCGTGCAGCTGTCCCGCAGGGGCCTTGTTTGAGAGGAATTGGCCAGAGGCAGGCTGATATCGAAGCGGCTGCCCTGGCCGATGCCCTCGCTCGCCGCCCGTACCGAGCCGCCGTGCAATTCGGTCAAGCTCTTGACCAGCGCCAGGCCCAGCCCCAGGCCGCCATGCTGGCGTTCGGACGAGGTCTCGGCCTGCACGTACAGGTCGAACAGGTGCGGCAGGAGCTCGGCCGCGATGCCCTGGCCGTCGTCGGCCACGCGCAGCGCGCAGCATCCGCCCTGCTCTTCCAGCGTCAGCGCGATCGTGCCGCCGGCCCCGGTATACCGGATGGCATTGCCGAGCAGGTTGCCGACGACCTGGACCAGGCGCGTCGCATCGCCCTCGACCCGGCAGGGCGTCGGGGGCAAGGCCAGCTCGAGCAGCTGGCCCTTGCGCTGGGCGGCCGGCATGATCTGTTCGATGGCGGCGGCCACCACGTCGCGCATGTCGACCTCGGTCTTGACGATCGAGATCAGGCCGCGGCTGATGCGCGAGACGTCGAGCAGGTCTTCCACCAGGCGGTTCATGTGGCCGACTTGCCGGCTGATGAGCTCGCTCAGGCTGAGTATTTGGGTGGTTTTCTCGGGATTTTTCTTCAGCAGCTGGGCCGCCATCGATGCCGCCGACAGCGGACCGCGCAGCTCGTGGCTGAGCATCGACAGGAATTCGTTTTTCTGGCGGTCCGCGGACATCAGCGAGGCCGCTTTTTCATTCAACAGGCGGTTGAGTTCCTCGACCCGGTCGTTGGTCTGTTCCAGGCGGCGCGACACCTCGACCAGCTCGTCCTGGCGCTCCTGCAGCGCGGCCAGCGCGTCGGTCAGTTCGCGGTTCTGGTGGTGGGCTTCGGACAGCGCGACATTGCTCGGCAGGGAAACGCCGGCCACGCCTTCGGCGATGGTGGCCGCCGACAGGGCGCCCGCATGCACCGGCATCAGCTTGGTCAGCACGATGCGGGTGCCGGTCTTGCCGGTGGTGATGTCGCAGGTATCCATGAAACGGCGCGCCGCCAGCAGCCCGCTGCCGGCCGACTGGTGGGTCGCGTCGGCGCGCGCCAGCAGGGCCTCAAGGCCTTTGATACCGGGACCCTCGTCCTCGATCACCACCATCAGGGCCTGGCGACCAGTCGAGCCCAGCAGCGAGAACGCCACCTTGCCCTCGCCCGCATAGCTGAACACATTGCGCGCGAGTTCGGACACCGCGCTGGCAATGCGTGCCTGGTCGTGCGAACGGAAGCCGCAACGGGCCGCGATCTGGCGCGCACGCTGGCGCGAGGCGATCACGTCGACTTCGGAGGCAATGAGGCTGGTGAGGATGGGGTGTTGCATGTGCCTTTCTGGCAGGGTAAGGCGGAATGACCCAAGTGGACGCCACAAGGGCGGCACAACTATTGATGCTGAAATGAAATAAACAAGTCCGACGGATTATGCAACAGACTCGGCGGCTATACGGTAGTTAATAAAATAAACACCGGTAGCCAGCCACACAGGGAGAGTGGCAGGGCTGTGGAAGGCAGGGTCATGCGATCTTGCCCCGCAGGCGAGGACGCTGCCCCACCCGCGAGTTGAAGCTGCTTGACTCAAGACAGGCCGGCTGCGGCGCGCAGTGCAGCCGCCTTGTCGGTACGTTCCCAGGTGAACTCCGGCTCTTCGCGGCCGAAGTGGCCGTAGGCGGCGGTCTTGGCGTAGATCGGGCGCAGCAGGTCGAGCATCTGGACGATGCCTTTCGGGCGCAGGTCGAAGTGTTCCATGACCAGCTGGGCGATCTTGTCGTCCGGGATCACGCCGGTGCCTTCGGTGTACACGGTGATGTTGATCGGACGCGCCACGCCGATCGCGTAGCTGACCTGCACCTGGCACTGGCGCGCCAGGCCGGCGGCCACCACGTTCTTGGCGACATAGCGCGCGGCATAGGCTGCCGAACGATCGACCTTGGTAGGATCCTTGCCCGAGAACGCGCCGCCGCCGTGCGGGGCTGCGCCGCCGTAGGTGTCGACGATGATCTTGCGGCCGGTCAGGCCGCAATCGCCCTGCGGGCCGCCGATGACGAAGCGGCCGGTCGGGTTGACCAGGTATTTGGTGCCTTCCAGCCATTCGCGCGGCAGGGTCGGCTTGATGATTTCCTCGATCACCGCTTCTTCGATCTGCGAGTGGGTGACGTCAGGATGGTGCTGGGTCGACAGCACGACGGTGTCGACCGACACCGGGCGGCCATTCACGTAGCGCAGGGTGACCTGGGACTTGGCGTCCGGGCGCAGCCACTGCAGGCGGCCGTCCTTGCGCAGCTGCGACTGGCGCTCGACCAGGCGGTGCGCGTAATAGATAGCGGCCGGCATCAGTTCCGGAGTTTCGTCGCAGGCATAGCCGAACATCAGGCCCTGGTCGCCCGCGCCCTGGTCGAGATCCAGGCCCGCGCCTTCGTCCACACCCTGGGCGATGTCGGGCGACTGCTTGTCGTAGCAGACCATCACGGCGCAACCCTTGTAGTCGATGCCGAAATCGGTGTTGTCGTAGCCGATGCGCTTGATGGTATTGCGCGCCACCTGGATGTAGTCGACGTTGGCGTGGGTCGTGATCTCGCCTGCCAGCACCACGAGGCCGGTATTGCACAGGGTTTCGGCGGCGACACGCGCGCGCGGATCCTGTTCCAGGATGGCATCGAGGATGGCATCGGAAATCTGGTCGGCGACCTTGTCGGGATGGCCTTCCGAGACGGATTCGGAAGTGAAGAGATAGTCGTTGGACATGAAGGCTCCGGTTACGGGTTGTAGATGTATACGTGCCGCAGCAACTGGTGCCTGCGACGCTTTAGCGACATTTATATTCCGCTTCGCAAGTTGTCTATTAACTCGGCGGATCCTGCATAAAGTGGTATTTTACGCTTCCTTCGAGAATTTTGCTGTAGCAAGTCTCGATCCATTCAATTCTGGTCAATCGCATGTTAGTTATTTTGTTCCGTGCACTTTCGGTATTTCCATTGCCGTTCTTGCACGCCCTTGGATCGGGCCTCGGCTGGCTCGTCTATTCCCTTTCCCCTTCCTACCGTCGCCGCTTGCGCGCCAACCTGGCGCAAGCGGGCTACGAAGGCCAGCTGAACGCGGCCGTGGCCGAATCCGGCAAGGCCATCATCGAGCTTGCCTTCGTATGGTGCGCCCAGCCCGAGCGCGTGGCGCGCCATGCGCGGGTGGAAAACTGGAATCTGGTGCAGGAACGCCTCGATGCCGGCCGCGGCATCGTCTTCCTGACCCCGCACCTGGGCTGCTTCGAGATGACGGCCCAGCAGATTGCCCTGAAGACCGCGCTGACGGTCATGTACCGCCCGCCGCGCAAGAGCGCTTTGAAACCCCTGGTCGAAGGCGCGCGCGCCCGCCACAACCTGCACCTGGCGCCCGCGACGCTCAGCGGCGTGCGCATCCTGGCCAAGACCCTGAAGGGCGGCCAGCCGATCGGCCTGCTGCCCGACCAGGTGCCGCAGGAAGGCGAAGGCGCATGGGCGCCGTGGTTCGGCCGCAGCGCCTATACGATGACCCTGCCCGCCAAGCTGGCGCAGCTGGGCAAGGCCGACATCCTGCTGGTGTATGCCGAGCGCCTGCCGCGCGGCAAGGGCTACGTCGTGCGTTTCGTGCCCTTCGACGGCGATTTGTCGGGCACCGCCAGCGAACAGGCGGCCCAGATCAACCGCGCCATGGAGCAGCTGATCGCACGCGCTCCAGCCCAGTATTTCTGGAGCTACAACCGCTACAAGCAGCCCGATGGCGTGGCTGGCCCGGAGAGCGAGGCCTCGGCATGAGAATCTTGCTCGGTTTCATGTGGCTGCTGCACTTCCTGCCGCTGCCGATCCTGGCCCGTCTGGGTGAAGCGGTCGGCAGCCTGATGTTCCTGATCATGGGCAAGCGCCGCCGCATTGCCCTGACCAATTTGCGCCTGTGCTTCCCGGAGAAATCCGACGCCGAGCGCCATGCGATCGCGAAGCAGCATTTCCGCGCCTACGCGCGCAGCATCTTCGAGCGCTCGCTCCTGTGGTGGGCGCCGGAAGCGCGCGTGCGCAGCTATATCCAGGTCGAGCCGGCAGTGCCGCAGGCGGCGATGGAAGCCGGCCCGACCATCCTGCTGTGCCCGCACTTCGTCTGCCTGGACGTGGCCGGCGTGGCGGCGCGCGTGATCCCGGTCTGCAGCATGTACGTGCCACAGAAGAATGCCGCTTTCGACAAGCTGCTGCGCCATGGCCGCGAACGCTACGGCCCGGTGCGCCTGGTGACGCGCAAGGAAGGCATCAAGCCCATCCTGCGCGCGCTGCGCGACGGCCTGCCGTATTTCATGCTGCCGGACATGGACTTCGGCGAAAAGGATGCCGAGTTCGTGCCCTTCTTCGGCATCCCGGCGGCCACGCTGACCGCGCTGGGACGCATTGCGGCCACCACCGGCGCCAAGGTGATCCCGGTGGTTGCCACCTACCTGCCGAACTACCAGGGCTGGCGCGTGCGTTTCTATCCGGCGTGGGAGAATTACCCGGGCGACGACATGGTCGAAGCGACCCGCCGCATGAACGCCTTTATCGAAGAGCGCGCGCGTGAAACGCCGGCCGAATACTTCTGGACGCATAAGCGCTTCAAGACCCGCCCGGCGGGCGAGTCATCGTTCTACGAGTAAGTTGAACTTAATCGAATTAAAAATAGTTAAGCTGGACTGAATCAGGCTGACATTGCCATGAAACTGAAATTCACCAAGATGCACGGCGCGGGCAACGACTTCATCGTGATCGACGCCATCCACCAGCAGGTCTCGCTCAGCACCGAGCAATGGCGCCGGCTGGCCGACCGCCGCTTCGGCATCGGCGCCGACCAGATCCTGATCGTCGAGCGGCCTACCACCGCAGGCTGCGATTTCCGCTACCGCATCTTCAACAGCGACGGCAGCGAAGTCGAGCAGTGCGGCAATGGCGCCCGCGCCTTTGCCCGTTTCGTCAGCGACAAGGGATTGTCGACCGAGCGCAGCATCCGCGTCGAGACCATGAAAGGCATCATCGCGCCCCGGCTCGAGACGGACGGCAGCGTGACGGTGGACATGGGCGCCCCCAGGCTGGAGCCAGGCGAGGTGCCCTTCGACAGCGCCGGCCTGGGCGGCTGGTCCGAGGGAGAGGACACGGCCTGGCCGCTGCCGGTGAACGGCAAGACGGTCTTCGTGTCGGTGGTATCGATGGGCAACCCGCACGCGGTGCAGGTGGTCGACGACGTCGACCGCGCGCCGGTCGAGCAGACCGGTCCGCTCATCGAGAAGCACCAGCGTTTTCCGCAACGGGTCAATGCGGGGTATATGCAGGTAGTGGACCGTCACCACATCCGCCTGCGCGTCTACGAGCGCGGGGCCGGCGAGACGCTGGCGTGCGGCACCGGCGCCTGCGCTGCGGTGGTGGCCGGCATCCGCCGCGGCTTGCTGGATACGCCGGTGCGCGTGTCGGCGCGCGGTGGAGAACTGAGCATTGCCTGGGCGGGGGATGGGCAGCCGGTGTATCTCAGCGGGCCGGCAGTCACCGTGTTCGAAGGCGAAGTCGAGATCTGATTCGACGAAGGTGAAATCGGGCCTGATCCGGCAAGGCCAGGTTCGGGCGGCGCCTAGGCCGCCAGCCCCAAATCGGCCGGCTCCTCGTTGCCCTCCTCCCCGTCCTGCGCACCCAGCAGCGTGCGCAAGCGATACAAACGCTGCCGGTAATTGCCTTCCGGCCCGGACGGACCGCAATCGATTCCTTCAAATAGACGCCCGATGCGGTCGAGCACATGGCGCTCCTGCGCCGTGTCGACCAGCACCAGCCGGCGCTTGCTGCGCCCATAGCTGGCGCGGATGTCCACCACCAGGCAATGCCCATGGTCGGCCGCCGCGACGTCGAGCAGCAGCGCCTCGGCGCGCGACAGGCTGAACACCTCGGCCAGCTCCAGCCGCGCCGCCAGCAGCGGGTGCGAGCGGTCCAGGTCGGGACTCCTGGCCAGCAGCTTGCCGGTCTCGAGATAGGCCGGGCTGGATAAGCGCGGCGCGATCTTCTGCAGCAGCACCTGCGCTTCGGCGCAACCCTGGGCAGCCGCCTTCTGCAGCCAGAACACGGCGCGTACATCGTTGTTTTCGTTCTCGCGGCGCGCGCGCCAGGCGATGTTGCCGCACTCGAGCTGGGCTTCGCGGTAGCCCATGTCGGCGGCGCGCTCGAGGTAGCGCTGGGCGTCGCCCACGTTACGCTGCGAAAACTCGGGCTTGACATAGATGCGCGACAGCGCATACCAGGCCTGGGCCAGCCCCTGCTCGCCGGCCAGCGTCAGCCAACGGATCGCCTTCTTGAAGTTGGCGGCGCCGCTGCCGCCGCCGCTAATGCGCCGGCCGTCGATGTCCATGCGGGCGCAGCGCAAGCCCATCGCCAGCTGGGCATGGCGGTCGTGCTCGGCCGCGGCGAGCTCCCAGAAGCACAGCGGCTCGCCGAGCTCCAAGGCAGCGCCCGATGGGCCGGCCACGCCGCCGCCGGATGCGCCGCCGTCGAGCAGGCGCGCCACCCGCGACAGCAGGGCGATGCCGCCCGGAGCCAGGCGGTGCACGCCATGCTGGGCGGCAGCTGCCCGTACGAGGGCGCGCGCCAGCGGCAGGGCACGAGTGAGGTAATCGCCGCGCTGGCCGCTCTTCCAGGCCTGGTCGAGCACCGCGTATTGGGCTGCGGCGATGCCGTTGTCCGCGGCGCGCTTGAGCCAGCCCTGGGACGGGGCCTGCCCTGCAGCAGCGCCCGAACCCGCGGCAGGGGCCTGCGCCGGGGCCGCATGCTGGCGCGCCAGCAGCCATTGGGCTTCGGGAAAGCCGGCGCGCGCCGCGTCTTCGAGGGCGCGCAGCGCCTTGGCGCGGTCGGGCGCGTCGGGGCGGCCTGTTGCTGCGTCATTGAATATTAACTGGGCGAATACCAGCCCGGCGTGCACGCTGCCGTCGTCATAGGCGCGCTCGTACCAGGGTGCCAGTGCCTGGGCGCTGGCCTGGGCCAGTTCGAGCGGGATGTGGTTGCCGATCAGCTGCCAGGCTTGCCGGCAGTCTTGCCGGGCAGCGCGCTCGAGCCAGTGCAGCGCGGTAGGCAGGCTCTGCGGCAAACCTGCGCTGCCGAACAGGTAGAGCTTGCCCAACTCGAGCTGGGCGGCGGCCTGGCCGGCGCGTGCGTTGCGGATGATCGCCAGTTCTTCGCGGTTAGCCATCGTTACGTTTCATGGGTGAAGGTCGGCCAGCGCGGCAATGACGGCGAGGCTGCGATCGCAAGAGGACGCGAACGCCTCCGTGGATAGTTGCCAATATACAAGAAACCGTACTTTTCCGTCTCTACGCACTGAATGTGAGCAGAGTCTAAGCCGCCCCCGGCTTCGATCCGATTCAATCCCGGGCTTCCTTGAGGAGGCGCAAACCGCCGAGTTAGCGAACTGGTCGGTAATAGGGCTTGAATTGTGACATCCGGCATTTAGCGCGTTTCAAAAATACAACAACACAATTGGATTTATTGGCTTTCCACCAAGTGCCGCCGTCATAATTGACCAAACCGATAACCTTGACCACTCAAGCAACTAAGGTTCAGGTTGTCCGGGCATTCAGCATCCGCGTCTCGATGCCATGGATGACCGAGATTGATTAATAAAAGGAATAGAAACAATGAAGTACTCCCTCATGGCCGTCGCACTGTTCGGCGCATTCGCCGGCGCGGCACACGCCCAAACCGCTGTCCAGATCTACGGCACCGTCGACGCTGGCGTCATCAAGCGTAGCGGCCAGTCCCTGAACATCGGCAAGCGTGCCTCCAATACCCTCGGCTTCAAAGGGACCGAAGATCTGGGCAATGGCCTCAAGGCACTGTTCCAGCTGGAAATGCGTTACGAGCCGGACACCGGTACCACTGAAATCGGCGGCAACGGCAGCCAGCGTCCGCTGTTCCAGGGCCAGTCGCGCGTCGGCCTGCAGGGCGATTTCGGCATCGTCCGTATCGGCCGCGGCCTGACCCCGTTCCATGAAACCATCGGCGCCTTCGATCCCTTCCACGCCTCGCCGAGCCCGGCCGGCTTCTGGACCGACCTGACCGTCGCCGGCTATACCTCGCAGCCGCTGGACGTGGCGGGCTACTCGAACAACCGCTTCTCGAACGCTGCCTGGTACAACTCGCCGATCGTCAGCGGCTTCCAGCTGAACACTGCGATCGCCACCAAGGAAAGCAGCGGCGGCCCGGCCGTCGTCGGCCGCGGCACCGTGACCAATCCGCAATACCCGGCCGGCGCCGAAGCTTCGGCCAACCCGTTCTCGATCAGCGGCACCTACAACAACGGTCCGGCCGCCGTAATGGCTGCCTACGAGCGCAATGCCATCGAATCGAAGGTCTGGTCGGTCGGCGCATCGTTCGCCGCGACCCCGGAACTGAAGCTGATGGGCACCTATACCGAGCAGGACCAGGAGCACAACCGCATCGCCAACGCCAACACCAAGGCATGGGTGCTGGGCGCGAACTACACCATGGGCCCGGGCAAAGTGCTGGCTGGTTATGGCCAGAAGGACACCGACGGCCTGCAGAAGGTCAAGCAGCTGTCGCTGGGCTACGAATACAGCCTGTCCAAGCGCACCTACCTGTACGTGGACGCGTCGCGCAAGAAGGGCATGAACGCCGTCCAGTCGACCGTCAACCACTACGACGTCGGCGTGAACCACTCGTTCTAAGCTGAATCGGCCCGATGCGGGCAAAAGGGGCGGACATGGGCAACCATGTCCGCCCCTGTCACTTCATCGGTAAATACAACAAATTTGTAGTTTTTAAGCAACGCCAGCAACCGCGCACGCATGACCTGTGTCCTGAATCTGTACAGTGCGCTGTAGCAATGGCATATTGGCAAATCGAGTAACTAAACGCTCGTTCGCAAATAACATTGGAGATGCAATGAAGAAGAGTATTCTGGCCGCGCTGCTCGGCACCTGTTTCGCAACCTCGGCATTCGCGCAGTCCAGCGTGCAAATCTACGGCATCGCCGACGCAGGCGTGATGTTCCAGAAGGGCGGCCCGACCAAGATCTTTAGCGGCGGCGCCGACGGCTCGCGCATCGGTTTCAAGGGCACCGAAGACATCGGCAACGGCTTCAAGGCCGTCTTCAACCTGGAAGCGCGCGTCGAACTCGACACCGGCACCCAGCAGCCGACCCTGATGAACGACAATCCAGGCGTCTACCTGCTCAAGGGCATGGATGCGATCCCGGTCGCGATCCGCTCGCGCCTGCAGTCGCTGCTGCAGCCGGTCAACGGCCCGGCCGTCAACCAGGAACGCGCACTGTTCGACCGTACCGCGATGGTTGGCCTGATCACCCCGGTCGGCGCAGTCCTGCTCGGCCGCATGTACACCCCTGGCTATGAAGTCTTCAACAAGGCCGACGTCTTCGAGTCCGGCACTGCCGGCACCTGGGGCCACATCACCGGCGGCACCGCCGGCTTCACCGCGCTGGGCGCCGACATCCGCTCGCAGGAAGCCGTCCAGTACCGCATCGCCCTGCCGAACGGCATCGGCGGCTCGCTGATGTACGGTCCGAAGGGTTCGGGCTACCTCGGCCGCTACAACAAGTTCCGCGCCGGCGCGCTGACCTATCAGGCCAACGGCTTCGACGTCGGCGTCGGCTACAACCACGGCTACGACCAGCAAGACCGTCCGAGCCTGCGCACCACCACCGTGGGCGGTTCGTACACGATGAACCAGTTCAAGTTCTTCGCCGGTTTCCACAGCCAGCGCAACATGAACTCGGCCCTGCTGGCCGACTACATCGGCGGCTGGGATGCAGGCGTGGCCCCGGTGCTGACCCAGCAAGGCGTGCCGGCGGCTAACCAGGCGGCGCTGCGCAACATCTTCGTCACCAACATCACCCGCAACACCCGGATCGACGCCAAGAGCTACCAGATCGGCGGACACTACAACCTGGGCAGCGGCCGCATCATGGCATCGTACGCGCACCAGAACGACCGCATGACCTCGGACAGCGACGCCGACCTGTTCGCACTGGGCTACGACCACTTCCTGTCGAAGCGCACCGACCTGTACACCGTCGCCGCGGTCATCCGCAACCAGAACGACGGCCAGTACTCGCCAGGCACCTCGGGTAACCCGGGCGGCTTCACCAAGCGTCCAGGCGAAGACGGCCGCGCCCTGCAGATCGGCATCCGTCACCGCTTCTAAGAGTTTTTACTCTTGGCAAAAAAGACGCCTCCGGGCGTCTTTTTTTATGTCCGTCGGCTCCCTAGCCTCAGGTAAAATGACCGCCGGATTCCTTTACCTTCGACCTTATTCATGACCACTGACACGCTCGACGCCAACGCCGTTGTCCAATACCTGCTCGACCATCCGCAGTTCTTCGAGGAGCATGCCGGCCTGCTGGGCGAAGTCAAACTGTCGAGCCCGCTGACCGGACGCGCCGTGTCGCTGCAGGAGCGCCAGATGGAAGTCATGCGCGGCAAATACCGCGTGCTGGAACTGCGCCTGGCCGAACTGACCCGCCGCGCCGAAGAAAACCACGCGATCGCCAACCGTTTCCATGCCTGGAACCAGGCCCTGCTGACCTCTGGCGGCGGCGCCGCCATGGCGCGCGAGCTGGCCGACGCGCTGCGCACCGAATTCATGGTGCCGCAAGTGACCCTGCGCATGTGGGACCTGGCGCCCGAGCATGCCGACGCCTGGTTCACCCAGGGCGTATCGAGCGACGCCCGCCTGTTCTCGGCTGGCCTGCGCGCGCCCTACTGCGGCCTGAACAACGACTTCGAAGCGGTGCGCTGGCTCGACGACCCGGCCGCCGTCCGTTCGATCGTCCTGCTGCCCTTGAGCAGCGACGGCAAGTGCTTCGGCCTCCTGGTGCTGGGGGCGCCCGATGCCGACCGTTTCACCGCGACCATGGCGACCGATTTCCTGGTCCACATTGCCGCTACCGCCAGCACCGCGCTGGCGCCGCTGCGCGCCTGATGTCATGACTGCGGCGCCGGAACAGTCGCACAACGATTGGCCGGCGCGCTATCTCGGCGAGCTGGCCACCCAGCGCCAGCTCTCGCCGCACACGGTCGCCGCCTACCGGCGCGACTTGCTCGAGCTCGCCACCCTGGCCGGCCACGCCGACTGGCCGCGCCTGACCCACCACGACATCCGCCGCTTCGCCGCCAGGCTGCATGCCGGCGGCCAGTCGGCGCGTTCGATCGCACGCAAGCTATCCGGCTGGCGCGGCTTCTACGAATGGCTGGCGCGCCAGGTGGCATTGGCGGCCAACCCGGTCGACGGCGTGCGCGCCCCGCGCCGTCCGAAAACCCTGCCCAAGGCGCTGTCGGTCGACGATGCCGTGCAGCTGATGGAAGCCAACGCCCACGGCCACCCGGAACCGGCCGAGCTGTGCGACCGCGCCATGTTCGAATTGCTGTACTCGAGCGGCCTGCGGGTATCGGAACTGGTCAGCCTCGACCTGGTCTACCAGGAAGCCGGCAATGGACAGCCCGCCTCGCTCGGCTGGCTCGACTTGGCGGCCGGCGAAGTCGTGGTCACCGGCAAGGGCCGGCGCATGCGGCGGGTGCCGGTCGGCGCCCAGGCGCGCACGGCCCTGGCGGCCTGGCTGGCGGTGCGTCCGCCTGCGCGCGACGGCAGCGCCGCACTGTTCCTGTCCGCGCGCGCAGCCCGCATCACGCCGCGCGTGGTGCAGAATCGCCTCAAAGGGCATGCGCTGCGCGCCGGCATGCCGGTGAACGTGCACCCGCACGTGCTGCGCCATTCGTTTGCCTCGCACCTGCTGCAATCTTCGGGCGACCTGCGCGCGGTGCAGGAATTGCTCGGCCACGCCAGCATCACCTCGACCCAAATCTATACTTCGCTCGACTTCCAGCACCTGTCCGCCGTCTACGACCGGGCCCATCCGCGTGCAAAGAGCAAATAAGGTTCACTCAACCGTTCAGCTTTGGCGTTGGATATGAGCTGCGTCAAGACGCCGCACGGTTGATGGTGATGTGACACGAAATCCGGCATAATCGCCCGATTCTCGGCCCCGATGCGGGCCCAACCAGATATGTGGCGACCATGGATCCAATTCCCAGCACCATCCTCACCGGCTTCCTCGGTGCCGGCAAGACCACCCTCCTCAACCGCATCCTGCATGAGGACCACGGCCTGCGCATTGCCGTCATCGAGAACGAATTCGGGCAGGAAAACATCGACAACGAGATCCTGGTGCGCGATACCGGCGAGCAGATCGTCGAGATGAACAATGGCTGCATCTGCTGCACCGTGCGCGGCGACCTGATCGTGGCGCTGAACAGCCTGGCGCAGAAACGCGCCGCCGGCGAGATCAGTTTCGACCGCGTGGTCATCGAAACCACCGGCCTGGCCAATCCGGGCCCGGTGGCGCAGACCTTCTTCGTGGACGAAGAAGTGGGCGCTAACTACATGCTCGATGCTGTGGTAACCGTCGTCGATGCCCGCCATGCCATGGATCAGCTCGACCAGCACGAGGAAGCCCAGCGCCAGGTCGGTTTCGCCGACAAGATCCTGTTGTCGAAAACCGACCTGGTCGACGCCGCCGCGGTCGATGCCCTGAAAGCGCGCCTGCGCCGCATCAACCCGCGTGCGCCGATCACCACGAGCGACTTCGGCCGCGCGCCGATCTCGGACGTGCTCGACCTGCGCGGTTTCAACCTGAACGACAAGCTGGAACTCGATCCGGACTTCCTGCGCACCGAAGAAGCGCACGCCCACGATCATGACCACGACCACGAGCATGGCGAACACTGCGCCCACGACCACGTGCACAGCGCAGCCTGCACCACCCACGACCATCACCACAGCCACCACACCGACGACATTGCCGCCTTCGTCTTCAAGAACGAGCGCGCCTTCGACCCCGAGCGCCTTGATCAATTTTTGGGCAGCATGGTGCAGGTCTTCGGCCCGCAAATGCTGCGCTATAAAGGCGTGCTGTCGATGGCCGGCGCCGAGCGCAAGGTGGTTTTCCAAGGCGTGCATCAAATCATGGGCAGTGACCTCGGCGCAAAGTGGGGCGAGGATGAAAGCCGCAGCAGCAAAATGGTGTTTATTGGTAAAAATTTACCAAAAGACGTATTTATCCGCGGACTCGAACAGTGTTTGGTATAAACTACATCAGTTTTGCGGGCAGGCCCGGGCCCGCCTGACGACCTGCCACGACGATGTCCGGCAGGCCGGGCGACAGCGCCAGCAGCATGGCGCCAGGCGCATCCGGGCACCCGTCCCACCCACCGTTTTTCAGGGTCGGGGCAGGCAGCGAAGGACGGCGGTCGCCGTCCGGGCAGCAGCCTCACGGTCACCGTGTTGCAAGGTGTTAATGCTGAGTTTGCTGCTAAAATGAAAACCTCTGTCGTATCGAAGGCATCATGACTAAAACAACGAAACCGAATACCGCCGCGCAGCTCGAAGAACGCCTTCTGACGGAAGATGAAATTCGGGCGATGGGCGACGACGACTACATGAATCCGGCCCAGCTGGCGTTCTTCCGCAACCGGCTCCAGGAGCTGGAAAAGGAACTGCTGAAAAACGCCGGAGAAACCACCGAGCACCTGCGCGAAACCGTCCTGGTCCCCGACCCGGCCGACCGTGCGACCATCGAAGAAGAGCACGCGCTCGAACTGCGCACCCGCGACCGCGAACGCAAGCTGCTCAAAAAGGTCCAGCAGTCGCTGCAATCGATCGACGCCGGCGAATACGGCTGGTGCGAAGAGACCGGCGAGCCAATCGGCATCCCGCGCCTGATCGCGCGCCCGACCGCGACCCTGTCGCTGGAAGCCCAGCAGCGCCGCGAACTCAAGCAAAAGCTCTACGGCGACTGACCTGCCCCTTCCCTACCCAAAAAAGCATGCTCCGCAAGGCGCATGCTTTTTTCTTTTATGCGCCCCGGGTCTCGGGTGCGGTCATTTCGTTTCCCATCGGATACACTAGCGTGTCCTGAACCAGGCCTGGCAGCACAAGGCAGCGTGCGCGCAGCACACGCCGGGCGCAGCCGTGCTACCGTCATGCACGTTCGGGACTTGTTCATTTAACCACTGGCGATCCGATGGGCCTGTTCTCCTTCCTGAAGAAAAAGAACGACGCGCCTGGCGAGGCTCTCCTTGCCACGCCCGACACGCGCCTGCGTGCCGGCGAGCCCTCGCGCCTGCTCAGTGAAGCCGAGCGCGAGCGCCAGCGCGAAATCGCGCGCGCCACTGCCGCCAAGATCGACGAGATCGAACTGGCGATGGCGTCCGACATCTTCAACGACGAGCCGGCCTGGGGCAGCGCCGTGCGCCGTCCGGCCGCCGCCCCGGCCAGCCCTGCACCCGACGCTTCGAATGACGCGCCGGAGCCGGCCGTGGACGACGAGACGCCCGAAGCCGCGGCCTTGCCGGCCAGCGCCCCGGCCGTCGAGGAAAGCGCCATCCTGTATGCCAACGGCCAGGCCGCGCTGGCCGAGCAAGTCTTGCGCGAGAGCCTGGAGGGCTTCGGGCAAATCGAGCGGCTGCCCTGGTGGATGCTGTTCGATCTCTACCAGGCTACCGGGCGCGAAGCCGAGTTCGAAAGCATCGCCATCGATTACGCCAGCCGTTTCGAAACCTCGCCGCCGGCGTGGCAGCCCTTGATGCCGGCCTCGGCGCCGGCCCAGGTGGCCGGCATCGCGGCGTCCGAATCCTTCGGCCCCGTGCTCGATGCCGGCATTGCGCCGCGCCTGCAGCGCCTGCTCGCATCGACGTCGCCGCTGGTGCGGATCGACGTCGGCGCCGTGCGCAGCAGCGATGCCGAAGGCTGTGCCCAGCTGCTGGCGGCCCTGCAGACGCTGCGCCGGGATGGGCGCGAACTGGTGCTGGCCGGCGCCGACACCCTGCTCGCGACCTTGCGCCCGATGCTGGTCGTCGGCGAGCGCAGCGCGGGCGAAGCGCCCTGGCTGCTGCTGCTGGAACTGCTGCTCCTGCTGGGCCGTGAAAAGGATTTCGAGGAATCGGCCATGGACTATTGCGTCACCTTCGAGGTGTCGCCGCCCTCCTTCGAGGCGCCGCAACACGTGACCACCGCCGCCCCGGCGCCGGCCGCCGGCGACCGCTTCCTGCTGCCGCCGCTTGCCACCGGCAACTGCGCGCCGCTGTTCGAGGCGATCGACGCCTATGCCGAGGGGCGCGAACTGCTGGTGCTGGACTGCTCGCGGCTGGCGCGCATGGACTACGCCTGCGCGACCGCGCTCCAGGGCCACCTGCGTCTCCACACCCTGCAAGGCCGCCGCGTCGAGTTGCGCGAGCTGAACCACCTGGCCGCGGCACTGCTGCGCCTGCTGGGCTATGGCGAGAACGGCGGTATCCGGCTGTATCCGCACCGATATTGATGCGCTTCACAGGCTGTCAGGCGATATTGTCGAGAAACGACTGAAGCAGTCGGATCGCGTGTTCGACAGGGCCGGGATGCGACCTCGTCATCTGCGCGATGAACTTTTCTCTTTTCCTATCGTTGGCTAGCACACCGATAACTTGACGCCGGGCGTCCTGGACGATATCGCGGCTGGCATCACGTCCAAGAAGCGCCGCACCTGCCAGTTCGACGTCATAAGCGTAGTGTTCCAGCAGGTCGATTGCTTCGTCGTATAACCTGTCTTGCTGACCGACCTCGTGCTAGCTTCGCAGGATCAGAAGGACGTCGGACGGATGCTTGTCACGATCAGGGCCATCGTTCCAGGCCAATATCTTAAGAATAACCATGGCCGGCAGGGACACGACCTTGACTTGCGCCACCTCGTCAAGGATGCGGATCAGTGCGAGCAGCGTACGTGGGAGGGGCCGGTCAGGCATGACTTTCAACGTGCTCACAGATATCCTTTCGCAGGATGCTGGCTGCTTCCATGCTCCGTTGATCGCCAGTACCGATCAGGTCTGCATACACCAATGCGTCTGGGACCCATGAAAAAATCGGCAGTTCGACAGTGTTCCAGAATATCTCGACCAGTTCAATTGGCCCCTCCGGATCGGCACGCAGCTTGAATTCCTGAACAAGGGTTCGCAAGGCCGATGGATCGCGAAAGTCTATATAGAGTGTCAGCGCACCCGGTTTGATTCCCAAGCCGCGGGCGGCGGCCGCAGCTTCCCCGCCTGGTATCAGCTCGCGGAATTTGGGCGTGACCCTATCGCGCAGTTGCGCTATCGGAATAGGCGCACTCATCCTGATCTTTTTGAGTTTGGGACGAATTCTTCCCAGATAACCTTCTGTCCATACATCGAGCCATCGCTGCGGCATCGCTAATAAGCGTTGTCCCGTCCTTGAACTTGTGATGAGCCCCATTCCTTCGAGCATGCGCAAGGCAATACCGGCGGCGCCGTGGGAGATGGATGCAATCTCCGCAATGTTGCGCACATTGCTGTTCAGGATGCCGGGGCGTGTCAGGATAGCAAATACCAGACGCAGTGCTGCGGGAGTCAATCCGCGGTTAACTGAAGGCAGGTTTCCGGCCTGGTCCTTGACTCCGGAGACGAACACGAAGAGCCCAGGTTGACGCAAGAAACAGTTCCCGGCATGGTCAATAAACTGAATCCCAAGCTCGCGGCAATGCGTGGCCATTGTCCTGCTGAGGGAGCGTGTAATGAGTACCGCGCCGGCATGCCGGGCTTTGAAGGTGACAATCTGATCGCGGCGATCGACCTCATGCTTGACCTCATAAGACAGTTCGTACGTGCGCCCTTCCTCTCCCGTGATGGAAAGATGGGCGTCGAGCGCTTCATTTTTCGCAGTCGGGCCAGCAGCAACCATACCTGTCACCTGATGGAGGGCATCGATCGCTTTCGCTACTGAAGAAACGTCATATTCTGTCGACATGGTTACCAGGGCTGTCCAATTTTTTATAAAGTCCACGAAATGTGGACATTTTCGTATATCGGACAATGTCCAATAATAAGTCAATGTCCACGTATCGTGAACAACGAAAAATTATAGACAGCCGCTCTCTTCAGACGTCGGCAATTAACGTTGAGCTCATCTTGCAATTTTATGCACCCACCCCATCTGCGGGATGCTAGACAACCACGAGGCTAAAAATGGAACAATTTCACGGCACCACCATCGTCAGCGTCCGGCGCGGCAGCCAGGTCGCGCTCGGCGGCGATGGCCAGGTCACCCTGGGCAATGTCGTCATGAAGGGCTCGGCGCGCAAGGTGCGTACCCTGTACAACGGCAAGGTCCTGTGCGGCTTTGCCGGCGCCACCGCCGACGCCTTCACCCTGCTGGACCGCTTCGAAGGCAAGCTGGAAAAACACCAGGGCAACCTGCTGCGCGCCTCGGTCGAGCTGGCCAAGGACTGGCGCACCGACCGCATGCTCAGCAAGCTCGAGGCGATGCTGCTGGTGGCCGACCGTGAAGTCACCCTGATCCTGACCGGCAATGGCGACGTGCTCGAACCGGAAGACGGCCTGGGCGCAATCGGCTCGGGCGGCGTATACGCCCAGTCCGCTGCCAAGGCGCTGTACGAGAACACCGACATGTCGCCCGCCGAGGTGGTGAAAAAAGCGCTGACGATTGCCGGCGAGCTGTGCATCTACACCAATATGTCCCACATCATCGAGACCCTGGAATGAACCAGTCCCCCATCATGAACATGACGCCGCCGGAAATCGTTTCGGAACTGGACAAGCACGTGGTCGGCCAGGGCAAGGCCAAGCGCGCGGTCGCCATCGCGCTGCGCAACCGCTGGCGCCGCCAGCAGGTGGCCGAGCCGCTGCGCCACGAGATCACCCCGAAGAACATCCTCATGATCGGTCCGACCGGCGTGGGCAAGACCGAGATCGCGCGCCGCCTGGCCAAGCTGGCCGACGCGCCCTTCATCAAGATCGAAGCCACCAAGTTCACCGAGGTCGGCTATGTCGGCCGCGACGTCGACACCATCATCCGCGACCTGATCGACATCGGCGTGAAGCAGACCCGCCTCAGCGAGCAGAAGAAGGTGCGCCAGCGCGCCGAAGATGCCGCCGAAGACCGCGTGATCGACATCCTGGTGCCGCCGGCGCGCGACTTCGGCTTCAACACCACGGCCAACGCCGACGGCAAGGAAGGCGACACCACCCGCCAGACCTTCCGCAAGCGCCTGCGCGAAGGCGCGCTCGACGACCGCGAGATCGAGATCGACGTGGCCGACGTGGCGCCGCAGATGGAAATCATGGCGCCGCCGGGCATGGAAGAAATGACCGAGCAGATCAAGTCGATGTTCGCCGGCGTGGGCAGCGCCCGCAAGAAGCCGCGCAAGATGAAGATCAAGGATGCGATGAAGCTGCTGGTGGACGAGGAGGCCGCCAAGCTGGTCAACGAGGACGAGCTCAAGCAGAAGGCGATTGCCAACGTCGAGCAGAACGGCATCGTCTTCCTCGACGAGATCGACAAGATCGCCACCCGTTCCGAGCACGGCGGCGCCGACGTCTCGCGCGCCGGCGTGCAGCGCGACCTGCTGCCGCTGGTCGAGGGCACGACCGTGAACACCAAGTACGGCATGATCAAGACCGACCACATCCTGTTCATCGCTTCCGGGGCCTTTCACCTGGCAAAACCGTCCGACCTGATCCCGGAACTGCAGGGCCGCTTCCCGATCCGGGTCGAGCTCGAATCGCTGTCGATCGAGGATTTCAAGAGCATCCTGACCTCGACCGACGCCAGCCTGACCAAGCAGTACGAGGCGCTCCTGGCGACCGAAGGCGTGACCGTCGACTTTACGCCGGAGGGCATCCACCGCCTGGCCGAGATCGCGTTCTCGGTCAACGAGCGCACCGAGAACATCGGCGCGCGCCGCCTGTACACGGTGATGGAAAAGCTGCTCGAGGAAGTCTCGTTCACCGCCGGCGCCGAACAGGCGCAGGTCGTGACGATCGATGCTGCCTATGTCAACGACCGGCTCGACAAGCTCGCGGTGAACGAGGACCTGTCGCGCTACGTGCTGTAATTTTTCCAGGAGAGGAGACGGCGATGGCAAACAAGGCATTGGCAACGCGGCAGAAGATGCGGCTGCGGATCGAGCCTTCCCAGCAATCACTCAAGCCGCGCAACCCGATCGCGGCGCTGGCCAAGGCCAGGTCCGCGGGTGCGCACGCCAAGCCGCTCTCGAGCGAGCGCCAGCAGGCCAAGCGTGCGCTCAAGCAGGTCAAGCTGGTGCCGGACGACGACTGAGCCGCATTTTCCCTTCCGTTTGAATCCCCTTGGCGGGCCGCGTATGCGTGCCCGCCTTTTTTATATCCACCCGGCTACTTCGGGGTCAGGTCTGACATTCGGACACGGCCTCAACCGTGGTAAGGCTGGGCTCGTGTCCGAATGTCAGACCTGACCCCGGTTGTGTTTTTTGCTGTTGAAGGTTGTGGGCGGATGGTCCTGCGCTGCGTTGGCAGAATCTGCCCGCCCCGCGGTATTGCCTGGCGCATGATTCGCGGTTACAGTCAGCCGTCACCCATCCATGACAGGACAGCCATGAGTTCACCCGAGCTGGTACTCGACGTGCTGCGCGCGGAATTGCGCGCGGCCAGCATCACTTACAAGGAACTGGCAAACCGCATCGGCGTGAGTGAATCGAGCGTCAAGCGCCTGTTCGGGCAGAAGGACATGGCCTTGTCGCGGCTGGCGCAGATCTGCCAGGTGACCGGCATCGCGCTGGAAGATGTACTGCGGCGCGCGGCCGATGCGCGGCCGCAGGCGGATGCCCTGACCCTGCCCCAGGAAACCTCGCTGGTGGCCAACCCGCGCCTGCTGCTGATGGCGATCTGCTGCCTCGGGCACTGGAGCCTGGAGCAGGTGATCGAAACCTATCGCCTGACCGAACCTGAATGCATCACCCTGCTGTCCCAGCTCGACCGGCTGGGGCTGATCGAGCTCAAGCCCCTGAACCGCTACAGCCTGCGCGTCTCGAATGCCTTCCGCTGGCTGCCGGACGGGCCGGTGCAGCGTTATTTCCGCGAGCATGTGGTGGAAGATTATTTCGCGGGCAGGTTCGACCGGCCTGGCGAAACGCTGATGTGCCTGCCGGCGCGGCTGTCGGCGGCGAGCGCCCTGGAGTTGGGGCAGAAGATCGAGCAGCTGGCCGGGGAACTGGCGCGCCTGCACCGCAACGACCGGCGCCTGCCTGCCGACGAGCGCGAAGGCTTCACGCTGCTGCTGGGTTTCAGGTCCTGGGAGTTCGCCGCGTTTACGGCCTTGCGGCGGGGCTAGCAACAAGAGGCGCGGGCTGCGGCTGGGAGCCGTATTCCCAGCTCCAGGGCATGCCCGTCTCTCCCAGCACGCGCGCCACGATCCCGGGGAAGAGCCGCTCGGCCCGCACGTCGTTGGCCAGCAGGACCACGCAGCGGCGGCCCCGCTCGATACACACCAGCATGTTGCCGGTCGTGTCGTTGTGCCCGCCCTTGAAGAAGCCCGGACCCTGCGGCCCCGTAAACGTCACCACGCCCAGCGCGGCGCTCAAGCTCGGATGACGGCCGGCCGGCGGCAATTCCGGCTGCAGCGAGGGAAACTGGGTGGCGGTCGTGATCGGCAGTTGCGGGCGCAGCATCTCGGCGCGCCCGCCGGGGGACAAGCCTTCGCCGCGCATGAAGCCGGCGGCAAAGCGGGCCATGTCGCGGATGGTCGTATCCATGGAACCGGCCGCGCGCACGCGGCTGCGCTCGTCGTGCGGCTCGGTTTTTCCTTTGGCATCCCAGCCATCGGCCAGGTTGGCGGCAAAATCGGGCCGCCACATCATGCTGGTGCGCTGCATGCCGAAACGGTCGAACACGCGGCGCTGCATCTCGGCCCCGAGCGTCAAGCCCAGCCCCCGCTCGAGCACGAACTGCAGCAGGATCAGGCCTTCTCCGGAATAGGCATAGCGCGCGCCGGGATCGAAATGCATGCGCAGCCGGCGGTCCGGTTCCACGAAAGCGAAATTGGCGAAGCCCGCCGAATGGGTGAGCAGGATGCGCGGGGTGAGCTTGCGCCAGCGCGGCTCGCCCGCCAGATGGCTCCAGGGGCCGTAGCCCGGTTCGTCCGGATAGTCCGGCAAGGGCTTGGCCAGGTAGCGCGCGATCGGTTCGTCCAGCCCCAGCTTGCCCTCTTCCACCAGTTGCATGACCGTATAGGCGAATACCATTTTCGTCAGCGAAGCGCCGTACATGACGGTGTCCGGCGTCAAGGGCTGCCCCGCCGCGTTGCGCAGGCCCCAGCTGGCCGTGTAGGCGACCTGGCCGTTATCGATGACGGCCAGGGCCAGTCCCTGCACCCCGGCTTGCGCCATCGCGCTGCGGACATGGCCATCGATAGTCGCGGGAACGGGCCGGGTGTCGCTGCCGGAGGCCGGTGCATGGAACAAGGCGGCGCAGGCGAGGATAGTCAGGGCAAGGCGCATGCTGGAGTTCTCCTGATCAAAATGCACAAGGCAGCATCGATGGCGGCCTTGGGCGTCACTGCACCTGCGAGGGCTGTCCCACCGGGCTGTTGACCGAACGGGTCGGCGGCGGCATCTGCACCTGGTTCGGAGGCGGCGGCTGCTGCGCGCCCTGGGGCGGGGCATCGGGGGAGGCGTTGGCCGGATCGGCAGGATCGGGCGCCGGGGGAGTGTCGGGCAGCGGCGGGCCGGGGCCGCGGCCGACCGGCGCGCCGGCCGCCATGCCTGGCGGCGCGGACACGGCGCCGGGCGAAGTCTGCGGCTCGACGCCCGGGGGCGGGGCCACCGCCACCGGCTGCGGGCCAGGTGGCGGCATCATGGCGCCGCCGCCTTGGGATGCACCGCTGGCCTGGGCCAGGTCGACCCGCTTCATGATGCCGCCCTCGGACAGCATCACATAGCGCGGATGCACTTCGGCCACTGTCACGCCCGGCACGATTTCGCGGCCGATGCGCACCGCTTTCGGGGGCGAGCCTTCGGCCACCAGGATCACGGCGCTGTCGCGGCCGGCCGAGACGACGCCGGTGAGCTGGTAGTTGGAAATTGCGACGACGGTGGGCTGGCCGCCGAACAGCGAGGCCGCCGCGTCCGGGCTCGGCTCGGCCTGGGCCACCACCGGCGGCGGGGCCAGCGGACGCTGCGCGGGCTTGTACAGCTGCAGGAACCAGTAGGCGATCGACACCGCCAGCAGGATCAGCGCGAGCAGGGTAAAGAGTAAGGGCAAACGCTTGTTCATCAGTTTCCTTGCGTGGAGTTCCAGCTCACTGCACCAGCTGATTGATTTCGATAATCGGCATCAGGACCGCCAGCACGATCAAGAGCACCACCAGGCCCATGGCGAGGATCAGCACCGGCTCGAGCAGGCCGGCGATGGTCAGGGTGCGACGCTCGAGGTCGGCCTGCTGCGAATTGGCCGCGCGCTCGAGCATGGACGGCAGTTCGCCGGTGATTTCACCGGCGCGGATCATGTGCACCAGCATCGGCGGGAACAGCTTCTGCGCCGACAGGGCGCGCGCCAGGCTCACGCCTTCGCGCACGCTGGCCGTCGCCTGCTCGACCAGCTCGGCCATGGCCACGTTCGACAGCGTGTCGCGGCTGGTTTCCAGCGCGCGCAGGATCGGCACGCCCGAACCGGTGGTGATCGCCAGGGTGCTGGCGAAGCGCGCGGTGTTCAGGCTGCGCTCGAACTTGCCATAAACGGGCGCGGTCAGCAGCCAGGTGTGCCAGCGGCGCTTCAAATCGGGATTGCGCAGCGCGCGCCGCCACATCCAGAACGCCGCGGCGAGCAGGATGCCGACATAGATGCCGTAGTCGCGCACGAAGTCCGACACGGCCAGCATCATCGTGGTGAGCAGCGGCAGCTTTTGCTTGGTATTGGCGAACACCGAGACGATCTGCGGCACCACATAGGTGAGCAGGAAGATCACGATGGCAAAGGCGACCACGGTGACGATGGCCGGATAGGTAAAGGCCAGGCGTACCTTCTGCACCAGCGCGTTGCGGCGCTCGATGTAGTCGGCCAGGCGCGAGAGCACGCGCGAAAGCTGGCCGATCTGCTCGCCGGACGAGACCAGCGCCCGGTAGATCTCGGCGAAGTCGCGCGGGTGGCGCGACAGCGCGCTGGAAAACGCCGAGCCGCCGATGACTTCCGAGCGGATCGAGGCAATCAGGTCGCGCACATAGGGGCGCTCGGCCTGTTCCAGCAGGGCGGTAAACGCTTGCTCGAGCGGCAAGCCGGCCTCTAACAAGCTGGCCAGCTGGCGCGTGAACAGCGCCAGCTCGACCTGCGACAGGCGCTCGCCGAAGCCGCGCGACTTGGCCACGCCGGCATCATCCAACTGGGCGGCGATCAGCTCGACGCTCAGGGGCGTGAGGCCCTGCGTGCGCAGGTCGGAACGCGCCGAGCGCGGGTTGTCGGCGTTGACCACACCCTTGCGGGTGCTGCCGGCGGCGTCGACGGCTTCGTAGCGGAAGGCGGGCATCCGTCAGTCCTTGGTCACGCGCACCAGCTCGGCGCGTGTCGTGGTGCCGTCCGCCAGCCAGCGCTCGCCATCCTCGCGCATCATCTTCATGCCGGTTTTTTGCGCGGCGGCGCGGATGTCGGCTTCGGACGCCTGGTTGTGGATCTGGGCGCGGATTTCCTCGGTGGTTTCCAGCAGCTCGTAGACGCCGACCCGGCCGTGGTAGCCGGTGTGGCCGCAGCGCTCGCAGCCGACCGCATGCCAGCCGGTGGCATCCTGCACCTTGCACTGCGAGCAGAGTTTGCGCACCAGGCGCTGGGCCATCACGCCCAGCAGGGACGAAGACAGCAGGAACGGCTCGATGCCCATGTCCAGCAGGCGGGTCACGGCCGAGGCCGCGTCGTTGGTGTGCAGGGTCGCCAGCACCAGGTGGCCGGTGAGCGAGGCCTGCACCGCGATCTGCGCGGTTTCCAGGTCGCGGATCTCGCCGATCATGATCACGTCCGGGTCCTGGCGCAGGATCGCGCGCAGGGCCTTGGCGAAGGTCATGTCGATGCGGGCATTGACCTGGGTCTGGCCGACGCCGTTGAGGTCGTACTCGATCGGGTCTTCCACCGTCATGATGTTGGTCGTCGCCGCGTTCAGGCGCGACAGCGCGGCGTACAGGGTGGTGGTTTTACCCGAACCGGTCGGGCCGGTGACCAGCACGATGCCGTGCGGCTGGTTGATCAGGCGGTCGAACTGCGGCAGCATGTCCGGCGCCATGCCGAGGTGGCTCAGGTCCAGGCGCCCGGCTTCCTTGTCGAGCAGACGCAGCACGGCGCGTTCGCCGTGGCCGGTGGGGAGGGTCGAGACGCGCACGTCGACGGGTTTGCCGCCGATGCGCAGCGTGATGCGGCCGTCCTGCGGCAGGCGCTTCTCGGCGATGTCGAGCTGCGACATGATCTTAATACGCGAGATCAGCGAGGCGTGGATGGCTTTCTTCGGGCGCACGATGTCGCGCAGCGCACCGTCGACTCGGAAGCGCACGACGGAGGTCTGCTCGAACGGTTCGATGTGGATGTCGGATGCGCCTTCGCGCAGCGACTGCGTCAGCAGCGCATTGATCATGCGGATCACCGGCGCGTCGTCGGAGGATTCCAGCAGGTCTTCGATGGCCGGCACGTCCTGCAGCAGCCGGGTGAGGTCGAGGTCGGCATCGAACTCGTCCACCACCTGCGACGCGTCGCCGCCGGCGCCGGCATAGGCCTTGGCGATGGCAGCGTCGAGCTCGTCGCGCTCCAGGCGGCGCAGGGCGATGCGCCCGAAGCGGCGCGAGACCTCGGCGATCGCGGCTGGGGCGGTGGAGCCGGAGACCAGCACTTCGATGGCCTGGGCCGCGTCGTCGCTGCTACGCGCCAGCACGCCGTGGTCACGGGCAAAGGCGTAAGGCAACAGATTGTTCATGGTCGCTTTATTTCTGGTTCGATGGCGCGGCCGGACGGAACTGCGAGCCCGGACGCTGCTGGGGCTGCGCCTGCTGGCCTTGCGGAACAGGCTGGCCGCTGGCCGCGCCCGGCGCGCTGCCGGCCGCCGGAGTCGTCTGCACCGGCGTGGTCGCCATCGCGCCGCCGGTCGGCGGCTGGCCATTGGTCAGCGGCGGCAGCAGCGGTGCGCCCAGGTCGCGCATCAGGACCGATTCCTGCTGCGTCTGGCCGGCGGCGCCGACGCCGCGCATGTATTCGTAACGGTCCATTGCCAGGGAAGCCGAGGCCTCCTTGCTGCGCACCACTACCGGGCGCAGGAACACCATCAGGTTGGTCTTGGTGCGGTTGCGGCTGCGGTACTTGAACAGGTTGCCCAGCACCGGAATGTCGCCGAGGCCGCGTACTTTCTCCTCGCCATCGCCCTCGGTGTCTTCGATCAGGCCGCCGAGCACGACGATCTGGCCATCGTCGGCCAGCACATTGGTTTCGATCGCACGCACGTTCGTGGTCACGCCCGAGGCCAGGGTACGGGTGGACGTGTCCACGCTCGAATTCTCGTGGTAGATCGCCATCTTGATGGTACCCCCTTCCGAGATCTGCGGGCGCACTTTGAGCAGCAGGCCGACATCCTTGCGGTCGATGGTCTGGAACGGGTTCGAGCTGCCGCTGGTGCCGGTCGTGAACGAGCCGGTGATGATCGGCACATTCTGGCCGACCTTGATGGTGGCCAGCTCGTTGTCGAGGGTGATCATGTTCGGCGTGGACAGGATGTTGGCATTGCCGTCGTTCTCGAGGAAACGCGCCACCGCGCCCAGGCCGAGGTTGCCGGCCACCTGGCGGAACAGGCCGATCGACAACCCGCCCGGCAGGCTCGGAATCGAGTCGCCCGACAGGCCGCTGGTGGCGGCCGCGGCCAGGTTGACGATGTTGCTGTTGCCGTTGGTGGCAAACGACTGCAGGCCGCCGATGCGGTACTTGCTGTCGGAGTCGCCGCTGGCGCCGACCCATTGCACGCCGAATTCCGAGGCCTTGTTGGAGGTGACTTCGACCACCAGCGCCTCGATGTACACCTGGGCGCGGCGCACGTCGAGCATGTCGATCACGCTGCGCAGGTTGCGGTAGATCGCGTCCGGGGCGGTGATGATCAGGCTGTTGGTCGAGGCATCGGCCTGGATGAAGCCCGAGCCCTGGCCGCCGCCGGCGCCGCTGGCGGTCTGCTGGCTCTGCTGGCCGAAGGAATTGCCGGTGCCGCCCATGCCCACGCTGCTCTGCTGGCCCTGCTGGCCGCCGAGGCCGCCCTGCCCGCCCCCGCCGCCGGCGGAGCTACCGGACTGGATCGAGCCGCCGGAAGTGCCCTGCTGCTGCACCGGCACCGCCGAGGCGTCTTGCGACACCACGGCGCGCAGGGTCTGGGCCACGCGGCTGGCGTCGGCGTTCTTCAGGTAGACGACGTGGATATTGCCTTGCGCCGAGGTCTGGGCGTCGAGGCGCGCGATCAGCGCCTTGGCCAGGTTGGCGCGCGCCTGCGAAGGCGCACGCACCACCACCGAATTGGTGCGCGGGTCGGGCAGCACGCTCACGCGGCCCGAATCGCCGCCGGCCGCCGGTTCCATCAGGCGGCTCACGAGTGCGGCGATGTCGCTGGCGATGGCGTTGCGGATCGGGATCACGTCGAGATCGGCCGCCACCGGGGTGTCGAGCGCGCCGATGATCTTGGCCAGGCGGCGCAGGTTGTCGGCGTAGTCGGTGATGACCAGGGTGTTGTTGCCCGGGTTCGCCATGATGGAATTGTTCGGCGAAATCAGGGGACGCAGCACGGCCGTGAGATTCGCGGCCGACTCGTAGGACAGGTAGAACACCTGGGTCGCGATCTGGTCGCCGGTGGCCTTGCTGGCGCGCACGCCGCCGACCTGGGTCGGCGAGGACTGGGCCTTGGCTTCGGCTTCCGGCACCACCTTGGCGTAGCCGTCGCCGCTGGTGACCACGGCATAGCCCTGCAGGCGCAGCGTCGAGGTCAGCAGGCCGAAGGCCTGGGTCTTGCTGAGCGATTTTTCCGACACCAGGGTGATCGTGCCCTTCACGCGCGGGTCGATGATGAAGGTCATGCCGGTGTAGTGGCCGACGGCCTTGATCACCGACTCGATGTCGGCGTTCACGAAGCTCAGCGCCGCGGCGTTCGCACTATCCTGAGCCCAGGCCGGCGCCGGCGGCAGCACGGCCGCCGCGGCGCAGCACAGCATGGCTCCGGCTGCCAGGCGGCGCAGCGCAGGGAAACGGAAGGTGGTGCGGGTAATTGTTTTCATTATCTGAACTCGAGTGCGATTATGTTTTTGCCGTTCACCATACGACGCTGGCCCAGCAGGTTGAGCATATTGCCCAGCGTCGCTTCGTATCCTTCGGCGGCCGAGGCCTCGCCGGAAAAGCGCAGGCGGCCGTTTTGCAGCATACCGGAGCCCGACAGTAAAAGCGCACCGCGCACGGTACGCAAATTCAGGTCGGCCGCGTTGCCGCGCCAGTTGAATGCCATTTCATAGCTGCCCAGCGGCTTGATCGGCGACATGCGCGAGCCCATGTCCGACAGGGTCAGCACGGTGCGGCCCTGGACGGCGACCGCGTTCGGCTGGCGCAGCAGGTCGAGCGTGTTCCAGACCAGCCGGATGGTGCCGGAGGGCGCCAGCGTGTTAAGCGGCGCGCCGAGCCCCGCCAGGCCTTCGGCCGGCAGCAGTAATTCACCGCTGCTCACCTGCCATTGCGACCAGCTGCCTTCGATGCGTACCGGGCGCACCAGCGCCTGCGGGTTTTCCAGCGTCATGCTGACCTGGCCGAACAGCACCAGCGGCGACAGGCGCCAGGCAAATCGCCCCGGCAGCAGCGGCGTGACCGCCCCGCCCTGTCCCGGCGCCCCGCCCACGAAGGCTGAGCCGTTCCAGAGCGTACCTTGCGCATCCCCGATAGTCAAACGCCCGGCGGTCTGCCGTTCCACGACCGGGCCCAGCCACGAAGCGGGCAGGAAAGCCAGTACCGTGACCAGCACGGCCAGCGCCGTCGGCACCAGCCACAGGAAGAAACGCTTCATTGGGCCGCGCCATTGTTCTGGCGCAGCGTCAGCGTGGCATCGACTTGCCCCACGGCCGCCAGGGCCGTGAAGGCGGCATCTTGCACTTGCACCCGGTTCTCGCGCCGCTGGGCGTCCAGCCAGGACACCAGGTTGGCGAAGGAGACGCCATTGAACTGGACCTTGGCGTATTCGCCGGTCATGGTAATGGAGCCGGCCGTCAGGCCGCGCTGGCCCATGCTCGCCAGCAGGGCTTCGCGCGTCATGGGCGGCGCGGGCGGCGCCGGGTTGGCGGCCACGGTGGAGGCTTCGGCGGCCAGGGTCTGCAGCTGGGCGGCCTGCTGGCGCAGCTCCGGCAGCGCGCGGCGCAGGGTGTCGCGCCCTTCGAGGGCCGGGGCCAGCAGCAGCGCGTAGACCAGCGCGACCAGGACCACGGCGGCGCCGATGGCGAGGAACTTGCGTTCCTGCTCGGTGCGGGCCAGCCAGTAGGCCAGCGCGCGTTCGCGCACGGCGCCGAATCGGGCGCCGACCTGCGCGCCAATGTTTGCTGCTGCCGTCATTGCGGGGCTCCAGTAGTCAAGCCGGTGCTGCGGATCACCCAGGTGGCGGGCGCGGTTTCTTCGATGCTCATGCGGCGCGCGCCGAGGGTGGCGCGTAGCTGGTTCAGGGAAGCCGGGTCGACCGTTTCGGGTTTGACGCGCACGGTCAGCGCGCGTTCGCGGAACTCCATTGACGCAATCCCGGGTGGACGCCCGAGACCGCGTACCGCTTCGCCGAACACGCCCGCGATCCAGCCGAACTCGTCGGTGCCGACCTGGCCGCCGGCCAGCTTGGCGCGCGCGATGTTCTGGCGCATCTGCGCCACCGGATCGATCACCGGCTGGTTCGGATAGGCGCTGCGGAAGGTCTGGGCCATTTCCTGGCGCACCGCATCGGCTTCGCGCTTCAGGCGCAGCCACTCGATGTTGACGCCGATGATGTTGACCACGACCGCGGCCAGCGCCAGGCGGATCGGCCAGCGCCAGCGGCTCCAGTCGCGCTGGGCGACACCGGCCGTGCCCAGGCCCGGCACCAGGTCCAGGGTCGAGGTCTTCGATCCGGCGACCCAGTGCTCCCACGCATCGGCTTCCAGCGTGACGCCTGGACCGGCGTCGACCAGCAGCGCCTGGTATTCGCCGAGCTGCTCGTGCGGCACGTACAGCACCATGGGCGCGTCGCCGGACAGCGCGCGCGCCGTCTGCAGCGCGGCTTCCGGGTTGCCGTCGAGCGCCAGGCCGATGCCTTCGTACTGTCCCTGGCGCAGCAGCAATTCGCCGTGGCCGATGGCGGCGCTCACGCTCCCCGGCAGCAGGGGCAGGCACAGCTGCGAGGGCATGGCGGCGACGGCGCGTGCACCCATGCCGAGCAAGGCCTTCACCATCTGCTCGAGCCAGCTGCGGTGCACCACGCCGACCGCGCGGCGGCCGTCGGGCAAGGCGGGACCGGCGACCAGCACGCAGTCGAGCGGGTCGCCCAGGATCTGTTCTTCGACCAGGCCAGGCAGGGCCGCACGCAGGCGCGCGGCGCTCAGGGGTGGGGCCTGGACCGCCAGCAGGGTGACGTCGGCGCCGGCCAGCAGCAGCACCACGCGGCGGCTGGCGGCGACCACGTCGGCCAGGTTGCGCAGGGGGCCTTCGCCCTGCTGCTCGATGGCGCCGGTGTCGGATACCAGGGCAAAGCGGCACAGCGCGCCTTCGCCCTCTGCCCGGGCCGGGTGCCGGATATATAAAGTAGTCAAACGGTCTCGCTTTCTTCTAATTTTGGCGGGTCCAGATTACTTTGGTGCCGCCGCCGCCGATCACGCCATCCTTGCGCTCGATGAGCGATTCGGCGTTGAGGGCGGCGCGGTCCAGGCGGATACGGCTCTGGACCAGGAACCAGTTGCTCTTGATTGCATAGGCATCGGCCGGGACGAGTTCATCGTTCATCCGGGCTTCCGACTTGAACTGCTCGACCTGGTTCCATGGCGCGGTCTTGCGGCGCGCCACCAGGGTATTGGCCTGCGACATCGACATGTCCGGCACCAGCGCCGCTAGCAGCTCGGCCGGCACCGTGTTCACGTTCAGCGGCGTCGGGGCCGTCGACGGCAGCACGATCAGGAAAGGCCGCAGCGTCGCCAGCACTTCGGGCGTCACACCCTGCACCGCCAGCAGGTCGTCCACCTGCAGCAGGGGGATCGGCACGCCGCTGCTGGGGGGCACCACCAGCTGTCCAGTCGGCAGCGGTGGCAGCGGTGCTTGCTGCGGGTCCTGCACGGCCGCCTGCTGGCCCTGCGCCACGAAAATCCCGATCCGCTCCGCCAGGCGTGCATCCAGGCGCAATTGCGCCAGCAGCCGCTTGAGGATGGCTTCCTGGGCCGCCACCCGCTGCCGGCCCTGCGCCAGGTTGGCCAGATTGTAACGCGACGTGGCGTCGACAATGTTACCCGACAGCGAGGCGTCGAAGGTTTCGCCTTCGACCCGTTCGCGTTCGATGTACTGGTCCAGCCGGGTTTCGGCCAGCGGCGTGGCCCAGACCTGGTCGAGCGAGGTGTATTGCGAGGTATACGCGTCCTGGCGCAGCACCAGGCTGGCCCAGTCGAGCGCGCCGCGCAGGATCCACTGGGTCTGCAATTGCAGGCGCTGGTTTTCCATCGAGCGCACCTGCACCTGCTGCTGCCAGAACAGGCTGGCGACGATCGAGATCGCCAGCGTGGTCAGCAGCAAGGCGGTGACGACCGCGACGCCGCGCTGGCGCAGCAGCAGCTTGGGTCGGCGCATCAGGTACCCCCGAGCAGGAAGAACTTGACCATCGGCCCGACCAGCCCTTGAGAAGTGAGGGCGACCTGGATGCCGCTGGCCTCCTCGGCCTGTGCGCCTTCGGGGACCGGGACCGGTTCCTTGTGCCAGGCATCGTTTTGCCAGGACTGGATTTGCATCGCGGCCACGCCGGTCTGCAGCGTCACCGGCGGCGACGATTCGGAAGGGGCATCGCTGGCGGCGGCCTGCCACAGCGCATCGAGCTGGGACAGGTCGCGCGTGCCGCGCGATTCGCGCCGCACCAGGGCGCCATTGACGACGCGGTAGGACACCACGGCCAGCTGCGAAGGCTCGTTTTCGTTATAGACCTTGCGCACCAGCGTGAGGCGGTTGTCTTCCCATTGCAGGTTGGGACGGCGGCCGATCACGGCGCGCTCGGCCAGGTGCTCGCCGTCGCTCTGCATCTGGGCAAACGCCAGCTGCATGCCGCGCGTGACTTCCATGTTCTCGGTGAGCGCAATGCGGGCGCGCACGATGCCGTCCAGCCCGCGCCAGCCGAGCACGGCCAGGATGGCGAGGATGCTGATCGCCACCAGCAGCTCGACGAGGGTGAAGCCGGCGCGGCGCCGCCGCTTGGCCGGTTGCTGGGCTGGCATCATGGACGGGATGGCCTCAGGACCAGCTGGATCAGCTTGACGATGCGGCGGTCGGGACGCTCGGCGTCGTACACCGACACTTCGATGCGGCGCAGCTGCGGATTCGGGCTGGTGATGACTTCTTCCTCGCAGATCAGCTGCAGGTCGCCCTGGGCGCAGGGGAAATTGCGCTTGCCAACCTGGGGGAATTCGCGGCCGAGGCGGATCTGCACCAGGCGGTTTTCGGCGGACCAGGTCGCCATCATCGAGGACCGCAGGCCGGCGCTGTTGGACGTGAGGCTGCCGACCGCGCGCAGACCGGCCCCGAGCGCGGTGCCGACGATGACCAGCGCCACCAGCACTTCGAGCAGGGTGAATCCTTGGGCGGCAGACGGGCGGCGTGGGTGCATGGTCATGGACGCGTCACTCCACCGTGAAGTGGCCGACGCCGTCGGCGCGGATCGCGACCGCGTCGTCGCCAGCGGCCAGGGTCAGCACGAAGGGACGGTCGACCGGCTCGCGGCCGAACACGATGCGCAAGGCGCTCGGATCGGCGCCGGAATTGGGTTCGAGCACGAGGCGCAGCGGGCCGCTCTTGAAGATGCGTTCGCGCAGCAGGTCGTCGCGCGTCACCGGCACCCAGCCGGTGTCGCTGCGCACGATGAAGCGGTAGCGTTCGGGATTGGCCTCGAAGGCCACCTGGCGGTTGCGCACGATGGCTTCGTCACGCGCCAGCTGCAGCAGCAGGGCGATGCGCTGGGCTTCCTGCTGCAGGTTCTGGCGCGGCGATGGGATGGCGTTGAGCGAAGCGAGCCCCAGCGTGATGCCGATGATGACCATCACGACCAGGAGCTCCACCAGGGTGAAGCCGGCTGCCCTGCGCAAGGCGCCCCGGGCGCGCATGGACCTTATTCCCAGGAGCCGACGTCGGCGTCCTCGCCGGTGCCGCCGGGCTGGCCATCGGCGCCGAGCGAGAAGATGTCCACTTCGCCATGAATGCCCGGCGACAGGTACTGGTAGGCATTACCCCATGGGTCTTTCGGCAGCTTCTCCAGATAGCCGCCGGATTTCCAGCCGTTCGCGGCCGGGCCGGAGGTCGGCTTGGTGACCAGGGACACCAGGCCCTGCTCGGTGCTTGGATAGCGCTGGTTGTCGAGCTTGTACAGCTTGAGGGCTTGCATCATGGTGGCGATGTCGACCTTGGCGGCGGTGACGCGCGACTCGCCGGTGCGGCCCAGCAGCTTCGGCACGACCAGGGCGCCGAGGATGCCGATGATGACCACCACGACCATGATCTCGACCAGGGTGAAACCGCGTGCGCGGCGCTGCTTACGTTGCGAATCAATGTGCATGGATACTCTTTGCAATGGGCGGTTGAAGCGAGACAGTATACGGCCCGATTATGACCGGAACACTGCCGGGGGTGAGCAATTGTAAGCCAGCTTGGCGTGCGCCGCCTTTGTTAATTGTGTGCCACGCCACGGGCGGCGCAGACCGGGCAGGATGGGTTGCGGGCCACCCGGATCGTGGTCCATTCCATGGCGCGCCCGTCGAGCAGCAGCAGGCGTCCCGCCAGCGGCTGGCCGATGCCGGCCACCAGCTTCATCGCCTCGGCCGCCTGCATGGCGCCGACCACGCCCACCAGCGGCGCGAACACGCCCATGCTGCTACAGGCGGCGTCTTCGAAGTGGCTGTCCTCGGGGAACAGGCAGGCGTAGCACGGGGTATCCGGCCTGGTCGTGTCGAAGACCGAGAGCTGGCCGTCGAAGCGGATCGCGGCGCCGGAGACCAGCGGTTTGCCTTCCAGGACACAGGCGCGGTTGACCGCGTGGCGGGTGGCGAAGTTGTCGGTGCAATCGAGTACGACCGTAGCGGCGCGCACCAGTTCCCGCAAACGTTCTCCGCCAGCGCGTTCGCGCAGCGCGACGACCGCGATATCGGGATTGATGGCCAGCAGGGCGGCGCGGCCGGAATCGGCTTTCGGCTCGCCGATGCGCACGGTGGTGTGCATGACCTGGCGCTGCAGGTTGGTCAGGTCCACAGTATCGTCGTCGACCAGGGTGATCTTGCCGACGCCGCTAGAGGCCAGGTAGAGCGCGGCGGGCGAACCGAGGCCGCCGGCGCCGATGACCAGGGCGTGGGCGTCGAGCAGGCGCTGCTGGCCGTCGATGCCGATGTCGTCGAGCAGGATGTGGCGGGAGTAGCGCAGGAGTTGGGTGTCGTTCATTTGGGGGTGCGACGGAGGTCAACTGGATCCCGGTCTGCGCCGGGACCCAAGTCTGCAGCATCAAGCCAAGGCTTATTTCTTCGCCGGCGCCTTCAACTCCGGCGGCTTGGTCTCCGCCCCCGGCAGCGCTTTCGGCGCCGCCGGCTTGGCGGCATCCGGATCGGCCTTGGCCAGCACCACCTTCTGCCCCTTGAAATGGTTGAGCGCCTGCGCCAGCTGGAAGTCGTCCTTGCTGCCGTAGTCGAGCGGCTTGCGGTCTTTCAGCTGGGCGATGGCGCGCTGCTGGGCTTCCAGGGCCGCGCGGGCATCCTTGGCCGCCGGCGTTTTCTCCGCTTCGCCTTCGCTCACCAGGTGGCGCTGCAAATCCGCTTCGCGCACGCGCAGCACGGCCAGCGCGTCGCCTTCGAGCGTCTCGTCGACCTTCATGTCGGGCACGATGCCGGTGGCCTGGATCGGCCGGCCTTTCGGGGTGTAGTAACGCGCGGTGGTGAGCTTGACGGCAGTGTCGGCCGACAGCTGGCGCAGGGTCTGCACCGAGCCCTTGCCGAAAGTCTGGCTGCCCATCACGATGGCGCGCTGGTAATCCTGCAGGGCGCCGGCGACGATTTCGGAAGCCGAAGCCGAGCCGCCATTGACCAGCACCACCATCGGCACCGTTTTCAGGCCTGCCGGCAGGCCGGCCAGCGGGTCGGCGCCGCGCTGGGCATAGTGGTCGCGGCGACCGTAGAACTGCTGGTTCGAATCGGGCAGCTGGCCCTTGGTCGAGACGATGAGTTGGTCGGGCTTGGGCAGGAAGGCCGCCGACACGCCGATCGCGCCGGGCAGCAGGCCGCCCGGGTCGTTTCGCAGGTCGAGCACCAGGCCCTTGATCTCCGGATTCTCGGCGTACAAGGCCTTGGCCTTTTTCGCCAGTTCCTCGACGGTGTTTTCCTGGAACTGGCTCACGCGCAGCCAGGCATAGCCTGGCTCGACCATCTTGGCCTTGACGCTTTGCACCACGATTTCCTGGCGCGCCACCGGCAGCACCCATGGGCGGTCTTCGCCGCGGCGCGCGATCGTCAAGGTGACCTTGCTGCCGGCCTTGCCGCGCATGCGCTTGATCGCTTCGTCGATCGACATATTGCGCACCGGGACGTTGTCGATGCGGGTGATCAGGTCGCCGGACTTGATGCCGGCCTTGTGCGCGGGCGAATCCTCGATCGGGGCCACCACTTTCACGTAGCCGTCTTCGCTGGCCACTTCGATGCCGACGCCGACGAACTTGCCCTGCACCGCTTCCTTCATTTCGCGGAAGGCTTTCTGGTCCAGGTAGGTGGAGTGCGGGTCGAGCGAGGCGACCATGCCGCCGATGGCTTCGGACAGCAGCTTCTTGTCTTCGACAGGCTCGACGTAATCGGTCTTGATCAGGCCGTAGACATCGGCCAGCTGGCGCAGCTCGTCCAGCGGCAGCGGCGCCTTCAGGTCTTTTTGTGCATACGCCGAGAACTGGAAGGAGGCGGCGACACCGGCCACCACGCCCAGTCCGATCAAGCCGAAGTTCTTTGCTTTGCTGCTCATAAATGTGTGCCCTTAGAATTTGATCCAGCTTGCCGGATCGAAGGCCTTGCCACGGTGCCTGAGCTCAAAGTATAGCCCCGATTCCTCGTTGCCGCCGGTGTTGCCGGCGCTCGCGACGGCCTCGCCGCCCCGCACCATGTCGCCCGGGCGCTTGAGCAGCGCCGAGTTGTTCCCGTAGATCGACAGGTACTCGCCGCCATGGTCGATGATGATCAGGTTGCCAAAACCCCGCATCCAGTCGGCATGCACCACCCGGCCCGGTCCGACGGCGCGGATCTCGGTGCCTTCCGGCGCCTTGATGAACATGCCTTTCCAGGTCGGGCCTTCGCCGCGGCGGGCGCCGAAGCGCGCCGCGATGCTGCCGCTGACCGGTACAGTCAAGCGGCCTTTCAGGCTGGCAAAGGCGCCGCTTGGCGCGGCCGGGGCCAGCGTGACTTCGGGCGGCGGCGGCGCGGTCGGTTTCTCGACCGGTTTGGGCTGCTCGGCCACCTTCGGCGGTTCCGGCTCCGGCAGGGGCGCCGGCTTGGCGCCGGGCTTGGCGTTCTGGCGCGCGATGCGTTCGCGCTCGGCCTTCTCGGCCGCCAGCTTGGCGCGCGCCAGGGCGCGGGCTTGCTCCTCGGCTTGCGCCTTGGCCCTGGCGGCGGCCAGCGCCACCTGGCGGCGCTGCTCGGCTTCGGCCTGCTCGCGCAGCAGGCGCGTCAGGCGATCGACCAGGCCGCTCATGCGCTGCTCGTCGCGCTGCAGGCGGTCGGCCTGCTTGCGCTGGTCGGACAGCTTGGTCGACAGATTCTGCAGCAGCGCGCTACGGCGCGATTTTTCCTTCTCCAGCAGCGCTTTCTGGTCGCGCTGCTCGTCGGCGATTTCCTGCAGCTCTTGCTGGGCGTTCTCGACCTTGTCGCGGTTGGCCTCGACCTGGGCCAGGTTGGTGCGCAAGGAGCCCAGCAGCTTGGCCTGGGCCTGCGAGACATAGGCCATCATCTGCAGGTCGCGGTTGATGCGGTTCGGGTTGTCGCCGGACAGCAGCAGCTTGATCCGGTCTTCGTTGCCAGCCACATAGTGCTCGCGCAGCAGCTTGGACAATTGTTTCTTTTGATTAACAATTGTTTGGGCCAGCTGCTCCTGCTCGCGCGCCAGGTCGTTGACGCGGGTGCTGGTCGCATCCTGCTCCTCGGCCAGGTCGCGCAGGGCGCGGTTGGCGTTGGAAATGGCCGCTTCGGACTCCGCCAGCTCGTCGGCAGCGTCTTCCTTTTCGCTTTCGGTGCGGGCGATCTCGCGCTTGATGGCTTGCAGCTGCTGCTGGATACCGGCGCGCTGCTTCTCCGCCGTCACCTTCTGGCGGCTGCGGTCGGTCTGGCGTTGAGCGTAAACAGGGCTGGAAAGCGCGATGGCCAGCAGCGTGCAGAGCAGCGCACTGCCGGCGGACTTCATGGATGGCAAACGCAAGTCTTACTTCGCCTTCCCTTGGTTGGCCACGGCCGCCATCGCGGCGGCAATCGCGTCCTGGTCGCCCAGGTAATAGCTCTTGATCGGCTTGAGGTCGGCATCGAGTTCGTACACCAGCGGCTGGCCGTTCGGGATGTTCAGGCCGACGATGTCGGTGTCGCTGATGCCGTCCAGCATTTTGATAATGGCGCGCAGGCTGTTGCCGTGGGCCGAGATCAGGATGTTCTTGCCGGCGCGGATGGCCGGTGCGATTTCTTCGTTCCAGCATGGCATGACGCGCGCCACGGTGTCCTTCAGGCATTCGGTCAGCGGGATCTGGGATTTGTCGAGGCCGGCGTAACGCGGGTCCTTGAACGAGGTGCGCTCGTCGTGCTCGTCCAGCGCCGGCGGCGGCGTGTCGTAGCTGCGGCGCCAGACCAGCACCTGCTCGTCGCCGTACTTGGCGGCGGTTTCGCCCTTGTCCAGGCCCTGCAGGGCGCCGTAGTGGCGCTCGTTCAGGCGCCAGTCGTTCTTCACCGGCAGGTACATCATGTCCATTTCGTCCATCGCCAGCCACAGGGTGCGGATGGCGCGCTTGAGCACCGAGGTGTAGGCCAGGTCGAAGGTGAAACCCGCCTCGCGCAGGGCGCGGCCGGCGTTCTTCGCTTCCTGGATACCTTTTTCGGTCAGGTCGACGTCGACCCAGCCGGTGAAGCGGTTGGCCAGGTTCCAGGTGGATTCGCCATGGCGCATGAATACGATTTTGTACATAAGCTCGACTTTACATTGAAAGAAATAATGCGATTGAGATCCGGTCCAGCATCTATTTTATAATGCGCCGATTCAGTTCAACCATTGGAAGCCTTGTGAATTTCATTCTCGATAATATCTTTGTCGTGGCAATCGCCGTCGTGTCGGGCGCCGCCCTGCTCTGGCCAGCCATGGCGCCGCGCGGCAAGCGTGCCTCGCCGCTGCAGGCCACGCAGATGATCAACCGCGGCAAGACCGTCGTGCTGGACGTGCGCAGCGCCGACGAATTTGCGGCCGGCCATGTGCGCGACGCCAAAAACATCCCGCTGGCAGACTTGACCAATCGTATCGGCGAGCTGGACAAGTCCAAGGGCCGCACCATCGTCGTCGTCTGCCAGACCGGCGCGCGTGCCGACAAGGCAGTGCGCATGCTGGCGGCCGCAGGCTTCGAGGACGCGCATGCGCTCGAAGGCGGCTTGTCGGCCTGGACCGCGGCTGGCTTGCCGGTAACCAAGTAACTCAGTATGCCTTTCAGGAAGGAAGCATCATGACCCAACATGTCGTTCTGTACCACACCGCAAGCTGCCCCTACTGCGTCCGCGCCGAGCGCCTGCTCGAAGCCAAGGGCGTGACCGACATCGAACGCATCCGCGTCGACCTGGACCCGGAGCAGCGCCAGATCATGATGCAACGCACCGGCCGCCGCACCGTTCCGCAAATCTACGTCGGCGAGACCCATGTCGGCGGCTTCGACGACCTGTACGCCCTCGATCAGGCCGGCCGCCTGGACCCGCTGCTGCAAGGCGCCTGACAGGCCCGATCCCACCTGGATGGAGCCCGGATTGACGGGCTTCGGGGCCTGCGGCGGTGGGGGTATTGCATCCAAATTGATTTTGATACAATTGCCGTCGCGTTTGACCAAAGCACCGTGACGGCGCGTCCGTCCATCCAAAATTTCACGAAAGCGTTCCATGTCTGACGAAAACCTGCAACCAGTCTTCCAAATCCAACGCGTCTACCTGAAAGACATGTCGCTGGAGCAACCGAATTCCCCGGCGATCTTCCTCGAGCAGGAAGCCCCGACCATCGAAGTGTCGCTGGACGTGGGCGCCGACAGCATCGCCGACGGCATCTACGAGTCGACCGTGACCATCACCGTCACCGCCAAGGTCAAGGACAAGGTCGCTTTCCTGGTCGAAGGCAAGCAGGCCGGCATCTTCGAAGCCCGCAACATCCCTGCCGAGCAGATGGATCCGCTGCTGGGGATCGGCTGCCCGAACATCGTCTACCCTTACCTGCGCGCCAACATCGCCGACGTGATCAGCCGCGCCGGCTTCCCACCGGTGCACCTGGCCGAGATCAACTTCGAAGCCTTCTACCAGCAGCGCCAGCAGGCCATGGCCCAGGCTGCCGAAGCTCCGGCACAGTAAGTCGTTTTCTCGCGGGCATCGCTAGCGGTGCCCGTGCTTGCCTTTCCGGCGTCCACGGCGTTACCCCCGGTTTAACCCGCGGTTTTGATCCGATCTTTGGCTCGCCATGATTCCATCCCGTCTCCTCGCCAGCGTGCTCGTGTTGTCCGCACCGGCTGCGTTCGCCTTCGATTTCAAGAGCGTCGGCCCGGCTCCCGTCATCCTGTACGACACCCCTTCCACCCGTGGCGCCAAGCTCTACATCGCCCCGCGCGGCATGCCGCTGCAGGTCGTGATCGGCTATGGCGACTGGGTCAAGGTGCGCGACATGAACGGCGAACTGGCCTGGACCGAGGCCAAGGGCCTGGTGGCCCGCCGCAACGTCATCGTCAGCACGCCCGGCGCCAGGGTGTTTGCGGAAGCCGATGAGACTTCCCCCGTCCTGATGACGGCCGACAAGGGCGTGGTGCTCGAACTGGTCGATCCCTCGGCGATCGCCTGGGTGCGCGTGCGCCACCGCGACGGCATCCTCGGCTATATGCGCTCGAACGACCTCTGGGGCCTGTAATGCCGCCTGCTCAATAAAAATGCAAGTACAAAAACAACCCTCCAAGATTACCGTCCTGGGCGCCGGCGCCTGGGGCACGGCCGTGGCCATTGCGCTGGCGGCCCGCCACGACGTGCTGCTGTGGGGCCGCAACCCCGCGCAAATGGCCGAGACCGAAGCCGCACGCGAGAACCTGCACTACCTGCCGGGCTTCCCCCTGCCCACCAGCCTGCGCGTGGGCGCCGATTTCGAGGCGGCGCTGGCCCACGTGGTCGATGCCACGCTGGAAGAAGCGCCGCTGCTGATCCTGGCCTGCCCGGTGGCCGGCCTGCGTCCGCTGCTGGGCCAGTTGAAGGGCCGCGCCATTCGGAACGTCGTCTGGCTGTGCAAGGGCTTCGAAGCCGGCACCGGCCTGCTGCCGCACCAGGTGGTGGCCGAAGTCCTGGGCGACGCCGCCGAGGGCGCGGCGCTGTCGGGCCCCTCGTTCGCACAGGAAGTCGCGCGCGGCCTGCCCTGCGCGCTGAGCGTGGCCTCGACCTCGAGCCAGCTGCGCGAACGCGTGGTGGCTGCGGCGCACGGCAACAACCTGCGTGTCTACGCCTGCGACGACATGGTCGGCGTGGAAGTGGGCGGCGCGGTGAAGAACGTGATGGCGATCGCCACCGGCGCGGCCGATGGCCTGGGCCTGGGCCTGAATGCACGCGCGGCCCTGATCACGCGCGGCCTGGCCGAAATCACCCGCCTGGGCGTGACCCTGGGCGCGCAGCCGGGCACCTTCATGGGCCTGTCCGGCATGGGCGATTTGATCCTGACCTGCACCGGCGACCTGTCGCGCAACCGGCGCGTGGGCCTGGCGCTGGCACAAGGCAAGCAGCTCGACACCATCGTGGCAGAACTGGGGCATGTGGCCGAAGGCGTGCCCTGCGCGAAGTCGGTGCGCGCGCTGGCGCGCCGCCTTGGCGTGGACATGCCGATCACCGAAGCGGTGGCGGCAGTGCTGTTCGATGGGGTGGATGCGACGGAGATGGCCCAGCAGTTGCTGGCGCGCGATCCGCGGGACGAGCTGGCGTAAATCCAGGGCGCCGCAGCGCGGCGCTCTACTTGCCTGCTGCGCCCTCGTGCGTCGGCCCGCCGCCGCGCTTGGGCACCAGCAGGATGGTCATCAAGGCCACCGCATCCTGGATTGCCCGGATCGCATGCGGCTCGCCGGCCGCCAGGTACACCATCTCGTTGGGCCGCAGGATCGTGGTGCGTCCATGCGCATCGAAAGCGATCTCGCCTTCCAGGCAGACCAGCGTCACTTCCCCTTCGACCCGGTGCTCGGGCATGGGTTTTTCCGTGGGCAGCACCAGGCGGATCAATTCCATGTACTCGGTCTTGATCAGGGCGATCGAAGTGAAATGCGCGATGTCGTCGTCGCCGCGCTGCAAGGCGATGCGTTCGCCCGAAACTGCATGTTGCAAGGCCATGTCGCCCTCCGTAATGAACGTGTGTAGTTATGCCGGCTCTTCGTGTTTTTCCGGGACCCCGCGCAGCCAGGTGACCAGCGCGAACGCATCCTTCATGCCGCTGGCCAGTTGTGGCACCAGCAATTCGGGGGCGTTCAGCAGCAGCGGCACCTCGACCCAGACGAAGAAGCTCTTGAGCTTGAGGTATTCGACCAGCGGGTGATCCGGATCGACGCCCTTCGGGGGACGCTGCAATTTATCTTCTTCCTGCAGGTCGCCGTAGGTAGACCGGAGATGCTTATTCTTCAACATTTTTGCGAAGCCTGTCGCATCGTTGACGAGGTGCTCGCGGATCGCCTTCAGGCGCGGCGCCGGCGGCAGGTACTCGCCGGCCCCGAACAGCAGGTTGCCATTGGCTTCGATATGGAAGTAATAGGTCGGCCCGCCGGCCGCGCTCGGGCGCCGCTTGTTCAGGGGCGCGATACCGGCCGAGAAATGGGTTTTGTAGGGCCGCTTGTCCTTGGCGAAGCGTACGTCGCGGTGGATGCGGAACATCGCCTTCTTGGGATCGCAGCCGGCCACCTGCTTGTCGAACGTGCCCAGCTCGCGAATGAGTTCGGTGACGACATCGAGGAATTCCGCGCGCAGGATGTCGTAGCGCGGCTTGTTCATGATGAACCAGGGACGGGTGTTGTTCTCGCTGAGCTCGCTTAAGAATTGCGTCAGGTCACGCAGGTGCATGCAGGTTCCAAAAAAGAAGTTTACTGGGGCTGGCGCGGCCGCTTGCCGACGGTGACGGCAAGCGTTGCCTCGCGGTTCTTGCGCATGATACGCAAGGGCGCCTTCTCCCCCGGTTCCAGTTGGGCGATCAGGTTGAGCATCTCGCTGGTATTGGACACCGGCTTGCTGCCCACCGCCACCAGGATATCGCCCGGCTGGATGCCGGCGCGGTCGGCCGGGCCGCCGCGCACCACGCCGGCGATGATGGCCCCGCTGTCGCGTCCCAGGCCAAAGCTCTGGGCCAGCTCGGGCGTGATGTCCTGGGATTCGATCCCGATCCAGCCGCGCACCACCGTGCCGTGCTTGACGATCGAATCGAGCACCGTCTTGGCGGTGCTCACGGGAATGGCAAAGCCGATCCCGACCGAGCCGCCGGTCTGGGAATAGATCGCCGAGTTAATCCCGAGCAGGTGGCCGTTGGTATCGACCAGCGCCCCGCCCGAGTTGCCGAAGTTGATGGCGGCGTCGGTCTGGATGAAATTCTCGAAGTGGTTGATGTGCAGGTTGTTGCGCCCCAGCGCAGAAATGATGCCCAGCGTGACGGTCTGGCCGACCCCGAAAGGGTTGCCGATGGCCAGCACCACGTCGCCCACGCGCGCCCGTTCCGGGTCGCCCAGCACCATCACCGGCAAGTTGTTCGCCGAAATGCGGATCACGGCCAGGTCGGTTTCCGGATCGGTGCCGACGATGCGCGCCGGGATCTTGCGCCCGTCCGCCAGGCCGACCTCGATGATATCGGCGCCCTCGACCACGTGGTTATTGGTCAGGATATAACCGTCGGTGCTGACGATCACGCCCGAGCCGAGGCTGGCCAGCTGCTCGTCGGGCGGCATGCGGTCGCCGAAGAAGCGGCGGAAGAAGGGGTCTTTCAGCAGCGGATGGGTTTCGCGCGAAGCCTTGCTGGTGAGGATATTGACCACGGCCGGCATGGCGCGCCCGGCCGCCTCGCGGTAGCTGCCGCTCGCCGGCAGGGCCGGTCCCTGCAGCACCGGCACGGCCTTGCCCGGCGCGCCCTTGCTGCCGATCATGACCTGGGTGGGCGCACGCTCGATCCATTCGGGCCGCAAGGCCGCCACCACGACATACAGCGCCAGCGCCACTGTGACAGTCTGCGCGAACAGCAGCCAGAGCCGCCGCAGGGGGCGGACTGGCTCGATCTCGTGGAGGGTACCGGGTTTCACTTTCTTAATGCATCACGGATGTCGCGCAGCAGCAGGATTTCCTCGGCCTCGGCCGGCGTGACTTCGACCGGCTTGCGGATACGGTTCACGATTCGCACCATCTGGAAGATGACAAACGCCAGCAGGATAAAGTTCAGGAGGATGGTCAGGAAATTGCCGTAAGCGAGCACGGCGCCGGCTTTCTGGGCCTCGGCCAGGGGCAAGGTGGTGCCTTGTCCGTTCAAAGGCAGGTAATAGTTGGCGAAATCGAGGCCGCCCAGCATGGCCCCGATCGGCGGCATGATGATGTCCTTGACCAGCGAATCGACGATGCGCCCGAAAGCACCCCCGATGATGACGCCAACTGCAAGATCGACGACGTTACCCCGCGTTACGAACGTTTTGAACTCACCCATCATGCTCATCACCACCCCTTTCATTATTATTGAGGCAAGGATGGTCATCATACCGTAAGCTGTCGGGCGTGTATGCACAGCCTATAAAGCCACGAAAAATGCTTCAACTTTCAAGCTTGTTGTGTCCGCTTGATAATTTTTTTCCAATCGGTATTGCCCTTCACATATAATTTTGTGTTGCTGGAAGCTCTTTACTAGATTCTTTAAGTTCGTATTTTCACGAGGTGGGGTTGGTATGAGTAACGAAAAACAGGTCGATTCAGGCCGACGCGGGCTGCTCGTCGCTACATGCGCGGCAGGTGGCGTCGTTGGAGTATCCACGGCGGGCGTTCTCGTCAGTACCTTCCAGCCGTCCGAGCGAGCGAAAGCCGCCGGTGCTCCGGTCGAGGTCGACATCGCGGACGTCAAGCCGGGGGAAATGAAGGTCGTCGAATGGCGCGGCAAGCCGGTCTGGATCCTGCGTCGCACGCCCGAAATGATGGCCGCCCTCGAGAAGGATTCGGGCGATCTGGCCGATCCGAACTCCGAGAAAGAGTATCAGCTGCCGACACCGGCATATGCCAAGAATCCCTACCGCGCGCGCGCCGAGCACAAGGAAGTGCTGGTCACCGTCGGTATCTGCTCCCACCTCGGCTGCTCGCCGTCGTCGCGCCTGGCATCCGGCGCCCAGCCGAACCTGCCGGACAACTGGCCGGGGGGCTTCCTTTGCCCTTGCCACGGTTCGACCTTCGACCTGTCGGCGCGTGTGTTCAAGAACAAGCCGGCGCCAACCAACATGGATGTCCCACCGTACATGTACCTGTCCGATAACCGCCTGGTGATCGGCAAAGACGAGAAAGGCGAGGCATAAATGGGCGCCCCGTTCAAAGATACGCAGCTCCCGGCCAACGCGCCGGCGGGCCAGAAGGCCCTGGCCTGGGTCGACGACCGCTTCCCGCTGTCCAAGCTCTGGAATGACCAGTGGGGCAAGTACTACGCTCCGAAAAACTTCAATTTCTGGTACATCTTCGGCTCGCTGGCAATGCTGCTGCTGGTGCTGCAGATCATCACCGGCATCTTCCTGACCATGCACTACAAGCCGGACGCCAACCTGGCCTTCGGTTCGGTCGAATACATCATGCGCGAAGTCCCGTGGGGCTGGCTGGTGCGCTACATGCACTCGACCGGCGCCTCGATGTTCTTCATCGTGGTCTACCTGCACATGGCCCGCGGCCTGATGTACGGCTCGTATCGCAAGCCACGCGAGCTGATCTGGATCTTCGGTTTCGCCATCTTCCTGTGCCTGATGGCCGAAGCCTTCTTCGGCTACCTGCTGCCATGGGGCCAGATGTCGTACTGGGGCGCGCAGGTGATCGTCAACCTGTTCGGCGCCATCCCGCTGATCGGCCCTGACCTGTCGCTGTGGATCCGCGGCGACTATGTCGTGTCGGACGCTACCCTGAACCGCTTCTTCGCCTTCCACGTCATCGCCCTGCCGCTGGTGCTGCTGGGCCTGGTCGCCGCCCACCTGATCGCGCTGCACGAAGTCGGCTCGAACAACCCGGACGGCATCGAGATCAAGGACAACCTGGGTCCGGACGGCCACCCGGTGGACGGCATCATGTCGCACCCGTACTACTCGGCGAAGGACATCTTCGGCGTGTCTGTGTTCCTGGTCATTTTCTCGGCAATCGTGTTCTTCGCGCCTGAGATGGGTGGTTACTTCCTGGAGTACAACAACTTCCTGCCGGCCGATTCGATGAAGACGCCGTCGCACATCGCCCCGACCTGGTACTTCACGCCGTTCTACTCGGTGCTGCGCGCCACCACCGCCGACTTCATGTACGTGCTGATGGCAGCCGTGGCCCTCTACGTCGTGTTCATCTGGTTCAAGTCGCGCCTGGCCTACCGCACCAAGATCATCGTCGCCGTCATCGGCCTGGTGCTGGTGATCGGCATGCTGCCGCAGGTGCTCGATGCGAAGTTCTGGGGCGTGGTGCTGTTCGGCTCGTCGGTGGTGATCATTGCCTTCCTGCCGTGGCTCGACCACTCGCCGGCCCGCTCGATCCGCTACCGTCCAGACTGGCACAAGACCGTGTACATCGTGTTCGCAGTGGTCTTCGTGGTGCTGGGCTACCTGGGTACCCAGCTGCCGACGGCCACCTTCACGATCATCTCGCAAGTGGCGACCCTGCTGTACTTTGCGTTCTTCCTGTTGATGCCGTGGTGGAGCACGATGGGCCGGTTCAAGCCGGTCCCGACGCGCGTGACCTTCACGCCGCACTAATCGAAGAACAAGAGCACAAGGACATCACATGAAATTCTTTGCGAAGAAACTGATCGCAGTCCTGGCGCTGGTGCCGGGACTGGTTTTTGCGGCCGAAGGCGGCTACCCGCTCGAGTCCGCGCCCGAGCGCGCCGACATGTCGTCGCTGCAGAACGGCGCCAAGCTGTTCGTCAACTACTGCCTGAACTGCCACTCGGCATCGAGCATGCGCTACAACCGCCTGCGCGACCTTGGTTTGACGGAAGAGCAGATCAAGACCAACCTGTTGTTTTCGCAAGACAAGGTCGGCGGCATGATGACGACGGCCATGCGCCCGGACGATGCCAAGGCATGGTTCGGCGCCGTGCCGCCTGATCTGTCGGTCATTGCCCGCGCGAAATCGTCGGCAGCCGGCAGCGGCGCGGACTACCTGTACACCTACCTGCGCACCTTCTACGCCGACAAGGATCGCCCGACCGGCTGGAACAACATGGTGGTGCCGAACGTGGCCATGCCGCACGTGATGTGGCAGCAGCAAGGCATCCGCACCGCCAAGTTCGAGGACGTGGCCGACCCGCACGATGCGACCAAGAAGATCCACAAGTTCGTGGGCTTCGAACAGGTCACGCCAGGCACGATGAGCCAGCAGGAATTTGACACTGCAACGGCTGACTTGGTTGCCTACCTGAGCTGGATGGCTGAGCCAGCGCAAGACACCCGTAAGAAGTTGGGCGTTATTGTGTTGTTATTCCTGTCCCTTTTCGCTTTCCTGGCCTGGCGCCTGAACGAATCGTACTGGAAAAACGTCAAGTAAATTCGCTTTCATTGCCCGGTTGGCTATAATACGGGCAATCATTTTTCGGGGTGAGTCGCTCGGCGCTTCACCCCTTTGTTTCTTAAGGAACTATAAACCATGATGGTTCTCTACTCCGGCACCACGTGCCCGTTCTCCCAACGCTGCCGCCTGGTCCTGTTCGAAAAGGGCATGGACTTCGAGGTGCGTGACGTCGACCTGTTCAACAAGCCGGAAGACATCTCGACCATGAACCCGTACGGCCAGGTGCCGATCCTGGTCGAGCGCGAACTGATCCTGTACGAATCGAACATCATCAACGAGTACATCGACGAGCGCTTCCCGCATCCGCAGCTGATGCCGGCCGACCCGCTGATGCGCGCCCGCGCCCGCCTGATGCTGTTCAACTTCGAAAAAGAACTGTTCGTCCACGTGCACGTGCTGGAAAGCGAGCGCAACAAGACCAACGACAAGAGCCACGACAAGGCCCGCACCGAAATCCGCGACCGCCTGACCACCCTGGCTCCGCTGTTCCTGAAGAACAAGTACATGCTGGGCGACGAGTTCTCGATGCTCGACGTCGCGATCGCCCCGCTGCTCTGGCGCCTGGACCACTACGGCATCGAACTGTCGAAGACCGCGGCCCCGCTGATGAAATACGCCGAGCGCATCTTCTCGCGTCCTGCCTACATCGAAGCGCTGACCCCGTCCGAAAAGGTCATGCGCCGTTAATCGGTGCATTGATGCGGCGTGGCGGGCTTGATGTCCGTCACCTGCATCGCCGATCCGGTACACGCCAGTTTCCCACGCCCCCAGGGCGAATCCAGTAAACTGGCGTGGACAACCCGTCTTGTTACCACCAGAGCCAATGTCAGATATCTCCACCAAGCCCTACCTCCTGCGCGCCATCTACGAATGGTGCACGGACAGCGGCTACACCCCCTACCTCGCCGTCAAGGTCGACGCCGCCACGACGGTGCCGATGGAATACGTGCGCAAGGGCGAGATCATCCTGAACATCAGCTACGGCGCCACCTCGGGCCTGAAGATGGACAACGACGCGATCCATTTCCGCGCGCGCTTCAATGGCGTCTCGCGCGAGCTGTATATCCCGGTGCAGAACGTGCTGGCGATTTACGCCAACGAGAACGGCCAGGGGATGGCGTTCGAGGTGGGAGCCACGGCGTCCGAGTCCACGCCTCTGGAGAGTGTCGAGGAAGCGTCGGCGCCGGCCTTGTCGGCGGTGCCGGACAGGCAGCAGGCGGAGGCGTCGGTTGAACCGGCAGCGTCGCCGGATGACAACGACGAGCCGCCCAAGAAGGGTGGGCGTCCAACGCTGACCCGGATCAAGTAAGCGCATCAAATCAGGTATAATTCTTGTCCTAAAGATCACGCCGGCTTAGCTCATTTGGTAGAGCAGTTGATTTGTAATCATCAGGTGGCCAGTTCGAAACCGGCAGCCGGCACCAGTAAAATCAAGCACTTAGCCCAGCCTTCATGGCTGGGCTTTTTGCTATATGAACCTTATGTAGGGTTGATGTAGGTTTTACAGCCGTGTTGTAGATTCTGCTGTTAGACAATCGCAATGATCGAGCCATGTCGGCTTTAAGGAAGAAGGCTCTATAATTTTCAGCCACTGTTGCCCTGCCAACAGTGGGGCAATGCCGGTCATAAAGAACTCATTCATGAAATTCGATCTGAGCACAATAGCTGACTTAACGACCTTATCCGAGACGGTGTCCTTGGAGTGCAAATTGGCACAGGGCGAGGATGGAAAAGGGGCGGTGCCCAAAGATTTTTGGCGCACTTACTCAGCCATGGCTAATACTCAAGGCGGTATCGTTTTGCTTGGTGTACGCGAAGTTGCGGGGAAGTTTTCCGTGGCTGGCATCGATGATGTCGAACGTGTACGCCGCGACCTGTTTAACAACCTCAACAATCCAAGCAAAGTAAGCGCAAACCTGTTGCTTGATGCTGACGTAACAGAGCTGGATTTGGAAGGCAAAAAGATTCTTGCTGTTCGCATCCCTCAAGCACCACGCAAGCGAATGCCAGTGTTCCTTAACGGCCAGCCCCTAGGCAACACTTGGCGCCGGCTCAATGATGGCGACCGACAGTGCGATGATGAGACTGTTAAGCGTATGTTGGCAGAGCAAATCGAGGATGTACGTGATCGACGGGTACTACCGCATTACGGACTAGCTGATCTCGACCAAGAGAGCGTACGTATATATCGTCAAATGCTCAAGGATGAGTCGCCAGCTCACCCTTGGCTAGAGCTTGCAGATGCGTCTTTTCTTCAGCAAATCGGCGCTTGGCGACGGGACCGAGAAAACGGGGATGAAGGCTTGACGTTAGCCGGGCTACTCATGTTCGGCAAGTGGAGTTCGATCCAAGAAGCAGTTCCTCACTACTTCGTTGACTATCAGGAACGTCCAGAAGCTCGTACTGAGCGACGATGGATAGATCGTTTAGTGCCGGACGGCACTTGGTCGGGAAATATCTTCGACTTTTATCGACGAGTGTATCGCAAGCTCGTGACTGATCTAAAGGTTCCATTCGCGCTAAAAGACGGACAGCGTCAGGACGATACCCCTATCCACGAGGCGTTACGGGAAGCGCTGGTTAATACCTTGGTACATGCGGACTATACGGGTCGCGTATCCGTCCTAATTGTCAAACGGCCGGATATGTTTGGCTTCCGCAATCCTGGGTGCTTACGTCTGCCACTAGAGCAAGTTTTGCAAGGTGGAGAGAGCGATTGCCGCAACCGTCTAATGCACCAAATGTTTCTTATGATTGGACTAGGTGAGCGCGCTGGATCTGGAATGCCGAAGATCTTAAGCGGCTGGCGTAGCCAACATTGGCGTCAACCACTACTTAGAGAAAAAAACGATCCAGATCAAACATTGCTAGAGCTGCACATGTTGGATTTGTTGCCAGAGTCAGTGGTACAACAGCTACAGGCGCGCTTTGGCAAGACGTTTGACGCGCTTGATCATGGTGAACGCCTCATTATGGCTACGGCATCGATTGAACAAGTAGTCAACCACGCTCGCCTCATCGAAATCCTAGATCTCCACCCGCACGATCTAAGTATAAAGTTAGCGCGTCTCGAGAAGGATGGCCTGCTCCAGTCATCTGGACAGTCGCGTGGCAAAGTTTACTACCTGCAAGGCGAACATCCTCTATCTCCAGAGGACGTCTTCCCCTCTACAAGCCCAAGTGTTTTAGGCCGTCCGGAGATCATCGAATTTAGCTCCGGAGGTATGACTGTAAGGTTCGTACCTAAGCCTTCTAGCTTCGTACATAGTGCTACTAGCTCCGCACATAACGCTACTAGCTCCGTACATAACGAAACACTAGACAGAGATGATGACGGATGCCTGCTTGCCCAGCGCCTAGACGCTCCTGTAGTAGATGACCTACAAGCAATAAGTGCCGAGCTAAGGGAGGAGTTAGAACAGCGAGCCGCACTGCCACGGAACAGGCCACGCTTAAGCCCGGCTGAGATGGAACTGACTATCCTCTCGGTTTGCCGTGGACGCTATATCAGGCTCAATGTGTTGGCAGAGCTATTGAACAGGAACCCTGGGGCTCTGCGACGGCAATATATGGACAAGCTCGTGAAGGGTCAACAAATGCTCCGCGCGTTCCCAACAAAGCCCAACCATGAGATGCAGTCCTACCGAACGAAAGACTAGTTTGCATCCGGTACGCAAACTAAAGTTGCAATTGATTGCAACCGGCTGTGCAACCGGGAGGATGAAAACAAGGCTATTGCTGCAGCAAACGACGTATCTCAGCCACCGGCCAGCTCAACCGTCTATTGATTCGAACAGGTCGGAGTGGCCCCTGCTCCTTCGACGCCATAGTCGCAATGTCTGCGGCTTACGGCTGAGATGGAAGGCGGCACACGCAGTGTCTACATGACTTCGCACTTCGTGCTCTAGTGATGCAAACTTCGGCCCCGCCAAGCCCAAGACTTCTCGCTTACAGTCGCTCATAGCTCCAACCTCCAAATCGAAACTGATGAGCTAATGGTCCCAAATTCGACTAGGCGTGGTTGCAAAACCTTCCCAGAACTCACTTTGCACGCAGCGATATGGTTAGGTGGAACCGTGAACCTAACAGCAACGAACCTGTTAGGTGCAACCCATCACCTAACCAATCTTGTGGGCGGTTAGGTGATGGGTTCAGAGGGGGCTTTGACCTGTCACCTAACTGAAGGGTAGAGATAGTTTTCCCACGAAATCATGATTGAGAAGATGCGTAGCTGGGATAGGGTACATTTCCTCATTCACCACCACCTTCCCGCTGCGATAAGTCGGTCAAGGCACTCCCCCGTCACGCGTGTGGCGCGAGCACCGATCCGGACCAGCTCGAGCTCGCCGCGCGCCCCCGTCCATGCCTCACCCCCGACCAGCAGCAACACTTCTTCAGCAATCTCGTCTGCCAGATATACGCACGTACGAAGGTTGCCCAGCCTGGCCGTCTCCGAGAGGATATTCATGGTCTCCAACAGCGAACACATGGCATTAGCACGCGCCGTGACCTTCTCGATTGCCGCGGTGCGATCCGCGGACGACCCGAAAACCACCTTTGCGGCCTCCTCAAATCCTTGCCCCTACTCGGCCAACAAATGATCGAGCTCTTCGGGAGTGGCGTCATTCGCGTAAAAGTCGCAGCCGCGACCAGTCTCAAAAAGGAAAATGATGGCAGCCAGCGCGGACTCGCGAAGCGCCTGAATAGTTGGCATTTTGGAGCCTGGGCCAGCCCATTCGACAACGCAATCGCGGCCTGCGGCGCGCGCGTTCTGCTCCAGTGAGAGGTGCCTCATCATGACCGGCCTCCCCTGGATCAGCGTGCAGGCGATTGGCGAGCGGGCGCTCTGGACCGGACTGTCGTTGGTGGCAGCAAGGCTCAGCAACGTGGGCTTCCTTGCAGGGGAGGCTTTCGCCATTGCATCAAGCACGAGGAGCATCTCTGCCTGCTTGTGCGGTTGCATGGCGCGCAGGGCGGCCAAGGAGCAATGTTCGATGGGAATGTTGAGTTGGAGTAGCGCCAGGCATGTGAGCCTCCTATGTCGGTTAGCGAACCGCGCATCCCGCTTCCAAACGGGGTGAGCAGCGAATGGTAAGGTTGGAAGACCGGTGACATAGGAAACCGGCAGACTCGCGCCTCCTCACCACTCGCCGCTCATAGAAGTTGCAAGTGGTCCAGACAAAAAAATACCGCCAGTTGGCGGTTGTCCGCCTGTGTCATTCGAGCTTCCAAACTCGGTCCCCTTTTTCTCGGGACGTATTCAGACTACGCCAGCAAACTTTCTTCTTCAAGTAAATCGCGATGGGGCGAACTATCTCTTAAGCCCTACGGTCTGTAGCGGTCTTCCGCTCATAAGGAACATGGTAGGGTGCTGGCGGCATGCCTACCTCATGAGCACTACCGAATAACTCCAGGCTGCAATCCCCACGGTGAAGCACAGGCGCAGTTCCAGCCAATTGGGCCTATCCATGGGCACATATTAACTTGTGTCGTGCATACAGAACCCTGCTGCATGGGGGGCTGCAGAGGCGGCGGCGCGTAAGGTTGCTGGTTTGAGCCTGCCATATTCCCCAGATTTACAGTTTGCCTCCTAGCGCGCCAGTTCATAAACTCATCAGCACGACGATTCGCCTCAGCCTCAACTGAATCATAGTCTCTGATGTAACGTTTTACGAAGTCATCGATACCCCAGCTTCGATACTGTTCAATATGTGCGAGTTCATGTGCCCAAAGCCAAACGCTGTTGGCGTCGCCACTAGATCGGAAGACTAATACCGTATCTAAAGCGATGGCTGCACGATCACCAAACCGAAACGAATTTGCTTGAAGGCTAAGCTCATGCCCCTGTCCTACACGCCAATAGGCGCTCAGCACCTCTGGTCGGTAGAAGCCACTAAACTCCCAGACAACTTCCGGCGGAAGGGGTCCAGCTCCTGCGTTGAGCGCATCTTGCCTCGACGCCAAAATCAAGTTCTTGAGAATTGGTGCAGTTGACTCGACGGTTACTTCGGAGATTAGTTTTCTACCAACCCCGGCTACAGCCTCCTCGGCTTGACCATATATCGGAACGGCTTTCTTAGCTTCTCTGTTTGCGTTATCGATAGCTCGGCCAACATTTCCCGCACCGATTCTATCGCCGATCCATGTTGCAATTCCCTGGGCTTTAGCAGGCGCATTTGCAGCAATAAGGGTTAGTAAAATTGCGGAGCGACAAGCTACTAGAATGCGTGTAGACATTTCGTTGTCTCCTTGTTCCATTGGAATGGTACTGAGGTCGCGCGCCCATGCGCCATCATCATAATTGCCAAGTCGATCTAGGCTGTTGCTCTCCATCTGCGGGCGTATTTATTCTTCGATGATGGACGTGACCACTTCAACGGCGTTGATTCAGATCATAGATCTGCAAAATTTAACCCGATTTGACTAGAGTAGCTCCTAGGCATCCTATATGGAGAACTTTAGGTTACGCTACTTCATAGTTGGTTAAGAAGCCACGATTCTGTCAAGGAGATGCCAAGTGGAAGTAAGTTTTGATCGCGAGTGTTTATACCGTGAAATTTGGTCAACCCCGTTAAGAGCAGTTGCGCAGAAGTACAATGTATCGGATTACGACATAAGAAAAGCTTGTCTTGCACTTGCCATTCCGCTCCCCGCACGTGGGCATTGGCAGAAGGTCGCGGCTGGCCGCCCTCCCCCTACCCCGCCCCTAGAGGCGGCAGTCGGCCGCACTAAATTTGTATGTGAGAAAAATGCGCCGCCGGGTGGCGCCGAAAAATTAGATCGGGAAAATTTGTTACTTGCCGAGGCCAAAGCCTGGCGCGATGCGGAGGTCATCCGCGAATACGTAGCGCATCTTAGGGCGGCCGCTACAGTCGCCGCTCCATCCCTGGATGGATGGCTGGCTTGGGCCGACGTTGTGGCAGATGAGCTCGATCCCACCTTAAAGCGATTAGGATAGTTGGGCTCTGCGGTTTTGTCGGCTGCAGAATATATGGCGCTATAGATTGCAGCCGACATACAATTATTTTCCTGGCCAGCGGTAGTCCGTCTGATACTTGTACTGACAGTGTGATCGCTCGGCAAACTGCCCAGTTTGGACGCCACGGCAGGTCCAGATGAGTGAGCCTTGGTGATAGAACTGATCCCAGTCCCACTCATACTCGACTGCGGCCGGCGTATATCCTCCGCCTCCACCGTTCCGAGTCGCCGAGTAGGCGATGGCGCCTATGGCGATGACCGCTGCAACCGCAGACCACCTTTGACGATCTTCCGGCGTGGCGCAGCCGGCGAGATGGGCCGCGATGAGCAGGCAAACAATTTTCTTCATACGTCTTTCTCAGCATCTACACGTGCTGTTTTGGGTGGGTAGCTCTTGGGGCACATGCTCCGACGAGAGGCTCACTCGGGCAGCTTCAGCACTTCGCCACCAACGAAGGCAATGGATGTCACTTTAAATGTTCCGCTCATGGCACTGAAGTCCCGTCGAGCGATGCGTTCAATCTCGCCATTGCTGAACTCATTCGTCCTCCAACCAATTCCAGTGTCGGTTTTGATGGTCTGACCTGGTTTAACCGCGTTGTCAATGTCAACCTGGAGGTCACCGATCGGGTCGCCAGACGGATCTACGAAAAAGACCTGTCCCTTGATCTGACGGATGGCCTTCTCAGACTTATTCTCCACGGCATACTTAATCATGAGTAGCTCGTTATAACGACCTGAGTAGATGTCTTTCGGGCGAACTACCTTATCGATCACGGCGACCGTCACCAAGTTGGCCATCTTATTGGCTAGCACCTTGTTTTCCGCCTCCACCTTCTTGCGTAGAGCTGCGGCCTCGTCGTCGCGTTTCTTCTGCTCGGCCTCGGCTAGTTTCACTTTTTCTCGCCAGGCGCGAGCATCCTTCATGACCTCGCCGACAGTTTTACCGGTTACCGAGACACCGGCGCCACCAAAGGTTTTCCCCATCTCACTAAGGCTCAGATAACCTACAAGGAGCATTCGATCGTCTTCTGACATGCGTTTGAACTTGTCGCCCTGTTCAGCGAGTTGCTTCAAGGGCTCAGGGCCCAGCACAATGTCGTTAGGCGACGAACAGCCCGCGGTCAACGCCGCAAAGGCAGCCGCTACAATTATCTTCTTCATGAAATTCCCAATGACAGCATCTAAGCGTGCCGTTTCGCTTGATCATGATACCGCTATGATTGGCGCAAATTCTCTCGAACGATCACCGCATTGTCACTCTGCTGTGTGAAAGACTTTGCTTTCCGAGAACGATCACGGAAGGCCGAACATCGCTGCCAAGGAAGAATGAGCGAATCTTTCGTAGTTCGGAATTGTGCGCGTAGAGGGCCAGATGTAGAGATGAGTAGGAAAATCTGCAGTTGGAATGAGGTAGACGCGCTCGACGTGTTCGTTGGCTTGGTCCATGCGCCCCCAGACTACAAAATCGACTGCAGGCGAGTGCGCCAAAGTGACCTTCCAACACGGATGACTTCGCTCGTAGCGACAGCGAGTGCAGAGCAGCCGCACTGTAACGCCGTTCAGACACCATGTGCGAGGAGTGACATGCTCGATTCGTGCGCCAGCCTCTCGCGCACAGCGCTCAAGCTCGTTGGTCATATCACGTGTCACGCAGCGCAAGCGATAACGCGTGATCGTGGTACGCGACAATGAAGGCCAGCTCACCCCGGCTAACCCTATCGCCGAGACCAAGCCGTTAAACCGATACGCGTATGACTTTACCGATGGCCCAGCGCCAGCGTTGATCAGGTCCGGTGTGACCTTGCCATACTCGACAAATATCTCCCGCAGCGCGTTAAGCATTTCGTCGTCGGTCCACTGCTTGCGCCGGCGTTTGCGCTCCGCTCCAGCCTGATCAAAACGCTCCTGCGCCACAACAGCCTCGAACGCGTTTTCACAGCGCACCCATTTCGTCTTGTCGTTCGCACGCCGAACACTGCGCATGCGTTGCGTGCCGCGGTTGAAGGTCATTGTGCCCACGTACTTTTCGTTGGTAAGCACCTGCTTGACCAGATGCGACGACCAAGGCCGCCCCAGCCCGGTCGGCACCCCTTCGCCATTGAGTCTTGCCACTATGGCGACGTCAGACAGGTGCTCCTCTAGGTACATGGAGTAAATGCGCTGGATAATCGCGCGTTCCTCCGCTGGCCCCGGAACATAAGTGACGCGATCGCTAGGCATATTCTTGCGCTCGCCGTGATGCAGAATGCCCTTTGGTTTTTTGGACGAGGATAGCGCCATGCGACGAAGACCATACCCTGCAGTGCCGCCCTGCTTGTAGCCTGCTTCAGTCAGGCGGACCTGTGCCTGGAACACCTTACCCGACAGCTCCCGACTATACTCAGCAGCCATTGCGCGCTTAAGGCCTTTGAGAACGGTGGCCAACGGCGAGCCGTCGTTGGTGAACGGTTCAGCGCAATACGCGACCGAAATGCCGGCGCGGCGGCAAGCGAACTCGTAGTAGGCACTTTCGTCAACATCCTGAAACCTCCCCCAACGGCTGACGTCGTAGACCAGAATTAGGTCGAAGCCGGGCAACTCCGAATGGATGTCCGTAAGAAGCTGCACTAAGCCACTCCGTCCATCCAGGGTCAGGCCGCTACGTCCCTTGTCGCAATATGTTTTGACGATCTCCAGACCATGCAGGGCTGCATATTCTTGGAGAGCGGCTTCTTGATGATCGGTCGAATAGGTTTGGTGTTCGGTAGATGCCCGGACGTAAAGGACGGCGCGTCTGAGGCTAGGCTTCAGCACGGCGCACCCGGCACGGCCGCGGCTGTGTCCCCAAACATCTCGGCAAGAGAGCTGTACCTCATCGAGGCATACTGATCGAGGTTCGACGCTTTCAAGTAGATAGGCCCGGTTGCCAGGTCAGCCTCGGAGATGAGGAAGTAGTCCGCGATCTCTCCGGTCGAGGACTCCATTCGCCCTGTGATCAAGAAGTCGACACCAGGCTTGCCGGCGATTCTCCAATTGCGTGAACCCCGCCGGGGATTTCGAGGCACTGCAACCGCTACCCAAACCACCAGTGTTCCGTTCAGCACGAAAGTATCTGCTGCTAGCGAGCGGTCGACGGTTCCTCCTGCTCCTTGGGCGAGCGCTTTGGCTTGCGACATCAGTTGGTCTCGCGATACGGACAGTCTCGTTTTTGTGCCGACGAAGGCATATGTCAGAGAGCGAGGCAAGCCAGCCAAATCGTATGCACGGACGAGCGACCCAAACGTTCGAACAAATAGTTGAGGGTCCGGCATCGCAGGATCTGCCGCAATAATTTTCGCGCTCACCTTGCCGTGCTTTTCGTAACAGGCCTGCAATAGGGTTCTCAACTCTGGAGCGGTGTAGCGCCGGAGCCTGCGAGCGCGCTCAGCCTGAGCCAACTCGAACACGTCAGGCTGAATAATCGGGGCGACCGCAGCTGGGTTCACCACCCATTTGTCCTCCGCGTTGCGCGTGCGTGGCTTGGACAGCTTGCATGAGCGTCGGTTGTAAGCGAGGACGCCGCAGTACTTCACGTTGGTCAGGACAGAGTTGACCATGGCCTGGGTCCAAAAGCGGCCAAATTCGCTCGCTATCTGCTCGCTATTGAGATGACGGGCGATGCCGGCCTCGCTGAGCCTGTCGTTCGTGTACAGAACATAGATCCGGCGGACAGTCTCTACTTCATTGGCTGGGCCCCATATCAGAATCACCCGATCGGTCACCGCCACCTTTGACTCTCCATACTCTAGTACCGTCCTTGGGGTACCGCAGGCCTTGAGCGCTAGGCGCCGAAGGCCGTAGCCAGCATGCCCTCCCTGCTTAAAGCCCATCTCGATAAACCGCGACTGGGCGATGAAAACCTTTTCCGATAGGTCGCGGCTGTACTCTGCTGCCATAACTCGCTTCATGCTCTTGAGTAGAGAGGCGTACGGCCCACCATCGTCAACAAACCTCTCGCCACAGTAGACAACCGCGATCCCAGCACGCCGGCAACTGTGCTCGTGGTAAGCGGCTTCGTCGATGTCCTGAAAGCGGCCCCAACGGCTAATGTCGAACACAATGATGTGTGTGAAGTCAGGTTGAGGAGATTGAACGTCTCGCATTAAGGAGAGCAGGCCAGCGCGCCGCTTTATATCAAGCCCGCTCTTTCCATCGTCGACATATTCCCGGACGAGGGTGAAGCCACGCTCGTCAGCGTACTTTCGAATCTGCGCCCGCTGATGATCTGTCGAGTAATCTTGGCTCTCAGTAGACATGCGGACGTACATTACGGCACGTAGCTCCATCTTTAGTCTCCCAAATTGAGGTAGCGCAAGAACCAGCTCATCATTTAAGAGATTATAGGAAGGTCTATAACTATGCCGCACAGGTGAGTAACGAGACCAACTGTCTTAGCACTAGTGGGTACCCATCATTGCATCCTTTGAATTTGTTCAATAGTAAGTTCTTGCCCTTTGGTTTCAGATTTGTCAATTTCTGCCGCTATATTTCGGAGTTCAGCAGCTATAACTTGTTGCACTACTGTCTCATTTGGAATGCACAATTGTTTAGGTGTAGGGTTTCCATCTACCCAAGGTTGTAGCGTAGTTCCGTCAGGACAACCATCTGCTCTTGGAGGAGGTGCTGGAAGGCGAAAAGCAGGAGATCTTTCCCCGGCGATGATATCTATTGGGTTTCGAATGATTATGTCGGCCCCTCTGTCCATCCTTATCGAACTGATGGGTTGTGTAACTTGATTAGCCACTGCTTTGGGAAGTGGTTTATATGTAGGCCCACCAGGGTTCCACCTTGGCCCAAAGTGATATACAGCGGCATACATTATTTTCGCAGTTCGTTGGGGAACACCTGATGCAAGCATTGCATGGTAGAACATCAGATGAACTGCTTCCCAAGGGCGGTTTTTCAGTACACATGCAACATCATGGATGACTGCAGCGTTCCGATATAAGCCATCCCATGATCCGCCGACAAAACTTTTCGCTACTTGTGGAATAGATGCTCCGTCTGTAAGTGCCCCAGCCGGGGCAAGCCAAACCCCACCGGACGCATCTATGAACTTATAAGGTGACATCAGGCGCATTCGCGGCCCAGATGCTTCAGGCGCTAGTAACAGTTGCCCAACGTAATGCCCATAGTAGGGTTGGGGTTGAGCATGTACATAATTCCCGAAGAGGTACATGGCAAAAAGCAAGCTTACACTTGCTACTTTAGAGAAAGGTGTTTTAACGAAACGTTTTGTGGTTTGGTACACGATTCCTCCATACGGTAAACGGCATTCGGAGCTTGAAGATACCGTATTAGAGCTATCTTTAAAAATCAAGATGACATGATGTTGCTAAATCCACTAAATTTTGTTGTTACTACGAAATAAGATATTGCTTCAGCGCTACAAGGCCATGGCTTAATAATAGTACTCATCAGCTATTTGCCATTCAAAATCGTCCGTTTTCTGACATCAGCAAGATCAGCACTAATCACTGTCAGAAAAATAGCCATTGCACTTTCTAACAGTATCGATATTCTGACGGCGTTTTCTAACAGTCTATCCCCTGTAGTACCCATCAGGAGTGCATCATGGCAACTTTCGCCTACGGTCGAGTCAACACGAAAGAGCAAACCACTGAGAACCAAAAGCGCGAGATTGAAGGCGTCAGCTACGCGGTCGACTATTGGTTTGCAGATGAGGGCGTGTCGGGCAAGGTATCGGCAACGCAGCGTCCACAGTTCGCCAAGATGCTGCAGCAAATCCGCGATGGTGAACGCCTGGTGGTGACGAAGCTAGACCGCCTTGGCCGTGATGCGCAAGACGTCGATGCTACTACCAGAATGCTGACTGCTCGTCGGATCGAGGTAATTGTGCTCCAGCTCGGCAAGCTCGACCTAAGCAGCACTGCGGGCAAGATGATGCTGACCATGCTGGCCGCTGTCGCTGAAATGGAGCGTGATTTGCTGGTGGAACGTACTCAAGCAGGCTTGTCCCGCGAAGGCAGAGGGCAAGACGCTGGGCCGTCCATCCAAGACAACCGAGGAACAGCGCTGCCAGATCGCCACAGACTATGCGGCCGGCGTGTCGGTCAGCAAATTAGCCCGCCGCTTTGAGGTCTCCCGAGCCAACATCCTGGGCATCGTGAAGCCTGTAGCAGCTGCTACTTAGATATCGGAAGTGATGCCAATCAAGGCCCGCTCCCAGGCACCGGGGGCCGTATGGTCAAAATTGACTAAAACGCGACCGGAGCTATCACGAGAAGTCACGATCTTGTAGGAGCTAACATCTACAATCTCGAAGGGACCTGGGTAATCATTGTGCAAGGGCACTGGTCCGTCTTCGATACAAATCACGTCCAGATCCGGATTTAGTTTACTTAGTTTCGCAATCAGGTCTTTGACTTTCATACGTCCCTTGTTAGGTTGGCCATAGATGGTAACGATGATAATACGAGTTATCATCTAAAGGCGACCCGAAAAATGTCCTGAAGGCCGTCCGTCATCGTTAAGCTGCTGGATCGCCAGCTCGCAACATGCTTGTTACGCACGACGCCGGCGACGCAGCACCCCAAGCCGCCAACACCCGCAAGCAGCAAGGCTAGGCTGCTTGGCTCCGGAACCTCGGCAACCAGCTCCCGATTATGGTTGATGATAATTCTACCGCTCCTTCATGCGTGCCATCAACGAAGGGTAACCGTCGTGCAAGTGTCAGCAAAAGTTAGCAATCCGGTGTGTCCGCTGCTCACTTTCTTGCAAGCATCGCTCAGCTGATCATTTCGGGCTTGTAAAGCGGATGGCAACAAACCAGCAAGGCTAGTGTCTACGGTTTCAATACGATCAAAAACGTTTGTTTTCATTGAAACCTTAATTGAAACCTGACCTAAACCTGAGCTCGCAACCCACCTACCAGCTAACCGTTTTCTAATCAGGTCATCGTTACGGAGAACACTGTTGTCCTCCGTATTCTTTCGCTGCCCGCCGAGGTAGCTGAAGGCACATGCGGGCTACTTAGATAAATTCATCGGCCCAGTCCTTACCTATTTGTCTTGGGATCTGGATGTCGACCGCGTACCCATTTCGCACCAGACGTCTAGCCAAGTTGAATGCGGCCGACTGACCGGTGAAACTGGCGTCGTTATCTGCGGCGATGAGCACTCGGTCAACGCCTACGGGTGGAACCCAAGATTCCAACAATGCAGCATTAGTTGCCGCCCACACAGGCAGATAGAAGCGAACAGAGGCGGCAAGAGCTGTTTCTATGCCTTCGGCTATACCGAGTGTCGACTGAACCGCTCCTAGCCTCACCGCAGCTGTATTTAGCGGCTTGCCAGCCATGATCTTCTTCGGCCGTGCCACCAGGGCCTTCTCACCATGGTCCGTTAGATAGGTCCGGTGGATCGATGCGCCGGTACCGTCCGGATACTGCAGCCGGGCGATCATCGCGGGGAAGCGCTCCAGATCGCCCCCATTCTCGCTGGTGTACCGCAACCCAGGGTGGAACCGCAGGCTTGGCGGAACCGCCTCGATTCCGAGGCGCCGGTTCAGGTATCGCCACACCGGGTCGCCGTACACGACCGACTTGCTGGTCTCCCACACCTGATTCAGCGCGCGGAGCTTGCTAGCCTCAGTACGCTCCGGTGCGATCGGCCCAGGCGGGATCGTCCCGACGATCCGGTCGACCTGCTTGGCGGCTTCGCTAAACGACCAGCCCATCACCTTCTGCAGCAGCTGGAAGCCGTCGCCTGACCCGCAATGCGAGCAGATCCACGTCCCCCGGCCCGCTTTATCGTCGAACCGGTACCGGTCCTTGCCGGCGCAGATCGGACAGGGCCCGTGCTTCTTGCCTAGGAAGGACTGGTCGATTCCGAGGAACTGAAGGATGCCGGGCCACCGGCCGACTGCCTCGTCGGCGGTACGTGGCTTAAGCGCCTGCATGCTTCGCCTCCCTCTGTTTCGTCCCCTTGATCTGCAGGTGCTTCAAGATACCCATCACCTCGGGGGTGACCGGCGCAGGCACGTTCTGCATGCCGCGAGGCCAGACTCCGAAGTATTCCCGGTACTTGTTCGACACCACCTCTACCAGCTGAGAGTAGAACGCCTGCGTGTCGATCTTCTGCACCTTAGACTTCTTCAGCGGCACCAAGTTGCCAGCGCGGGTCTGTACGTTCGATCGGCGCTCCGGCGCGAACCCGCATACCGGGCACTTGTGCACGGTCTTGACGTAGCTGTAGGACAGGCAGGCCTTCGGCAGCGGCTTCTCCCGCTCCTTCTGGCTGCCCTTCGCATTCTTAGGCGAGCCGTCGTCGAGCTCGAGCGGGAACTCGTCGGTCGGGAAGCCGAGGCGCACTACCGCCCCAGAGTGGTCAAGGATAAGAGCGCGATCCTTGCTAGCGTGCGGATGCAGCACCCGCCCAGTCATCTGGATGTAGCGGATCAGGGAGCGCGTCGGGCGCGCTAGGATCAGCGTGCGGCATGCCAGGAAGTCCCAGCCCTCGGCGAGGATGCCCACGTTCGACAAGACCATAGTCTCACCCGCCTCCATGCGACGCAGGATTTCGCGGCGCTCCTCAGTGTCGGTAAAGCAGTCGATGTGCTCAGCGCTGATCCCCGCCGCCTGAAAGCGCTCGACGATGTGCTTGCTGTAGGCGATGTTCGCCGCAAAGCAGACGGACGGCGTGCCAGCGGCCAGGCGCAGCCAGTGCGTTACGATGTCGCCCACCAGCTCCGGCTTGTCGGCGGCGCGCCCGACATCGGCGTCGGTGTAATCAATGTCGCCGAACGAATTGCGTGCCTGCTTGATGCCGGTCATGTCCGGCTCGCTCGGCGCGTACACGTCAACATCTACCAGGTAGCCGTCTGCAATCAGCTCTGGGATCGTAGCAGCGATCGTCATGTGCTCGAATAGCGGTCCTTCGAGCTCGTCGTAATGCTTCCCGAGCCCCTTAGAGTATGGCGTCGCCGCCGGCCCTACGACAAGGGCGCCCTTGGCTGCCGCCAACACTGCGCGGTACCCGCTCGACCATGCGACCGTGTGTGCTTCGTCAATGATGATTAGGTCAACGTCGGGTAGACCGCGGCGCGCCACAGTCTGGATGCTGGCCACCAGCACGTTTTCATACACGCGAGAGGTGTTCTCACCCTGGATGATCCCATGCGTGATCCCGGCGCGGTTGAAACGGCGCGAGGTTTGTTCGACCAAGTGAACTCGATTACACAGACAGGCCACGCGCTTGCGTTTTGTCATAGCTCCGCGAACCATGGCCATGCCCATCTCGGTTTTCCCGGAGCCAGTGGGCGCTACCAGCATCTCACGCTGCGCGCCCTCGGCCAAGGACAAGCGGAGGTTTTTGACGGCTGCGGACTGATATGGACGCAAAGTCAGCAGGTTTGAAATACTATCGCCTTGGCTGGGTGGGGTCCCAGGCTTTATGTCTTCTCTTCTCTTCTGAGTTGCAATCCAATTGCTAGCGTACTCTTCTGGGCTGCAAGTCAGCGGATAGCTTGGTGCTAGCATGCTGCTAGCGAATGGAATGTGGTACATGTGCTATCCCTTCGCAAGCGCAGCGCTAGCAACGCCGCTCTGGGTCAAAAAACCATGCTGGATCAACACGTCCATGTCTAAGTTGGCGATCGACAGTTTCCGCTCGAGGAAGGGAATGTCATGCGGTACGGTGCCGTTGTTCTGGCTCGCATAGAGCCATAACAACATCAAATGACCCTTCGAGACATCCGGTAAAGCACAGAAAGCGTAATCGTCGAGGATGGCTCGGTGCAGCTTGATCCAGGGTGGATTTCGCTTGCCATAGTGCTGGAACGTATTCCAGTTCTTGATTGCGAGTGCCTGGACAGTCATGTGGCCCCCAAATCGAGCTGAGCCTGGGCGGACAACAGATCCTGACGACGCCCCAGTAGCACGTACCGAGCCACTCCCCTGTGCAGGAGGCCGTCAGGACCAATCACATCTTCACGAAGAGCGTAAATGTTCCACTTTGCTTTGAGTTCTTTGACTCGTGTAGCTAGCCGTAAATAGCCGGCTGCCGTCCCTTCATAAGTGTTGAGTCCACGCGTCCCACGAAACTCGAGAGCTCGACGCAGCGTCTCGATCTGGGTTGCGCCAGACGCATCTCGTAGGCCGATACCATTCTGTACAAGCTCTTCGCAAACGGCTGTGATATTCTGCGCACTGCAGTCGAGAACTTTGCTTTGCCCCGTCATTTCGGACCCGCCAGCCCGATCGACATGAGCGCCTCCCGCAACGGAGGCGTTTTCATTTGTGCGATTAGACATTGGCGCCTCCGCTGGTGAGGCGACGAATTTCGACCACCGGCCAAGCAAGACGGCCGTTGATGCGAACGGGGCGAATGGGACCATTTTCGTAGCAGGCCCATGCCCTCAGGGTTTGTACACGCCGGTTAAAATAATAGGCAGCAGCGGCGGTATCTACCGTCGGGCGAGTGACCGTTTCCAAAGCAGGAAACGTTTTTGCGAGATTGTCTTCCATGTTGCACCTCTTGTGGTTGGGGTGCTTGCATGGTCATTTCGAGTCGTAGATTTCCCTATGATGTCGGCCGAGCCGGCCTCGATCCGGTCAAGTCGGCCGCTATTCGGTCGAGTCGGCCGCGTTATCGGTCATTCTTTTGATAGCCTTTCGAATAGCGTTTAGGTCAGCAAACTTCGGATTGCCGTTAGCATCGTAATACTTCAAGCCATCAGCTAAGATTTCCATGACCTCAGGTGGAGAAATTTTCTTAAATGCATCTAGTACATCCCTTGCAGTCGGCATTTGCTTGTTAGCCGCCTTCTCGCTTTTCAGGAAATCGTAGAGAGGTTTTCCGTATCCTTGGTAGCGATCTGGTCTTCTAACAATCCAGTCTTGGGCTGAACTCAGACCGACGACGTCGTCTGAGATTCCGTCAGACTCGAAAGCGGCCATATCTCGAGATGCCAGCACGCGTAGCTCATCAGGCACTTCGAGCTTCTTGTTTAGCGCCCACTTCGCAAAACCGCGTAAGTGGACACGCGACAGCATACGTTCTGAATATTCCAAAATCTCAAGTTTCGAAAATTCCGCGTCGGCATTGATCACTTCCCACACGTCGTGAAACTCTTGGGGTAAGGCTACTAGTTGGTACAGCGCCCAGGTCTCGCCGTCTGGAGGCTCGATATTTGCAACCAGACAGGCTGCCTGCCACAATCGAACAAAGTCGAGACGTGACCATCGCTCCCAGTCAGGCGTATTTGTCTTTAACTTGGCCGATGCTCCATACCCTGTTGGCCTCAAGATCGTTACAGGGGGCGGAGGCGGAGGCGGAGCTACCCCAAGGGCATTGGTCGTGTCGCGTTGCGGTCGAGGTTCTGCCTGCCTGAGATCGTTCGCGTGTTGGCGCAGCTGCTTTTCTTCGCTATAACGCGTGACGATCTGGTGCAACCATGGAGACACGGAAAAGCCGGTTTCTTTAGCCCATACCAGCCAGTCTGAAGGAGCGAGGGCGGGAATCTTCTGAGCTTGGGCTAAGCGTTCTATCCTCTTCGCCGTGGCGACCGCCTTGCTGTAATTATTTTGGTTCGGCCGAGTTTGATAGCTCTCAAAGACGTCCGGGTCGAGAGCGCATATCAGTCGAGCAGCCTGTTCAGGCGTCCAAACAGGCATCTGCTTCGCCCAGTATCGCCAGTCGATACAACTGCCATTATTTACCGTTTCTTCAAACGCCGCGACGAACTCTGCATCGTCATCTGCATCCTGCGTCATATGCACCCCTTCAGGTGTCGCCTTCATTTGTTGGGGCACCAGCCAGGCCGGTGAAGGAGTCCGGCTTTTCGCCCGCTAAAGCTAGGCTGGTGCGTGAAAATTGCGAGGCTAGGTTTTTGCCACGATCTTGAGCCCTGGCGTTTGAGTCTGGAGATTTATGCCAGCTTGCTCCAGCATCCAGTTTTCAATCTGTACGTGCCAAATTCGAAGGAGGTCGAGGGGCCGGCGGATATAGTTCTGTTCTCGGACGCCTTGTGGAGCATGTCCTTGGATTTGCGCTGCGATTCCTGGCGGGGTCTGTACCCATTCACTCAAGCTAGCAAATGAGCGTCGCAAACCATGCAAGGTCAGCGGTGGCAGACCAGCTACCGCGACCGCCTCATTGTGTGCATAACGAGGCTCTGCAATGTAACCCGACGCTGAACTTAAGCTGGAAAACACGTATGCATTGCGCCGAGGAAGCGAACTCATAAGAGCGGCAACATAAGGCGTAAGCGGCACCATTCGGAAGTCCTCGACCTTGTCTGATAGCTTGATGCTCTTCCACTGGACGTTCACATCCTCCCACTTCAACGCCGCTAGCTCTTCGCGGCGTGAGCCGATTAGCAGCAAAATCTGGAGGTAAGCCGAAATAATGGGATTTCGAATCTGCCGTACAGCCGTAAACCAAGATGCAAGCATCTCACGCTGCAAAACATCGTTACGGATCGTAGGCTTACCAAGGGCCTCACGCGTGCGCGCGCTCTTTGTCGGGTTGCCATCAACCAGAGAGGAATAGACTTTGTGCTCGCCACACCAATTCATGCACGCTTTGAGGAGCCGCCAGGCGAGACGAGCACTGGATGGCCGGCGTTTAGCCTCGTCTCTCGCCCACAGCTCAATGCAGTCAGTGGTAAGGTCGATCAGACGGACGCTGGCTAAAGAGTTTAGCGGCCCTGGCTGTGTAAGCGCTGAGCCACGCTTAACCGGCAGACCTCCAGCCTGCATCAGGATCTGATGGGCACGCACATGATGGTCGGACCAGCCACCAGTCCGCGTTGCCATCCGATCAGCGATATAGGCGGGCCAGACGTCCCCGAGGGTAACTGCGTTTCGAATTGCTGCGGCAGCCTCCGCCTCATCCGCATCAGCTCGCGCCAACTCAGCCGCTTTCTCAGCTGCTATTTGATCGGCAAGAACCCTGCGGGGATCGATTCCACTATCGGTCTGAGCCTTGTAGGCAGTGGCCTTCGCTTGAGCTTGGCTAATAGACCACGTGCGCACATCGCCAATGGTGATCCTCAACGTCTTACTGTTCAGGGTGGTCTCAAAAATATATGACTTGGCTCCCTTGGCAGTTACACGCACCCCAAGGCCCGGCGTCTTGCCATCCCAATATATGCTCTGCTGCTTGCCCTCTGTGCACTTGAACGCCTCGACGCGGGCACTGGTGAAGTTTTCCCATTTCATCCAAGGCTCCCTTCATGTAGTGACTATGTAGGGAATCTTAACATATGAAGATCAACACTTTCCAACAAAAAAGCCGCACGTATTCGTATTAAGTATATGATTATTAAGAATTTATCAGTTTCGACCGACAGAAATCTACACTTCAAAATGCTTCAGCTTGGTGATTTGTAATCATCAGGTGGCCAGTTCGAAACCGGCAGCCGGCACCACATGCTTCAGTACAAAGCCCAGCCCTCACCGGCTGGGCTTTTTGCTTTCCAGTCTTACACCGCTTTCCCACCAGCCGCCAGATAAGCCGCCAGGAACTCGTCGAATTCGATGTAGCGCTGGTGCGGATAATGATTGGATTGGCCAGGCCCTTTTGGCAACGCTGCCCAGGTGCGCGCGACCTTGGGCATGACTCCGGCAATCTCCCCTCCCTTGATCCGATCGATCACCCCAAGGCTGCGCAGGATTTCGACAGCAATCAGATCCTGCGTTCGCGGCGAAAAATCGTCCAGCCCCAGCTTGCCGCCATGATGCTGCCAGGTCGGCCGTGTGATCTGGTACATCCCTGCCGCCGTGGACTTGCCATCGATCCCGGGCCCCGGATGCGTCGACATATCGGTGAAGCGCCACCGGTCGTTGCTCCGCCCTTTTAAGGCCCCGTACTTGAAGTCGTAAGCTCCGCCCTCCGCCGCCGCAATGGCCTTGAGAAAGGCGGCGACGTTGGGATGACACAGGTCTTGCGCGTTCTGTTCGCAGCGCTCCTGGTGCGAACGCGTTGGGCGCCCGTCCTGGGCGCGGGGCTGTGCTTTCGACATACATCCTCCTAGTGGACACGATGGCGACATCGAACAGGTGCACTACGGGGCGTCTGGCTACCGCGGAGAGCGGCTGCCAAGCCCACACAAGTGGCGCGCCCCGTGAACTCATCTTAGAAATCGTCACCACTTGGCGCTTGAGCACGCACAATCCCCTTCTGCGGCTCGACCAAGCGCATGGACATCGAACAAACCGCTTGCGCTTGAGCAAACTGGTCTTCGAGAAAATGCTTGCCGATCAGCCAGCAAAACTGTGCCAAAATCCCCAAGTGCAATATTTGTTTGACCACGATTTCACCCGATGCTATAGTCGGCCAAAGCCAATGGGAACGTTTCCAACGTCCCGACAATAATGGCAAGGAACGGAGACACGATGTCCACAGTACGCACCTTGGCGTCAGCCTGCGCATGGCTCGCCGTTGCCATGACGACTGCCGCTTCGACGCCTGCCGCGCGCGCGGCGCCGGCGCGTGCCGCATCCGTTCCCACGGCCCCGAAAGCAGAAGTCATCCACTGGTGGACATCCGGCGGCGAGTCCGCCGCCGTCAAGCAGGTCGCCCAGGCCTACCGCAATGCGGGCGGCGTCTGGATCGATACGGCCATTGCCGGCGGCGACCAGTCGCGCGCCGTCACCATCAACCGCATCGTCGGCGGCAACCCGCCGACCGCCGCCCAGTTCAACACCTCCAAGCAGTTTCTGGATGTGATCGAAGCGGGGATGCTGAACAACGTCGACGGGGTTGCACGCGCGCAGAACTGGGACCAGATGCTGCCGGCGCCGATCATCGACGTCATCAAGGTGGATGGCCACTACTACGCGGTGCCGCTGAACATCCACATGCAGACCTGGTTCTGGTATTCGAAGGCCGCCTTCCAGAAGGCCGGCATCACGAAGGAACCCGCCAGCATGCAGGAGCTCTTCATCGCGCTCGACAAGCTCAAGGCGGCCGGCATCATCCCCCTCGCCCACGGTGGCCAGTCGTGGCAGGAGACCGTGCTGTTCTCCGCCATCCTCGCCAACATGGGCGGCAAGGAGCTGTACCTGAAAGCCATGCGCGACCGCGACCAGGCGACGCTCCTGTCGCCCGCCTTTCGCAACGTGCTGCTGACGTTCAAACGCATGAAGTCCTATGTGGACGCCGGCGCGCCGGGCCGCAACTGGAACGACGCCACCGCCATGGTCATCGCTGGTCGCGCAGGGCTGCAGGTGATGGGCGACTGGGCCAAGGGCGAATTCACCAACGCGCGCCAGGTGGCGGGCCAGCACTACGGCTGCATGGCCGGCCTGAACGCCTCTACGCCCTACCTGATCCAGGGCGACGTGTTTGTCTTCCCGCGCACCGACGACGGACAGACCGTCAGGGCGCAGAACCTGCTGGCCAAGGTCGTCTCGCAACCGGAGCTGCAAGTAGGTTTTTCAAAGCTGAAGGGCTCGATCCCGGTCCGCACCGATGTCAACCCGGCGGAACTGGACCTGTGCGCGCAAAAGGGCATCGAGATCATGAAGGACCGCTCGCGCCAGGCCGGCGTCACCGAGGTCTATCTCACGCCCGACCAGAACGGCGCCATGCAGGATGTGCTGACCGCCTACTGGAACACGAACATGCCGGCCGAGAAGGCCCAGAAGAGCATCGCCAACGCGCTCAAATATTAACGCCATGCTCGCCCGCGCCAACAAACTGACTCCCCACATCGCCCTGCTGCCGATGGCGCTGACGGTGCTGGTCGCCTATATCGGCGCGGCGCTGTGGACCTTCCGCACTTCGCTTACCAGCTCGCGCACTTTCTCGTCCGATCACTTCATCGGCTTTGCCCAGTACGCGCGCCTGTTCGACAACGAGCGCTGGATGCTCTCGCTGAACAACCTGGCCGTGTACGGCACGCTGTTCATCGTGGCTTGCATGGTGCTGGGCTTCCTGCTGGCCGCCTTCATCGACCAGAAGGTCACCGGCGAAGGTTTCCTGCGCACGGTCTTCCTTTACCCGTATGCGATGTCCTTCATCGCCACCGGCCTCGTATGGCAGTGGATGCTGGCGCCCGGCGCCGGCATCGAGAGCGCGGTGCGCGCCCTGGGCTGGTCCGGCTTTACCTTCGACTGGCTGGTCGACCAGGAGATGGTCATCTACACGATCGTCATCGCCGCCGTGTGGCAGGCCTCGGGCCTGGTCATGGCGATGATGCTGGCGGGGCTGCGCGGGGTCGATCCGGAGATCTACAAGGCGGCGCGCCTGGACGGCATCCCGGCCTGGCGCGTGTATGCCTCGATCGTGCTGCCGATGCTGGGGCCGACCATCGCCACCGTCTTCCTGCTGCTGTGCACCGCGGTGGTCAAGCTGTATGACGCGGTGGTGGCGATGACCGGCGGCGGACCGGGCACGGCCAGCGAAGTGCCGGCCAAGTTCATCATGGACCACCTGTTCCTGCGCTCGAACATCGGCCTGGCCTCGGCCGGCGCGGTGACCTTGCTCATTCCCGTGCTGGCGCTGCTCGCGCCTTACGCCTACGCACGCAGCCGCAGGAGCCGCGCATGAACACCACCCTGGAGGTGCCAGCAGTGAGCTTCGGTTCGGCGCCGGCCGTCCGCCGCAAGCGCTTGTCTCCGGCGCGCATCGGCGTGTATGCTTTCCTGTTCAGCGCCGCGCTGTACTTCCTGCTGCCGCTGTACGTCATGATCATCACCTCGTTCAAGTCGATGGACGAGATCAGGAGTGGCAGCGTGTTCGCCCTGCCCCTGCTGGCGACCGTCGAGCCGTGGCAAAACGCCTGGGCCCAGGTCAGCGGCGGCTTCTGGAATTCGGTGGCGATCACGGTGCCCAGCACGATCATCCCGATCCTGCTGGGTGCGATCAACGGCTATGCGCTGTCGTTCTGGCGTCCGCGCGGCGCCAATGTGCTGTTCGGCGTGCTGCTGGCCGGCGCCTTCATCCCGGTGCAGGTGATGATTTATCCGCTGGTATGGATGATGGCGCGCGCCGGCGTGTTCGGTTCGCTCCCGGCCATCGTGCTGGTGCACGTCATCTTCGGCATGCCGATCATGACGCTGCTGTTCCGGAACTACTATGCCTCGGTGCCGCAGGAGCTGTTCCAGGCGGCGCGCATCGATGGCGGCGGCTTCTGGCGCATCTTTGCGCAGGTGATGCTGCCGATGTCGCTGCCGATCGTCGTGGTCGCCGCGATCATGCAGGTCACGGGCGTGTGGAACGACTACATCCTGGGCCTGGTGTTCGCGGGCCGCGAGAACGCGCCCATGACGGTGCAGCTCAATAACGTGATCAACACCACCACCGGCACCCGCCTGTACAACGTCAACATGGCCGCGACCATGCTGACAGCTAGCGTGCCGCTGGCGATCTATTTCATCTCGGGACGCTGGTTCGTGCGCGGCATCGCCGCCGGCGCCGTGAAAGGTTAACCGCATGTCCAACGTCCACCTGCGCAAGTTGTGCATCACCCGCGGCAGCAATGCCGTCATCCGGGACCTCGACCTGCAGGTCGAGCCGGGCGAATTCCTGGTGCTGCTGGGGCCTTCGGGCTGCGGCAAGTCCACGCTCCTGCACAGCATCGCGGGCCTGATCGACGTGGCCGGCGGCAGCATCGAGATCGGCGGGGTCGACATGAGCCACGCCGATCCGAGCGAGCGCGGGATCGGCATGGTGTTCCAGTCGTATGCGCTGTACCCGACCATGACGGTGGAGAAGAACATGTCCTTCGGCCTGCGCATCTCCGGCGCACCGAAGGCCGAGATCCAGCGCCGCGTGCGGCGCACGGCAGAAATGCTGCAGCTCGAGTCGCTGCTCGACCGCAAACCGGCCCAGCTCTCGGGCGGGCAGCGCCAGCGGGTGGCGATCGGCCGCGCCCTGGTGCGCGAAGCGGGCGTCTACCTGTTCGACGAGCCGCTGTCGAACCTCGACGCCAAGCTGCGCGCCGAGCTGCGCCGCGAACTCAAGCTGCTGCACCAGGCGCTCGGTTCGACCATGATCTACGTGACCCACGACCAGGCAGAGGCGATGACCTTGGCCACCCGCATCGTGGTGATGCAAGGCGGGCATATCCAGCAGATCGGCACGCCGTGCGAAGTCTACGAGCGCCCCGCCAACCGCTTCGTGGCCGGCTTCCTCGGTTCCCCGTCGATGAATTTCGTCGACGGGCGGCTGGAGGCGGGCCGCTTCAGCAGCGGCGCGCTGGCGCTCGCTCTGGCGCCGATGCATGCCGGCCCGCGTGGCGCGGTGACGCTGGCGGTGCGGCCGGAAGACATCCACCTCTCGGACGACGGCCCCTTGCAGGCATCGGTGACGCTGGTCGAGCCGATGGGGAATCACCAGGTCGTGTGGCTGGACTGCGGCGGCCATGCCTTGTCGGCCATCGTGCACGATCAGCGCCCGCTGGCAAGCGGACAGTCGGTGCGCTTTGCGATCGATGCCGCGCGCGTGTCGCTGTTCGACCCGGCCAGCGGCAAGCGCATTTGAAGACAGATGCCAGTGTCACTTGAATACAGTATGCTTCAGTGTTTTTCGACTAATCGTGTAGACCATAAGGATCGTCAGTGGCAACCATCAAGGACGTAGCGCGTCTCGCCGGGGTCGGTCTCGGCACCGCCTCGCGCGTGGTGAGCGGCAAGGGCTCGGTATCGCCCGCCACGCTCGAACGCGTGCGCAAGGCGATCGACGAGCTGGGTTTTCGCCCCTCGCATGCGGCGCGCGCCCTGCTGTCCGGCACCAGCCGGATGATCGGCGTCTACATCCCGGTCCTGAGCGGCACCTTCTACACCCCGATCCTGCAGATCATCGACACCGAGCTGCGCGCCGCCGGCCTGCACATGGTGGTCGCCTTCGGCGTCGGCTTGGGCGATGCGCGGCGCCAGGCGATGGAAGGCATCGAATTCCTCATCGAGCGCGGCTGCGATGGCCTGATCATGATGACCAGCGCCCTCACCGACGAGGACCTGGCCACCCTCGGCGCCAAGCAGCGCCAGCTGGTGGCGCTGAACCACGAATTCGCCGGCATCCCGGAACAGTGCTTCACGGTCGACCACGCGCTGGGCGGCCGGATGGCCGCGCGCGCCCTGCTCGACCACAAGCACCGCGACATCGCCGTGGTGTCCGGCCCGACGGCGCTGGCCGACAATGTGGCCCGCATCAAGGGCTTCATGGATGAACTGGCGAGCGAAGGCATCGATCCGGGCAAGCTGTGGCTGATGGAGAGCGACTTTTCTCCTGCCGGCGGCTGGGCCGCGGCCAAGGCGCTGGTCGAATCCGGCCGCACCTGCACCGCCCTGTTCTGCGCCAACGACGAGATGGCGGTGGGTGCACTGTCGTACTTCCAGGAGGCCGGCATCAGCGTACCGCGCGACCTGTCCGTGATCGGCTACGACGACACGCCGAGCGCCGAATTTGCGGCGCCGCGCCTGACCTCGGTGCACATGCCCTGGCGCGAAATGACGCTCAATGGCCTGAACGCCCTGCTGAACCGCTGCTACGACCTGCATCGCCCGGTGTCGCGCGACTTCCCGGTCAGCGTGACGCTGCGCGCCTCGCTTGCCAGGCTGCCGGCCAGGAGCAAGAAAAAATGACGCGCGCCGCCCTGTGCGGCCGCTCGCCGGCCTTTTTTTTCGATTGCAATTGGAAAGCTTTCCAAATATCCTTGCATAACGACTTCAATTCTCTACGCGACCATGACAACAGCTGACAGTCCCGAGCCGACCGCCCCGGTGCGCGGCGATTTTGCCTCCGATTTCTTGTGGGGCTGTGCCACCTCGTCCTACCAGATCGAAGGCGCTGCCTCCGAGGACGGCCGGGTCGAATCGATCTGGGACCGCTTCGCCGCGACCCCGGGCAAGGTCAAGGATGGCTCGAGCGGCGCGGTCGCCTGCGATCACTACCACCGCTGGCCGGAAGACTTCGACATCGGCCGCGACATGGGCCTGAACGCCTACCGCTTCTCGATCGCCTGGCCCCGCATCTTCTCGGAGATCGGCGGCAAGCCGAACCAGAAGGGACTGGATTTCTACTCGCGCCTGGTGGACGGCATGCTCGAGCGCGGCCTGCAGCCATGGGCCACCTTGTATCACTGGGACCTGCCGCAATTCCTGCAGGACCAGGGAGGCTGGAACAGCCGCGCCACGGTCGACGCCTACCTGGCTTTCGTGGATGCGATGACGCGCCGCCTGGGCGACCGCGTGCAGCACTGGATCACCCACAACGAGCCGTGGTGCACCTCGATCATCGGCAATTTCGAAGGCTGGCATGCACCCGGCCTGACCGATTTCAAGACGTCTTTGCAGGTGGCGCATCACGTGCTGCTCTCGCACGGCAAGGCGGTGCCGCTGATCCGCGCCAACGTCCCAAGTGCGAAGGTCGGCATCGCCCTGAGCCTGCATCCGGTGCGCGCGGCCAGCGACTCGCCAGAAGACGTCGCCGCGGCCGCGCGCCACGACGGCCTGCGCTACCGCTGGTTCCTCGACCCCTTGTATGGCCGCGGCTATCCGCAGGCCACGCTCGACGCCATTGGCGCAGCGGCGCCGGTCGTGCTGCCGGGCGACCTGGAAGCGATCGCCACGCCGACCGACTTCCTCGGCGTGAACTACTACTTCCCCGAGACGATCCGGCACGAAGACGGCCACGCGCCCTTGTCGGCGCGCGTGCTGCCGCCGCGCGCAGGCGCCGAAACCACCTACATGGGTTGGGAAGTGGCGCCGCAAGGCCTGGCCGAGCTGCTGCTGCGCATCGAGAACGACTACCACCCGGGCCCGATGTACATCACCGAGAACGGTTCCTGCTATCCGGACGAAGTCAATGCCGAGGGCGAGATCGACGACGCCGAGCGCCGCCGCTACCTGGTACGCCACCTGGCTTCGCTGGCCTCGGCCATCCGCGACGGCGCGCCGGTGAAAGGCTATTTTGCCTGGAGCCTGCTCGACAATTTCGAATGGGCGGAGGGCTACCTGAAGCGCTTCGGGCTGACCCATATCGACTACGCCACCCAGGAACGGCGCCTGAAAAGCAGCGGCAAATGGTATCGCGGCTTCCTGCGCGGCGCATGACATCCAACTATAAAATACAGCGAGACAGCCTATGACACCCACGCTTCGCAACCCGGTAATGGCGCTTGCCATTGCCCTGGCCCTGCCCGCCGGCGCGGCGCCCCTGACCGACTGGCCGCGCGTTACCAGCGCCATCGGCAAGGACGCGGCGCTGGAGCAGCGCGTGCGCGAGATCGTCGGCAAGATGACGCTCGCACAGAAGGTCGGCCAGATGACCCAGCCCGAGATCAAGAGCGCTACGCCGGACGACGTGAAGCGCTATTACCTCGGGTCGGTGTTGAATGGCGGCGGCAGCTGGCCGAACGGGAACAAGCATGCCAAGGCGGCCGAATGGCTGGCGCTGGCGCAGCGCTACCACGAGGCCTCGCTGGCCACCGACATGGCGGTCAAGGTGCCGGTGATCTGGGGCACGGACGCGGTCCACGGCCACAACAACGTCTTCGGCGCCACGCTCTTCCCGCACAACATCGGCCTGGGCGCGGCGCGCAACCCGAAGCTGCTGGAGGAAATCGGCGCGGCCACCGCGAAAGCCACCCGCGCCAGCGGCATCGCCTGGGTGTTCGGCCCGACCCTGGCCGTGGTGCGCGACGACCGCTGGGGACGCACCTACGAGAGCTATTCCGAGAACCCGGAAGTCGTGAAGAGCTATGCCGGCGCCTATGTGCGCGGCATGCAGGGCATGCTCAAGGACGATGCCAATACCATCGCCACCGCCAAGCATTTCATCGGCGACGGCGGCACCGAGTTCGGCAAGGACCGTGGCGTCAACAAGTCGAGCAAGTCGCAGATGATCAACATCCACGGCGCCGGCTACTACCCTGCCCTGCAGGCCGGAGCGCAGACGGTCATGTCGTCCTTCAATTCGTGGAACGACGTCGCCGCCGGCACCGATTACGGCAAGATGCACGGCAGCCGCGCCATGCTGACCGACGTGCTCAAGACGAAGATGGGCTTCGATGGCTTCGTCGTCACCGACTGGAACGGGCATGGCGAAGTGCCAGGCTGCAGCAACGAGAGCTGCGCCGCTGCCATCAATGCCGGCAACGACATGGTCATGGTGCCGGACGACTGGAAGGCCTTCATCGCCAACACCATCAAGCAGGTGGAAAGCGGGCAGATCCCGATGGCGCGTATCGACGATGCGGTAAGCCGCATCATCCGCGTCAAGCTGCGCGCAGGGTTGTTCGAGAAAAGCCCGGCGCAGAACGCGTATGCCGGCAAGGACGAGGCCATGCAGCCGCGCGAGCTGGCGCGCCGCGCGGTGCGCGAGTCACTCGTGCTGATCAAGAACGACAAGCCGGTGCTGCCGATCGCACGCGGCAAGAAGATCCTCGTGGTCGGCAAGACCGCGGACGACCTGTCGAACCAGAGCGGCGGCTGGTCGATCACCTGGCAGGGCACGGCCAATACCAATGCGGACTTCCCGAATGCCGATACGATCCTGGCCGGCATCCGGGCAGCAGCGGGCAGCGAGAACGTGCACTTCAGCGTGGATGCGAAGGGCGTCGACGTGTCGCAGTTCGACGCCGTGGTGGCGGTGATCGGCGAGCGTCCGTATGCGGAAGGCGACGGCGACATCGGCCCGAACGGCACGTTGCGCCACAGCGGCCGCTATCCGGAAGACCTGGCGGTCCTGCAGGCGGTTTCTGGCCGCGGCAAGCCGGTCGTCACCGTCTTCGTGTCGGGCCGTCCGCTCTACGTCAACGACCTGCTCAATTTGTCGGACGTGTTTGTCGCAGCCTGGCTGCCGGGCACCGAGGGCAAGGGCGTGTCGGACCTGCTGGTGGCAGGCAGCAAGCGCTACGAGTTCACCGGCAAGCTGCCGTTCTCCTGGCCGAAGTCGGCCTGCCAGACGGACTTGAACGTCGGCGACAAGGGGTATGCGCCACTGTTCGCCTGGGGTTATGGCCTGAAGTCTGCTACGCGCTCGAAGGTCGGCGAGCTCGATGCCACCTACCCTGCCGGCGGTTGCGGCATCAGCAATACCTTCCCGGTGTTCAGCCAGGCCGACCGGGCCAGCTTCCCGATGGCGATCCGCAGCGGTTCCCAGCAGCTGGTGCTGGGCGCCGATCTCAATTCGAGCTTCAGCCTGCCCGGCGTGACGGTGCAGACCTCGCAGGTGAACACCCAGCAGGATGCGAAGCTCATCACCTGGACTGGCCCGGCCACCGTCGAAACCCGCGGTGCGCGGCCGATGGTGCTGCCGACGGCAGCCAGTGCGAATGCCGCGCTGCGCTTCGACACCATCGTCTCGGGCGCACCGGCTGGCAAGGTAATGATGACCATGGGCGGCGGCACGCTCGACACCACCGCGTTGTTCAAGCGCCTGGCCGGCAAGGGCAAGCAGACCGTCAAGATCCCGCTCAGCTGCTTCCAGGCCAAGGGCACGGACCTGGCGAAGGTCGATGCGCCGTTCAGCATCGCCAGCGACGCCGGTTTCGCTGCGGCCTTTACCGGCATCGAGATCGCCGGCGGCGCAGCTAGCGAAGCCGATGCCGTGCGCTGCGAGGAACTGCGATGAACGGGGAGCTGCGCCTGCTGGCCGACATCGGCGGCACCAATGCGCGCTTCGCCCTGGAGTCCAGCGACAGGCAGCTCGCGGACATCGAGGTGCTGGCCTGCGCCGATTATCCGACGCTGGACGATGCGATGCGGGCCTACCTTGGCAAGGCCGCGGGGCGCGGTCACGCAGTGGAAACGGTGCGCCATGCGGCGATCGCGATCGCCAACCCGGTCGAGGAAGACCGGGTCAGCATGACCAACCACCACTGGAGCTTCTCGATCGAAGCCCTGCGCCTTCAGCAGGGTCTGGCGACGCTGCTGGTGGTGAACGATTTTGCAGCGCTGGCGATGTCGCTGCCGCACCTGGCGCTCGAACAGCGCGAACGGATAGGCGGCGGCATCGAGCTGGCCGACCGTCCCATCGGCCTGATCGGTCCCGGCACCGGGCTCGGCGTCTCGGGCGTGATTCCGGCAGGCGGCAAGCGCTGGATTGCACTGGCAGGCGAAGGCGGGCATGTGAGCTTCGCGCCGGCGAACAAGGACGAGGTGGCGATCTTGGAGGCGCTGTGGGGCGAATATGGTCACGTGTCGGCCGAGCGTCTGCTATCCGGGATGGGCCTGGAGCTGATTCACTGGGCGCGCACCGGCGAGCGCCTCGATGCCCCGGCCATCACCGGCGCCGCGCTCGATGGCAGCTCCGGCGACTGCCGGCGCACGGTCGACACCTTCTGCGCCATCCTGGGCAGCGTGGCCGGCAACGTCGCGCTGACCCTGGGCGCGACCGGCGGCATGTATATTGGCGGCGGCATCGTGCCGCGCCTGGGAAGGCTGTTTGCCGAATCCAGCTTCCGCGCGCGCTTCGAGGACAAGGGACGCCTGAGTCCTTACCTCGCGCGCATCCCGACTTACCTCATTACCGAGCAGTACCCGGCGCTGCGCGGCGTGTCCGCCATGCTGTCGGACCGGGTCGCAGCCCAGCCATAACAATACGGAGACACCATGCAAAGCACAGCACCGAAATCGCCCGAGGCGCCATCGCTGGCGCAGGCCACGGCGAACGAGCACAACCCGCATACCGGCGCGCTCGTCATCGTCACCATCCTGTTCTTCATGTGGGGCCTGCTTACCTCGCTCAACGACGTGCTGATCCCGCACCTGAAGTCGATCTATACGCTGACCTACCTGGAAGCGATGCTGGTGCAGTTCTGCTTTTTCGGCGCCTATTTCATCGTGTCGCTGCCGGCGGGCGCGCTGATCCGACGGATCGGCTACCAGAATGGCGCCGTCGCCGGCCTGAGCATCGCGGCTGCCGGCTGCGCCCTGTTCTACCCGGCCTCGAAGGGCAGCTACGGCCTGTTCCTGTTCGCCTTCTTCGTGCTCGCCAGCGGCATCACGATCCTGCAAGTGGCTGCCAATCCTTTCGTGACCGTGCTCGGGCCGGCGCGTACCGCATCCAGCCGCCTGACCCTGACCCAGGCCTTCAATTCGCTCGGCACGACGGTCGCGCCGGCGCTGGGCGGGATCCTGATCCTGTCGACGGTGGCGCTGGGCGCCGACCAGCTGGCGGCCATGACCGCCGCCGAGCAGGCAGCCTACAAAGCGCAAGAGGCGGCCACCGTGCAGGGTCCCTACCTTGGCCTGGCGGCGGCGCTGGCCGTCCTCGCGGTGTTGTTCGCGGTGGCGAAGCTGCCGAAGATCAGCCATGCCCAGGACGGCAAGCCGGCCATCGACGGCAAGGGCGGCGCGATGGCCTACCGCCACCTGGTGCTGGGGGCGGTCGCGATCTTCCTGTACGTGGGCGCGGAGGTCAGCATCGGCAGCTTCCTGATCAACTTCCTGGGTGAGGGCCATATCGCGGCCTTGAGCCACGCGGATGCGGCGCAGTACGTCAGCCTGTACTGGGGCGGCGCGCTGGTGGGACGCTTCATCGGCTTTGCGGTGATGCGCTACGTCAGCCCCGGTAAAACCCTGGCCTTCAATGCGCTCGGCTCGATCCTGCTGGTGCTGGTCGCCACCTTCGGCGAAGGCAAGCTGGCGATGTGGGCGATCCTGGCGGTGGGCCTGTGCAATTCGATCATGTTCCCGACCATCTTCAGCATGGCCTTGCATGGCCTGGGCAAGTTCACCGGCCAGGGCTCGGGTATCCTCTGCATGGCCATCGTGGGCGGCGCGGTGGTGCCCTTCGTGCAGGGCATGTTCGCCGACACGGTCGGCCTGCAGCCGTCCTTCTTGGTGCCGGCCGTGTGCTACCTGTTCATCCTGTACTTCGGCGTGAAGTATGCGAACCTGCACAAGCAGCCGGTGGCAAACGCCTGATTTTTTTACCAGTTGTAAAAAAAATGCCCACATCGATGTGGGCATTTTTCATGGTGCTTACTTGACCTCGCGCCACCAGGGTTTGCCGGCATGCGGCGCCTTCAGGCTCAAGGGCTCGCCCATTTCCGGGGTCGTCATCGATACGCCTTTTGCTGCGGCCAGCGCAGCGATGCGCTCGAACGGGTCCTGCCAGCGGTGCAGCGCCAGGTCAAAGGTGCCGTTGTGGATCGGTAGCAGCCAGGCGCCCTTCAGATCGAGGAAGGCTTGCAGGGTTTCTTCGGGCTGCATGTGCACGTCGGGCCACTGCTTGTCGTAGGCGCCGGTTTCCACCAGGGCGACGTCGAAGGGACCGAAGCGCTCGCCGATCTCCTTGAATCCCTTGAAATAGCCGCTGTCGCCGCTGAAGAACAGGCGCAGGTCGTCGTGCAGGATGACCCAGGAGGCCCACAAGGTGGTGTCGCGGTCGCTCAGGGTACGGCCCGAGAAGTGCTGGGCCGGGGTGGCGACGAAGCGCACGCCGTCGATGGACGCTTCCTGCCACCAGTCCAGCTGGCGTACTTTCGATGCCTCGACACCCCACTTGATCAGGCGCTCGCCCACTCCCAGCGGCGTCAGGAAATGCTGGGTCTTCGCGGCCAGGGCCATGATGGCTGCATGGTCGAGGTGGTCGTAATGGTCGTGCGACAGGATGATGGCCTTGATCGGCGGGAGCTCCTCGATGCCGATCGGTGGCGCATGGAAGCGCTTGGGACCGGCCCACTGCACCGGCGAGGCGCGCTCGGAGAAGACCGGGTCGGTCAGGTAGAACTCGCCCTTGATCTTGACCAGCATGGTCGAGTGGCCGAGGCGGTACAGGGTGTTGTCGGGTGCGGCAAGCAGCGCGGCGCGCGACAAGGGCCGCACGGGAATCGCGCCTCCCGGAAGGGTGCCGGACGGCTTGTTGACCATGGCGTTCCACCACAGGCTGGCCATCTCGCCGAAGCTGTATTCGCGCATCTTGATGGCGTTGCGGAATTTACCGTCCTGATAGTGGGTCGAGGCCGGGAAGACGGGTGCGGCCGAGGCAAAGGTGCAGTAGGTCATGATGGAGACAACTCCCAGAAGAAGCGTGGTGAACAGGATGCGCATGGTGGACCTGACAGTAGAAAGTGACAATGTACACTACACAGTGTAGTTTCTATTTTTGAGAAAGTAAACTGGTCGGTGTAAAATAAACGCATGCATACTCCCCGGCTTACCGATCTCAAGCGCAATGCCATCGTCAATGCCGCTGCCGCCGAGTTCCGTGCCAACGGGTTCGAGGCGACCAGCATGGACCGGATTGCGCTTGTCGCCAACGTGTCTAAGCGCACGGTCTACAACCACTTTCCGAGCAAGGAAGAGCTGTTCGCGGAAACCATCGTGCAGCTGTTCCAGGCCAGCGCGGAGCTGCTCGAGCTGCCTTACCGCAGCGACGCCGGCCTGCGCGAGCAGCTGACGGAGCTGATGCGCCTGAAGATGCGCACGCTGGAAGACCCGGATTTCATCGCGCTGGCGCGGGTGGCGATTTCGGAAGCGATCCATGCGCCCGCGCGCGCGCTGCCGATTTTCACGCGCCTGAACGAGCGCGAGGAAGGGGTGACGGCCTGGATCCGGGCGGCCCAGGCGGACGGCAAACTCAAGGCCGGCGACCCGGCATTTGCGGCGACCATCCTGCAGGGCCAGCTCAAGGCCTTCGGCTTCTGGCCGCAGGTGGCGATGGGCGCCGCCCCGATCACGCCAAGCGCAGCGCAGCCGGTGATCGAGGCCGCGGTGTCGATGTTCCTGGCTTACTTCGGCGCGGAGTAGTACTTGGGAGAGCATTGGTGCGATGCCGAGCCTGCCATTTCCATGCTGTTTCTGCTGGAATAAGCCCGCGCTCTAAGCTTGCGAAGCATCGCATCGTCCTACTCATCGCGATCGACTAGCTAGCTGGATGTCTTAAAAACAACTGTTGTACCATATCGACAAGGGCCTCCTTAAGTGTTCGTGAATTTCGTCTGCCATACGGAACATGCGTAACGAATTTCCAAATGTCTATAAAATACGGTTTTTACAACAACTCTTGAGTTCGAGTAAGCATCGAATGCTGCGTCGATCTTCAACTACATTCTAGGAACCGCAGGGATGACTATCCTCGTAACGGGCGGAGCAGGCTTCATTGGGTCGAACTTCGTCATTGACTGGCTTTCCCATCACGACGAGCCAGTCATCAACCTTGACCTGTTGACCTATGCGGGCAACCTGCAAAACGTCGATCGCCTGAAAAATGACCCGCGCCACCATTTCGTGCGCGGCGACATCGGTAACAGTGCCCTGGTAGCGCGTCTTCTTTCCGAGCATAAGGTACGCGCAATCATGAATTTTGCTGCCGAAAGTCATGTAGACCGTTCCATTACAGGTCCTGGCGCGTTTGTCGAAACCAACATTGTCGGCACCTTCAAACTGCTTGAAGCGGTGCGCGCCTATTGGAACGGGCTCGACGGTGGCGAAAAGGCGGATTTCCGCTTCCTCCACGTTTCCACCGACGAGGTCTATGGCTCGCTCTCGCATGATGCACCGGCGTTCGACGAGCAGCACCGCTATGAGCCAAACAGCCCATACTCGGCCAGCAAGGCGGCCTCGGACCATCTCGTGCGCGCCTACCACCATACGTATGGCTTGCCGGTACTGACCACCAATTGCTCGAACAATTATGGTCCTTATCATTTCCCGGAAAAGCTCATTCCCCTGGTGATCCACAACGCCTTGGCCGGCAAGCCGCTGCCGATCTACGGCGACGGCCAACAAATCCGCGATTGGCTGTACGTAACCGACCATTGCAGCGCCATTCGTCGCGTCCTGGCCGATGGCAAGCTGGGGGAAACCTATAACGTTGGCGGCTGCAATGAAAAAGCGAATATCGAGGTGGTGCGTACCCTGTGTGCGATCCTGGATGAATTGCGTCCACGTGCAGACGGCCAGTCGTATGCAAGCCAGATGACCTTCGTAAAGGATCGTCCGGGGCACGACCGACGCTATGCTATCGATGCAGGCAAGCTGGAGCGCGAGCTGGGCTGGCGACCGGCAGAGACCTTCGAGACTGGTATCCGCAAGACGGTGGCGTGGTACCTGGCCAATGGCGAGTGGGTCGAGAATGTCACCAGCGGTGCCTACCGTGAATGGATGGAAAGGCAGTACGACGTATGAAGATTCTGTTGCTCGGCAAGGACGGCCAGGTCGGCTGGGAGCTGCAGCGTTCGCTGGCACCGCTCGGCGAGCTTTCCGCGTATGGCCGCACCGAGGCCGATTTTACCGCTCCCGAATCGCTGCGCGCCCTGGTCCGCGCCCATGCCCCCGACGTCATCGTCAATGCCGCTGCCTATACGGCCGTGGACAAGGCGGAAAGTGAAGAAGCAGTCGCGCACACGGTCAATGCGGTATCGCCCGGTGTGCTGGCCGAGGAGGCCGCTGCCTGCGGCGCCTGGTTGGTGCATTTCTCGACTGATTACGTCTTCGACGGCACAAAGGACCGTGCTTGGCTGGAAACCGATACAACCCAGCCCTTGTCGGTATATGGCCGTAGCAAGTGCGAGGGCGAAGAGCGCATTCGTGCGAGCGGAGCGCGTCACCTGATCCTGCGCACCAGTTGGGTATTCGCCCTGCGAGGTGGCAATTTTGCAAAGACCATGCTGCGGCTTGCCAAGGAGCGCGACACCCTGAACGTGGTCGCGGACCAGCATGGAGCGCCGACTGCCGCTGAACTGTTGGCCGATGCGACAGCCCTTGCACTCCACCGTATTATCCTGGCTGGGGCCGACGCTGGCGCCCTGGCCGGCACCTATCACCTGGCGGCGGCTGGAGAGACAACCTGGCATGCCTATGCCCGCCATGTGCTGGCCCAGGCGCAGCTGCATGGGGCAGCGCTCAAGGTGGGACCGGAGCAGGTGCTGCCGATCGATGCCAGCGCATTCCCCACACCCGCAGTACGCCCCTCGAATTCACGCCTCGACAGCAGCAAATTTTGCAACAGTTTTGGTTTAGTGCTGCCTGACTGGCGCTACCATGTCAACCGTTTGATCGCCGAACTGGCATCCCAAGGAAATCTATGAGCGCATCCATGCAACGTAAGGGCATCATTCTTGCCGGCGGCAGTGGTACTCGCCTGCATCCGGCAACGCTCGCAATCTCGAAGCAGTTGCTGCCGGTGTTCGATAAACCAATGATCTATTACCCGCTCAGCACGCTGATGCTGGGGGGGATCCGCGATATCCTGATCATTTCGACGCCGCAGGATACGCCGCGTTTCCAGCAGTTGCTCGGCGATGGCGCGCGCTGGGGATTGAACCTGTCGTATGCGGTCCAGGACGCACCGGACGGACTGGCGCAGGCTTTCCTCATCGGCGAGGCATTCCTTGACGGCGCGCCGTCGGCACTGGTGCTCGGCGATAACCTCTTCTACGGCCACGATCTGCACACCCTGCTCGACCGCGCCAACGCGCGTACCGATTGCGCCAGTGTGTTTGCCTACCATGTCCACGATCCGCAGCGCTACGGGGTTGTCGAGTTCGACGCCGGGGGCCGGGCCATTAGTCTCGAAGAAAAACCGGCGGTGCCGCGCTCCAATTACGCGGTGACAGGGCTGTATTTTTACGATGAACATGTTTCTGAAATAGCGCGCTCGCTCAAGCCGTCCACACGTGGCGAACTCGAGATTACTGACCTCAACCGTATCTACATGGACATGGGGAAGATGCATGTCGAGATAATGGGCCGCGGCTATGCTTGGCTCGACACCGGAACGCACGAGTCTCTGCTCGATGCCAGCCAATTCATTGCGACAATCGAACGTCGCCAGGGGCTAAAGGTCGCTTGCCCTGAAGAGATTGCATTCCGTCAGAACTGGATCGATGCCGGACAGCTTGAAATGCTCGCCGCCCCGATGCGCAAGAACGGTTATGGCCAATACCTGATGCGTGTATTAAACGAAACGGTTTTCTGATGCAAATTACTCCATTGGCCATTCCCGATGTTCTGTGCATCCAGCCGCGTGTATTCGGCGACGAACGTGGCTTTTTCTATGAAAGCTTTCATCACGCCCGCTTTGAGGAAGCGATCGGACGCAAGGTGAATTTTGTCCAGGACAACCATTCGAAATCAGCCTACAACGTCCTGCGGGGCCTTCATTATCAGACTCGCCAGACCCAGGGCAAACTGGTGCGGGTGGTTGCCGGCAGCGTGTTCGACGTAGCTGTCGACCTGCGCCGCTCATCCCCCACGTTCGGGAAGTGGGTGGGCCAGATTCTCAGCGCCGAGAACAAGACGCAGATGTGGGTGCCGGAAGGTTTTGCGCATGGTTTCGTCGTGCTGTCCGAATCGGCTGAGTTCCTCTACAAGACGACCGATTATTATGCGCCGGAATACGAGCGCTGCATCGCCTGGAACGATGCGACTCTCGGTATCGCCTGGCCGGTCGACAGTGCACCTGTCGTGTCGAGCAAGGATGACCAGGGCGTGGGGTTCCTGGCAGCCGAAACCTTCGACTGAGCTTGTCGCGTCAGGCCTTCTGCAGTTTTATCTGAGCGCGGAGCAGTAACGCTCGACATAGGACTGGTGCGAGGGCAGCCCCGCCACCGTCTTGTCGATCTGTCCCTTGATGGTGCCGAGGAAGTGCGACAGCTCCTCGTCGCCCATCAGGTCGGCCGTCTGGTGGTGCTGGAAAGGCATGATGCCCTGCCCCAGCATCACCTGGATCCACGAGTTCTCGGCAAACAGCTCGTTCGGCACGCGGAATACGCGCCCTGTCTCGCGGAACAGGTCGATGCGGTGCTGCAGCGACACCGGAACGGCCATGTTGCGCGCATCCCGCCAGTAAGGTGCGTCGATGCGGTTGTTGACCTTGTAGTGCAGGATGATGAAGTCGCGGATATGCTCGACCTCAATCGAGGACTGCCGGTTGTACTCGTCGACGTCCGTCTGTGCGATGCCATTCGTTGGGAACATCTGCATCAGGCGCACGATGCTGCGCTGGATCAGGTGGATGCTGGTCGACTCGATCGGCTCCAGGAAGCCGCTCGACAGGCCGACCGCCACGCAGTTGCCCTTCCAGACCTGCTCGCGCTGGCCCGGCGTGAACTTGATCACGCGCGGCTGCATCAGGGGCTCGCCCACGATATTCCCCATCAGTGCCTGCACCGCCTCGTCTTGCGCCACGTAGCGGCTCGAGAACACGATGCCGTTGCCGACCCGGTGCTGCAGCGGAATGCGCCACTGCCAGCCGAAGGGATGGGCGATCGAGCGCGTCAGCGGCACCGCGTCGCCGACGGAACTGGTCTGCAGCGCCGCGGCGCAGTCGTTGAACAGCCATTGCGACCAGTCCTGGTACGCCACCTTCATCGCCTGCCCGATCAGGAGCGCGCGGAAGCCCGTGCAGTCGATGAACAGGTCGCCCTCGATGTCCACGCCCGAGTCGAGCGTGATCGAGCGGATATGGCCGGAGAGCGCGCTGGTGGTGACATCGACGATCTTGCCCTCGATGCGCTGCACGCCAAAGCGCTCGCTGAACTTGCGCAGGTAGCGCGCATAGGCGCTGGCGTCCAGGTGGTAGGCGTAGTTCATGCCGCCGCGCGGCAGGTGGGCGAACTTGTTCTCCTGCGAGGCGCGCAGCTCCAGGCAGTAGTCGCCGTAGTCGCCCGCCAGGCCGCGCTCGCGGCCCTTGTGCCAGAAGTGCTGGAAGCCCGCCGTCCAATGGTCGGTGCCGGTCAGGCCGAAGGAGTGGATGTAGTCCTCGTTCACGTTGCGCCAGTTTTCGAAACTGATGCCGAGCTTGAAGGTGGCCTTGGTCTCGGCCATGAACTCCTGCTCGTTAATCTCGAGCAGGTTATGGAAATTCAGCAGGGTCGGAATGGTGGCTTCGCCCACGCCCACGGTCCCGATCTCGTCGGATTCGACCAGGATGATTTCGAGCTGCTTTCCCAGCACCTTCGAAATGCAGGCCGCCGCCATCCAGCCGGCGGTGCCGCCGCCGGCAATCACTACCCGGCGTACCGGCTTGCCCATGCCATTGATTCCCTTGTCCACGTCTGGTCTCCTCAGCGGTTCATTCTTTTTAATAGTTGGGCGCGGATGCCGCGCACGGCGTCGCCGTCGAGCGGGCCCAGGATGCGGCGGGCGGCTTCCGGGATGTGGGCGGAGGTGCCGTCGTCCGCCTCGAACACGTAGTGGCGGAACAGCTCCTGCCAGGCCTGGCGCTGCTCGCGCGGCAGGTCGCGCACCGACATCAATGCGTGCATCAGCGCGTTGGTGGGCGTGTCCATGTACTCGGGCGAGCGGCGCCACCAATAGTTGACCAGCACGTTGAAGGCGTCCAGCGCCTGGATGTGGTGCCACCACATGCTGGGGATGAACAGGGCGTCGCCCGGCTCCAGGTCTGCGGTCAGCGCATGTTCCATCGCCTGCGCAAAGCGCGGGAAGCGCTCCAGGTCGGGCTGCAGGAAATCGACCAGGCTGATGGCCTGCCCCGCCGGCGTGAAGTCGAGCGGGCCGATATACAAGTTCTCCACCTGCTGCGGCGGGAACAGGGTGAAGCGGCGCCGGCCGGCGGCGATGCAGGCCAGGTTGTCCGGCAAGTCGTAATGGGCGGCGATGCGGGTGCGGTTGCCGATCCAGATACTGGCCAGCGCGTCGCGCCCACCGAGATCGACGTCGTTCTCGCTGCGAAAGCCCGGCAGCGCGGTGTCGATCGTGGTCGAGCCGACGTAGATGGCCGGCGCCTTGTCGGCATCGCGGTAGCGTGCGAGTTCGTCGAGCACCTTGTCGATGCGCACCCGCACCGGCGCGAAATTGAAGCCGCTGAGGTCTTCGTTATAGAAAAAGCGTCCCTCGATCTCCGGCGTGCCGAGCATGGCGGTGACGGTGGCGTCGCGGTAGAAGCGGCGCAGGTAGGCGTCCGCCGCGCTGCTTGACGCGCGCGCGGCTGCCACCATCGGCCAGCCGGCAACCAGGCCGCGCAAGACCACCGGCTCGGTCGCCTCGAGAATGTCCGGGCCGAGGTCGCGCGGCGTCAAGCCGGCGAGCTCGCGGATCGCCCGGGCTGCGGGCAGATTAGCCTTTGGCGGCATTGCGTGCGTTCTTGCGGTCGATCAGCGCCCGGAAGTTCGACAGCGACGCCAGCTGGAAGAAGATCGCGGCCAGGTAGCCTTCCTTGTGCAGGCTGTCCAGCGTCGCCGCATCGAGCTTGTTCAGGTTGTCTTCGTGGATGGTATGGAAGCCGGTCATGCGGTGCTGCGAGCCGTCGTCCAGCTGCACGTCGAGCGCAAACGATTCGAGCAGGTCGTGCTTGACCAGGGCGGCGATGAAGCCGGCATTGGACTCCATCCCCTGGTGCACGGTGATCAGCATGGAGTTGACGTTTTCCAGGTAGGGCGTCATACCGCCATGCTCCAGGAACAGCGGCTCGCCTTCGGTCTTGCTGATGCGCGGGCTGTCCAGGTCGATGTGGATCATCAGGTCTTCGCCGTGCTTGCCGATCAGGAAAGGCAGGCGCTCGACCAGCAGCGGAATGGTGGCGGCGTCCCAGCCGCTGTCGGTCAGGAACAGGTTTTCTTCGTTCTCGAAGCCGAACAGGGCGACCGGCTCGAAGGGCTGGTCTTCGGCAGGCTTGCTGAAGACGATCGGATAATGCGCCTGCAGCAGGCGGAATTCGCCGGCAAAGGTCGGTACATAAGGATGGCTGTCGCCCAGGCCGTGACCGTGGCGGGTGATCACGCGCAGGTCTTTGTGTTCGATGTTATTCAGCAGTACAGGGTTGGCCATTACGTGTCTCTTTATCGGTTGTCGTTAATGCTTGTGCAGCCCATGGCGCAGGATGTGCGCGATGAGCGTGCGGTTGTCGGGCAGCGCAGGCAGCATCTTGCGCGTCAGGTCGGCCGCCTGGCGGAAGAATCCATCCGCCGTCTCGCCATTGCCTTCGCCGGCGCGGTCGCGCCGCGCGAGGCCCGGTTCGGGGCGGAATCCCATCCCATACAAAATATACTGGTAACTCGCCGCCGGGAACACCTCCTGGATGCGATTAAAGTCGTAGCGCGAGGGGGGACGGTGCCTCCATAGCGCCAGCAGGTCGTGCAGGCGGCCGGGAATCGTGCCGGCGGCGCGGTTGTCGCGCCAGTAGCCGCTGGAATCGACGCCACCCTCGCGGCGGCTCAGGACATAGTGCAGCTTGAGGAAATCGATCACCCGCTCCCAGCGGTAGGTAAAGGTGTCGTTGAAGCGCGCCGCGCCGATCTCCATCTGCGCGCGCGTGACCGGCATCTCGTCGGCCAGCATGGCGGCGGACAGTTCCACCAGCGCCAGGGCGGATGCTTCGAGCGGCTCGATGAAGCCGGCCGACAGGCCGATGGCGACGCAGTTACGGTGCCAGAATTTTTCGCGGTAGCCGGGATGGAAAGTCAACTTGCGCGGCGTCGGCATGTCCTCGGGGCCGCCGGTGGCGCGGACATAGGCGCGCAATGCCGCCTCGGCCTGCTCGTCGCTCGTATGCGCGCTGGAGTACACATGGCCGATGCCGCGCCTGTTCGGCAGGCCGATGTCCCAGATCCAGCCGGCGTCCTGCGCGGTGGAGGTGGTTTGCGACGCGATCGGGTCGTCCTCGCGCGCATAGGGCACCTGCACCGCCAGCGCGCTGTCGTTGAACAGGATACCGCGCTGGGACAGGAAGGGAATGTCGTAGTGCTTCCCGAGCAGCAGCGACTGCATGCCGGTGCAGTCCACGAACAGGTCGCCCGCCAGCTCGCCGTGCGCTTTCGTATGCAGGGCGGCGATGTCGCCATTGTCGTAGGAACGGATGCCGGTCACGTGGTCCGGCACGTAGTGCACGCCGAGTTGTTCCAGGCAGTGCTTCTTCAGGAAGACGCCGAACTTGCCCGCGTCCAGATGGTAGCCGTAGTTGGCCACCGCCGCGAATTCGGGCGTGCCGGCCTGCTTCGGCGCGCGGCCGTGCACGCACAGGTGCGGCTGGTAGCTGGCCAGGTCGGCGAAGGGAACGCCGGCATGGCGCTCGAGCCAGCGCCCGGCCAGGTCGGCGTCGCCATACCCCTGGGGCAGCACGAAGGGATGGAAGTAATAGTCGTTCTCGGCGCCCGTCACCCAGCGGTTGAAGCGCGAGCCCTGCTTGAAGGCGGCGTCGCATTCGCGGAAAAAGGCGGTCTCGGAGATGCCGGCTGCGCGCAGCGTGTCGCGCATGGTGGGCCAGGTGCCCTCGCCTACGCCGATGGTCGGCACGTCGGGCGATTCGATGAGGGTGACGCGGATGCCGCCACGGTCCTCGGCCTGGAGGCTGGACGCGAGCACGGCGGCCGTCAGCCAGCCGGCCGAGCCTCCGCCTACGATCACGACATGCCGGATGGTGGTGGTCACCATGGAGTGGTTCCAAAAAAGATGCGGGCAAGTTTAAACCAGAACAGGCCACAGCGGACTGTGGCCTGGGGCGATCCTTTCCGCTGGCGCGGAAAGGCCCTGGTCAGAACTTGTAGCGGGCGGCCAGCATGTAGCGCGGACCGGACTGCTCCACGTACAGCAGGTTGCGCTCGGTGCGGCCGTGGATCCGCTTGATCTCGTCCGTCAGGTTGATGCCTTCGAACTGGATGCTCAGGTTCTTGTTGATGTTGTAGCCGATGCTCAGGTCGAGCTGGCCGTAGGCCTCGACATAGTTCGGGTTCGGGCCCGAGCCGTCGAAGGTCGAGGAGAGGAACTTGTCGCGCCAATTGTAGGCCGCACGCACGTTCCACTTGTCGTTCTCGAAGATACCCACCAGGTTGGCCGAGTCGCTCATGCCCACCAGCGCGAACTGCTCGCCGATGCTGCCGTTGTCGTAGGCCAGGCCCGAATCGACCTTGGTGTAGTTGGCGGAGATGCCGAAGCCGCTGGCGCCGAACATGTGCTGCACGTTGAACTCGAGGCCGCGCAGGCGTGCTTCCTTCTGGTTCGAGTAGCTCGTGATCTGGAAGTTCGCCACCGGATCGTTGCCCTGGCCGGTGATCACGCCGGTCGCATTGCCGCTGGCGTCATCCGCGCCGCGCACCACGCCGGGCTGGCCGTTGAAGTTGCGGAAGATGTAGTTGCGGATGCAGGTGGTGTCGGCGGTGGTGCAGCCATTGGCCAGCGCCGCGTTCCAGTAGGCGCCGCCCACCGGGGTGCGCAGGCCGAAGGGCTGGGCGATGACCTGCGACTGGCCGGCGTAGTTCTCGAGATTCTTGCGGAAGTGGCCGACCGACAGGAAGCTCGATTTTGCGTAGTACCACTCGTAGGCCAGGTCGAAGTTCTTCGACTTGACCGGCAACAGGCCGGGATTGCCCTGGCGTCCGGTGCCGCCCTGGACGCGCGCCAGGTTGTCGAGTACCTGGCCGCCGGTGAGCTGGTCGTAGCGCGCACGGCCGATGGTTTCACCGTAGCTGAAGCGGCCCTTCATGTCCGAGCGCAGTTCGATGTCGGCATCGAAGCTCGGCAGCACGTGCTTGTATTTGCCGGTCAGCGTGGTGAAGTTCGGTGCGCCGAAGACGATCGGCAGTTCGTTCTGCGAGACCCAGGTGATGGCGGTGGCGGTCGGCACCAGCGCCGTCGAGGTGACGTCGGTCTTCTCGTAGCGCACGCCGATCGAGGTATGGATCGGCAGCGCCGTATCCCAGTCGGTGTTGAACTGCAGGTACAGGCTCTTCGACTTTTCGCGCGTGCGCTGGTCGGTGTCGTAGGTGGTCTTCGGCAGGTACAGGTCCGGGCGGCCCGAGGCCGTGGCCGCGGCGCGGCGCACCTGGTCGAAATCGAAGGTGTAGAAGGTGTTGAACAGGGCCGGGTTGTCGCTGCCGTCGATGTTGTCGAAGTACTGGCGCAGGCTCTCCTGGTGGAACAGGCTGGCCGGGTAGTCGGCCGGCGAGGTGGCGCCGCCCCAGGTGTCGCGCTGCTGCGTCGAGAAGGCCGAGCGGTTTTGCACGTCGGTGGTGGCCAGGCCGAATTTCAGCTCGGACGCTTCCAGCATTTTCCAGCTGCCATGCGCCTGTACCTGCTCGATCTCGCTTTTTACCAAGCCGTTCTGGAACACGGAGCCGGTAACCTGCTGCGGCGCGCGTGCAAAATCGGCGCCGGCGATGCTTAGCACCGGGAAGTCCTTCGAAAAGTCGACGCCGGTGTTGCCGCGGCTGAAGCTGGCGGTGCCCAGGGTATTGTCCGAGCCAAACGGGCTGTCCGGCAGCGATTCGGCAGTCGACTTGTGGACGTCGAGCTCGAGGCGGATGTCGCTGTTGACGCGCCAGGCGGTGTTGAAGCCGAGCGACTTGTTCTCGGTCTTGGTGGCGAAGTCGGCAGCGCCCATGGCGATGTCGCTCACGGCCGGGTTGATGATCTCGGTATAGGTCAGCGGGCCGGCAATCGGGCCATCGGTCCAGCTGCTGGTCGACGGGCCAAAGTTGAACCAGGCCGAGATGTCGTTGCGGCGGGTCTGGATCTTGTTTTCCGAATAGGTGTAGTCCAGCGTCGTGGTCAGTTCCTTGACCGGGGCGAACTGGAATACCAGCTGGCCATTGGTGCGCTGGCGCTGCACGCCGTTCATGTTGTAGTTCAGGTTCTGCGGCACCTGGTAGAGGTCGGCGCCTTCCGGGCGGTTGACGGCGCCGGCCTGCGGGATCGTGCCCCAGTTGTTCTCGTCGCCGCGGAACGGGCCTTTCCAGCCGTTGGACACCGCGGCCTGGTTGTAGCCCAGGTTGCGTTCCTGGTAGCTAGCCGACAGGGCGATACCGAAGCGGCCGTCGGCCGAGGTATTGCTGTACAGGCCGGAGATTTCCGGCGTGATCTTGTCGCCGCGCTTGACATCGTTCGGCAGGTTTTCGGCCGACTTGTCGTACACGCCCTTGACGCCGACCGTGGCCTGCATGCCCGGACGCGACAGCGGACGCGCGGTAATCACATTGATGGTGGCGCCGATGCCGCCGGTCGGGGTCTCGGCGCGCGCCGACTTGTACACCTGCAGCTGCGCGACGCCTTCCGAGGCGATATTGGCGAAGTCATAGCTGCGTCCCGGGCGGTCGCCCAGGTTCGAGGTCGGCATCTGACGGCCGTTGAGCAGCACCAGGTTGAAGTCGGGGCCAACGCCGCGCACGGTGACTTTCGAGCCTTCGCCGATCGAGCGGTCGATCGAGACGCCGCTGATGCGCTGCAGCGATTCGGCCAGGTTGGTATCCGGGAACTTGCCGATGTCTTCGGCGACGATGCCGTCGACGAAACCGGTCGCATTGCGCTTCAGGTTCATCGACGATTCGAGGCTGGCGCGCAGGCCGGTGACGAGGACGGTCTGGACGCCGGCCGGCGAGGATGGGGTGGTCGCTTCCTGGGCCTGGACCGATGCCGGGTCAGTGGCGGTGGCGGCATTCGGAGTCGGGGCGACTTCCTGGGCATAGGCCGGCATGAATGCTGCGCAAGCGCTGGCTACGGCCAGGCTCATCAATGTCTGTTTGGCATTGGGGTAATGCATGGTGCTCTCCTGTTTTTTTAAATTTTGACCGTCACCCATATCGACGGTGTCTCCACTACCAATGCCGGCTCGACTACAGCTGCACGCTGCCGGCGATCATGCTGTCCCTGCACGTCCTGTCGTCAAGCACCTCCCCAGCCCAGTGCCGGACCGCATCGGCCCAGCTGGGGCAACACGTCCGGTGCGGACGGACCATCCAGCCGCCACGCAACACAGCGATGACATCCGGGCAGCGCCGATGTCGCCGCTTTCAAGTCGCGGGCGATGGCTTGCGCATTGCGCTTGTTCATCTCATTCATCCAGGCACTCACATGCACATGGAAGCCGATGCTGAAACATTTTTTCGGAGACAGTGGAAACGTTTCCACGTTGCTTGTCTGAATATTAGGGTTAGCAAAAAAAATTGTCAACGGAATATTCCGCGTAGGTATGCACTCACCTGCGGCTGATTTGCAACACCTTCACTGATGCATGGAGCCTTGCCGCTGTGTCAGCCGGATGTGCTGATGAGGGGAAGGCAATTGACACTCAAAAAATCGAATGTTATCGTCAGGTGGACAATTTGGTAACGTTTCCACCAAGGAGGAGCGGTAATGGAAAGGCGTTGGATTCGCAGAGCACAGCCTGCCCTCTCTTCGCTGGCTGGTCAGCAGCCTGGAGCCGAGCGCCGATGCTGGCGCGCTGTCGCAGCAGGCGCACTGTCCCTCGGCCTCGTCGTGGGAACAGGCCCTGCCCGTGCAGACGAGCCGGGCGCGGCATTTGCGTGGCCCGATGGAGCGCGCAGCGCCGTCAGCCTCGCCTATGACGATGCTCTCGATTCGCAACTCGACTACGCCCTCCCCACCCTCGACAAACACGGTCTCAAGGGCAGTTTCTATCTGCAACTGTCGAATCCTTCGGTAGCGCGTCGCATGCAGGACTGGCGTACAGCGGCGCGCACTGGCCATGAACTGGGCAACCATAGCCTGTTCCACCAATGTGCCCGCAGCAAACCTGGGCGCGACTGGGTCGAGCCGCACCGGAACCTTGATACAACCAGTGCAGAACAGATGCGCGATCAGGTCTTGTTGGCCAATACGATGCTGACGGCAATCGACGGGCGCCAGGAACGCACGTTCACGGTGCCCTGTGGCGATACCGTGGCAGGCGGCCGTGATTACCTGTCTTCCGTGCAGGACAGTTTCGTCGCGGTCAAGGTGAGCGGCGGCAACGGCATCGTGGAATCGATGTCCGCGCTCGATCCACTTGCGGTACCGGTCGCGGCGCCGAGCGGTGTCAGCGGCGCGCAACTGATCGCCCTTGTCCGGCAGTCGATGGTGCGCGGGACCATGGTCAACTTCACCTTTCACGGCATTGGCGGGGACTACCTCGGCGTGTCAGCGCAAGCGCACGAAGAGTTGGTGCGCTTCTTGGCAGACAACCGCAAGCTCGTATGGACCGATACCTTTATTCGCATCATAAAACACGTCCGGCAGGAGCAGGCACGCAGGCCTGCTCCGCGCTGACACCACGAGGATACGTATGACGATTCGCCTTGCCGCCATGCTGCTTGCCATTGCCGCCACTACCGCTTGCACCACCCCGGCTCCTGGTCCGGTCCCCGCTTCCGCGCCGGATGGCGTGCCCGCCGGATGGACGCTGGCGTGGAGCGATGAATTCGATGGCATGGAACTCGACCGCACGAAATGGGTCGCCGAAACGGGCGGTCATGGCTGGGGCAACAAGGAATTACAGCACTACACTGACCGGCCGGAAAACGTCAGGCTGGCAGATGGCAAGCTCATCATCGAAGCGCGTCGCGAGCCCTATGGGCAGAATGCGTACACCTCGGCCCGGATCAAGACTGCCGGGCGGATGGAGCAGATGCATGGGCGCTTCGAAGCACGCATCAAAGTGGCGAAAGGACAAGGCATCTGGCCGGCCTTCTGGATGCTGGGCGCGGACATCCAGCAGGTCGGCTGGCCGCGCAGTGGCGAAATCGACATTATGGAAAACATCGGCAAGGAGCCCTCGATCGTGCATGGCACGCTGCACGGACCGGGATATTCGGGCGAGCATGCCTTCGGCAGTCCGTCCCCGCTGGAACAGGGCAGCTATGCCGACGATTACCATGTGTTTGCGGTGGAATGGGAACGCGGCGAGATCCGCTGGTACCGCGACGGCATGCTCTATCACACGGCGCGGCCAGGTCTGGTCACGGGTGAATGGGTCTTCGAGCATCCCTTCTTCGTTCTGCTGAACCTGGCCGTCGGCGGACTCTGGCCCGGTAACCCGGACAGCAGCACGGTGCTGCCGCAACAGATGCTGGTCGACTATGTGCGTGTCTTTCGCCGCACTCCTCCCGCAGGCCAGGCCAGGTAGCATTGCCCGCCGCCCGCCAGGCTACTCGCCTTGCCGCCAGCCGTGCTGCGCTTTCCCGGTTTTTAACGCTTCAGGCAGCGGAATGCGCAGTCCATCGCAATCGCTATCAACGCATGCGATCTGGCCCCTATAGTGGTTTCATCGCTATCCTATCGGAGAACCAGCATGAAACAACTCTTGAGCGCCGCCGCCGTGGCAGCCACCCTCGCCTTCGTTGCCAGCCCTGCCCTCGCCGGCGACATGGTGCGCGAAACGCGCAGCGTGGATGCACGGGTGACCAAGGTCAAACTGGGAGGCGTCGTGGACCTGGTGCTGCGCCAGGGCGCCACGCCCTCCCTCGTGGTATCAGGCGACCGCCGCTACGTGCAGCGTATTACGACCTCCCAGCAGGGCGACACGCTGGAAATCGGCACCGAATCGTTCAACTCGCGCGATGGCGACCGGCACGAGAAGCTGCGCGCCGAGCTCACGGTGCCGAACCTGAGCGAGTTTGCCTCGCAGGGCGTGGGGGCATCGACCGTGACCGGTTTCTCGGGCGACGCGATGCGTGTGGCGCTCGATGGCGCCGGCTCGGTGACGATGAACAGCAACTACCGCACGATCGATGCCCGCCTTGGCGGCGTAGGCGGCCTGACCATCAATGGCGTGCGCGCCGAACGCCTCGACCTGAGCCTGCGCGGCGCCGGACGCATCAGCGTCAGCGGCGAAAGCAAGCTGCTTAACGCCAAGCTGGCGGGCGTCGGCAGCCTCGAAGCTCAGGGGCTGCGCGCGGACACGGTCGACCTCGACATGAGCGGCCTGGGTGGCGCGACCGTGCACGCAACCCGCGCTGCCGACGTCGACCTGAGCGGCATGGGTTCTGCCACGGTCTACGGCAACCCGTCGACCCGCAAGGCCAACACCAGCGGCATGGGCCGGGTAGCGTGGAAGTAAGCCGGAGCCTGCCCGATACGCGTCGTTAGCGGCGCGTATCCTTGGGCACCATGGCGTTGCGCACTTCTTTCACGCCCGGTACGGCACGCGCAATCTGCGCTGCCTTGACGGCGCTCTCGGCCGACTCGATGAAGCCGCTGAGCTGCACCGTGCCCTTGAAGGTCTCGACCTGCACTTCGGTGGCCTTGACTGCCGGGTCGGCAGCGAAGGCCGCCTTGACGCGGCTGGTGATGACGGCGTCGTCGATGTATTCGCCGGTGCCCTGGCGCGTGCTGGTCGGCGCGCAGGCGGTGAGCGCGGCAAGCATGAGGCCGGCGAGGATGAAATAGAGGCGGTAGGAAAGGTTCATGGCAGGCTCCCGAGAGAAGTCGAATCAACTCATTCTCTCGGGCGCCGCCTTCCCGGGTTTGATGCTGAGCAAACGTGCAATCGGACCTTTTTTAACCAGGCCCGTTCGCGGCCAGCACCGGCGCAGATTCTTCAGCCGGCGCGGGCGGCTTCAGGGCAAAGCCGCGGCGTGCGATATCGCGCCCGATCACCACGCGCAGGCCCGCGGGCGCGCAGTTCGCCACCTCTTGCAGAGAGACGGCGCCGAAGCGGGCCGCGAGCCGCTCGGCCAGCGCGCGGTCGGCCGCTTCGTACTCGATGCGGGTGGCGGGCACGCCGAAGCCCTGTGCGTTCGACAGGCGTGTCACTTTCCATTCGGTGCCGCCGAGCTGGCGCGCCAGCATGCGCGCCATCCCCTGCACACCATTGCCGTTGCGTATTTCAACCGCGACCGGGGCGCGGCTGCCCGGCGCCGCTGGTGCCGGTACAGGCGCGGGTCCGGGCAGCGGTAGCGGCGCCGGGCTGCGCCGCAATTCGAGCATGCCGTTGGCGCCCACGTGCAGGTGCGTCTGGCCCCAGCCCGGCTCTTCCCGGGTGGGCGACTTGACGGCACGGTCGATGGCCGCAACGCTGCTCTGGCTGCCGGTGGCGGCGTAGTCCTTCTGGAAATCGTGGCTACGCAAGGCATCGGCCTGGCTCAGCATCTGCTGGGCACGCTCTTCCTGGCCGAGCTTGCGCAGGGTTTCGCCCAGCAGCTGCCAGGAGCGGTGGTTCAACGGGTCGAGCAGGCAGGCTTTTTCGAGCGTCACGAGCGCCTGGTCGTAGTCACCGTTGAGGAAGTAGGCATGGCCCAGGTTGCTGAACAAATACGCCTTGCCGGGACCGGAGGCCAGCGTCAGCGACTCGGTCAGCGTGCGCCACGACGCGATCGCGGCGCCGAATTCGCGCTGCTCGGCATGCAGGGTGGCCAGGCCGTTGCGGGCATCGACATGCTGGGGCGAGACCCTCAGCACCGCCTGGTAGGCCGCGCGCGCTTCGTCGTAGCGGCGCGCCAGGTGGTGGTTGCGGCCGGCCAGGTAGTCCTGGTCGGCAGGCGAGATGGCCACGGCGAGGCTGCTCCGTCCGGAAATCGGCGCGCAGGCGAGCAGGCTGCAGGCGGCGCACAGCAGCGTCAGGCGGGTGAACAAGATAGGGATTCGCATCGCAGGCTCCTTCGTACTCATTGCGCGCCAGGCAGGGCGCCCAGGGCGCGCCCGATCTGCATCGCGGCGGGACCGAGCAGCACCATCAGCAGCGTCGGGAAAATACAGAAAATCAGGGGAAACAGCAACTTCAGGCCGATCTTGGCCGCGCATTCCTCGGCCATCACGCGCCGCTTGTGGCGCAGGTTATCGGAGTGCACGCGCAGCGCGTCGCCCACGCTGGTGCCGAAGCGCTCGGACTGGATCAGCATCGCCACCAGGGTGTCGACGTCCTCGACGCCCGAGCGCAGTGCGAAATTGCGCAGCGCCTTCTCCTTGGTGAAACCGGCCCGCATCTCCATCAGCACGAGCTGCAGTTCCTGCGCCAGCACGGCGCTCTTGATGTGGATTTCGCTGGCCACCTTGACCATGGCCCGCTCCAGGCTCAAGCCGGCTTCGACGCAGACCGTCAGCAGGTCGAGTGCATCGGGGACGGTCTCGAAAATCTCGCGGCTGCGACGGGCCACGATCCTCCCCAGCACGATGTTCGGCAGGTAGTAGCCAAGCGAGGCAGCCGCCAGCAGCAGCGCCAGCAGGTGGCCGCTGGGCATCGTGCTGCCGTAGATGAAGGCAAAGGGCGCCGACAGGGCGGGCAGCAGCAGCGCCAGCCCTGTCTTCGAGGCGAAGTACAGGGTCGGCGCAGCGGGATTGCGCCAGCCCGCTTTCATGAAGCGGGTGCGCAGGGTCGATTTTTCCCAGCCTTCGTCGGGGATCGAGAGCTTGGTCAGCGGCTTGGCGACGATGGCCACGCGTTCGATCCAGCCGCCGCCCGCATCGAGCTGGCCGGGGGCCGCGCTGCCGAGGAAGCGGCTCAGGCGCTCGCGCAGGGCCAGCGGCGCGAACAACACCACGCCGAGCCAGGCCAGGCCGCAAACGACACACAGGACGAGGAGCAGGAAGGTCAGCTGGGATGACGTCATGTTAACCTCAGATGCGGATACGGATGATCTTGCGCAGCCAGACGACGCCGAAGGCGATCATGCCCAGGCCATACCAGAGCATGCGCACGCCTTGCGGGTCGGTCCAGAGCATGCTGACGTACTGCGGGCTCGAGATCGTCATCATGGCCATCACCCCGAAGGGCAGCAGGCCGAGGATCCAGGCAGACATCCGCCCTTCCGCCGACAGCACGCGCACGTGCGCCACCAGCTTCAGGCGGGCACGGATGATCTGGCTGATGTTGCCCAGGATTTCGGCCAGGTTGCCGCCGGACTCGCGCTGGATCAGCACCGCGATGATCAGGTAGCGCAGGTCGGTCAGCGGGATCCGTGCGGCCATGCCGTGCAGCGCTTCGTTCATCGGCACGCCGTAGTTGATTTCCTCGCGGGCGATGCGGAATTCGCCGCTGAGCGGCTCGGGCAGCTCGGTGCCGACGATCTGCAGCACGTTGGTGAACGAGTGGCCGGCGCGCAGGGCGCGGGCGATGAAGTCGGCCGCCTCGGGCAGCTGCTGCTCGATCCGGATCAGGCGCCGCTGGCGCGCACGGCGCACCAGGAACCAGGGAATGGCCAGCCCGAGTACCGCCACGAAGACACGCGCCGGCGCCGGCAGGGGCCAGCCGAGCGACAGCAGCACGAGCATGGCCATGCAGCCGAACGACCAGGTCAGGAAGCGCCCGACGGTGGCGCGCGAGCCGGCCTGCACCAGTAGCACGTCGATTCGCTGCGCCGGCGGGAAGCCGTGCAGCAGCCGGTCGAAGGTGGCATTGCGGCTGTAGGGCCGCTGCTTGAGGATCGAGATCCGCTCGCCGCTGCGCCCCGCGGAGCCGGACATGAGCTGCAGCCGGCGGGCCACCCGGCGCGCCGCCGCGCCATAGGTGCCCACCCACCACAGGTAGCTCGCTTCGATCGCGAGGATCACCGCCGCGAACAGGAATACCGCAAAAGCATAGAACACCGCGTCCATGCGTCCTCCCTTAATCGAACGTCCGGTCCGGATCGAAGGCGTTGTCCGGCACCGGGACGCCGTACATCTTCAGGCGGTCGGCAAAGCGCGGCCGTACGCCGGTGGCGCTGAAGCGGCCCAGTACCTTGCCGTCGGTACCGACGCCGCTCTGCTCGAAGCGGAAAATCTCCTGCATCGAGATGATTTCGCCTTCCATGCCCGTGATTTCCTGCAGGCTGACCACCTTGCGCGTGCCGTCGGTCAGGCGCGAAGCCTGCACCACCACCGTCACCGCCGACACGATCTGCTGGCGGATCGCACGCGCGGTCAGGTTCACGCCGGCCATGCTGACCATGTTCTCCAGCCGCGACAGCGCATCGCGCGGGGTGTTCGAGTGGATCGTCGCCAGCGAGCCTTCGTGGCCGGTGTTCATCGCCTGCAGCATGTCGAGCGCCTCGGCGCCGCGCACCTCGCCCAGGATGATGCGGTCGGGGCGCATGCGCAGCGCATTGCGCACCAGCGCGCGCTGGGTCACCTCGCCCTTGCCTTCGATGTTGGGCGGGCGCGTCTCCAGGCGCACCACGTGCGGCTGGCGCAGCTGCAGCTCGGCGGCGTCTTCGATCGTGACCACGCGCTCGCTGGCCGGGATGAAACCCGAGATGAGGTTCAGCAGCGTGGTCTTGCCGCTGCCGGTGCCGCCCGAGATCAGGATGTTGACCTTGGCCGCGCCCAGGCACTGCAGCACGTGGATCATCGGCTCGGTCAGGCTTTTATAGTCGAGCAGGTTTTGCACCGACAGCGGCGTGTTGCCGAAGCGGCGGATCGACAGCAGCGGCCCATCGACTGCCAGCGGCGGAATGATCGCGTTGACGCGCGAGCCGTCCGGCAGGCGCGCATCGACCATCGGGCTCGACTCGTCCACCCGCCGGCCCATGCGCGAGACGATCTTTTCGATGATCTTCATCAGGTGGGCGTTGTCGTGGAAGGTGATGTCGGTCAGTTCGAGCCGGCCGCGCCGCTCGACATAGACCTTGCTGGACGTGTTGACAAGGATGTCCGAGACGGTCGGGTCGTTCAACAGCGGCTCGAGCGGGCCGAAGCCGAGCATCTCGTGCTGGATGTCGAGCACCAGGTTGTGGCGCTCGTGCTGGTTCAGCACGATGCGTTCTTCCTCGATGATGCGCTGGATCAGCAGCGCCAGCTCGTGCTTGAACTGCTCGGCCGTCAGGCGTTTCAGGCGCTCCAGGTCGATGCGGTCCAGAATCATCTGGTGCATCGACTTCTTGAGCTCCTGGTAAGCCTGGTTGGACGTGTCCGGAAGGACGGCGCCGGACTGGCGTTCCGGGGCGGTGGTCGAAAGACGTTCTCGTAAGGACATGGGATGCTCCGTGGTGTCCGTGGTTGCGTTCAGTCGTCGGAATCGCCGCGCCCGAACAGGCGGTCGAACAGGCCCTTGCTTTCCTGGACGCGGCGGGTGGTCACGAGTTCGACCATGTCGGCCAGGCTGCGCGCGGCGGCGCTCGAGCGCGACAGCTGCAGCACCGGCACGCCCTGGTTGACCGAATCGGTGACGGCGACGTAATCATTGGGGAAGGTATGCACGACTTCGCAGCCAAGCGCCCCGTGCAGGTCCTGCAGGCGCAGCTTGCCGCCCTTTTCGTAGCGGTTCACGATCAGGCGGATGTTGTCGAGCACATAGCCGAGCGAGCGGAAGATATCGAGCAACCGGCGCGCATCGCGGATGTCGGGAAGCGCCAGCTGCAGCACCGGATAGATGGTGTCGGTGACGTCGAGCGCGCGCAGCGATACCGCGTCGATCTGGCGCCCGACGTCGAGCAGCACGTAATCGTAGTGCTGGCGCGCCACGCGCAGGATGGTGTCGATGTGTTCGGGCTTGGCTTCCTTGGCATGGCCCGGATCGTCGGCTGCGGCCAATACGCCAAAGCCGGGCGTGACGTGCACCACGCAGTTTTCCAGGAAGGGACCGTCGATACGGGCGATCTGCGCGCACACGTCCGACAGGGTCATGGTCGGCTTCTGGTCCGAGACATACAGCGCGGCGTCGCCAAACTGGCCGTGCAGGTCGATCAAGAGCACCTTCTTGGCCGCCAGCGTGGCCAGCGCATAGCCGAAATTGGTCGAGATGAAGGTGGCGCCGCTGCCGCCCTTGCAGGCGATGAAGGCGAGCACCTTGCCGTCGCGCAGGGCCGAGACGCCGGCGGCGGTCGAGATGCGGTCCATCGACTCGTGGAAGGCGCGGTGCACCAGGGGCAGCTGCAGCACCTCGCGTACGCCTGCGCGCATGGCGCGGATCAGGAGCTCGGGCTGGTTCTGGTCGGTCAGCAGCATCAGGTGCGCTTCGGGATACTGGCGCCCAAGGCGCTCGAGCAGCGCAACTTCGGACGGCTCGGTATCGGTGGCATCGACGATGACCAGCTGCGGACTGTCGGCCTCGGGCCGGTCGAGCGCCTCGCGCATGCTGGCGCGAATGGCGCCGAGGTTCAGCGGCGGCACGCGCGCAGCGCCCTGGGAGGCGATTTCCGCGTAAAGCTGGCTGTCGCGGCTGATGAGTAGCGCTTTCATGGCGGGCCTCGTAGCAAGCACATTCGGATCAGGATTGGAGGGATGCGTTCATCGCGCGCCGCCGGCGTTGATGACCAGCGTCGGCGCCTGCGCTTCGGGCTGCGCGAAGCTGCGCTGGTAGCGGTCGTGCGCGCCCTTGGCCGCGCGGCCGTCGATGCCGGTGGCAGGATGCTGCTTGGCCGAGGCAGCCGGGTCAATCACCTGGGCGGCCAGGTTGTGGCGCGTGGCCTTGCCGAACTGCTGGTCCCACTGCGGCGTCGTCTGCACGCAGCCCTGCAGGCAGGCGCCCAGCAGCACCAGTGCAGCGAGTCGGGTCGTCGTCACGATAAGCTCCTATTTGAGTTCGAAGCCGCCGGCGGTGTGCGCGGCGGGCTGGGCGGCCGATGGGGTGGATACGGCAGCGGTGGTCGCGTCCGGCGCCTTGCCTTCGAGCTTCCCGCCGAGCAGTACGCCGGCACGCGACGGGATGCCGACCTTGTCGGTAGGCAGCGAGTAGCTGGCGCCCGGCATCGGCTTGACCAGCCGCGCCGTGATCACGAACACCAGCTCGGTGCGGTCCTGCTGGTAGTCGGTACTGCGGAACAGCGCGCCGAGCACCGGGACCTCGCCCAGCATCGGCAGGCCTTTCAGGTTGGCCACCAGGTTATTCCTGATCAGCCCACCGATGGCGAAGCTCTGGCCGTCGTACAGCTGCACCGTGGTGCTGGCGCGGCGCGTGGTAATCAAGGGCAGGATTGCAGTGCCGGAAATGCCGGCGGCCGACACGCCGACGCCCTCGCGCGACAATTCGGACACTTCCGGCGCCACCTTCAGGTTGATGCGGCCGCCGGCCAGTACGGTCGGAGTGAAGCGCAGGCCGACGCCGAATTCCTTTTCCTCGAGGACGATCTTCTTGTCGTCCTGGGCAACCGGGATGAAGAACTTGCCGCCCGCGAGGAAGGTGCCTTCCTGGCCGCTGATGGCCAGCACGTTCGGCTCGGCCAGCACGCGGACCAGGCTGTCCTGCTTGTCGGCATCCACGCCCAGCCGGTTGCCGTTCGACTTGACGTTCGATAAACCGCCCTGGGCCCGCCCGGTCAGGAAGTTCGACACCAGGGTCGTGGTCCAGCTGCCCGAACCGAAGCGGAATGCGGTATCGGCTTCGAGCCGTTCGAGCAGGGTCTTGGACACCTCGGCGATCTTCACCTCGAGCTGCACCTGCTGCGGCGCGCTGACATTGAGGAGGTTGACCACGCGCGCGGTGGCGGCGGCCCCGCCACCTGCGGCGCCGCCGTTGCCGCCGAGGCCCACCACGCTGCCGTTCTCGTTTTCCGCGACCGTCAGCTGGCGCAGCGGACGCCGCACGTAGGCGCCGGCCAGCTCCAGTGCGCGCGCGATGGCGCCGGCGTCGCTCACGGTGCCGGTCAATATCAGCGAATCAGCGGCCGACATCACGCGGATGTCCTTCTCCTCGGGCATAGCGGCGGCGAGCGTGGCCTGCAGCGCGGCCGGGTCCATCGCGACCACGATGTCAACCACGCTGCACAAGCCGCTCTTGCCCTGGACGATCATGTTGGTGGTGCCCACGTCGACGCCTGCGATATACAGCGTGTCCGGCGCCACCAGCATCGCCTGCACGATGGCGGGATTGCCGACGCTGCGGTGGGCGACCCGCTCGGGCAGGCGCAGCATGGTCGACTTGCCCATGTGGAGCGCCAGGCTGGCGGGGCGCGCGGCCTCGCCACGGCAACCTGCGGCGGGCTGGGAACGCGCTTCCGGCGCCCTGGCCGGAGCTGCGGCGTCAGCCTTGGCGGCGGCCGGTGCGCCGGGTTTGGCCGGGGCTGCGGCTACAGCCTTGGCTGGTGCGGGGGCGGCGTGGACCGGCACGCTGGCGGCCAGCGCCAGGCTGGCTGCGAGCTGTGCAAAATTGAGGCGTCTGTTCATGGCATCCATCCGGGTTCGCTAGGGGTCAGAAGCATTCCTGGGAAGCGTGCAGGCCGTTGATGACCTTCACGCAATCGCGCTGCGGGGCCGGGCGCGGCGCCTGCACCCTGGGCCGCGGCGCCGGCACCGGCAGCGCTACCGGCTTGATCGGCGCGGCGGCGGCAGGCAGGAGGTTTTGCTTGGTCGCGCCCAGGGTCTGGGCCGCGGCCGGGTCGACCTGGTTGCGCAGGGCCAGCGACAAGGTCCCGACGCTGCGCGCCAGGTCGAGCATCTCGGCCTGCTCGGGCGTGACTTCGAGCGTGACCGCATTGACGACCTTCGGCTTGGTCTCGTCGCGGTTGACTTCCTGCGCCACGGCCAGCACCAGGATCCGCTCGAGCACGATCTTCGAAATGCTGTGTTGGCGGGCGGTGCCGGATTGCGCCTGCGTTTCGGTCTCGGTGCTGACGATGATGTCGACGTAGTTGCCCGGCAGGGCGAAGCCCGCCACGCCGATCACGTCGTTCACGCGCACCGTGATGGCGCGCTTGCCTTCGGTGATCAGGGCCGACAGGCCGCCCAGGGTGCCGGCCGGCGCCAGCTTGGCCTCGCTCAGCGGCTCGCCCAGCAGGAGGCTGGTCTTGAGCACACGGCCACTGAGTTTTTGCGGATCGTCGAATGCGCCTTTCGGCACGCTGTGGGCCGGCCACTCGACCAGCTTGAGCATCTCGGGCGTGAGGCGCTGCCCGATATTGATGTCGGCCGCCGCCACCACGATGCGGCCGGCGCTGGACGCAGGCTGGGTCAGGAGCCAGCGCGAGGCCAGCACCACGGCGGCCAGGCCGAACAGGATCGCGAGCGCCATCACGATCAGGGCACGCTTGTTTTTCATTGGGCGTCTCCCAGGTTGCTTGATTCATGCGCCGCCTTGGCGCCGAACAGGCTGCTCCAGGCCTGGGCCACGCTGTCCACGTCGAAACGCGGGGTGTGGCCGGCAAAGCCGGCGAAATCGGCAATCCGGCCCAGCAGCTCGTGCGGCCAGGCTGCCAGCAGGGGGCGGCGGGTACGGCGGTGCAGCTCGTTGACCAGGTAATCCATCGCCGCCTCGTCCGGCTCGACGCCGCGCAGCCGGCACTGGCGCCGCACCAGCGTGCGGTAGCCGGTGTCGGATAACGGGCCCACGGGAATCCGGTAGCCGATGCGGCGCAGGCAGGATTCGTCCAGCACCGACTCGGGCGCCAGGCTGGTGGCCAGCACCAGCGACACGTCGAAGGGCAGCGCATGGGTGGCCCCACCCGGCACCGCGACGTGGTCGACACCGCATTCGAGGGCGCCGAGCCAGCGGTGCAGCACTTCGCCGGCCGGCACGCGCTGGCGGCCGACGTCGTCGAGCACCAGCAAGCCATTGTTGGCCAGCAGGTGCGGCGGCGCGCGCAGCACGCCGCTGGCGGCATCGATGCGCAGCTCCAGCATGTCGCGCGCCAGCTCGGCGCCCGCGTGCACCAGCGGCCGCTGGCACAGGGCCCAGCGCGCGTCGCAGCTGCGGCGCTCTTCCAAAGCCCGCGGCAGCAGGGGTGCCGGATGCAGGCTGGGGTCGTACACCTGCATGATCTCGTGGTTCACCATCACCGCGTAGGGCACCGCGATCGGGTCCTGGCGCAGCCGCGCCAGCTTGCGCGCCAGCGTCGTCTTGCCGCTGCCGGACGGGCCATACAGCATCAGCGGGCGGTTCGAATGCAAAGCCGCGCCGATCAGGTCGCGCACCGCCGGTTCGATGCCGTCTTCCGCCAGCGCCGCAGCCAGGGCCGCGGGTGTGACGCGCTGGGCATCGGGCTGGCTCAGCGATTGCTGCGCAACCATGATGCGGTAGGCATCGAGCGTGACCGGGGCCGGACCGACATAGCGCGACTCAACCAGGTAGTCGGTGGCGGCGCGCTGGCCGAAGGCGGTCAGCTGGTAATGCACGTCGATGTCGGAATCGCCGCACCAGGCCACCTCGACCTGCTGTTCGGCCACCAGTGCCTGCAGCACTTCGCGCGCCACGCCGATCGAGAGCCGCAGGCGGCCAGTGAGCATCGACAGGGCCGTCTTGCCGCCCGCATGCATGGTCTTGACGACCAGCGCGGTCAGGAAGCGCGGCTCCAGGCCGGTATCGCGCACCGTGCGCGGCTGGCGCGGCAGGACAGGCACAAGCTCGGCCTCGCAAGCACCGTCCGGCAGGATCGCCGGTCGTGCGTCGAGGCCCTCGGTCGTCGTCGCTGTTAATACTTCCATGGGGAAACCTCCTGCTCGGTGCGGATATTTCTTACATTTGTTAAATTGATTCTAGCCATCGCTACCTCCCCCCGTTTGACCTCCGGCAAGGAAGCGAACTCAGCATCAAAATCAAGCGTAATTGCCTACCAGGACGTAGATCGTGCCGGCCGCGATCGCCACCCCGTAGGGCATCGTGCCGGCGCTTTCCCGCACGGCGCCGGGTGTCGCCGGGAGCCGCAGCATCACGGGCCGCAGGATTCCCCACAGGTTGCCCAGCGCCAGCCGCAGCCGGCCGCGGAGGATGATGATGCCGATCGCCATGATGCCGCCGGCGCACCAGGCGAAGATGGCGATCTGGAGGCCCACGAGGGGGCCGGTGAAGGCCCCGATGGTGGCCATCATCTTGACGTCCCCGGCAGCCATGCCGCGGACCAGGTAAAAGGGGATGAACATCAGAAAGCCGGTCACCATGCCGCCAAGGGCGGACAGCAATGCCTTGCCGGGATCCGGCGACAGCGCATGCAGCACCAGTGCCGCCGCGAGGCCGCACAAGAGCAGGAGATTCGGGATGCGGCGGCTGGCGAGATCGTTGATTGCAGCGGCGCTGACCAGCAGCAGCAGCACGGTGTCGAGGTAAAGGGTCACAACCATGATCCGCTCCAGAAAAAAAAAGCCCCCAGGGGCCGCAAGGCGCCTGGGGGCGTCAGCCATCAGGCGCCCGCAGCTGGGGCGGCGGGGGCGGCTGGCAGGGTGCTGAACGCGTCTCGGATGGTCTCGAAAGCGAGCTTGATTTTGCCGCCGACCTGGCCGGCCACCGTCGCCATCGCAACGCCGACCAGCGCAGCGATCAGGCCATATTCGATGGCAGTCACACCGTTTTCATCGGCGATAAAAGTTTTGATGGCGGAGGTAATGGTGCTCATGACAACTCCTTGTGTAGTTAAAGGGACTACTGACAGCAGACGGGGCCCCGTCCTTGTTGCTGTTTCCTGTTGCGTCTGTCAGTGAGTTCACTGTACCGAATAGTTCCATGTAGCAAGTTGATGTTGGGCAAGTTTTCCATGTGGAAATGGTTTTGCACTGCAGCTTTTGTGCTCGGACAAGCGCCGTGGGGCTCTTCAAAGGGCTGCCCGGACGGCCCGACAAATATTGTCAAGAATAGTTGCCTCTAATACAAAAAGGTTATATGCTGTCTCCCTTGTGCGCTTAAAAAAGCGGCACTTTCCCGTGGTATCGACTAGCTGTGCTTATGCGTGACTTTGGTGCTGTGAACGACATGGATTCCCTGCTGAGACACATGGTGGACATGACTGGCCACCGCGATCACACGATGCTCGACATCTCGGTGATTTCGGCTGTCCAGGAATTGTCGGGCGCGCTGCAAACCCGGGTGCTGGCGATTTCCGCGGTCTGCGGGAACCGCTTCGTGCGGGCGCGCGCCTGCATCCGCGCCGGCGGCGTCGCCTGCCCCGAAGAAGCGCAGGACGGCAGCCCGGGCGAGCCGATCCTCGCCTTCCCCGAACTGGCGCACTGCCTCGATCATCACGATTCGCGTGCGGAAGGTGTCAACCCCGCCGGCCTGCGCGTGCTGTGGCTGCCGATCTGGTTCGGCGACAAGGCCGCGGCCTGCCTCGAGATCACGCACCGGGGCGAGTTCACGAGCGACACGGTCCACATGATCAGCGGGATCGTCAGCGTCTACCGCAACTTCCAGAATTTGCTCGACTACAGCGAGCGCGACTCGCTCACCGGCCTGCTCAACCGCAAGACCTTCGACGACCAGCTGGCCCGCATGCTGCACTCGCCCGATGCCGAACCCGTGGTGCCGGGCTTGCCCGAACGGCGCCACCACGTGGCCGAGGAAAAGCAGTGGCTGGCCGTGGTCGACGTCGACCATTTCAAGAGCGTGAACGACCGCTTCGGCCATTTGTACGGCGACGAAGTGCTGATCCTGGTGGCCAACCTGCTGCAATCCTCGTTCCGCGCGCAGGACCGGGTATTCCGCTTCGGTGGCGAGGAGTTCGTGGTGCTGCTGCGTTCCACGACGCTGGACAATGCGCGCAAGATCATCGACCGCTTCCGCCTCGACGTCGAGACGCATGACTTCCCGCAGGTGGGACGAGTGACGGTCAGCGTCGGCTTCACCAGCATCCGCGCCGCCGATTCGCCGGTGGTCACGCTCGGCCACGCCGACCAGGCGCTGTATTTCGCCAAGGCCAATGGGCGCAACCGCGCCTGCTACTACGAAGAGCTGGTGGCCAGCGGCCTGCTGCAGACCATCGCCACCAACGACACCGCCGAATTCTTCTGACGCTGCCTCAAGCGCGCGCCTGCGCCCAGTCCAGCGCGTCTTCCAGGCGGTCGTCGCCCCAGAACATCTCGCCATCCACGATGAAGGTCGGCGCGCCGAAAATGCCGAGTGCACGCGCGGCCGCGGTCTGGGCGCGCAGCGCTGCCTTGACCGCGTCGTCGCCCGCCCCCGCCACGAGGGCCGCTGGATCCGCGACCAGCTCCGCAAGCGCCGCCAATACCACCTCGACCCTGTCGATCTCGGCATCCTGCGACCAGTTCTGCAGCATGATGCGGCGGCAGAATTCACCCATCCATGCCTGGTCCGCACCCAGCAGCGCCACGCGCATCGGCAGCAGCGCCGGGCGCGGGAATACCGTCGGCCGCGTGAACGGCAGCGCGTACTTCGCGGCGCGCCGCGCCGTGTCGCGCCACACGTAATCGCCCTTTTCCTTGTGCTCGTTGAAGGGCGAGCTTTGGTAGCCGAGTTCGCGGAGGATGGGGCCGAGCAGGAAGGGCTTCCACTGTAGCGGTACGCCGGCGCGTGCGGCCAGCGCCTCGATACGCATCAGGGAGAGATAGCTGTAGTTGCTGCCGAACTCGAACCAGAATTCGATGGGTACGTGCATCGCACATCCTTTACCAGATGGTAAAAAAAAAGCCCCGGGGATGCCATTGTCGCATCCCCGGGGCCTGGCGCACCTGGCGCCTCAAGCGATGTTCATGAACTGCAGCGGGTTGACGTTCCACTTCTCGGCCGACTCGTGGCGCACGATCTTGTCGCCGCCGCCGAAGCCCAGCGCCTTGGACAGATCGACGGTCTGCGGCTTGATATAGCCCGGGGTCTTGGTGCTGAAGAAGACGTTCACCTTTGGCGTGAGCAGGCTCGTTTCGTGCGGCTCGATCACCACCCCCAGGCGGCCCGATTCCAGCAGCACCAGGGTGCCGACCGGGTAGATGCCCACGCAGCGCATGAACTCCTGGGCCAGCGTCGGATTGAAGTGGAACTTGCTCCACTCGTAGATCTTGCGTAGTGCTTCGGCCGCCGGCATGCCCTTGTGGTAGCAGCGGTCGGAGGTAATGGCATCGTAGACGTCGACGATCGCGGCCATCTGCGCCAGCTCGCTGATGCTGCCTTCGCCCTGCTTGTCCGGATAACCGCTGCCGTCGCGCCGCTCGTGGTGGTGCAGCGTGATGTCGAGCGGGATCTGGCCGATCTCCGGCGACTTGACCAGGATGTCGTAGCCGTCGCGCGGGTGGCGCTTGATGATGTCGAATTCCTCGTCGGTCAGGCGCCCTGCCTTGTTCAGGATACTGTCCGGCACCAGCGCCTTGCCGGTATCGTGCAGCAGGCCGCCCAGGCCGGCCTGGTAGATCGTCTCGGCGTCCATGTTGCGCGAGCGGCAGAAAGCCACCAGCAGCGCGCACACGCTCACCGAATGCAGGAAGGTGTAGTCGTCCTTGTTCTTGATGCGCAGGAGCCCGAGCAGCGCGCCGGAATTGCGCAGGATCGATTCGGTGATGCTCTCGACCACCGGCGCTACCTTGTCCATCTCGACCGCCTTGCCCAGGCGGGCGTCGGCCATTACGGTGCGCACCATACCGGCTGCCTGCTTGCGGATCTGGGCAGCGCGCTGCAGTTCCTCACCCAGCGAGACGCGGGTGACGATCAGCGGCTTGGTCGCGATCGCGGTCACTTCCGCTTCGGTCTCGGCTTCGGCCTCGGCCAGGGTCGGCGCATTGTCGATGTCCAGGCCCTTGCTGCAGTCGATGACCACGCCGCGGATCTTGGCGTTGCGGATCTTGTAGATCTCGTCCTCGGTCGTCAGCACGAAGCGCGCGCGCACGAACGGATGATCCATCCAGCCGCAATCGAGATCGTGGATGAACATCCCGACCTTCAGCTGCGATGCATCCACCTTCTTTAACATGGTTTGTCTCTGCTCTGTAATAATGTCGGCGCACGTCGGCCAAGATGCAGTATAGCAAGACTGTTACCAATGTTCATCAATTGTTTCCTTTAAGACACAGTCTATTGCATGGAACTGCGCCAACTCCGCTATTTCGTCGCCATCGTCGACCACGGCTCGCTCTCGCGCGCTGCGCTGGTCCTGCACGTGGCGCAGCCGGCGCTGACCCAGCAGTTGCGCCAGCTCGAGGAAGAACTGGGCGCCCAACTGCTGCACCGCTCGGCCCACGGCGTGCTCAGCACCGACGCCGGCAAGATCTTCTACGAGCATGCGCAGGCGATCCTGAAGCAGGTGGCCGATGCCCGCTCGGCGGTGGTGCAATCCACCACGCGCCCCTCGGGCAGCGTGACGCTCGGCCTGCCCCACAGTATCTCGGGCGCGCTGGCGCTGCCGATCCTGAGCAGCGCACGCGCGCGCTACCCCGAAATCACCCTGCAGCTCACCGAAGAGATCTCGGGCAGCCTCACCGAGCAGCTCAAGTCGGGCCGTCTGAACCTGGCGGTGCTGTTCGATGAAGTCCCGGCCGGGCACTTCACCAATACGCCGCTGGTCGAGGAAGACCTGATGTTCATCTGCCGCGCCGGCTCCGCGCTGGCGCCCGCCGCCGCCAGCCTGACCCTGGCCGAGGCCCTGGCCAGCACCCTGATCCTGCCGGCGCGCCAACATGGCGTGCGCCCGCTGGTCGAGCAGGTGGCGTCGAAAGCGGGCCTGGCGCCCGGCCCCATCCTCGAGATCAACTCGCTCGCCATCCTGCGCTCGGCCCTGCTGGCCGACCTGGGCGCGACCCTGCTGCCGGTTGCGCCCCTACTGGCCGATATCGAACGCGGCGCGATCCGGGCCTGGCCCGTGCAGGACCCGGCCTTGACGCGCCAGGTGAGCCTGTCCGCCTCGCGCAATATCCCGCTCACGAATGCGGCGGCGGCGATCGCGAAGCTGGTGCGCGACGTGACCGAAGACCTGTGCGCGCGCGGCGCATGGCCGGGTGCACGGCTGATCGTATAACGGTCATCATTATTTCTTATACCCCCATCCGCAATCCCTATTGGCCCTGGCTGGCCTGAGTCCCTACACTCCACGCGGTCAAAAAGCGCCCTCGCCTACCCGGCAAGAGGCAGCACAGCACCGAACCACACAATGGAGACCCGCATGCCAGATACCGTCACGCCACAGGCCGTGGCGCCGGACACTTCGTCCCGCCTCACCACCGTTACCCTGGAAGACAAGTACACCGCCAGGACCGGCAACATCTTCCTGTCCGGTATCCAGGCCCTGGTGCGCCTGCCGATGATCCAGCGCGAGCGCGACGCCGCCGCCGGCCTCGATACCGCGGGCTTCGTATCCGGCTACCGCGGCTCGCCCCTGGGCGGCCTGGACGAGACACTGTGGAAGGCCAAGGGCCACCTGGAAGCGAACCGCATCCAGTTCGTCCCGGGCGTGAACGAAGACCTGGCCGCGACCGCCGTCTGGGGCACCCAGACCGTGGACCTGATCGGCCCGGCCAAGTACGATGGCGTATTCGCCATGTGGTACGGCAAAGGCCCGGGCGTGGACCGCTGCGGCGACGTCTTCAAGCACATGAACCATGCCGGCACCGCGAAACACGGCGGCGTGCTGCTGGTGGCCGGCGACGACCACGGCGCCTATTCCTCGACCCTGCCGCACCAGTCGGACCACATCTTCTCGGCCTGCATGATTCCGGTGCTGTATCCCTGCAACGTGCAGGAATACCTGGACCTGGGCGTGCACGGCTGGGCGATGTCGCGCTTCTCGGGTTGCGCGGTGGCATTCAAGGCGCTGGCCGACACGGTCGAATCGAGCAGCTCGGTCGACGCCAACCCGTTCCGCGTCGAGGTCAAGCTGCCGCAGGACTTCGCGGTGCCGGAAGGCGGCCTGAATACGAAACTGTCTTCGGTCCCGCTGGGCCAGCAGGCACGCGCCCAGGAAGCGCTGATGCAGGACTACAAGATCTATGCGGCGCTGGCCTACGCGCGCGAAAACAAGCTCAATCGCGTCACCATCGACAGCCCGGACGCCAAGCTGGGCATCATCGCCTCCGGCAAATCCTACCTGGACGTGCTGGAAGCGCTGGAAGAACTGGGCATCAACGAGGAGATGGCCGCGAAAGTCGGCCTGCGCCTGTACAAGGTCGCGATGATCTGGCCGCTGGAGCCGGACGGCGTGCGTGAATTCGCGCAAGGCCTGGACGAAATCCTGGTGGTCGAGGAAAAGCGCCAGGTCGTCGAATACCAGTTGAAAGAGCAGCTGTATAACTGGCGCGACGACGTGCGCCCGCACGTGGTCGGCAAGTTCGACGACAAGGGCGAATGGGTCGCCCCGCGCGGCGACTGGCTGCTGCCGCCGAAAGCCGACTTCTCGGTCGCGCAAGTCGCGCGCGTGATTGCCGGCCGCATCGCGCGCCTGAACCTGGAAGACACCACGCGCGACTTGATCAAGGCGCGCCTGGCCTTCCTCGACGCGAAGGACGCCGTGCTTGCCAAGGCGATCACCACGCCCTTCCGCCCGGCCTTCTACTGCTCCGGCTGCCCGCACAATACCTCGACCAAGGTGCCGGACGGTTCCTTCGCGCTGGCCGGCATCGGCTGCCACGTGATGGCCACCTCGATCTACCCCGAGATGAACAAGCTGACCACCCACATGGGCGGCGAAGGCACGCCGTGGATCGGCCAGGCCGCGTTCTCGAAAGTGCCGCACGTGTTCCAGAACCTGGGCGACGGCACCTATTTCCATTCGGGCTATCTCGCCATCCGCGCGGCCGTGGCTGCGAAGGTCAACATCACCTACAAGATCCTGTACAACGACGCGGTGGCGATGACCGGCGGCCAGCCGGTCGACGGCCAGACCTCGGTGCCGATGATCGCCCAGCAGATGGCGGCCGAAGGCGTCAAGCGCATCGCGCTGGTGACCGAAGACCTGTCGCGCTATGCCGACCGCTCCAACCTGCCGGCGCTGGTGACCCTGCACGACCGCAAGGAGATGGACAACATCCAGCGCGAGCTGCGCGAACTGCCGGGCGTGACCGTCATCATCTACGACCAGACCTGCGCCGCCGAGAAACGCCGCCGCCGCAAGAAGGGCGAGTTCGCCGACCCGAACCAGCGCATGGTGATCAACGAAGCCGTCTGCGAAGGCTGCGGCGACTGCGGCATCCAGTCGAACTGCGTCTCGATCCTGCCGAAAGAGACGGAATTCGGCCGCAAGCGCGCCATCGACCAGTCGTCCTGCAACAAGGACTATTCCTGCGCCAAGGGTTTCTGTCCGAGCTTCGTCACCGTCGAAGGCGGCACGCTCAAGAAGAGCAAGGCCGGCGTATCCAGACAAGGCGCGGATGATGGCTGGGGCCAACTGCCCATGCCGGCGCTGCCGAGCATCGAGCACCCCTACAACATCCTGATCAACGGCATCGGCGGCACCGGCGTCATCACGGTCGGGGCGCTGATGGGCATGGCCGCCCACCTCGAGGGCAAGGGCGCCTCGGTGCTGGACATGACCGGCATGAGCCAGAAAAACGGTTCGGTGACCTCGCACGTGAAGATCGCCGTGACGCCGGAGCGCCTGCGCGCCCAGCGCATCGCCACCGGCGAAGCGGACCTGATCCTCGGCTGCGATATGCTGACCACCGGCGCGCTTGACGCGGTATCCAAAATGCGCCCGGGCCGCACGCTGGCCATCGTCAACCTGCACGAGCAGCCGACCGGCACCTTCGCGCAGAACGCCGACTGGGAGTTCCCGGCCGCGGACGTGCGCTCCCTGATCCTGGAAGCCGTCGGCGGCGCAGATGGCGTGGACTTCGTGGACGCGACCCGCATTGCGACCGCCCTGATGGGAGACTCGATCGCCACCAACCTGTTCCTGATGGGTTACGCCTGGCAGAAAGGCCGCATCCCCTTGAGTGAGGCCGCCCTGCTGCGCGCGATCGAACTCAATGGGGTGGCGGTCGCTTCGAACAAGATGAGCTTCCTGTGGGGGCGCCGCGCCGCCGTGGACTTCAAGCGCGTCGAGAAGCAGGCCACGCCAACCCAGGCGATCGTGGTGCAGATGCCGCAAAGCCTCGAGACCACCATCAAGAAACGCGTCGACTTCCTGACAAGCTACCAGGACCGCGCCTATGCGGGCGTATACGAAGACCTGGTGGCGCGCGTCCGTGCAGCCGAGACCACCCAGGGCCTGGGCAACAAGCTCTCGCTGGCCGTGGCCAAGTACTACTTCAAGCTGATGGCCTACAAGGACGAATACGAAGTGGCGCGCCTGTACACCGACGGCGCCTTCCTGGAACAGGTCAAGAGCCAGTTCGAGGGTGACTTCTCCTTCAAGTTCAACCTGGCCCCGCCGCTGTTCGCGAAAAAGGATGCCAAGGGCCGCATGGTCAAGGCGCAGTATGGCGCGTGGATGTTCGGCGCCTTCAAGCTGCTGGCCAAACTCAAGGGCCTGCGCGGCGGCGCCTTCGACATCTTCGGCTACACCGAAGAGCGCAAGATGGAACGCGCCTTGGTTGTCGAATACCGAGAAATGGTGGAAGGTTTGTTGGCCGGCCTGAACGCTGGCACGCATGCCGATGCGGTCGAACTGGCCTCGCTGCCGGAACAGATCCGCGGCTTCGGCCACGTGAAGGAAAAGGCCGTGGCCGAGTTCCGTGCACGCAAGGCTGAGCTGCTCTCGGGCAACATCAAGAAACGCGCCGCGTAATCCTTCCGGAAGGGTGGCCATCGTCCACCCTTCCTCCCTCGTGCCCGGCTTGACGTTAACGTTAACGTCATATACCGTACCAAGATTCCCTGTCCTCCCGATACCCAAGGACCACATCCCCATGAACGACATCACTCCCGCCGCCAAACTCGACCTGCCGGAGCAGCCGAAGCTGGCCAACAAGGTGCGCTTCGTCACCGCTGCGTCCCTGTTCGACGGCCATGACGCCTCGATCAACATCATGCGCCGCATCCTGCAGTCGAACGGCGCCGAAGTGATCCACCTCGGCCACAACCGCTCGGTCGACGAAGTCGTCACCGCGGCCCTGAACGAAGACGTGCAGGGCATCGCCATCTCGAGCTACCAGGGTGGCCACGTCGAATACTTCAAGTACATGATCGACCTGCTGCGCCAGCGCGGCGGCGCCCACATCAAGGTGTTCGGCGGCGGCGGCGGCGTGATCGTGCCGAGCGAGATCGACGAACTGCACGCCTATGGCGTCACCCGCATCTTCAGCCCGGAAGACGGCCAGCGCATGGGCCTGGTGGGCATGATCCGCTCGATGCTGGAAACCTGCGACGTCGATTTGTCGTCCTACGCGCCGACCAGCATCGACGCCCTGCGCCAAGGCGAGATCGGCCAGCGCCATCGCCCGCTGGCCCAGCTGATCACCGCGCTGGAAAGCGGCATGGTCGATCCCGAGCTGCGCAAGCAGGTCGTCGATACCGCAGAAACGCTCAAGGTGCCGACCCTCGGCATCACCGGCACCGGCGGCGCCGGCAAGTCCTCGCTGACCGATGAACTGATTCGCCGCATTCGCCTGGACCAGGGCGACCGCCTGAACATCGCCGTCATCTCGATCGACCCGTCGCGCCGCAAATCGGGTGGCGCCCTGCTTGGCGACCGCATCCGCATGAATGCGATCAATCCCTGGAACGGGGAGACCCGTGTCTTCATGCGCTCGCTCGCCACGCGCGAAGCGGGCTCCGAGATTTCGCAGGCGCTGCCGGACGTGATCGCCGCCTGCAAGGTGGCCGGTTTCGACCTGGTGATCGTCGAGACCTCCGGCATCGGCCAGGGCGACGCGGCCATCGTGCCGCACGTCGACACCTCGATGTATGTGATGACGCCCGAATTCGGCGCGGCCTCGCAGCTGGAAAAAATCGACATGCTCGATTTCGCCGACTTCATCGCGATCAACAAGTTCGACCGCAAGGGCGCCCAGGATGCGCTGCGCGACGTCGCCAAGCAATACCAGCGCAACCGCGAACAGTGGAGCAAGAGCCCCGACGAGATGCCGGTCTACGGCACCCAGGCGTCGCGCTTCAACGACGACGGCGTCACGGCGCTGTATCACGGCCTGCTGCCCAGGCTGGCGGAACTGGGCCTGCAGGTCGAGGCCAGCCGCCTGGCCGCGCCGACCTCGAAATACTCGAGCGGCAAGAACGTGATCGTGCCGCCAGCCCGCGCGCGCTACCTCGCCGAGATCGCCGACACCGTGCGCGGCTACCACCGCAACGTCAAGAAGCAGGTCTCGCTGGCGCGCGAGCGCCAGCAGCTGGTTGAGACCAAGCGCATGCTGGCCGCGGCCAACCGCGACGTCGTATTGGACGACCTGATTCAAGAGCGGGACAACGCCATGGAAGGCGGCGCGAAAAAGCTGCTGGCCATGTGGCCCGACATGCAGGCCGCCTATGCCGGCGACGACTACGTCGTGAAAATCCGCGACAAGGAAATCCGCACCCGCCTGGTCTCGAAGACCCTGTCGGGCAACCCGATCCGCAAGGTGGCGCTGCCGCGCTTCGAAGACCACGGCGAAGTGCTGCGCTTCCTGATGCTGGAAAACGTGCCGGGCTCGTTCCCCTACACGGCCGGCGTGTTCGCCTTCAAGCGCGAAGGCGAAGACCCGACCCGCATGTTCGCCGGCGAAGGCGACGCCTTCCGCACCAACCGCCGCTTCAAGCTGGTGTCCACCGGCATGGACGCCAAGCGCCTGTCGACCGCTTTTGATTCGGTGACCCTGTACGGCGCCGACCCGGCGATTCGTCCCGACATCTACGGCAAGGTCGGCAACTCGGGCGTGTCGATCGCGACCCTGGACGACATGAAGGTGCTGTACGACGGCTTCGATTTGTGCAGCCCATCGACCTCGGTGTCGATGACGATCAACGGGCCGGCCCCGACCATCCTGGCGATGTTCATGAACACCGCCATCGACCAGCAGATCGACAAGTTCGTGGCGGACAACGGCCGCCAGCCGACCGACGACGAAGCGCAAAAGATCCGCGACTGGGTCCTGATGAACGTGCGCGGCACCGTGCAGGCCGACATCCTGAAGGAAGACCAGGGCCAGAACACCTGCATCTTCTCGACCGAGTTCTCGCTGAAGGTCATGGGTGACATCCAGGAGTATTTCGTGCACCACCAGGTGCGCAACTTCTACTCGGTGTCGATCTCGGGCTACCACATCGCCGAAGCCGGCGCGAACCCGATCTCCCAGCTGGCCTTCACGCTGTCGAACGGTTTTACTTTTGTCGAGGCCTACCTGGCGCGCGGCATGCACATCGACGATTTCGCACCGAACCTGTCGTTCTTCTTCTCGAACGGCATGGACCCGGAATACACGGTGCTGGGCCGCGTGGCGCGCCGCATCTGGGCCGTGGCGATGCGCGACAAGTACGGCGCCAACGAGCGCTCGCAAAAGCTCAAGTACCACATCCAGACTTCGGGCCGCTCGCTGCACGCGCAGGAAATCGACTTCAACGACATCCGCACCACGCTCCAGGCCCTGATCGCGATCTACGACAACTGCAACTCGCTGCACACCAACGCCTACGACGAAGCGATCACCACGCCGACCGACGAATCCGTCCGCCGCGCGCTGGCGATCCAGCTGATCATCAACCGCGAATGGGGCCTGGCCAAGAACGAGAACCCGAACCAGGGCTCGTTCATCATGGACGAGCTGACCGACCTGGTCGAAGAGCAGGTGATGCAGGAGTTCGAGCGCATCGCCGAACGTGGCGGCGTGCTGGGCGCGATGGAAACCGGCTACCAGCGCGGCAAGATCCAGGAAGAGTCGATGCTGTACGAGCACCAGAAGCACGACGGCACCCTGCCGATCATCGGTGTGAATACCTTCCGCAACCCGAACAGCACGGGCGCGCCTGCCATCATCGAGCTGGCGCGTTCGACCGACGACGAAAAGCAGTCGCAGCTGACCCGCCTGGACGAGTTCCACAGCCGCAACGCCGCCGCGGCGCCGGCCGCCCTGGCCGCGCTGCAGCAGGCGGCGATCGACAACGAGAACGTGTTCGCCAAGTTGATGGATGCGGTACGCGTCTGCTCGCTGGGCCAGATCACGACCGCGCTGTTCGAGGTGGGCGGGCAGTACCGCCGCAATATGTAAGCATGCACGCGTGCCGGCGATCCCGGCACGGATGCAACAAGGCTGGCGCCTTCATCGGGCCGGCCTTTTTTTGTGACCTTCGAGCCGGCGCCGCGCCTGTTCAATCCGCTCGCCGGGAGCCATGGTGCTGGCCTAGAATGGACTTTCCTTGTCCAGCGGAGTTCACCATGCCGATCCAGCCCGAGCAGCTTGCCGCCCTGATGCACGAAGTCGAACAGGAAGACCCGATCGATTTCGCCGACCTGCCCTTCCCCGAGGACGAGCTGCGCTCGCTGGTGGCGACCCACCTGTGCGAAATGGCGGCCGCGATGGAAAATTTCAGCACCGAAGACCGCTTGATGACGCTGCTGGCGGTGTCGGCCAAGCTGGTGCTGGAGAACCTCGTGCTGCACGTCCAGCTGCTGCGCCGCCATGGGCTGCCGGTGGGCGAGGACGTCGAAGCCCTGCTCGGGCGCCTGCGCAAATCCTGAACACGGACTGGCTGATTAACTGCTGCGATCGCCTGTCATCTTTCTGCAAATCAACACTAGCCTTCACTCATCTCGCACAATAGCAACAGCAGAAAGCTATTTGCGATAACGGATGAGCTGGGGGCGCTTGCGACGCATTCCGTGAGGTATTATTAACAGTCGGGAAACTTCGCTTGCACCCAACACACGAAATTCGCAAGTGCCTTCATCAAAGGGAAAGACAATGCCGGGTAATCTCACCAAAAAACAACTTGCCGTTGCCGTGGTCTCTGGCGCTATCCTGCTGGGCGCGGGCATGGCAGGTTGCAACCGCACCCAGACTGCGGAAGAATTGCTGGCCGAAGCACAGCAATATGAAACCAAGGGCGACCGCAAGGCGGCGCTGATCCAGCTCAAGAACGCTGTCGCGCAAAATCCGGAAAACGCCGAAGCGCGCCTGCGCTTGGGCACCCTGCATTTCGAGCTTGGCGATCCGGCCTCGGCCGACAAGGAATTGCGCAAGGCCGCCAGCCTGGGCGTCGCAGCCGACAAGACGCTGCCGCTGCTGGCGCAGAGCCTGCTGATGCAAGGCCAGTTCCAGCCGCTGCTGGACGAAATCACCGAAGAAAAGGCCAATGCCTCGGCGCCGCTGCTGGCACGCCGCGGCGACGCCTTCCTGGCGCTGGGCGATGCAGCCAAGGCACGCGCATCCTACGATGCGGCGCTGGCGCTCAATCCGAATTCCGGCGACGCCCTGATCGGCATGGCGCGCCACGCCGCTGCCGCCAACGACCTGGCCAGCGCCGAGCGCTTCACCCAGGACGCCACCACGCGCGACCCGAAGAATGCGGAAACCTGGATGCTGATGGGCAGCCTGCTGCGCAGCCAGGGCAAGACCAAGGAAGCGCTGGCCGCCTACGACAAGGCGCTGGCGATCAATCCGGCCCACCGCAGCGCCAATATCGAAAAAGCCTATGTGCACATCGGCAGCAACGACCTCGTGGCCGCCAAGGCCGACGTCGACGCCGCGCTCAAGCACAGCGCGGGCGACCTGAACACGACCTATGTGCAGGCCCTGCTGGCCTTCACCGGCGGCAAGAACGCGGAAGCGAAAGAATCGCTGCAAAAGATCCTGCGTGTGGCGCCGAACCACATGCCGAGCCTGCTGCTGTCGGGCGCCGTCGAGCTCAATCTGGGCGCCTACCAGCAATCCGAGCAGTATCTGCGTGGCTATCTGGCCAATAACGAAAACAATGTCTACGCACGCAAGCTGCTGGCCCAGGTCCTGCTGAAGACCAACCAGCCGGCCGAAGCCGCTGCCGTGCTGGCCCCGGCCCTGAAGTCCGGCTCCACCGATCCGCAGCTGCTGGCCCTGACCGGCCAATCCTACCTGCAGGCGCGCGATTTCGCCAAGGCCTCGTCCTATCTCGAGCAGGCCAGCACCCTGGCGCCGTCGGCCGCCAGCATCCACACCTCGCTGGGCCTGTCGAAGCTGGGCCAGGGCGATGTCGGCAATGCCGTGGTCCAGCTGGAAAAGGCCACCGCCCTCGATCCGAAATCGCTGGACGCCGGATTCGCCCTGGTGCAGGTCGAGCTCGGCCGCGGCCAGTACGACAAGGCCCTGGCGGCCGTGGCGGCCCTGGAAAAGACCCAGCCCAACAGCGCTGCGGTCCAGAACGTCAAAGGCAAGGTCTACATGGCCAAGGGCGACGTCAAGAACGCCCGCGCCAGCTTCGAGAAAGCCGTCGCGCTCGAGCCGACCATGTTCCAGGCCGTGTCGAACCTGGCCCAGCTGGACATGAACGAGAAGAACGTTGCCGGCGCCAGGAAGCGTTTCGAGGCCGTGCTGGCGAAAGACAAGAAGAACATCGAAGCGATGACGGCGCTGGCGCTGATCGAGCAGTCGCAGAACAATGTGGCGGGCACGACGAGCTGGCTGGAAAAAGCCCAGAGCGAGAATTCGGAAGCGGTGCGTCCGGCGCTGGCGCTGGGTTCGCATTACCTGCGCATCAAGCAGCCGGAAAAGGCGCTGGCGCTGGCGCGCAAGACGCTGGCCCTGCACCCGACCGAACCGGAAGTGCTGGACCTGATGGGCCAGGCCCAGATCGCCACCAAGGACAATGCCGGCGCCCTCGATTCCTACGACAAGCTGGCCAAGGCCGTGCCGAAATCGGCCCAGGCCCAGGTGCGCCTGGCGGCGGTCCACATGCTGATGAAGAACAACACCGCGGCGGAAGATAGCCTGAAGCGTGCGCTGGCCCTCGACCCGAAATTCGACCAGGCACGCATCGCCCAGATCGAACTGGCCATGCGCAACAACAAGCCCCAGGAAGCGCTGGCCGTCGCCCGCCAGATGCAGAAGGACAACCCGAAAGCGGTGCCCGGCTATGTCCTCGAAGGCGACCTCCTGATGACGCAAAAGCAAGCCGCGGCCGCGGCCCAGGCCTATGACAAGGCGTTTGCGCTGTCGAATTCGCCCCAGGTGCTGATGAAGGCCACCCAGGCGCTGGCGCAGAGCGGCAAGGGCGCCGAAGCCGAAGCGCGCATGGTGAAATTTCATGCGGCCAACCCGAAGGACGAGCTGGTCGCGATGGTGGTGGCTGACGGCTACCTGGCCAAGCGCCAGTTCAAGCCGGCCATCGCCAGCCTGGAAGCGGCGCTCAAGACCAACCCGTCAAACGCGGCTGCCCTGAACAACCTGGCCTGGGCCTACCAGCAGGAAAACGATGCACGTGCGCTGCCGACCGCCGAAAAGGCGTTCAAGCTGGCCGGCAGCAACCCGGCCATCCTCGACACCTATGGCTGGATCCTGGTCCAGAAGGGCGACACCGCGCGCGGCGTCGAGCTGTTGCGCAAGGCCGTGGCTGCCAGCCCGCAGGCGCCGGACCTGCGCTACCACCTCGCCGCCGGCCTGGCAAAAGCCGGCGACAAGGCGGGCGCACGCAAGGAAGCCGAGACGGCGATCGCCGGCGGCAAGCCGTTTGCCAGCCTGGACGACACCAAGGCATTACTGCGCCAGCTGTAAGCCCCCTGCGGCCGCTCCGGCGGCCGCAGTCTCCCACTGCATCCTTGCCTGTAATCTCTTTCTCACCTATGACAACCGTTATCCAACAACAAGAGCGTGAACCAGTCCCGCTTGGATTCCTTGCTCGCTTGACCGGACGTTTTACTGGCAAGCAAGACATCCTTATTCCCTACTTTAATTTCCGCAAGGTATTAAAAGGGAATATGGAGTCGTACGTACTGAAAGAGATTTATAAACTGCGTTATGAAGTGTATTGCCTTGAGCGACATTATCTCGAAGCAAGTAATTGCAAAGAGGAAATGGAAACCGATGAATATGACGATTGCTCGACGCATTTCGCAGCCTACACGCTCAACAACGATATCGTCGGTACCGTCCGCTTGGTACAACCACATGCTGGACAGCAATATCCTTTTCAGTCACATTGTGTTCCATTTCCAGAATTCATTTATCCAGAACCCGATTCGGCCGCCGAAATCTCGCGTTTAGTTGTGCGTAAGACATATCGTCGCCGCCGTGGCGACTCGATGGAGGGTATTTCCCAGGACTTCCGCGAGAAAGGCAGCACGAAGGCGATTCAACCGAGTTCAACCGTGCGCGGCGACAAGCGCGGCAATAGTCCGCTATTATTGCTCGGCATGTATCGTGAGATGTACCGCCATAGCCGTCAGAACGGGATTCGTTACTGGTATGCCGCTATGGAAAGGTCACTGGCGCGCTCGCTGGATAAGATGGGATTCAAGTTCGTGCCGATTGGGCCGCAGGTCGATTACTACGGTCCCGTTACGCCGCACATGGTCGACTTGAACGAGCTGAACGAGCGCTTAAAGAGAGAAAACAAGTTCCTGGCAGCTTGGTTCAATGACGAACCGATTCCCCTCTGGATCATGGTGAAGACCGTGGTCGGAAATTATCTGGGGGCACGCTTCAGGAAAAAATAACTAGGGTCCGAGACTGGACAATAAAAACAGATGGACAACGGAAAAGCCCGCGTCAATCCTGACGCCTTCCTGTCCCGTGTAGAGTTCGGGGCGCACCAGGAAACGATTGATCACGTCAATAGCAACATTTTCCGCGCTTACCGGGGCACCCACCTAGGCAACATCCCGGGTGACATTTTTAAACTCCGCCACCAGGTCTATTGCCTGGAATGCGCCTTCCTCCAGCCCGACCAGTACGTCGACGGCATGGAGCTCGACGACTACGACGACGCGTCCACCCACTTCGCAGCCTATACGCTGGAAGAAAAGCTGGTCGGCGCGGTCAGGCTGGTGCAGCCCGTGGCGCCCAAGCCCTACCCGTTCGAGTTGCACTGCGAGGTGTTCAGCGATTTCGAGATGCCCGAGCGCGAGCAGTCGGCCGAGATTTCGCGCCTGGTGGTGAAGAAAAGCCACCGCCGCCGGCGTGCCGACAGCGTGCTGGGCATTCCTGGTTTCCTGCCGAGCAACGAGCCGGCGATCGAATTCGATCCGGCCGTGGACCGGCGCGACCGCACTTCGCCGATGCTGCTGCTGGGGATGTACCGCGAAATGTTCCGCCACAGCCAGGAACACGGCATCCGCTACTGGTATGCCGCGATGGAGCGTTCGCTTGCGCACGCGCTCAAGAAGATGGGGTTCCGCTTCATGGCCATTGGCCCGGAAGCGAATTACTACGGTTCCGTCACGCCCTACGTGCTGGACCTGCAGGACTTGCGGCGCAAGCTCTCGGCCAGCAATCCGACCCTGGCAGCCTGGTTCAACGAAAAACCGCCGGTGGTCGAACACACCCACCCTTCCCGCGTCCACGTGGTCCGCAATCCGGGCAACGACATCAACTAGCGCGCCTGGACTGTCTCCGATTACCGGGTCGACGCCAGGCGCTCTTCATCTCAGGCAGCGATATTCACCAGCTTGGTCGTATGGTTGCGGAAGCTGTGCACCACCATGTTCGGCGAGGCCGGCATATCCATTCCTGCCAGCATGTCGTGCATCATCGACACGGCCAGCGCGGCGACCGTGAAGCTGCCCACCGCGATCTGGGATGCCGGGCAAGGGCGGCCGTCTTCCATGATCGTCAAGGCCTTGGCCACCTGCTCGACCACCTGGCGGTCGAGGTGGGCGCCGATGCGGCCCATGATTTTCCCGAACACGTTCGCATAGCTGGCGTCGCCCTCGCCCTGGGCGTGCTGGACGTCGTGCGCAATGACATCGGCCAGCGAGGCGCTGGTGCCGGCAGGGAAATACAGTACGCCGGCGCCGAAACCGATCGACAGCGCGGTAAACACGGCCTTGCGCTGCTCGCGCGCATTCGTGTGCAGGGCCAGGATGGCTTCGAGGTCGAGGAAATCGATGGTATCGAAGATGATGTCGACGCTGCCCACCAGCGATTGGGCGTTGCTCGCGTCGAGGTTGGCCTGCACCGCTTCGACTTTCGCTTCCGGGTTGATGCGCAGGATCTGTTTCTTGAGCGCCTGCACCTTCGGCGAACCGATGTCGTCGAAATCGTAGAACTGGCGGTTGAGGTTGTGGGCATCGACGGTATCGCCGTCGATCAGGACGAATTCGGTAAAGCCCATGCGGGCGGCGCAGATGGCGGTCGATGCGCCCAGGCCGCAGCCGGCGATCAACAGGCGCGTGCCGCGGATCTTGGCCTGGGTGTCGCTGGACACATAGCCGTTATTGCGGGTGGTAAAGGTATCGTAATCGAAAGCGTTGGTCATAAAACCCCTCATATCGGAATGGCGCCGCACTGGCACGGGTGCAGGGAAAAGCGCGCTGCCTCTCCCATGAAGCACGCGCCGTTTCCTTGCAAATCATGCTAGGCATCATGCCATTTTCTGGCCATGTCAGCCAGCTTTTCGACGGGCTCGCCTGAACTGTCGGTTTTCCTTACAGCCGCAGGGTGGCAGGCTGATCCAACAGGCCTTGCCACTCTAATATTGGCTTAGCCCACCCCTTACTTGCCCTACTCAACAGCTCCGCAATACTGTGCTGCCGGAATACCGTGGATTTTGATACATATCAACAACTTCTGTCCCCGCAAGCGGTAGCGCTTGTCGGAGAACTTTACAGGAGCAAAACGCAGGCAAGTTTGACTCTGTAGGACTAGTTCCCGCCTAGAAAAATAAGCCCAGTAAAATCAATCAGTTGCAAAAAAGCATACTTAGCTGGCACGCTGATTGCTTAATACCCTGTGTCGCTCCCTGCAGCACCAAATACAATCTCTGGAGATTAGAATGAAACTGAAACAACTGATTAGCGCCCTGACCCTCGGCTTCGCAGCACTGTCCGCATCGGCTACCCCGCTGGACGCACTGACCGGCAACCTGAACATCAAGCTGACCGGCCTGACCACCGAGTCGAACAACGCTGCCGGCACCAACGAAACGACCTGGGGCGTGGGTAACATCACCCAGATCATCGGCACCGGCGGCCAGAACTGGTTCTCGGGCGTGTCGGATGGCACCTACCTGTACTACATGATCTACGGCATCGCCGACCAGAACATCGTGCAAGATCCAAACACCGGCAAGTTCAGCATCTACAACATCGGCGCAACCGGTGGTGCAGCTGACGGCCAGATCCACCTGGACATCTACCGTTCGACCACCAACCTGCTCGAGCTGACCTCGAACTTCAACGCCAACCCAGCCAACCGTACCGGCTACGACAGCTACTCGCTGTTCGCTGGCATGGAAAAGTACCTGGAAGTTGAATTCCGCGCCGACAAGCAGCTGATCGACGTCGCCGGCGGCACCAACCCACTGGCTGACGAGCGCCTGGCGACCCTGGTGCAGACCGCAACCGCGGCAACCCTGCCAGCAGCTGGCGAAGGCCAGTTCTTCGCTGACGTCGTCGGCGGCACCGCCAAGGTTCAGTGGGACACCAACGGCCAGTTCGGTCACGACCTGGACGGCAAGTTCACACTGAGCACCAACGGTTCGCAATTCGGTTCGGGCACCTGCTCGCCAGCTGAAGTTGCTGCCAACACCTGCTTCGTCGGCCTGATCAACGATCCGATCCGCGCCAACAAGATCCCTGAGCCAGGTTCGCTGGCCCTGCTGGGTCTGGGCTTCGCCGGTCTGGCTGGCCTGCGCCGCCGCCGCGCTGCCAAGTAATTTTCTGCACACGGCCGGGGCAACCCGGTTGTGGCACGAAGGCTGAAAAGGCCGGATTCCGCAAGGGATCCGGCCTTTTTCATTGCGCATTCAACTAACGGCGCGGGCGCCATCCTGCAGCGTGCCCTTGAGCTGCCCGATCAGTTCGGTCGCCGCGCTGACGATCTGGCCCGGCGCGAAGCCGGCCCGCGTCATCTCCTTGTAGAAGGAACGCGCCAGGATGCGCGCGACGTCTTCCGGATTCTGGTAAGTGGTGCCGGGCGCGGGGCCGCCCACCTGCGCCGCGCCCGGCCCCCGTTCATGGGCGTCGCGCACCAGCGCCATCTGGGCAAAGCGCGACGCCAGCAGGTGCTGCAGCTGGATCACCTGGACCGATTTCCCGATATACAGCGCCACCACCTCGAGCAGGTGCAGTTCCGCTTCGCAGAAGGCCGCGCCGGTGACGTTCACCACGCCGACCAGGCGCCCGTCGATGCGCACCGGCGCCGACATCAGGGCCGGCAGCGCGGCGCGCTTGCGCCGCGCCAGCTCGGCGAAGGGGGAATGGGCGATGTCTTCGACCAGCAGCGCGCGCCCGCTGGCGAGCACCTGGCCGCAGATGCCTTCGCCGCTGGCCACCAGCGCGTCGGCCGCGGCAGGCGGCAGTTCGCCGGCGCTGGCGCACAGGCGCATGCGCAGATCGTCGGGGGATTCGCTGTTGAGCAGCATGACCGAGCAGCTGCTGGCGCCGACCAGGCGCTTGGCCAGCTCGGCATGGCTGTGCAGGTTGTCGTCCAGGTTGCCGCTGGCGAGCAGGGCCTGCACGTCGCGCAGGCGCACCAGGCGCTTTGCATGGTCAGTCATGGATCACCTTCTCGATTCGGGTAAAGGCTCATGCTGCCATGTTCTGGCACGAATTAATAATAAATTAATGCACATATTTCAACGCTAAGCGGCAGTCATGCCTTTGCGAAGGCTAAGCTTGGCCGTTGACCACCATCTCCTCTGCAGATCTGGAAATGAAGGCTTTATGGAACAGGTGCCGAGCCAGCATAAGGGGGGGCATCCGCAGCCAATTCCCACGCAAGTAAAGCACCCCGAGCGCAATGGGCGTCAGGCGGTCGCCGCTGCTCGGATGCAAAGGTAAGAGCGCGCGCAGGAACAAGCTGTCCATCAGGATGAGCAGCAAGGCCGGTGGTCTTCCAGCGGCATCGACCTGACTCTTCACAGCCGCCGGCACTGGCGTGCCCAACAGGCGCTCCGCGTAGCGCAAGGCATAGAATAGCGGCCGCGCTAATTGCAACTGGATGGCGCGTGCCGGCAGGGCTTCCCAGAAGCCCTGCATGGCGCCGAAGTGCGTCAGCAACCGATGGATGTCGAGCAGATCACGCAATCCATGATGCATTTCGCTCTCGGAGAACAGGTGTACGGCGCTATGCAGCACCATATCGTGGGGTGCCAGCATCCACAGCGCCTGGCCGTCCTGGCCGTTGTCGCGCGTGTCTGGGTCGCGTATCGGCACTGCCGCGGCGCGCAGAAGCGCAGGATCCGGACGCACGCTGGCTGTCTCGGGAAGGATCGCATGGTGGACATCAATCGCGTTGCCGCGGTGGATATGCTCCATCGGGGGCAATTCATGCATCCATTCGCGGTAGTAGCGCTGGTCGTACTCATCCTGGTGGGTACTCGCCCAGCCGTGCAGCATCAAGGCAGCTTCGACTTCGCCAGTGCGGTTTTTGGGCACCAGGATATCGACATCAGAAAATAGACGCCCGGATGCCGGCGGCAGGTCGGCCATTGCATAAGCAGCTCCCTTGAGCAGGATCAACGGCAGATCCAGCGGACGAAGCGCGCGTGCGATCTGGTCTACCTCGAAACGCACTGCACGCCGATGGCGCGTTGCGACAACGCGCACCCATTCCAGGTGCGCGCGCGGCGCCTCAGGGATTTCATTGAGCAGCCCAGCAGTTTCGAAGATACCGAGCAGGGTGGCAGTCATGTCTGCTCTTGCGGCCTGGCGCAGCAACAGGTCCCAGTCGCTCAAAACAAATGAGCGCATGTGCTCTGGATCGCGCACAACGGCTAGCAGAATGGGCAGAGCGGTCACGCCGCCCCCTGCAAGGCCGCAGAGCGTACCGCGATGTTTTCGCGCATGGGGACTGAAGCGGCCAGCGTGTCGAACATGGCCATTGCCTCATCAAGATTGCTGTAGCAAAACCTGAATCCCTGGCATGCATCTACCAGTCGCCCGAGCGTATCGAAACCAGTGGCGCCGAGGATCGGGTAATTGAAAGCGTTGTCGGCGATGCCCATGAAGGTGCGGGCCTTGGTCAAGATATCGAGGCGTGTCGGCGCGCCAGCCTGGTAGCGCGGAAAGATGACATGGCTGGCATTCGCCATCCGGCCTGCGTCGGCAAGGCTTGCGCTGGAAGGACGCATGTGGGCGATCGTGCCTTTCACCGTCTCCGGCACGGCGGGACCAAACACCGCCTGTGGCGCGAACTCGCGCATGACGCCGATCGAGGCATTCTTCAGGCTCACCGGCCGCGGCATAGGCACGAGGGCAAGGTCGGCGGGACGGATCAAGGTCATCTCATCCGACAGCAAGCGCCAGCCGCGGCTGGCCAAAGCTGCGCACAGGGTGCTTTTGCCGGACCCAGGTGGCGCCGGCAAGATCACGGCACAGCCGTCGCGTTCGAGCACGGCAGCGTGAATGATGAGGTAAGCATGTGCTTTGGTGGATACGCACCAGTTCATCACCCATTCGAACATCGGATGCGCCTGCGCCAAGGGCAGTGGCAAGAATGGCGTGAGACCGTCCTGCTCGAAGCGGACCTGGGGTCGAAACCAGCGGCGCAGCCCGCGGGAGCGCTGCAGCGTGATGTCGAAGTCGGCGAAGCCGTCGTCTGCAAGCGGGTAATCCGCATACAGCAAGGCGATGGTGTCGATCAATTCCGGGATGTCGGTGCGGATACGGCAGCTGAACGGCCCGGTACGCAGCATCAGGCCAGCTCCTACGGCGCGGCGCCGCAGTTCGGGCACAGCGAGGGAGGACACGAGCGGGATCAGCATGCAATGGCTTCAATCAGGTCAAGCTTCGCCAGGCTGTCCAGCAGGCCAGCAAGCTCTTCACTCAGGAGCGATGGTTCGATCTCGAACTCGGCCAGCAGTGCGGCCGACAAGGCAGCGATGCTTGCTGGCCCGCCGCGCAAGGCTTCCAGGATGCACACGGCCGCCATACCAAGGAGGTGGGTGGCGCCCGAGAGGTCGTTATACAACACGGCTTCATCGTCCCAGCAGCGATAAACGAGATTCTGGCCTGCCGTCACGCGCCACATCGAGCCTGCCACCGTGCACCTGTCAATCGTGGGTCGCTTCGAGGTATCGCTTGGTCTGCTCGGGGCTCCAGAAGACATTCGCAGCAGGCGTGTAATAGCCGCGGCTTTGCAACTGCCCCCACATGTCGGCCAGAGTCTTGACTGAAAGGAAGGAGATTTTGCCTGATAAGACATTCAGATAGGTTGCAACCAGATGCATGCCCAGATTGTACTTATCGAAATCGCAACCTTCGACGATTTGCAACATTGTCTTGCTGCCGTAGGTCGACATGCTACCGGTGTTACATGCAAAGACGCTGTCAAACTCGCGGTCACGCGGACATGGCCAAGCAGTATGGTTCTTCCAGTAGCCGGGCGACTTGCCATTGCAAACGGCATTATTGTTGTAATTGCTGCTCAATTTTCCCGAGTAACCTGCCGAGGGCGAAAAACATACCATCGGTTGCATGGTGGCTCGGCTTTCAAGACTCAACAGAACGCCAGCGGTGCCAAGACCTGCTTTGGCAACGCGACGACGTGCCGCACCGTGCTGGCTAAGCGGCGGCGTTGAATTTGCTGGATCTGGCTGGTGGTCGTTCGACACGGTGCATCCTCACACAGTTGTTATGCCACACTAGGCAGGCATTTCGATTAAGCAAGAATTGTGCCGCCAGAGCATATATCTTGAAACTTGCTGTTAAAACAAAGGCCTACATCCATTGGCTCATCCTTATTTTTTCAGTCTAGTCAGTTCTTGCCCACCTGTGTAAGAATTTTCGACAGCTAATTAGAAAAAGCTTTCAGGCACGACCAGTATGTCGCCAGGACGCATCGCCATGTTGGCCGATATATCGCCGTCCTTGATCAAATCGTCGAGTCGAACCGGCAGGCGCTGCTGTTTGCCATCGACAGTTCGGATAACGCTGGCACGGTTACCTGCAGCAAATTCCGTGACGCCTCCCACTGCAATAAGCACATCCATCAAAGACATTTCTTTGCGGTAAGGAAGCGCTTGCGGCTTGGCAGCCTGGCCGATTACCCGGATTTGTTCATTGTAATTACCCACAAAATTGGTTACCACCACCGTCACGACAGGCTGCTGGATGAACTTCGCCAATGCCGCTTCGATGTCGCGTGCCAGCTGAGTCGAGGTCTTGCCTGCGGCAGGCAGGTCTTCGACCAGAGGAGTCGTAATCTTGCCATCCGGACGGACAGGCACCGACATCGACACTTCCGGATTACGCCAGACAATGATGTTGATGTTATCACCCGGTCCGATCAGGTACTCCGGGTTGATCACTTGCGTGTCGACCGCTACAGGCCTGGTGGTGGCGCAACCTGCGAGTGCCAAAAGGCAGCCGATTGCCGCAGCCTGCGCCGCGCGCTTCATTCCTTGCATCATATTCGTGCTCACGTCAAAAATCCCCTGGTTGGCATTGGCGGCAGCCCTCTGCCGAGGTCACTGCTTGCTCGCAAAATTGTCGAGCGCTATTTTATACCATAGCACTTCGGCAATCTTCCGCACAACTGAAATACACTTATTCCGATCTTTGCAACAGCGCATGAACATGACGTACCGGGATGGCATACGTGATGCCGCTCGGATCTGTTACCGCACTTTCCTTCAAACTCTTGAGAAACACCATGTTGATCACGCCTACGACAGCACCGCTTGCAGGGTCATACAGCGGGCTGCCGCTATTGCCGGGATAGGCCGTGGCATCCAAATGATAGATGTCGAATGGACGGCGCTGCAATTGGGAGATGGCGCGCGGATCGAGCTGGCGGGAGTTGAGCGAGGGTCGTACGACTGGCGCGATTGCAGCAAGCAGGGCTCGGTGAGTGGCGGCGTGCAAGCCCAACCGCATGCCGAGCGGATAGCCGGTAAATGCCAACGCCTGTCCTTCGGCCACTGTACCGTCCGGAGCCAGCGCCAATGACGCCAGAGGTGCTCCGCTCAGGCGCAGATGGGCCAGATCATGTTCACGATCGAGCCCTACAACGCGCGCGCTGCGAAAACTCACGGCCTCCCCGCCATTGCCGACAACGATACCGATTTCCTCGAAGCCTGCAGTATTGAGCTGATTAGGAATAACGTGGGCATTCGTGATGACACTCAGCCCATCCCCGACGATGAATCCCGTGCCGGTGAAGACAACGGCGGGCTGTCGCGTTTTGAGTTGGGTACCGACTCCCACCACCGATGGCTTGATCCGCGCCACAGTGCGAGGCAAGCTCTGGGGCAGTTCCTGCGGAACTTGACCAGGAACGGCCTGTGCCGACGCACCAGGTACGATGCTGCACAGCACAATTATCACGCTTAACAACAGACAGCTCAGCCGCCTGGCTGGCATGATGATGGTTTGGTCAGAAATCAATTGTGTGGCCTCTTTTGTCTTTCAGACATTAAAATATACAAGTTTGATTATTAGCAAGAGTTGTTGTAAAAAGATCAGAAGTGAGGTTTTGATGAACGTTGCATGTTGATCTTGGAAAACAAATTATTGTCAGAATTGTTGCAATTCTGCAATAAAACGATAAAAACAACGTAAATCTTGAGGTACGGTTATCCGACCCACGATTTGCTGTTGCACAGACACTATTTTTGTGACAGAAACCGCTTATTTTTCCGACCTGCAATTGCAATTGCTCAGTCAACAAGCGATCATTCACACTCTTATTGATTGACGGGCTTGCGTTTGACGCAAGTCACTATGGCGAGATCCCAACATGGCAGAAATCACAGCCTCAATTCTTACCTTCCTCAAAGCACTTGGGAAGTACCGCTGGCACGCAATTTTCATTACCTGGGCCTTTGCCATCGTTGGCTGGGCCGTGGTGCTCAAGCTGCCGAACCAGTACGAAACCTCGGCACGCGTCTATGTCGATACCCAGAGTATCCTGAAGCCGCTGCTATCGGGCATGACCACGCTTCCGAATGTCGAACAGCAGGTGATGTTCATGCGGGGGACCCTGATCAGCCGTCCGAACGTCGAGCGTGTCATGCGCATGGTCGACCTGGATGTGAAAGCTACCACGACCAAAGAGCATGATGAAATGGTCGATGAGTTGATGTCGCAGATTAAGATCGCAGGAACCGAGCGCGACGATATCTACACGATCAGCTATACCGCCCCCGACCCCAAGCTCGGCAAGGATGTCGTGCAGGCGCTGTTGACCATCTTCGTCGAAGGTAGTTTTGGCGGCAAGAAGCAGGACTCCGAAAAAGCCATTCAGTTCATCGATGACCAGATCCGCAACTACGAGCAAAAGCTTGCCGCGGCGGAGAATTCGCTGAAAGAGTTCAAGATCCGTAACGTCGGCATGCTGCCGTCGGAAGGCGCCGATTTTGGATCGCGGATGGTAACTACGAACGAATCCTTGAATACAGCACGCTTGGAGCTGGCTGAGGCTATCCAGGCGCGCAACGCCATTCGCCGCCGGATCTCGGGCGAGTCCCGCCCTGGCGAGACGGCCGCCCCAATGATCAGCAACCCTGAGCTAGACGAACGCATTGCCACGGTCAACAAGACACTGGACGCCTTGCGTACGCAATATACCGAGGCTCATCCCGACATCGTGGCCAACTCGCGCCTGCTCGAACAGCTGATTGCGCGCAAGCGTGACGAGGCGAAGAATATCAAGCGCAGCAACGATCCAGGCGCTGGTTACAGCCCGATGTTCCAGCAACTCAATATTGCACTGTCCGAGGCGGAAGCTCGGGTGGCCTCGCTGCAAGCCCGGGTGAACGAGTACAGCTCGCGTGTCGGCCGATTGCGCACCCAAAGTACCATCGCGCCCGAAGTCGAGGCGCAGCTGGCTCAGCTGAATCGCGACTATCAGATCAATCGCGAGAACTACCAGAAACTGGTGGAACGCCGCGAGTCGGCCAAGCTCTCGGGCGACCTGTCGTCGGCCACCGACATGCTGACCTTCCGCGTCATCGATCCGCCGACCGCACCGTTGCTGCCGTCGGGCCCAAACCGCTTGCGTCTGTTCTCCCTGGTGTTCGCCGCAGCGTTGATTGCAGGCCTGGCCGCTGCTTTCCTGATGAGCCAACTGCGTCCTACTTTCCTGAGCCAGGCTGCATTGCGCGATGCCACTGGCTTGCCGATTCTCGGCTCGATCAGCATGAACTGGACCGGAGAGCAGACCATCCGCCGCAAGCGCCGCCTGTTGGCGCTGGGCGCATCGGTCCTGCTGTTGCTGGCCATCTATGGTTTGGGCGTGACGGCCATTCTGGTCCGTCCGAACGGCCTGTAATCGAATCCAAGGAGCAGACGTGAGCATTATCGAAAAAGCGGCACGCCGTATCGACCTGAACCGCGGTCAAACCAACGTGCCGGTCGCTGCAGCGCCGCAACCCGCCATGCCGGATTCCACCCCACTGACCGACATCGACGCGCCGGCGCTACTGGAAACCCACGGCGCCTTGGCGCAGCCGCTGCCGAGCGTGGTTGCAGCCGCCCCGCTGTCGTCCCCCCCGGTCGCGGATGGGGCCCCGACGCAATCGATTCGCCCCTTGACTCGCAAGGTCGAGCTGGACTTGAACAGGATGCGCGATAGCGGCATGGTCACCGCCGCAGGTGGTCGTACCAGCCTGCTCGAAGACTTCCGACTCATCAAGCGCCCATTGCTCAAGCGGGCGTTCGCCGAACGTGTCGAAGGCGAGAATCCGGGCAACCTGATCATGTTGACCAGCTCGCTGCCGGGCGAGGGAAAAACCTATTGCTCGATCAACTTGGCGATGAGCATCGCCATGGAACTCGACCATACTGTGCTGCTGATCGATGCCGACGTGGCGCGTCCTTCGGTGCTGCGAACTCTCGGCCTGCCTGCCGAGCGCGGCCTGATGGACCTGCTGGTCGACGACAAGATGGACATGTCCGAGGTGCTGCTGCGTACCAATGTTGACACCCTGAGCATTCTCGCGGCGGGTACCAGCACGCCACGCGCGACCGAGCTGCTGGCCAGCTCGACCATGACCTCGCTGGTGCACGAAATCGCCAACCGCTATCCAGACCGGATCGTCATCTTCGATTCGCCCCCCCTGCTGCTCACCAGTGAAGCGCGGGTACTGGCATCGCACATGGGACAGATCGTGGTCGTCGTGGAATCCCAGACCACGACCCAGCATGCGCTCAAAGAAGCACTGCACCAGCTGGAAGGCTGCGCCAACGTCAATCTCATCTATAACAAGACCAGGGACATTCCTGGCATTGAAGAGACGTATGACTACCATTACGGTTAAGCCTGGCAACTGGCGCGCGCTTGCGCCCCGCCTGACGCCGTTGGCTGCCGCGATGCTGATCACGGGGACTTGCCACGCCCAATGGCGGGTCCAGCCCACCCTGTCGCTAACCGAGACCTACACTGACAATGTCGCCCTCCAAAGCGACGAGCTCAAGCAATCGCAGTTCGTTTCGGAAATCACGCCCGGTCTGGCCGTGAGCGGCGCGAGTCGCCGTTTCCGAGTGCAAGGCTCGGCCCGTTGGCGTCATTTTGCCTACAGCGACGACCAACAGGCCAATACCCTTGATCACTCGTTCGAATATGCGCTGGACGGACAAGCCACCGTCATTGACGACCTGTTCTTCGTCGACGCCAGCGCATCGGCCACGCCGCGCAGCATTTATGCGTTCGGCCCGCAGGTGGAAAATTCTCCCTATGTGGGCGAGAACCGCGCCAAGATCCAGACCTGGCGTATCAGCCCGCGCCTCGAACACCGCTTCGGTAACACCGCCAACATGATGCTGCGTTATACGCGCGATTCCGTGGACGGTGGCGACGTTCAGGCCTTTGGCAATACCATCGGCGACACCTTCATGGCCAGCCTGACCAGCGGGGCTGCCTCGCAGACCTTGGGCTGGGGCCTGACTGCCATCCGCCAGGACCTCAAGGACGACATCTCCGGCGAAACGACGACCGAGACCGTGGTGGCCGACCTGCGCTATCCGGTCACACGCCGCCTCGCATTGACCGCCAGCGCCGGATACGACAGCTACGATTACCAGGCGCTTGGCGGACGGACGGCCGGGCGCAACTGGTCTGCCGGCATCGACTGGGCGCCGTCGCAACGGACCCGCGCCATCGTTTCCCTAGGACGCCATTTCTATGGCCAGACCGGCAAGCTCGACGTGAGTCACCGCAGCCGCCACACCGTCTGGAGTATCAACTACGGCGATGCGATCACCACCAGCCGCCAGCAGTTCCTGCTGCCGTCGACCATCGACACGGCCTCGCTGCTCGATAACCTGTTTGCCGCGACGATCAGCGACCCGATCCTGCGCCGCCAGGCGGTCGCCAACTACATCCGTAGTGCCAACCTGCCGCCGAGCCTTGCCGAGAGCATCAACTACCTCAGCAATCGCTACATCCGCCAGAAGCTGCTGCAGGCCTCGATGGCCTATAACCGTGCGCGCAGTACCGCGCTCGTGTCGCTGTTCGCCAGCGAGCGTCTTGCGCTATCGACGCAGGAAACCGACAGCCCGCTGCTCGGAAGCCAATTGACTAACCTGAACGACAATGTGCGCCAACGCGGTATCAACACGAGCTTCACCTACCGCCTGACCCCGCGCTCGAGTCTGCTGGCGAATGCCAGCTTTACCCGCAGCCGTTCGATTGAAACCGATATCGAGGATTCGCGGCGCGATTTCCGGATCGGTTACACGCGCCGGCTGAGCAGCACGATGCGCGCGGCGGTCGAGCTGCGCCATCTGCGCGGCGGCGTCGGCATCAACGCGGGCGACTATCGGGAAAACGCCATTTCGGCCACCCTGTCCGCGCAGCTTTAAGGAGCAGCAAGCGATGTACGAAACTTACTATGGTCTGTCGGCCAAGCCGTTCCAGCTGCGCCCGGACCCCCACTTCTTCTTCGGCAGCAAGGGCCACAAGCGCGCCATGGCCTACCTCGAGTACGGCATGTCGCAGGGCGAGGGCTTCATCGTCATCACCGGCGAAGTCGGCGCCGGCAAGACCACGCTGGTGCGCAACCTGCTCAACAAGATCCCGCTCGACCAGATCGTCGCCGCCCACATCGTCAACACCAGCCTCGATCCGGAAGACACGCTGCGCATGGTGGTCTCCAGCTTCGGCCTGCCGTACGAAGGCGCCAGCAAGGCCGAGCTGCTCAACCGCCTCGAGCAGTTCCTGCGCAGCGTCGACCGCCAGGGCAAGCGCGCCCTGCTCCTGATCGACGAAGCCCAGAACCTGAATGCACGCACGGTCGAAGAACTGCGCATGCTGTCGAACTTCCAGACCGACGACCGCTCGCTGCTGCAGACCTTCCTGCTCGGCCAGCCGGAATTCCGCACCACCTTGCACAGCCCCGGCATGCAGCAGCTGCGCCAGCGCGTGATCGCCAGCTACCACCTGGGCCCGATGGATGCGCAGGAAACCCGCGCCTACATCGAGCACCGCCTGGCCACCGTCGGCTGGCAGGGCGACCCCGCGTTCGACGAGGGCGCCCATGCGGCCATCTTCGCCTACAGCGGCGGCATCCCGCGCAAGACCAATACGCTGATGGACCGCGTGCTCCTGATGGGCTACCTGGAAGAGATGCACGCCTTCACCGAAGCGGACGTCAACGAAGTGGTGCGCGACATCTCGGAAGAATACGAATTGCCCGAGGGCGCCAGCCCGTCCGACCCGGCCGGCTCGGCCGCCATGGCCCAGCACGAGCTGCGCACCATGGACACCCGCGGGGGCGACCGCCGCGCCAGCGTGGAGCTGCTCGACGAGCGCATGATGCGGCTCGAGAAATCGATCGTCTCGGTGCTGTCGATCCTGAAGAAAATCGTCGCCACGCCCCAGGGCACGGCGGCCCAGCACATGGACAACCAGGAATGAAACCCTACGAACCGGTCGCCCGCCCCGCTCCCGTGCCGGGTGCGCGCATCAAGAACGCCATGACCTGCGACGTCGAGGACTATTTCCAGGTCTCGGCGTTTGCCCCTTACATCGACCGCGACAGCTGGCCTGCGCGCGAATGCCGGGTCGAAGCCAACATGGAGCGCATCCTGGCGCTGTACGAGCGCCATGGCGTGAAAGCGACCTTCTTCACCCTGGGCTGGATCGCCGAGCGCTATCCGCAGATGGTCAAGAAGATCGTCGCCGCCGGCCACGAGTTGGCCAGCCACGGCTACGGCCACCTGCGCGCCTCCGACCAGAGCCGCGCCGAATTCGACAACGACATCCGCTCGAGCAAGGCCCTGCTGGAAGACCTGGGCGGCCAGGCCGTGCTGGGCTACCGCGCGCCGAGCTTCTCGATCGGCCACGCCAACCTGTGGGCGCTGGAAGCGCTGCACGAAGCCGGCTACCGCTACAGCTCGAGCATCTACCCGATCGCGCACGACCACTACGGCATGCCGGACGCGCCGCGCTTCGCTTTCTACCCGCACGGACCGGACGGCCTGCTGGAAGTGCCGGTCACCACGGTCAACATGTTCGGCCGCAACCTGCCGGCCGGCGGCGGCGGCTATTTCCGCCTGCTGCCCTACGCCCTGTCGCGCTGGATGATGCAGAAGGTGAACCGCGACGACGGCCAGCCGGCCCTGTTCTACTTCCACCCCTGGGAAGTCGACCCCGGCCAGCCGCGCCCCGAAGGCCTGGACGCGAAATCGCGCTTCCGCCACTACGTCAACATCGACCGCATGGAAGCCCGCCTGGAACGGCTGGCGCGCGACTTCGCGTGGGACCGCATGGACCGCATCTTCCTGGACAAGAAATAAATCGTTAGGCACACCCGCACCATGAACTCGATCATCGAAGCCGCCCAGGCCAAACGCGCCGCGCCGGCCCAGGCCGCCGGCCCGCACACGCTCCACCTGCTGCAGCCGCAAGACTATCCACGCTGGGACGCTTTTGTCCGCGCCTGCCCCGAAGCCACCTTCTTCCACCTGTCCGGCTGGCAGAAAGTGATCGAGGAATCCTTCGGCATCAAGACCTGGTTCTACTACGTGCAGCAGGACGGCCAGATCCAGGGCATCCTCCCCTTGGCAGAGATCAAGAGCCGCCTGTTCGGCCACTCGCTCGGGGCCATGCCTTTCTGCGTGTATGGCGGCGTGGCGGCCATCGACGACGGCGCCCGCGTGCTGCTCGATGAAGCGGCCGACAAGCTGGCGCGCGAACTGAACGTGGGCCACCTGGAATACCGCGGCATGCAGCGCGCCCACCCGGGCGACGACAGCTGGCATACCAAGGAACTCTACGTCACCTTCCGCAAGGAGATCTCCAGCGACGACGAGGCCAACCTGAACGCCATCCCGCGCAAGCAGCGCGCCATGGTGCGCAAGGGGATCAAGCTGGGCCTGAAAGGCGTGGTCGAGGACAACGTCGACAACATGTTCGAGGCCTATGCCAACAGCGTGCTGCGCCTGGGCACCCCGGTGTTCCCGAAAAAATACTTCGCCAAGCTGCAGCAGGTCTTCGGCAAGGAATGCGAAGTGCGCTCCATCTATACCAGCGACGACCGCCTGGTGGCCTCGGTGCTGTCGTTCTACTGGCGCGACGAAGTCGTGCCCTACTACGGCGGCGGCATGGACCTGGCGCGCGAAGTGGCCGGCAACGATTTCATGTACTGGAACCTGATGCAGGCCGCCGCCGCGCGCGGTTGCAGGATCTTCGACTACGGCCGCAGCAAGCTCGGCACCGGCGCCTACGACTTCAAGAAGAACTGGGGCTTCACCGCCGAGCCGCTGCCGTACGAGTACAAGCTGTACGCATCGAGCGCGCTGCCGGACAACAATCCGCTGAACCCGAAGTACCAGCTGTTCATCAAGATGTGGAAGAAGCTGCCGCTGCCGGTGGCGAACTTCCTCGGCCCTTACATCGTGCGCAACCTGGGATAAACCGTGGAAGACCTGCTCCTGCTGATCCACCGGATCCCCTACCCGCCGAACAAGGGCGACAAGATCCGTTCCTACCACCTGCTCAAGCACCTGGCGCGCGACTACCGCGTGCACCTGGCGACGTTCGTGGACGACGCCGACGACTGGCAGCATGTGCCGACCGTGGAAAAGCTGTGCGCGAGCAGCCATTTCGCCAGCCTGAACCCCTTGCTGGCGCGCGTGCGCAGCCTGAAGGCGCTGGCGACCAACCGCTCGCTCTCGCTCGACTACTACCGCGACGCCGGCATGCAGCGCTGGGTCGACGAAACCGTCGCCGCCCACGGCATCGAGCGCGTGCTGGTGTTCTCGTCGGCGATGGCGCAGTACGCCGACAAGTACGCGAGCGCGCGCCGCGTGGTCGACTTCTGCGACGTCGACTCGGACAAATGGCGCCAGTACGCCGACAAGAAATCCTGGCCGATGAGCTGGCTGTACCGCCATGAGGCGCGCCAGCTGCTGTCCTACGAACGCCAGGTGGCGCGCGACTACGACGCCTCGCTGTTCGTCTCCAGCCCGGAAGCGGACCTGTTCCGCCAGCTGGCGCCGGAAAGCGACGCCAAGATCGGCTTCTTCAGCAATGGCGTGGACACCGACTACTTCTCGCCCGAGGCAGTCGACACCAGCCCGTTCGCCGCGGGCGAGCGCGCCATCGTGTTCACTGGCGCCATGGATTACTGGCCGAACGTGGATGCGGTGCAGTGGTTCGCGGACGACGTGATGCCGCTGCTGCGCGCGCGCTTCCCTGACCTGAAGTTCTACATCGTCGGCGCGCGTCCTGCGCCGGCCGTGCTGGAACTGGCCAAGCAGCCGAACATCGTCGTCACCGGCACCGTGCCGGACGTGCGCCCGTATATCGCGCATGCCCAGGCCGCCGTGGCGCCGCTGCGCATTGCGCGCGGCATCCAGAACAAGGTGCTGGAAGCGATGGCGATGGCCACCCCGGTGGTGGTCTCGCCCCAGGCGCTGGAAGGCATCGACGCCGAGCCGGGCCTGGAACTGGTGCTGGCCCAGGACGCCGCCGGCTTTGCCGACGCCGTCGCCGCACTGCTGGCGCGCACCGGCAACGAGATCGGCCTGGCCGCCCGCGCCAAGGTCGAACGAAAATATAGCTGGCCCAGCAACCTGGCCTGCATCGGAGAGCGACTCGAATGTTCCTGACCCCACCACCCGGCATCGTCGACAGCCCGGTCCACACCCCGGCCACCCTGCCGCGCGCTGACATGATCATCCTGGCGCTGGCCCTGCTGGCGCCCTTCGCGCTGTATTTCGCCACCGCCTCCTCGATGGTGTCGATCTGGAACAGCTCCGAGACCTTCGCCCACGGCTACATCATCCTGCCGATCAGCCTGGCCCTGATCTGGCGCCAGCGCGCCTGGTTCGGCCAGCTGCCGGCCCAGCCATGGCGCCCGGGCCTGATCCTGCTGGCCGGCGCCGGCGCGGCCTGGCTGGCCGCCCGCATGGGCGACGTCCAGGTGGTGATGCAATACGCCTTCGTGACCATGTTCCCGCTGGCCGCACTGACCCTGCTGGGCCCGCGCCTGGCCGCGAAATTCACCTTCCCGCTGCTGTTCCTGCTGTTCGCGGTGCCCTTCGGCGAAGTCTTCGTCGACCCGCTGATCGAATACACCGCCGACTTCACGGTCTGGGCAGTGCAGGCCACCGGCATCCCGGTGCTGCGCAACGGCACCCGCTTCGAGCTGCCCACCGGCAGCTGGTCGGTGGTCGAAGCCTGCAGCGGCATCCGCTACCTGATCTCGTCGATCACCCTGGGCTGCCTGTACGCCTACCTGACCTATCGCTCCAACCTGCGCCGCACGGTGTTCATCGTCCTGTCGATCCTGGCGCCGATCGTCGCCAACTGGCTGCGCGCCTACGGCATCGTCATGATCGGCCACCTGAGCGGCATGGAACTTGCCACCGGCGTCGACCACCTGGTCTACGGCTGGCTGTTCTTCGGCGTGATCATGTTCATCATGTTCTGGATCGGCAGCTACTGGCGCGAAGACGAGCTGCCGGCGCAAGCCGCCGCCGCACCGGCAGCACCCGGCAAGCTTGCCGGCGCAGCGCGCTCGCTGCTGCCGATGGCGCTGGCCGTGGTGGCCCTGAGCGCCGTGTGGCCGGCGTTTGCCGCCTTCAATGACCGCGCCAACCACAACCCGCAGGCGGTGGCGCTGGCCGAGCCGGCCGTGTCCTGGCCGCTGGCCCCGGCCTTCCCGGACTGGCAGGTCGACTACATGGAACCGGACGCCCGCATCGCGCGCGTCTACCGCGCGCCGGAAGGCCGCCCAGTCCTGCTGCAGATGCTGTACTACCGTAACCAGAGCAAGCAGAAGGGCCTGATCAGCTCCGTCAACCGCCTGGTCGGCGAGAAGGACGCCTTCCACGAAACCGCCTCGGCGATGCGCACCGAACAGGCAGCCGGGCATACCCTGCCGCTGCGCGAAGCGGTGCTCGACGGTCCGGGCGGACCGCTGGTGGTGTGGCAGGTCATGTGGGTCGATGGCCGCTACACGGCCAGCAACGTGGCCGGCAAGCTGCACCAGGCCAAGGGCAAGCTGCAGTTCCGCGGCGACGACGGCGCACTGGTGGCGATTGCCGCACCGATCGACGGCAATCCGGACGCCGCGCGCGCCACGCTGCGCGCCTTCCTCGGCCAGCATTTCGCCGCGGTCGACGGCGCCCTGCTGCAGGCGCGCGGACGCTAAGCGCATGCGCGACGATTCCGCCCACCTGAGCATGCAGCGCCCCCTGGTCGTGCACCTGACCTATGCGCTCGACGTCGGGGGACTGGAAACCCTGCTGGTGGACTGCATCAACCGCATGCCGCCGGAGCGCTACCGGCATGCGGTGGTGTGCCTGACGCGCTACACCGATTTCGCCCAGCGCATCACCCAGCCGGGCGTCGAGGTCTACGCCCTGGGCAAGCCGCCCGGGCTGGGGCTGGGCACCCACCTGAAATTCTGGAAGCTGATGCGCAAGCTGCGCCCGGCCATCCTGCATACCTATAACCTGTCGGCGCTGGAATATGCCTTCAGCGGCGCGCTGGCCGGGATCCCGGTGCGGGTGCATGCGGAGCACGGGCGCGACGCCAGCGACCCGCATGGCCTGAACCCCAAGCACAACTTCCTGCGCCGCCGCGTGGCGCCCTTCATCGACTGCTTCGTGCCGGTCTCGGAAGACCTGCACCGCTGGCTGGGCGAGAAGGTAGGAATCCCGGCGTCCAAGACCCTGTTCATCAAGAACGGGGTCGATACCGGCAAGTTCGCCGCGGCCGCCGGCACGGGGGCTTCTCCCTGGGACGGGGGCGATCACTTCGTGATCGGCACCGTGGCGCGCATTCAGGACGTCAAGAACCACCGCGACCTGGTCACCGCCTTTGCCCGCCTGCGCGAGCAGTTGCCGGAGCAGCGCGCGCGCCTGCGCCTGAGCATCGTCGGTGATGGTCCCCTGATGGGGGCGGTGCGCGAGCAGGTCGCCAGCCTCGGCTTGAACGATGTGGTCTGGCTGCCCGGCGCGCGCGCCGACGTGGCCAGCCTGCTGCACGGTTTTTCCCTGTTCGTGCTGCCGTCGCTGGCCGAAGGCACGCCGGTGTCGATGCTCGAAGCCATGGCCTGCGGCTTGCCGGTGGTGGCGTCCGGCGTCGGCGGCATTCCCGAAGTGGTCACCGACGGCCGCGAAGGCACCCTGGTGGCGCCGCGCGACGTCGATGCGCTGGTGGCGGCGCTGGCCGCTTACGTGCGCGACCCGGAACTCTTGCAGCGCCACGGCGAAGCGGCGCGCGCGCGGGTGGAGGACGCCTTCAGCATGCGCGCCATGCTGCACGAATACGGCAAGCTGTACGACCGCCTCTGCCAGCAGAAACTGCGCCGGCCCCAGGCTGCGGCGCTTAAATAAAATTAATTCAACTTCAAGCAAGTTTAGAGCAACTTAAGGAACACCCAGAACTATGTGCGGAATTGTCGGCATCCTGGATACCCGCGGCAGCCGCGGGATCGATCGCGAAGCGCTGCGACGCATGAACGAAAGCCAGCACCATCGTGGCCCGGATGAGGGCGAGCTGTACCTGGAACCGGGCCTGGGCATGGGCCACCGGCGCCTGTCGGTGATCGACATCGCCACCGGCCAGCAGCCCTTCCGCAGCGCGGACGGCACCATGACCCTGGTGTTCAACGGCGAGATCTACAACTACCGCAAGCTGCGCGACGAGCTGGTCGCGCTGGGCCACGTGTTCCGCACCAAGTCGGACACCGAAGTGGTGATGCAGGCGTATCAAGCCTGGGGCGAGGACTGCCTGCGCCGCCTGCGCGGCATGTTCGCCTTCGCGCTATGGGACCGCAACCGCCAGCTGATGTTCATGGCGCGCGACCACGTGGGCGTCAAGCCGATGTTCTATTCGCTGCTGCCCAATGGCCTGTTCGTGTTCGGCTCCGAGCTCAAATCGATCATGACCTTCCCCGAACTGTCGCGCGAGCTGAACCCGCGCGCGGTCGAGGAGTATTTCGCCTTCGGCTATGTGCCGGAACCGGGCACCATCTTCAACAACGCCTTCAAGCTCAGCCCGGGCTACTGCATTACCCTGCGCGTGGGCGACACCAAAGTCGAACCGCGGCGCTACTGGGACCTGCCCTTCCGCCCGCACGCGCCGCGTCCGGAAGCCGAGGTCACCGAAGAACTGGCCGCGCGCCTGCAGGAAGCGGTGCTGTCGCAGACCGAATCGGAAGTGCCGTTGGGCGCCTTCCTGTCGGGCGGCGTCGATTCGAGCGCCGTGGTGGCCATGATGGCCCAGCAGGGCAAGGAGCAGGTCACTACCTGCTCGATCGGCTTCGACGACCCCGAGTTCGACGAATCGAAGTACGCGTCGATGGTGGCCGAGCGCTACGCGACGCGCCACCATGCCCAGGTGGTCAGCAAGGACGACTACGGCCTGGTCGACACGCTCGCCGGCCTGTACGACGAGCCGTATGCCGACAGCTCGGCGATCCCGACCTACCGCGTCTGCCAGCTGGCGCGCCGGCAGGTGACGGTGGCGCTGTCGGGCGACGGCGGCGACGAGAACTTCGCCGGCTACCGCCGCTACCGCTATGCGATGGCCGAGCACAGCGTGCGCTCGAAGCTGCCGGCCGGCCTGCGCAAGCCGCTGTTCGGCACCCTGGGCGCGCTGTATCCGAAGGCCGACTGGGCGCCGCGCATGTTCCGCGCCAAGACCACCTTCGAGGCGCTGGCGCGCGACCTGGTCGAGGGCTACTTCCACGGCGTGTCCATCATGCCGGACCGGGTGCGCGACGAATTGTTCAGCGACGGCTTCCGCAGCCGCCTGCAGGGCTACCGCGCGATCGACGTGATGCGGGGCCATGCGGCCAATGCGCCGACCGACGACCCGCTGTCGGTGCTGCAATACCTCGACTTCAAGACCTACCTGCCGGGCGACATCCTGACCAAGGTCGACCGCGCCAGCATGGCCCACTCGCTGGAAGTGCGCGTGCCGCTGCTGGACCACACCTTCCTGGAGTGGGTGTCGGGACTACCGTCGGACATCAAGCTGAAGGGCGGCGAAGGCAAGTACATCTTCAAGAAGTCGCTCGAGCCCTTCCTGCCGAACGACGTGCTGTACCGCTCCAAGAAAGGCTTCTCGATCCCGGTCGCGGCCTGGCTGCGCGGCCCGCTGCGCCAGGCCGTGCGCGACGCGGTGCTGAGCCAGCGCCTGCTCGACACCGGCATCTTCAACGAGAAGTATCTGCGCCACATGGTCGAGCAACACGAGTCGGGCGCCAGCGACTACAGCGCCCCGCTGTGGTCGGTCCTGATGTTCGAAGCCTTCCTGCGCGTGAGCCTGGAGCGCTGAAATACAAAACGCCCGGCTTGACCGGGCGTTTTATCGAGCACGATGACCGGGCCGCAGGCCCGGTTGTCACGTTCAGGCGGCGGAGCTGACGCGGCCGATGCCTTCGTAATGCAGGCCATACGACGACACGGTCGCCGGCTGGTAGATGTTGCGGCCATCGAACACGGCCTTGGACGACAGTTCCTGCGCCAGGTAGCTGAAGTCGGGCGAACGGAATTCCTTCCACTCGGTGACCAGGGCCAGCGCATCGGCGCCGCGCACCGCTTCGTTGGCCGAGCCCACGATGCGCAGCAGCTCGTCGCAGCGCTGGGCGCCATGCTCGGCCACCAGCACGCGGCCGGCTTCTTCCGCCGCCACCGGATCGTAGGCCACGACCTTGCAGCCGGCCGCGAACAGCTTGCGGATCAGGCGCAGGCTCGGCGCTTCGCGCATGTCGTCGGTATTCGGCTTGAACGACAGGCCCCAGATCGCGACCGTGCGGCCGCTGAGGGCCGCTTCGCCGCCGAAGAAACGGCACAGCTTGTTGAACAGCACGTCCTTCTGCGCCTCGTTGACCTTCTCGGTGGCGTTCAGGAGGTACATCGGCTGGTCATGGTTGGCAGCGGTCTTGACCAGTGCCTTGATGTCTTTCGGGAAGCACGAACCACCATAGCCCACGCCTGCGTACAGGAAGCTCGGGCCGATGCGCGGGTCCAGGCCCATGCCCATGCGGATCGCCTCGATGTCGGCGCCCAGCAGCTCGGCCAGGTTGGCCACTTCGTTCATGAAGCTGATGCGGGTGGCCAGCATGGCATTGCAGGCGTACTTGGTCAGCTCGGCGCTGCGCACGTCCATCTCGACCAGCTTTTCGTGGTTGCGGTTGAACGGTGCGTACAGCTGGCGCATGAGCTGGGTCGCGCTGGCGCTGTCGCTGCCGATCACGATGCGGTCCGGGCGCGTGAAGTCGCCGATGGCCGCGCCTTCCTTCAGGAATTCGGGATTGCTGATGACCGAGAACTCGACGCTCACGCCGCGCTTGTCCAGCTCGCCGGAAATGGCGGCGCGGACCTTGTCCGCGGTACCGACCGGCACGGTCGACTTGTCGACCACGACCACCGGACGCGTGATGCGCTGGCCGATGCTGCGCGCGGCAGCCAGGATGTGGGTCAGGTCGGCGCTGCCGTCTTCGTCCGGCGGGGTGCCGACGGCCAGGAAGATGCATTCGGCGTGGGCGACGGCGTCGTCGTAGCTGGTCGAGAACAGCAGGCGGCCTGCGCTGGCGTTGCGCGCGACCAACGAGTCGAGGCCGGGTTCATGGATCGGGATTTGCCCGTCCTTGAGCATGTCGATTTTACGGGCGTCGACGTCAAGGCAGAGCACGGTGTTGCCGACGTCGGCAAAGCAGGCGCCGGACACCAGGCCAACATACCCGGTGCCAATGATGGAAATTTTCATAGGAATTCAGACTGAGAAGTGCACGAATGGCCGTGGCTGCACTGCTGGGGCCGCCGGCCGCGAAAGTTTCCAGCAAGACTAACAGTGCTGTTAAAAAATTGCAAACGGATCAACCCCTATTGTGTGGCGGCATTTGTACGTCGGAATTGCGCTACGTTTCTCGCACGAAACAATGCGATCTTTTAATTTTTCTAAGGTAATATACTGACTTGTTTTTAACGAAAATAGCAATCCGGCAAGCATTGCTCTTGCTGCTGCAGCAGTCGCGCGCAGCCGCCCCGCGGATCCTTCCGCGCGCCGCAGGCGGCCGCGCCGGGATGCTCATCCGGCCACTCCCGAAATGAAATTACTGACGTTTTCCACCCTGTTTCCGAATGCCGAACAGCCCAACCACGGCCTGTTCGTGGAAACCCGGCTGCGCTACCTGGTCGCCAGCGGCCAGGTCGAGTCGCGCGTGGTCGCGCCGGTGCCCTGGTTCCCCTTCAAGGGGAAACGCTTCGGCAACTACGGCAAGATGGCGCGCGTGCCGGCCGCCGAGGTACGCGGCGGCATCGAGGTCATGCATCCGCGCTATGTGGCGCTGCCCAAGATCGGCATGAACGTCGCGCCCCAGCTGATGGCGCGCGCGGTGCGCCCGGCCATCGGCCGCCTGATCGACAGCGGCTACGACTTCGACGCCATCGACGCGCACTACTTCTATCCGGACGGCGTGGCCGCCGTCATGCTCGGCAAGTACTTCAACAAGCCGGTCGTGATCACCGCGCGCGGCAGCGACATCAACCTGCTGCCGCAGTTTCCCGTGCCGCGCAAGATGATCCTGTGGGCCGCCGAGAACGCGCGCGCCGTGATCACCGTCTGCAGCTACCTGAAGGACGAACTGGCCAAGCTCGGCGCCGACCCGCGCCGCATCACCCCGCTGCGCAACGGCGTCGACCTGCAGCGCTTCGCGCCGCTGGACCGCGCCACCGCCCGCGCCGCGCTCGGCCTGGACGGCTACACCCTGCTGTCGGTGGGCCGCCTGAACGAACACAAGGGCCACCACATCATCGTCAAGGCCTTGACCCGCCTGCCGGGCGTGACCCTGCTGGTGGCGGGCGACGGCCCGGACCACGGCAAGCTCGAGGCGCTGGCGCGCGAGCTGGGCGTGGCCGACCGCGTGCGCCTGCTGGGCCCCGTGCCCCAGACCGAGCTGCGCACCTATTACGGCGCGGCCGACCTGATGGTGCTCGCTTCCAGCCGCGAAGGCTGGGCCAATGTACTGCTCGAATCGATGGCCTGCGGCACGCCCGTGGTGGCCACCAGCATCTGCGGCACGCCGGAAGTCGTCACTGCGCCGGAAGCGGGCCGCCTGATGCTCGATCGCACGCCGGAAAGCCTGGTGGAAGCCATCGAGCTGCTGCGCGCCGCCGCGCCCGACCGCGCCGACACCCGCCGCTACGCCGAACGCTTCAGCTGGGACCAGACTACTCAGGGACAGATCGACCTGTTCCGCAACATCCTCATGGGGCAGCCGTAAATGCGCATCCTTTATCACCACCGCACCCGTTCCAAGGACGGGCAATACGTCCACATCGAAGAAATGATCGGCGCGCTGCGTGCGCAGGGCCATGAGATCATCATCGTGGCGCCCCCGAGCGCCGAGACCGAGTCCTTCGGCTCGGACGCCGGCGCGGTTGCCCTGCTCAAGCGCTACCTGCCGAAATGGTTCTACGAGCTGATGGAACTGGGCTATTCGCTGGTAGCCTACCGCCGCCTGGCCAAGGCCGTGCGCCAGCACAAGCCCGACTGCATCTACGAACGCTACAACCTGTTCCTGCCGGCCGGTATCTGGCTGGCGCGCAAGTACAAGCTGCCGCTGCTGCTCGAGATCAATGCCCCGATCCTGGAAGAGCGCAGCCGCTACGACGGCCTGTCGCTCACGCGCCTGGCGCGCTGGTCGCAAGCCTACGCCTGGCGCAATGCCGACGTGGTGCTGCCGGTCACGCGCGTGCTGGGCGACATCGTCGCCTCCTACGGCGTGCCGGAAGAGCGCATCGTCGTGATCCCGAACGGCATCAACGGCGAGCGCTTCGGCGGCGTGCCCGATGTCGAAGCGGCCAAGCGCGCGCTCGGTCTGGAAGGCAACCTGGTGCTGGGCTTCACCGGCTTCGTGCGCGACTGGCACGGCCTGGACAAGGTGGTCGACCTGATCGCCGGCGACCCGCCGGAATCGCGCCGCCACCTGCTCGTGGTGGGCGACGGCCCGGCCCGCGCCGCGCTCGAGCAGCAGGCGCGCGACCTGGGCATCGCCAACCGCGTGACCTTCACCGGCATCGTCGAGCGCGACGACGTGGCGCGCCACGTGGCCGCCTTCGACATCGCCCTGCAGCCGGCCGTGGTGGCCTATGCCTCGCCGCTCAAGCTGTTCGAATACCTCGCGCTGGGCAAGGCCATCATCGGCCCGGCCCAGCCGAACATCGAGGAAATCCTGGCGCCGGACCAGAATGCGGTACTGTTCGACCCGAACAGCACCGCCTCGATGGCCGCCGCCGTGGACCGCCTGTGCACCGACCGTGCGCTGCGCGAACGCGTCGCCGCGGGCGCGCGCGCCACGATTACCGAACAAAAACTGACCTGGCACGAGAACGCCCTGCGCGTGGTCGGGCTGTTCCAAGGTCTGTTGCGTCGTGCGTAAATATCCCCTATGCAAGTGTCGGTCCACCGGCGCAATGGTTTACACTCCAGTCGGCGCCCTGTCCGGGCACGTTTCTACCTAGTACCGACTACCAGACCCGAGATATAAATGGAATCGTTGTTGTGGATGCTTGACCTTGTTGCAGTGGTCTACCTGTGCTACTGGGGCTTGCGCGAGGAGCGCAGGGAAAATGCCGTCGCAAAACCTGACGCTTCCCGCCAGGATCGTTAACCGATGCGCGACATTTTTTTGTTGGCAATATTGCCATTGCTCCTCTATGCCATGTTCAGGCGCCCCTTTATTGCGCTAGGAATGTGGCCATGGACTGCACTCTTTTTCCCGAATGGCTGGGTGTACGGCATTGCCGGCAATATCCGCTATAACTTGCTCTTTGCTGGGGTAACGATCCTCAGCTATCTAGTGAGTAAGAACAAGCCTAAGTTCAAACTGACCGGCCTCGGTGTTTTGGTACTGATGTTCTTCGTCTGGACAACTATCAGTGCGATTTTCACTATCGGCAATCCCGAAGTCGCATGGACCTACTGGAATCGCTTCTGGAAGGTCATCGCGCTGTTTATCTTCGTATTGTTGATTGTCGAAAAAAAGCTGCATGTCGATATCGTACTGTGGGGCATTGCTTTGTCGGTCGGCTTCTACGGCGACCTGGAGGCATTGAAATTCATCCTCAGTGGAGGAAAACACGCGATCTCGGGATTGGAAGGCCACGTGCTGGGTGACCGCAACGAGCTGTCGGTTGCTTTTGTAATGACTCTACCGATCTGCGCGTATCTGCTGGGCGAATACGGCAAGCGTTCCCGTATTATCCAGCTGGGCTTGTTAGGAACGATGGCGATGCTGGTATTCGCCGTCATCGGTACCCAGTCCCGCGGCGGCTTCGTGTCTATGGTGGCGGTTGCCGGGTACCTGTTCCTCAAGAGCGACCGCAAAGGCTTGCTGACCATCCTGATCGTCGTCGTCGTCATGGCCTTGTCCGCAATCGTCACGTCCGAATGGACCGCACGAATGGACAGTATCGGTGACGCTGCTGCCGATGATTCGTTCATGGGACGAGTGGTTGCATGGAAACTCAGCTTTATCATGGCTGTCGAGAATCCCGTGTTTGGTGGCGGCTTCAAGGCGCTGGAGATCAAGGCCGTCAACGACAATCTCATCAGAAGTTTCCACTCCTACCCGTGGTTCTACACCGGCGATGCGGTCCCTCCTCCCTTTGCGCGCGCCGCGCACAGCGTGTACTTCCAGGTCCTGGGCGACCAAGGCTTCGGAGGCTTGGCATTGTATGTCGCCTGCCTCGTGACGGCTTTCCGCAAGGTAGCCAAGGTGGCACGCATGGTGCGCAAGGGCCAGGGACCGGCATGGCTTGCCAACCTGGCTGCCATGATCCAATTGAGTATTTTCGCTTTTGCGCTTGGCGGTGCTGCACTGAGCTTTGCGTATTTCGACCTGATCTTTACCCTCTTTGCCCTGGCAATTGTCATCGAAACCAAATTGCTACCCGCCGCCCTCGCATCTGCCGGCACCGCGGCGGTAACGCCCGTGCAACGCCAGGTACTTGGTTCCGCCGGACGGCAAGGCGTGCCCGCTGCCTTGAAAACACCATTGAAGAAGGCAGGCTGAGCACACCATGACAACCAACCAGACCCTGGACAACTTTGCTGCGCCTGTCGGCGCATCCAACACAATGAGTGTTCCTGAATCGATCCCGGCCAAGCGCCAATCCATGGGCATGCCTGTGAAACCTGTTGCTCCTATCAAGTCCGGCATCATCAAGAGCATGCTCTCCCTGATCTCGCCAGGAGGAACGCGCGGCCGCCTGTCGCTGATGCTGTTCCATAAGATCCCGCGCCATGCCGACCCGCTGACACCGCGCGAATTGACGCTGGACAGGATCGAGCCGCTCCTGGACTTTTTCGCCGCTAACACGCACGTCCTGCCACTGTCGGAAGCCACCGCCGCCCTGGCTAATGGCACGCTGCCGCGCCGCGCGGTGGTGTTAACTTTCGATGACGGCTATACCGAGTGGGTAGACCACATCGCGCCAGCCCTGCGCCAGCGTAACCTGCCAGCCACTTTTTTTGTCACGACCGGTCAGTTGCACGATGGGGCATCGCTATGGCACGAGCGGATCACCTCCGCCGTGCGCGCGCTCCCCGATAACAATGTGTCCCTGCCCTTCGGTTTCGGCAGCTATGCGCGTCTCGACACGCTGGAACAGCGTGCGAGACTTGTGCAAGATCTGCAGGAACGCCTGAAATATGTCCCTCTGCGCGAGCGGATCGATGCGATCGCCATGCTCGAGGCACAGGCAGGGCAGCCATTGGTGCTGCCGGCACGCTTCGGCAGCGGGGCAGTGCGCGCACTGCACAGCCAGGGTTTTGAAATCGGCGCCCACACCGTACACCATCCGATCCTCAACGAGAGCACGCTCGCCGAAGCGCGCGACGAAATCGGCCGCTGCAAGGAAGAACTCGAGGCCATCATTGGTGGCGAGGTCAGCTCGTTTGCTTATCCGAACGGACGTCCCGGTACCGACTTTGGCCCCGAGCATGTCGAGATCGTCAAGGCCTGCGGCTACACTTCTGCTCTCACCACTAGCAATGGCGTGGCAACGCGCTCTTCGGACATCTTCCAGCTGCCACGTTTCTCCCCTTGGGGCGTGACCGACGAACAGGTGGCACTCCAGCTGGCGCGCAACGTAATGGTACCGGTACAAACTCTTGTCCCGCGCAAAGTGGGCGCCGCCGTGCCGGAAACGGATGTACGGTGTCTCATGATCGCAAGCATGTTCCCCCCCATTCACGGCGGTTCGGCGGTAGTCTACGACAACCTGTGCGCAAATATGCCAAAAGGCAGCATCCGGGTGCTGACGGCCTATGAAAGTTACATGACAGGCAAGGAGATCGAAGGTTGGCGCGCGCATGATGAGGAAAAGTCTTTCCCGATCGAGCGTAGCGCCTTGCTGCGTCCCCGCATGCTGCCAGGACCGGCCAACGCCTTCGTGTCCCTGTATCGACTGCTCGGTCAGGATCTACCCTTGTTCGCCAAGGTCTTCCTGCGTGCTGGGAAACTGATACGGCGTCACGATATCAATGTCATCTGCATCGGCGAAGTGGTGGCGGGCGGATTGCTCGGTATCGCGCTGAAAAAAGTCTATGACTGCAAGCTGGTGGTCTATGTGCACGGTGAAGAATTGACAACGGTCGCCAGCGGCCGTTTATACGGCAAATGGCGCCAACGCTATCTCCAGGCCGCCGACAAGATCGTAGCCGTCAGCTCTTTTACCTGCGATGTGCTGACCGACCAGATGGGTATTGCACCGGATGCCATTACCCTGATTCCGAATGGGGTCGATACCAACCGGTTTTCGCCCGGCATGCGCGATGAGGAGCTGATTGCCCGTCACCGGCTCGAGGGGAAGAAGATCATCCTGACGGTCGGCCGCTTGGTGGAACGCAAGGGCATCGACATGACGATCCAGGCGATGCGTGACATCGTCGCGCACCGCGACGACGTGCATTACTTGATCGTCGGCGACGGGGAAATGCGCCCGCATCTCAAGCGCATGATTGCCGACCTCGGGTTGGCATCGCATGTGACACTGGTAGGCAAGGTAAGCGACGACGAACTGTTGCGCTATCTGCGCACCTGCGACCTGTTCGTCATGCCGAACCGCACGATGGCGGATGGCGATACCGAAGGCTTCGGTCTCGTATTCAGGGAAGCAAATGCGTGCCACAAACCAGTGGTCGGCGGACGGGCAGGTGGTGCGGTCGAAGCCGTCCACGACGGAAAATCGGGACTGCTGGTAGACGGTTACCAGCCTGAACAAATTGCAGAAGCGATCAAGCGCATTCTGTCAGACCCGGAACTGTCGCAATCCTTGGCCGACTATGGGCTGCAACTGGCGCGCGACAACAATACTGCCGCTGTTGCGCACCAGTTCCTCCGTGCATGCGAGCGTCTGCTGGTGTCGAAGCGGCGCTGAGCGAACCCTCAGCCAGCCAGCCTTGTACGCAAGCCGACGCCGAGACGATGCACTTCGTCCAGTAATTCGTGGTGCGTCAGCCGCAACGCGCCATACCAGACCACGGCCAGGGCCGGCATCAGAACCAGCAGGCGCGCCCACGCGGGCAGCGTGGCCGACATCGCTGCTTGCAAGGTCGCACAGGCCAAGGCACAGGCAAACGCCACCACTGCGCTTGGCAACATTCCTCTTAAAAAACGCGCCGGTCCCAGGCCAACATGGCGCCACTGCATCCATAGCATGAGCGGTACGATTGACAACGTTGCCAGACAAATGGCCCACGCGAAACTACGCAAGCTACCGTCATACAAGTACGCCGCCAGTGCGATACGGGCCGCGATCATGGCCAGCAACGGCTGGCTAGATAGATAGGGCCGGCCCTGCGCGGTGAGCGTCGCCGGAAGATACTGGAACAGCATGGCTGCCGCGGCGGCCAGCGCCAGGGGCGCGACCGCCGGTACGGAATCCATCCATTGCTGCCCATATAATGCCCGGATGAGATCAGCACCAAGCAGCGCCGTCACCGCGAATGCGGGCCAGCCTATCCCGGTCACCAGGCGCGAGGCACGCATCAAAATAGGGGCGAGTGCTTCGCCTTTGTGATGAGAGCGCGACAGATAGGCAACAGCGCCATAATTCATTGTGGCGCCTGCAACATGGCTGAAGATCGACACCGTCGAATTAGCGCGGCTGAACAGGCCGACATGGCTGGCGCTGCCCAACTTCCCAAGTACCACGTCGGGTAGTGCGTTGTTGACCGCATCGGCGCAATTCGTCGCCAGTGTTCCCGCCCCGAACTGGACTACGTTGCGCCAGTGGCGCAAGGAGGGACGCCACGGCATGCCAGGTGGACGCAACAGAACACAAACCAGCACCGTCGCCAGAATGTTGGCCAGGTTCGCCCACGCCAGGCTAATCGCCCCTAATCCGAGCCACGCCAACAGCAGGCAACTCACGCAGTAGCTGATCGTCCCGGCACCGTGGATCCAGGCCTGCTTGTCGGCCGCCAGTTCCCGGATCAGCAACGATTGGGTGATCGAACCGAAGGGGATGAACACAAAACCGAGGGCAAGCACCTGCATCACCGCTTCCATGGCCGGTTCGCCGAACCAGTCGCTTAGCAGGCCGCTCAGCACATAGAGCACCGATGCAATGGTCCAAGACGTCACGAACATGACACCCATTGCTGAACGCATTTTCTCTGCCGAAAGCTCTTTCTCGTGCTGGACGTAGGTGGCGACGCCGAAGTCACGGAACATGTGCGCGATATTGACGAATACGACTGTCATCGAGAACACCCCGATATCGTGGGGGCTCAGCAGTCGGGCCAATATCAGACTGACGATGAAATGCAGGAGCGTAGAGCCTGATGACGAACAGAAGGTAATCAACAGTGAGCGCCGCAGGTCGGCCATGGGAATTCCGGAAGAGGGTGCGACGGACTGGGCACCTTGCCGATTGTACACTGATGTTCTTGCAATGCCACAATCAGGCGTACTAGAACCTTTTCCTAGTGACACTATGGCAGAATAGAAGGCGTTACTCAGACGTCAATTTTCCAGCATCGCACGCTTGCCGATGCTGCCTGCTTTTCGGAGACTCCTTGTTCACTTCCTCGCAGCATCCCGTCGGCATCACCCTAGTGATCCCTACTTATAACCGGGGCGCACTGATCGCTGAAACCATCGAAAGCGCATTGAATCAGCAGCATCCATTCGAGCAAATCATCGTTGTCGACGACGGTTCGACCGATAACACGATGGAAGTCCTAGCCAGATTTGGCGCCCGTATTACTGTCCTCAATGTTCCCAACGGTGGCGTGCAGCAGGCGCGTAACGCTGGCGTGCGCGCGGCAGCTTCCGATTGGATAGCCTTGTGCGATTCCGACGATCTCTTGGTGCCTGCATACAGCGCCACCGTCGCCCGCCATCTGCAGAGCGATCCGGCGTGCGACGCGATCTATTGCAACTTCATCCCGTTCACGGAAACGAAAGACCAGGCCGACAAGTTCTCCGGCGCGCCGGCCGATTTCTTCGATGGCGCCAAGCGCAGTGGCGACATGTGGCACGATATTCCCGATTTGTACGCGCGTACGGTGGCGTTCCAGCCCCTGTTCCCTTCAGGAAGCCTGATACGCAAATCGCTGTATGAGGCGATCGGTGGATATGATGCCCGCTTCAATCGCGTCGGCGCGGAAGACTGGGAATTCACCTTGCGCCTCATTGCCGCAGGACGCGTGGCCCTGTGCGCCCCTCCCCTAGTACGCATCCGCAAACACGACAGCAACGACTCGATCGACAACCTGCGCCAGAACAGCGGATGTATCCAGATTCTGGAATATGCGCTGCAACACCATCCTCTGGCCGAGCGGTATCGTGCAGCCATTCTTCAGAGTATCGATGAACGCCGTCTCGCGGTATTTTCCGAGGCATTTGCACGTGGTAACTTTCCCTTGGCAGTGCACAGCCTCGAACATCTGCGCGAGCGCCCGCGCGACCTGCGCTTCCGGATGAAATCCCTGATTACCCGGCTTCCTGAAAGCATGCGCCACCCACTATGGCGGACGACACAAGCCAAGTAGGCCCAAGCGTGCGTCGGACATTCAATGTCTCTTATATAATAATTCCCGAAATCAATCAATCTTGCGGTAGTGAAGGCAATAGCATGGTCTTATTCTATGAATTAACCCAGTACGGGATGTCGCACGCTCCATTCACGCGTGCCTTCGTACAAATGGTTGCGCATGCCTACCCCGAAGAGAGCCTGACGATCTACGGCCAGCCTTCGCACCTGGCCGCCGCTTTTGGCGAACCGGATGCCATGCTGGAAGGACGGCTGCGCCAGTTGTCCTACACGCCGCCCTCGCCTCATCCGCGCGATTTCTTCAAGTTGATGGCCGACACCTTGCGCGTCTTGCGCGATACCTACGGACCACTGCGCGATCAGCAGCCGCAAGTCATTTTTCTAACTGGTCAACCGCATCACATCTGGGCCGCCAAACTGTACCGGATGATGACACCGGGTTTTCGCTGCCATTTGGTGCTGCATGGAGACATCCACAGCCTGCGTGGACCGCGCTCGCGCAACCCTCTGCTGCGTGCACGCGATTACACGACGAGCATCGCCTATGCCAATCATCCGGACGTGCGTCTGCTGGCACTGGAAACCCACATCCGCACCAACATCGACGCGCTCCATCCGGGCGCGGCGGCGTTCATCGACGTCATTCGGCATCCTTGCATGCCGGCCACTTTCGACTGGCAGGCACCTGATTCGCCACAGGGCGACCTGCGTTTTGGCCTGCTCGGTATTGCGGGTAAGTCCAAGGGCCTCGACGTATTCGCGCGCCTCGCCTTGCGCGCGCAGGAAGGGCTGCAGCACCGCGCGCTGTTCCGCCTGATCGGCAAGCTGCAGGGCGCTAGCGAACAGCTCGACCTGAGCGGCATCAGTGGTCCACATCCGATCTCGACCGAATGGTTGCCCCGCGAAGTGTTCGACGACGAGCTGGCTCGGCTGCATTACGTCATCCTTCCTTACAATATGGATTATTACGGTCTGTCCGCCAGTGGTGTATTGCTTGATGTACTGCGCTGGCGCAAGCCGGTCATTGCCTTCGACACGCCCGTCATGCGCGAGCTCGAGGAGCGCTTCGGCGACATCGGCCATATCTGCAGCACGGAAGACGAGATGGCTGCCGCCATCAACGGCGTGCTCGGCGGCTTCGATGCGGCGCGCTATGCGCGCCAACGCCTCAACCTCGACGCCGCGTACCGCAGCCGCCTTCCGGATGCGGCTGCCGCGGAATACCTCCAGATGCGGGGACAGTGGTCTTTACATCCGCAACTGAAAGCAGCCTGACACGTGCGTCGCAACCTCGTTATCTCATTCATCCAGAAGCACCTTCAGCTGCTGGTCAACATTGCTTCGGTCATGATTCTGTCGCGCTTGATCTCCCCAGAGGAGACCGGCGTGTTTTCGATCGGTGTTGCGATTGCCGCCTTGACCCATGCCATTCGCGATTTCGGCGTGGGCAATTTCCTTGTGAAAGAAGCGGACATTTCTAAAGGCAAGATTCAGACGGCATTTACCGTGTCTCTGCTGATCGCAGCCGTGCTGGGACTGGTGCTGCTGGCGGCTTCTTTCCCGGTCGCGGCGTTCTATGCAAAACCCGAAGTGGCCACGGTCATCTGGATCACCACCCTCGGGCTGCTTATATCGCCGTTCTCGACGATCGCATTGGCGCTCATGCTGCGTCACCAGCGTTTCGTCGACATGTTCAAGGTCAGCATGGCAGCCGCTTTCTGCAATGCGGGCGTGGCTATCCTGTTTGGCTGGCTTGGTTGGGGCGCCAAGGCGCTCGCGCTCGGACAGCTGGCCAGTGCCGTGGTACTCGTCATCGCCGCCAACCTGGTGCTGCGTGAAGGCGGAATTTATCGCCTTTCTCTCGCACACTGGCGCGACATTTCGCACTTTGGCTTCCACATGACCGTTTCCGGCGTGTCTGATCAGATCGGCCAGCGTTCCAGCGACCTCGTGGTTGGCAAACTGGTAGGCTTCAGCGCGGTCGGTCTGCTGTCGCGCTCGGGTACCTTGGTCACGATGGTCCAGGACTCGGTGCAGTCGGCTGTGATGCCGGTCGTGCTCACGTCGATGTCAGAAGACGTACGCAAGAGCGGCAATGTGGCCCCGCTCCTGCTCAAATCGCTGTCCTATTTCACTGCGGTCATGTGGCCGGTGTACGCCGTCATTTCATTGTTCGCCCTCGATGCGATTGCGGTCCTGTTCGGTCCCAAGTGGCTGGAAGCGGCTCCTTACACCAGCATCCTGTGCTATGGCGCGGCGTTTGCCGTCCTGTCCTCGCTCGTGAGCACGACCTGCAATGCCACCAACAATGCGCATCTGCTGTCGCGCTACAGTCCGGCCGTGCAAGGCATGCGTGTGCTGCTGGTGACTATAGGCGCGCTGACCGCGGATCTGGGCATCGTGGTGCGCATGCTGGTGCTGGCCGAGATACTGCAATGCGCACTGGCGTTTTTCATCGTCCGCCGGGCCACCGGCATCCAGTTCCAGCAGGTGGTCCATCATTGCTGGCGCAGCCTGGTAGTGGCCATCTTGGTCTGCGCCGCGATGGCGCCTCTGCAACTACTCGACTGCCCCGCGGGCTTGCGCCTTGTTATCGTCGGCCTGTGCGCATCGCTGGCATGGCTGCTGGCCTTGTTTCTTGCCCGCCATCCGATGGCGCAAGAGGTCAGCAATGCCTACAGTATCCTGGCGCTGCGCATGCGCGGGCAAGCTCGCTAATCATTCATCCATACCAGATCTACCATGAGCCAAGTACGAACCGTTCTCGTCAGCATCCTGAATTGGAATACCGCCACGATGACTGTCGAATGCGTGTCGTCCGTTCTGCAACTGGCGCGCGAGCCCGGGGTGAACCTGGAGATCGTAGTAACCGACAACGCTTCCGCGCCGGAAGATTGGGCCGCGCTGCAGGCCAGTCTCGACCCTAGTCAGGTGACCCTGTTGCGCCAGGAGCGCAACCTGGGTTTCGCAGGCGGACATAACGTGGCGATCCGCCATGCCGCGCAACGGGGTGTGGACTACGTCTGGCTGGTCAACAGCGATGCCTTGCTCGAGCCCGATACGCTGAGCAAGATGGTGCGGCTGATGGACGCCGACCCGCGCTGCGGCAGCGTATCCCCGGTGATTCGCGCGCTGCACGACAGCGAGCATATGGATTTCTGCGGCGCCAGACGCGATTGGCGCATGCTCGATTCAGTGCGTCCCAACTCGATCGAGGCGGCCAAGGCACTGGAAGCAGCCCACCCCAACGATATGTGGTTGGCGGGCACGGTGGTGATGTTCCGTCTTGCCGCCCTGGCCCAGGTCGGCGAACTCAACGAAAAGCTGTTTGCGTATTTCGAAGACGACGACATCGGCGTGCGCCTGTCGCGCGGTGGCTGGACCAATCGTCTCGCATTCGATGCGGTGGCGCGCCATGCCCAGCCAAACGTGCAAGAGCGCGGTCCGCACTATTTTTACCTGCTTTACCGGAATGCCTTCCTGTTCTGGACGGAGCATACGCCGGCCCCTTACCGCCGCTTCCTGCGCCTGCGCCTGCTCGACCGGGCACTGTTTACCGCCAGCCGGCTGTACGACCGGGGCCTGGACCAGAAAGCGCAAGCCTGTCTGCTGGGCGCGTTCGATGGCCTGCAAGGCCGGGGTGGCCCGTTCGACCTGACACGCAGCCCGCCCATGACCATTCGCTTGTTGCGCGGCCTGATGAAGATCAAGCATTACCGGCGCCTGCGCTGGTACCGGGCCTGATTTCTTACACCAGCACCTCCGCCGGCGCCGGATGTCCCAGGAACGCCACCGGACTGGCCGATAATCCGTAGGCGCCTGACTGGAACACCACGACCAGGTCACCCGGTCCGGCCGCCGGCAATTCCATGCGGTCGGCCAGCACATCGAGCGGCGTGCATAGCGGCCCGACCACGGTCACTGTTTCGCGTTCGCCGCTGTCGATCCGGTTGCCGATCGCTGCGGGGTAGTTCTTGCGGATCACTTGTCCGAAGTTTCCAGATGCCGCCAAGTGATGGTGCAGACCACCATCGGTGACCAGGAAGACCTGACCGCGCGACTCCTTGCGCTCGATGACGCGCGCCACGTAGATGCCCGCCTCGCCCACCAGATAGCGCCCCGATTCCAGGGACACCCTCACCTCGCCCAACCGTGCGCGGATACGCGGAAGCCATTCGGCCAAACCGGTGGCAACCGGCGCCAGATCGAGCGCGGTCTCGCCGGGGAAATACGGAATGCCGAAGCCGGCGCCCAGATTCAGCATCTTCGGTGCGAGCGCGCACTCATCGGCCAAGCGCAGCGCCAGTTCGAAGCTGCGGGCATGCGCCTCCACGATCGCCTCGGTCTTGAGACTTTGCGATCCCGAGAAGATATGAAGGCCCAGGGGCGCGATTGCGAGCGTGCGCAGTTGCGCCAGCGCCTCCGGCACCCGCTCGGCATCGATGCCGAACGGTTTGGCGCCGCCGCCCATGCGCATGCCCGACGCCTTCAGCTCGAAGTCGGGGTTCACCCGCAGCACTACCCGCGGCGCAATGCCCAGCGCATCGGCCTGCTGCGCAATGCGGTCGATTTCGCCGCACGATTCCACGTTCAGGCAAACGCCGGCGGCTATCGCGCGGCGCAGTTCCGGCGTGCTTTTGCCTGGACCGGCGAAGCTGATGTGGCGGGGGTCGAACCCGGTGTCCAGGGCAGTAGCCAGTTCGCCGCCGGAGGCGACATCGAGACCGTCGGCCATGCCCGCCATCAAGTGCACCACGGCAGCCATTGGGTTCGCCTTGATCGAATAATGCAGCTTGATATCGTCGGGCAAGGTCGCGCGCAGCGCTGCCATACGGGCGGTGATCAGGGCCCGATCATAGGCGTAGAACGGCGTGGCGCCGACCCGCTCTGCCAGGCGTGACAGCGTGACGCCGCCGACCGTCAGCTCGCCATCGAGGACCGGAAACTGGGTTTGCGGCGCGTGCACGGGCTTATTCATGCGGATTCCTTGTTAAAAAGACCAAGGCAGGCGGCGCGCAATGACGGGCGGTCGATCTTGCCGTTCGGGTTGCGCGGGAACGGCTCGCTACGCAGTGCCACGTGCTGGGGGACCATGTAGGCAGGCAGATGGCGCTGGCAATGCTTGAGCAGCGCAGCTCCGCTGGTGTCCTGCGCAACGGCCAGCAGGACCACCGCCTGTCCTAGTTCGGGATGCGGCACGCCGAAGGCGACCGCCTCTTCGACCAGCGTACTGGCATAGGCCAGCTCCTCGATTTCGGTAGGACTGATGCGGTAACCGGATACCTTGATCAGATCGTCGGTGCGGCCGACGAAGTACAGGAACCCTTCCGCATCGCGGCGCACGGTGTCGCCCGACCAGACCGCCATCTCGACCAGTGGCAAGGCCGGATCCTGGCCGGGTGCGGGGCGGAAGCGCTCGGCAGTCTTGGCCGGATCGTTCCAATACCCCAGCGACACCAGTGCGCCGCGGTGAACCAGTTCGCCCGGCTCATCCGGCGCGCATGGCGTGCCGTCGGGGCGGACCACCATCACCTCGGCATTTGGAATGGCCCGACCCATCGAATCGGGGCGGCGGTCCAGTTCTTCCGGCGGCAGGTAGGTCGAGCGGAAGGCCTCGGTCAGGCCGTACATCAGGAATATCCGGGCCTGCGGCAGGGCCGTGCGCAGGGCAGCCAGGGTCGCGCCCGGCATGGCGCCGCCGGAATTGGTCAGATAGCGCAGGCTGCAATCCTGTGGCCAGGACAAACGCGCCAGTTGGTTCCACAGGGGCGGCACGGCCGCCAGGCCGGTGATGCGTTCGGCCGTCACCGCGGCCACGATGTCGCGCGCAAACAGGTGATTGATCAGCACAACGGAGGCGCCGGCAAGGAAAGCGCAGGTCAGCTGGCTCAGGCCATAGTCAAAGCTCAACGGCAGCACCGACAGGATGCGCTCCTGCGGCGTGATGCCAAGGTAGTCTGCAACGCTATGCGCGCCCGCCACCAGATTTCGGTGCGACAGCACGACGCCTTTTGGCTTGCCGGTGGAACCGGAGGTATATAGGATGGCGGCCACGTCAGCGTCGATGCGGCGCGCCAGGACCGGGCTGCTTTCCACTGCCGCGCCAGCGAGGTGTGGCGCCCAGGCCGCCAGCTCTACCCCGGTGGACAACACATGACCCTCGCGCAGGCCGATGGCCAGCACGGTGCGCAAGTCGGGACAGGCTGCAAGCACAGGCGCCAGCGCTGCCAGCCGCTCCTGCGAGGTGACCAGGATACGCACATTACAGTCTTGCAGAATGTGTGCGACCTGTTCCGGCTTGAGCAGCGGATTGACCGGCACGAACACGGCGCCGGCGGCCACCGCGCCGAACATCGCCGCCACGTTCTCGATTCGCTTTTCCAGGAAGATGGCAATGCGCTCTCCGGGAACGCGCAGGCGCGCACCCAGAGCGGCCGCGGCGTTGCGCACTGAATCGGCCAGTGCCGTATAGTCGAGCCGTTGCTCGCCGTATGCCAGCGCAGGCGCATGCGGCGTGCGCGCCGCCGAAGCAAAGATGAAGTCTTGGACCAGCTCGCTCATGGTGTCGTTGCGCAAAGGGTGGGACGCAAGGGGGTGGCGCTTGTCATTTACGATCGGTATTGCAATGCAAATAGGGCGCAATGTTACCATTTCGCCTGCGAAACAAGGCACAATACACCGAACATTCCCAGTCATCCATGCAGCTTCCTTCCACCCTCCCTCTTGCCCAGCCCGTTCGCCCCTTCGTGCCGCTCGCACCCGTGCTGTCGCGCGCGTCTTTCGGACGCGGGCGGACCGGCCTGAAAAGCGTGCTCGACGCGGGCGACGCGCAGCTGGTGACCAGCGGTCGGGTGGCGCTGGCACTGGCGCTGCGTGCAATCGGCGTGAAGCAGGGCGATACCGTGCTGCTGCCGGCTTACCACAGCCTGTCGATGGTGCCGCCGGTATTATGGCGCGGCGCCACGCCCGCGTTCTACCGCGTGGGCATGGATGCGGCGATCGACCTGGACGATATAGCGGACAGGCTCGACCCGTCGGTCAAGGCGCTAGTAGTGACCCACTACTTCGGTTTTCCCCAGGACCTGACCCGGATCCGCGCATGGTGCGACGCCAATCGGGTGGCCCTGGTCGAAGACTGCGCGCATTGCTTCTTCGGCGAGTACGCAGGACGGCCGGTCGGGTCGTTTGGCGACTACGCCATTGCCAGCAGCATGAAATTCTTCCCGGCCTACGATGGCGGCGTGCTGGTATCGAATCGGGGACCGCTGGTGCTCGGGCTGCGTCCCGCCGGCCCGGGCTTCGAGATCAAGGCGCTGCTCAACACGCTGGAGCTTGGTTTTGCCTATGGCCGCCTGCCGCTGCTGCGCGCGCTGCTGGCCCTGCCACTGGCCGCCAAAGACCTGCTATGGCGCGCATTGAAGAGCATGCGCGCTGCACCGGGAATTGCCGCAACCGCGGGCTTGGCCCCGGACTCGTCCGACAGCGGCACCGGGTTCGACCCGTCCTGGGTCGACAAGCGCGCCTCCTGGATCGCGCGTCGCCTGCTGCGCCGGGCATCCAGCCAGCGCATTGTCGCACGCCGCCGCGCCAACTACCTGCAGCTCGAGCGCGCCCTCGGCCAGCTGCCGGGCTGCCAACCGCTGTTCGCATGCTTGCCCGACAGCGTATGCCCTTGGCTGTTCCCGCTACTGGTGGACGACCCCGAGCCGGCATTCGCGCGCCTGTGCGCATGGGGAGTGCCGGTCACGCGTTTCGCCTCGACCCTGTGGCCGGGCGTGGATGCCCGAAGCTGCGCCGCCAGTGCCAGCTTGTCGCGCCGGATACTGGCATTCCCGGTACACCAGGAACTGCGCGAGGACGAACTAGCCTGGTTGTGCGCGCGCGCGAGCGCCGCGCTGGCGCCATGAAGTGGCGCATCGAACCGGCCGCGCGCTTCGATTCACTGGTGCCGCAGTGGGCCTTGTTGCATGCCGCCGGGCCGGCCGCACCCATGTTCGTACCCGGGTTCGTCTCGGCGTTGCTGGCCGAATTCGCCGGCGGTGACGAGCTGCTGGCCTTATGCGAAGATGCCGACGGTCCGTGCGCGGCCGCTGTGCTGGCGCCACGGGGGCCTGGTCGCTGGGCCAGCTTTCAGCCGCCGCAAGCGCCACTTGGCTTATGGCTGCAACGGCCTGGGCTCGATACTGGTTTCCTGCTAACGGAGCTGGCCGGCGCCCTGCCCGGTTTTGCGTTGCAGGTCGGCCTGACCCAGTGCGATCCGCTGCTGCTGGCGCGCCCGGCCGACGGTGGCCGCGCGCGGAGTCTCGACTATATCGCCACCGCGCGCATCGACATCGCCGGCGGCTTCGAAGCTTACTGGCAGGCGCGCGGCAAGAACTTGCGCAGCAATCTGAAGAAGCAGCGCAACCGCTTGGCCGCCGACGGCGTGGAGACGCGCCTGGAGATCGTCACCCGGCCAGACCAGATGGCGCAAGCCGTTGCCGATTACGGCCGGCTCGAAAGCGCCGGCTGGAAAGCAAGCGGCGGAACCGCGGTCGATGCGGGCAATGCCCAGGGTCGTTTCTACACGCGCGTGCTCGGCGCCCTGGCCCGCCAGGGTAACGCACGCGCCTATCGCTACTGGTTCGGCGAACAGCTGGTGGCGATGGACCTGTGCATCCTGGAGCGCGACACCATCGTCATCCTGAAAACGGCCTACGACGAAAGCGTGCCAAACGGGCTGTCTCCGGCGCTGCTGATGCGCGAAGAAGCTTGCCGCGCTCTGTTCGACGAGGGGCGCTTGGCCCGCATCGAATTCTACGGCAGGGTCATGGAATGGCATACGCGCTGGACCGACCAGGTGCGCACGCTCTACCATCTCAACCATTATCGCTGGCCTGCCCTTGCTCACCTGCACACGATGCTGCAGGCGCGTGGCCAGGCAAGCACTTCCAACTGAATATGCAATGGAGCAGCACATGTACCTCGACGAAGTAAAGAATCTCCTGGCAGATGTCCTCGGTCTCGGCGCCGCCGCGCAGTCCCTGGGTGCGAAGTCGCCCCTCCTGGGCGCCATTCCCGAGCTCGACTCGATGGCGGTGGTCAGCGTGATCGCCGCCATCGAGGAACGTTTCGGCATCATGATCGACGACGAGGATATCAGCGCCAGCACCTTCGAGACAGTGGGCAGCCTGGCCGCCTTCGTGGAACAGAAAACCGCGCAATGACCGCGCCGTTGCCGGCACGGCATTTCTTCCTGCCCACGGCGAGCGGGCGGCGCTACTGCGTGTATCACCCGGCGCATGGCGACGTGCGTGCCGCCTTGCTGTACGTGCCGCCCTTCGGTGAAGAAATGAACCGCACCCGGCGCGCGGCAGCGCTGGCCGCACGCGCATTGGCGGTCCAGGGATGCGCCGTCCTCCAACTCGACCTGCATGGAACCGGCGATAGCGACGGCGATTTCAGCGAGGCGCGCTGGGATGCCTGGCGCGCCGATCTTGCGCTCGGCCACGCTTGGCTGGCGCAGGAAACCGGCTGCATGGTCGGCCTATGGGGAGTGCGCTTGGGTGGGTTGCTGGCGCTGGATTACGCGGGCGGCGCAGCTTTGCCTATTGCCCGCTTCATGCTGTGGCAACCCGTGCTGCGCGGTGCGGTCTATCTGCACCAGCTGCTACGAATGCGGTTGGCCAGCGAAATGCTCAGCGGCGGCAAGGCCGACAGCCAGGCCCTGCGTGCTTCCTTGCGCATGCATGCCTTGGAGATCGGCGGCTACCTGGTGGCGCCGGAACTCGCGCAGGCACTCGAAGCATTGGACGCGGCTGCCTTGCCGACACCTGCAGCACCCGTATACTGGCTCGATGTCGTCCAGGCCGCAGGGCGCTCCACGTCCCCGGCCTCGCAACAACTGGCCTGGGCATGGGGCGTGCAGGGCGCGCAGGTTCAACTGCAAGCTGTTCACGATGAGGCCTGCTGGAACACGCAGGAGATCGCAGAGTGCCCGCAACTGCGGGCTGCCACGGTGGCCTTGCTGGCAGGAGAAGCGCAATGACCGACATCCGGACGCATGAACCGATTGATGAAATTCCGGTTTCGTTTGAGTGCGAGGGCATGCGCCTTTACGGCATTGTCAGCCGACCCGCAGCTGCCATTCCTACGACCCGCGGCGTGCTAATCGTAGTCGGGGGACCGCAATACCGCGCCGGGAGCCACCGTCAGTTCACATTGCTGGCGCGCAGCCTGGCGGCGCGCGGGGTGGCGGCAATGCGCTTCGACTACCGCGGGATGGGCGACAGCGAAGGCGACACCCGCAGCTTCGAAGACGTCGGCGCCGACCTGCGTGCAGCGCTCGACTGCTTCACGCGCACGATAACGGGACTGCGCAATATCGCGCTGTGGGGCTTGTGCGACGGCGCGTCGGCGATTGCCTTCTACGCGGCGGATGACACGCGCGTGGGCGGCCTGGCCCTGCTCAACCCCTGGGTGCGTACCGAGGGAGGCGCCGCCAAGGCCACCATCAAGCACTACTACCGCGCGCGCCTCTTCCAGCGCGAACTATGGACCAAGATTCTGCGCGGACGATTCGATCTGCGGGCCGCGCTGTCGTCGGCCTTCCGGCTGGCAGGCAGCGCCTTGAAGTCACACGCCGTCGCGCCGCCCGAGGCATCGCTGCCGCAGCGCATGGCGGCAGGCCTGGCGCGCTTCGATGGGCCCCTGCTGGTCATGCTCAGCGGCGCCGACCTGACCGCGCAGGAATTTGCCGACGTGGCCGACAGCGACCCGCGCTGGCGCAGCGTGCTGGCGGGCGCGCGCCTGACCCGTCATCACTTGCCGGGCGCCGACCACACCTGCTCGCACCGGGAGTGGCACGAACAGGTCGTCGACTGGACCTGCGACTGGATGTCCAAGTGGTGAACAAGGTACTGATGGTGGCGTTTCATTTCCCGCCCCAGCGCGGCAGCAGCGGCATCCAGCGAACCTTGAAATTTGCCCAGTATTTGCCTGCGCTCGGCTGGCAACCTCTGGTATTGAGCGCGCATCCGCGTGCCTATACCGACGCGGGCGGCACGCCCTATGGCGGACCGGCTCTGGTAACTCGCGCGTTCGCGCTCGATACAGCGCGTCATCTGGCGCTGCGCGGGCGCTACAGCCAGTTCATGGCGCTGCCCGACCGCTGGGCTTCCTGGATCCTCGGCGCGGTGCCGGCTGGCTTACAGCTGGTGCGCCGCGAGCGTCCCGCGCTGATCTGGTCTACCTATCCTATCGCCAGCGCGCACCTGATCGGCCTCGTGCTGCACCGATGCACCGGATTGCCATGGATCGCCGACTTGCGAGATCCGATGATCGATGCGGTACACCCGGCCGGATACTGGATGCGCCGCGCCGCGGCCTGGGTAGAGCGTCTGACCGTGCGCCACTGCACGCGCGCCGTCTGCACGACGCCGGGAGCAATACGCAGCTATCGCGCGCGTTACCCTGACATTCCGCCGGAGCGCTTTTGCTTAATCGAAAACGGATTCGACGAAGAAGAATTCAGCCAGGTAGCGCCTGTTCCGCGCGTGACCGGAGGACCGTTCGTCCTGCTTCACAGCGGAATCGTGTATCCATCCGAACGCGATCCTGGCGCGCTGTTCGCAGCGCTGGGCAGCCTTGCGCAAGCGGGCGTGCTTGCCTCCCACACGTTCAGGTTGGTGCTGCGGGCGCCGGTGCACGACGCCTTGCTCGCTGGGTTGGCGCGCGAGCATGGCATCGAAGCGTTGGTGGAGATTGCGCCGCCCCTGCCCTACGGCGCGGCCCTGGCGGAAATGCTGGCCGCCGATGCCCTGCTTGTGCTGCAAGCCGCCAACTGCAATGACCAGGTGCCGGCCAAGCTGTACGAATATCTGCGCGCCGGACGGCCGCTGCTGGCGCTGACCGATCCGGAAGGCGACACGGCTGGCGTGATGCGCTCCGCAGGCATCGATACCGTAGCGCCGCTGGACAATGCCGGAGCGATTGCGCACGCGCTGGTGCGCTTGCTCGACCTGGCCGGGCGTGGGAAGGCGCCGCTAGCGCCATCGGCTTTCGTCCAGGCCCAGGGCCGCCGTGCACGGACAGCTCAATTGGCGACGCTGATGGACGAACTGACCGCCGCCGGCGCGAGGCAAGGCGCGAAATCGTCGAATGCGCCATAGGCGGGCGCCGCCGTGCGTGCCTGGCCGCACAAGTCGGCCGGCGGGTTCATGGCCCCCGTACGGCGCACCGGCGCATCGCGCCACCCCAAGCCCGACGCCTTGTACAGCGCCCGCACCGGATGATAGCCGGCATAGGCATACACCGGTGCAGTGGCCAGGTTGTCGCGTTCTCGCACGGCTCCGCCGTTACGGCTGCGGATGACGCCATCGACCAGATTGCCCTCCAGTTCTGCACTGCTGCCGGCATACCGGACGTCGATGCCGGCCGTGTCGACGAGGCTGTTATGCACTACGCTGCTTTGGGCGGCATTGTTCAGGTAGATGCCCACGTCCGAGCAGGCGGCGATCAGGTTGCTGCGCAACGTGCTGCCCTGCTGCTCGACGACGCAGGCGCGGTCGCGGCAGTAGGGCTTGCCGGTGGCGCCGCCACCGAGCGAAAGGCCGACGCGCTGGCCGGGCAAACCGGTCAGGCTGCGTTCGCACCAGACCAGGTTCTGTTCGAACAGATTGTTCTCGCCTCCGCCCTTTGCGAAGCCGCCGTAGCTGACGCCGTCTCCACCGGCCTTGGCGAAGTCGCTGATCAGGTTGCGCCGGATCGTCCAGTGACTGGCCGCGACCAGGTCGATCGGGGTGACCGGATTGGCAGTAGCACGCACATGGGTGTTGGTCAGCGTATTACCGCCGATCAGGCCGTGGTCGGGGAAGCGCCCGCCTTCACCGTTGATCTTGACATGGGCATTGAAATCGGCCACCACGTTGTTGACCACGGCGACATGTTGCGCCCCGCCTGTGATGTGAAACGCATGCTCGCAGGAAGAGTCGTCGGCACACACCCCGCGTATGGTCAGGTTCTCGAAGCGCCACCAGGGAGCAGTGATGCGGAAACCTTCGACGGATTGCTGTTCCATCGTAACAGTGCCGGGCTGGCTTGCACGCACCGTGATGGGCGCGAGTTCGGTACCAGGGCGCACTGCATCGATCGTTTGCATGATACGGTACTGACCTGGCAACAAGGTGATGGCATCACCGGGCCTGGCGCTGGCCATGGCGGCGCGCAGTTCGTCGATGCTGTCCACCAGCACGGTGCGCGTCGCCAGTTTGCTCTCCGTCGGCGTATGCTGTGCTCCCAGACGCAAGGAGGCAAGGTCAGGCTGCGCGGCTTGCCCGCGATCGATCGCCACCATGATCCTGCCCAGCCAGCTGCCGGTCTGGGTAATAATCGGGTTGTGGCCGCTGGCGCGGCGTTCGAGATACGGTCCGAGCTGGCGGGGAGCCACCTGCGCGCGCTCCAGCGTCACCGCCACCCCTACGGCGCCGACAACTGGCACAGCCAGCAGCACCAGGTATGTCGCCTTGCGGCGCGATCGGCGCGACTCGCGCGGGCTACGCGGCTGGCCCATCAGGCGCCGGTCTTGATGCCGTGCCTGCCCATCAGGTCGTACAGGGTCGGGCGGCTCACGCCCAGCACCTCTGAGGCCTTGACGATATTGCCGTCCACCCGCGCCAGCGCCTTGACGATGGCCTTGTACTCGGCCTCGTCGCGCACCTGGCGCAGGTTGATCGGTTCTTCTTCCGCGCCCTCGCCCGGCAAGCCCAGATCGTCGGCCACGATCGTGTTCCCGTCGGCCATGATGACCGCGCGCTTGATGTAGTTCTCCATCTCGCGCACATTGCCCGGCCAGCCATAGCTTTCGATCGCCGCGATCGCATCCGGCGCGAAGTGCAGCGAAGGACGCGACTCCGCGGCGCAGAACTTGTTCTTGAAATGGTGGGCCAGCAGCGCAGCATCGCCCTCGCGCTGGCGCAGCGGCGGGATGGTTACCACGATCTCGGACAGGCGGTAGTACAAGTCTTCGCGGAAGCGGCCCTGGGCGCACAATTCCTTGAGCTTCTGGTGGGTTGCGCAGACGATGCGCACGTCCACCGGAATCTCTTCGTGGCCACCGATGCGCTCAATCACGCGCTCCTGCAAAAAGCGCAGCAGCTTGGCCTGCAGCGGCATCGGCAGGTCACCCACTTCGTCGAGGAAGAAGGTGCCGCCGTGCGCCAGTTCGACCTTGCCCTTGGTCTGCTTGGCCGCGCCGGTAAACGCGCCTTTTTCGTAGCCGAACAGTTCGCTCTCGAGCAGGTTCTCGGGAATCGCGGCGCAGTTAATGGCCATGAAGCGTTCCTTGGAGCGCGGCGAGAGCTGGTGCAGCGCGCGCGCCAGCACTTCCTTGCCGGTGCCCGATTCGCCCAGCAGCATCACCGAGGCCGAGGTCGGCGCCACTTTCTCGATGTTGCGGCAGACCTTGAGCATGCCGGGGTCGCGCGAGATCACGCCGGACATCGGCGAGTCGGCCTGAGACTGCTGCATGCGGCGGTTTTCCATCTGCAGGTTGTTCAGGAAGAATGCACGCTGGATCACCAGGTTGAGCACTTCCGGATCGCACGGCTTCTGGTGGAAATCGTAGGCGCCCATGCCGATCGCCTTGACCGCATTGGTGTGGTCCTGGTTGCCGGTCAGGACGATGACGCGGGTGTCCGGCGCCAGCGCCAGGATCTGCTGCAGCGTCGCCAGTCCTTCGGTCGAGCCGTCCGGGTCGGGCGGCAGCCCGAGGTCCATGGTGCATACCGCCGGCTCGTGGCGCCGGATCTGGGCCAACGCCGCCTCGCGGTCGCCGGCTACCACCACGTCATAGGCATCGAGGCTCCAGCGCAGCTGCTTTTGCAGGCCTGGATCGTCTTCGATGATCAAGAGTTTCGGTTTGGTCTGGGTCACGTTTTTCCTCGGGTCATGCGGCGCGCGAAGCATTCTGCTCCGCCGGCATTTCTTGTTGATGGAGCGGCAGCAGGACACGGAAGGTGGTGCCGGCGCCAGGCCTGCTGCTCACCTCCAGGCTGCCGCCCAGTTCATTGATGTATTCACGGCTTTCGAACACGCCGATGCCCATGCCGGCCGACTTGGTCGAGTCGAAGGGCTTGAACAGGCGCTCACGGATGAATTCCTCGCTCATGCCCTCGCCGGTATCGGCAATCTCGATCACGGCGCTGGCCGCTTCGCGCGCCAGGCGGATCTGCACGCTGCCGGTACGCGGGGTCGCTTCGATCGCATTCTGGATCAGGTGGCCCACCACGCGCTCGAGGCGCTCGCGGTCGGCCAGCACGCGCAGCTGCGGGTCGTCGACAGCCAGCTGCGGGCGCGGCTCGAAGGCGGCCTTGAGCGCCACCGCCTGGCGCACCACCTGGTCGACCGACAGCGCCAGCGGCTGCTCGTGGTTCTCGATGCGGCTGAGCTTTTGCAGCATGATCTTCATCTTCTGCACCGAGTAGTCGATCGTCTCGAGCATGTCGGCCTGGAACTCGGGATTGTCCTTGTGCTTGACCGCGTTGGCATTCATCAGAGACAGCTGCAGCACCAGGTTCTTCAGGTCGTGCACGACGAAGGTCGACATGCGGTTGAAGGACTCGAACTGGCGCGCCACCATCAGCGCATGCGCGGCGTCCTGCTGCGCCAGCTGGCTGGCGGCCTGGCTGCCCGCGATCTCGAGCACGTCGATGACTTCCCAGTTCAGCTTGACCGGGCTGCGCGGGTTCTGCAGCAGCACGAAGCCGAACAGGCGCGCGTGCAGGATCAGGGGCACCACCAGCCAGGCGCGCGGATAGCTGCCCAGCCATTCCGGCAGCACCAGCGCATCGTACTTGCCGGGGCTGTGGGCGTATTCGTGCAGGTCGACCACCCACTGGCTCGACTCCAGGAACTGGCAAAAGGCCGAATCGGCCGGCTCGGACGCCGCCACTGCCGGGCCGCGCCAGTGCGCGGCCGGCTCGTAGTGGCCGGACTCGCCGCGCTGCCACAGGGCGCCGGCGGGGCTTTCCACCAGCGCCGCCACCGCCTCGATGACGCGCTCGCCCAGGTCCGGGCCCGGCTTGGACAGGGTGCGGGTGAAGCGCATCCACTCTTCGCGGTAATCGTAGTTGTAGCGGTAGAAGTGCTTGCTGATGAAGACCTTCAGGCGCGCCCGGAAGCTGCCCGAGAACAGCACGCCGGCCAGCAGGATCAGGGCCGCGAACAGGAAGGTCACCTGCATCACGGTGCCCCAGCTGCCGCCGAAATAGCGCAGGTAGTAGCCGGCCGAGCCCATGGCCAGCAGGTAGAGGGCCGAGCCGAACAGCGTGGCCGAGTGGAACATCGCGCGCCGCGACACCGCCAGCGGCGAGGACCACAGCTTGCTGCGCCCGAGCGAGATCGCGATCAGGGGCACGGTCAGGGCATTGACCACGCCGCGCGCGGCCCAGATATCGGGATCGACTTCGCGGAACAGCATCACGTTGCTGTACAGGTAGAAGTCGTAGGCGAACATGGCGCCGATGCCCAGGCAGGCGAATTTGACCGCCCAGCGCTCGTGCAGCGTGCGGTTACGGTAGACGTGCTCGATCAGGAGCATGCCGGAGACCGCCATCGCCACCCGCGCCGCGACCGGCACCGCGCCGGAATGGGCCAGCAGCGACAGATCCCACCAGCCGGCCGCCGCGGCGCCGAGGCAGCCGAGGTAGACCAGGGCGCCAAGCAGGATCGCCGGCTGCAGGCGCAGCGGCAGGCGGCTGCCTTCTTCGGTGAAATGCCCGCGCAAGACCACCAGGAACACCGACCAGGCCGCGTTGCGCAGCAGTTCGGCGCAATCGGTCAGGGGCGACCACATGACGCCATAGGCCGCTTCCCAGGCCAGCGCCGCGCCCCACAGCACGCTCGACAGGCAGGCCAGGCCCAGCACGATGTCGTGGCGGCGCCGCTGGCGGACCGCAAGCGGCGCGCCCAGCACGAGGAAACTGGCGGCGACCAGCACATAGCTGTAGACCGCGATGCTGGTCAGGGGGACGGCATCCATGTAGTGGAAGGTGGCGGCGCGGGGCGGAAGAAAGGTGGATCGGCGCGTGCAGTGCACCCGGCGGGTTGCCCCGCCGGGCGCAGCCGGATCAGCGGCCGCTGCGGAACAGGACGACCTTGAGGGTGTTAATCAGGATCAGGACGTCGAGGAACAGGCTGTTGTTCTTCACGTAGTACAGGTCGTACTGCAGCTTCTGCAGCGCGTCTTCGGCCGACGAGCCGTAGCCGTAGCGCACCTGGGCCCAGCCGGTGATGCCCGGCTTGACGCTGTGGCGCACGTTGTAATACGGGACCACTTCGATCAGCTGCTCGACGAAGTAAGGACGCTCCGGGCGCGGGCCGACGAAGGACATCTCGCCCTTGAACACGTTGAGGATCTGCGGCAGCTCGTCGATACGGGTCTTGCGCATGAAGTTGCCGAAGCGGGTGACGCGCGGGTCGTTCTGCGCGGCCCATTGCGGCTTGCCGCCTTTTTCGGCGTCGGCGCGCATGCTGCGGAACTTGTGGACGCGGAAGGTCTTGCCATCCTTGCCGACCCGCTCCTGCGAGTAGAACACCGGGCCGCCGTCTTCGAGCCTGACCAGCAGCGCCGCCAGCAGCATCAGCGGGAAGGCCATCAACAGGATCAACAGGCTGCACACCAGGTCGAAGGTGCGCTTCATGAAGGTGCGCACGAAGCTCTGGTCGAAGCCGCCGCCGAACACCAGCCACGAAGGCTGCAGCGAATCGACCCGGATCTGGCAGGTTTCGCGCTCGAAGAAGGTGGCTGCATCGGTGACACGGATGCCTTGCAGCTTGCAGTCGAGCAGTTCCTTGATCGGGAAGCCGCCGCGGCGGTTCTGCACCGACACCACGATTTCCGACACGTTGTGCTGGCGCGCCAGCGAGACCAGCGAATCGCCGTCGCGCACCTTCAGCAGGTTCTCGGCCGGGATGCACAGCTCTTCGCTCGGGCTCGGGATGAAGCCGGCGATGTCGTAGCGGTGGTAGTTCGAATTCTTGGCTGCCAGCTCGCTGCATTCCTTGGCCAGCGGGCCGCCGCCGAGGAACATGATGCGCGACTGCAGGATGCGCGCCTCGGACGACTTGAAGAAGGCCATGCGCGCCAGGAAGATGCCGAAGCCGCCCAGGATGAACACGACGGCCATGGTGCCGCGACCGAAGGACAGTTCCGGCGCCATGTAGAACACCAGCGCCAGGATCGCGAAGGCCATCATGAACGATGGCATCAGCTTCATGAAGAACGGGTGGCGCAGCCCTTCGTCGTAGTCGAGCTGGTACATGCCCATGGCGCTCATGCTGAAGATGATCGCCACGGTGAAGGCAACTGCCGAGGTGAAGAAGTGGTCCAGATGGGCCGCCGTCGCCGCGTCGCCGAATTCGAGCATGCGCAGGGCCGAGCCGATGTAGGCCGCCCCCAGCAGCACGATCACTTCGACGAACAGCAGAAGAAAGACGATCTTCGACACGTAGTGGTTAGAGATCCTAAACACGGCAGCCTCCCCGATTTTTATTGCTTGTTTGGTTGTGCATTGCTGTTCTCAGATGGCGCGAGGTGTTGCACATACCATGCCATCGCCTGTTGCAGGCCTTCTCCGATCCGGTGCGTGGGCTGGTAGCCCAGCAGGGCTCCCGCCTTCGAGATGTCCGCCAGCGAATGGCGTACGTCGCCGCGGCGGAAGTCCACATACTGCGGCTGGTGCGCATCCAGGTGCGGGAACTGCGCACGCAGCAGGCCGCGCATGGTCTCGTACAGCTGGTTCAGGCTGGTCTGGTCGCCGACCGCGATGTTGAACACCTGGTTGGCCGCTTCGCTGCCGGACAGGGCCGACAGGATGTTCGCCTGCACCACGTTGTCGATGTAGCAGAAGTCGCGGCTGGTCTCGCCGTCGCCGTTGATGCGCAGCTCGTCGTTGCGGATCAGCGCCGCGACCCATTGCGGGATCACGGCGGCATAGGCGCCGTTCGGATCCTGGCGCGGGCCGAACACGTTGAAATAGCGCAGGCCGATCGATTCGGTGCCGTAGGTGCGGCCGAACACGTTGGCATACAGCTCGTTGACATACTTGGTCACGGCGTAGGGCGAGAGCGGGTTGCCGATGCGGTCTTCGATCTTCGGCAGGTCGGGGTGGTCGCCGTAGGTCGAGCTCGAGGCGGCGTAGACGAAGCGCTTCGCTTTCGCGTCGCGCGCGGCCACCAGCATGTTGAGGAAGCCGGTGACATTGACCTCGTTGGTCATGATCGGATTGTCGATCGAGCGCGACACCGAGCCCAGTGCCGCCTGGTGCAGCACGAAGTCGACGCCGGCGCAGGCGCTGGCGCAGTCGGCTTCGCTGCGGATGTCGCCTTCGATGAAGGCAAAGCGGGTCCAGGCCTCGGCGCCGACGGCGTCGCGCACGAGGTCGAGGTTATGGCGGTGTCCCGTTGCGAAGTTGTCCAGGCCGGTGACCTGCTGGCCGAGCTTGAGCAGCGCCTCGACCAGGTTCGAACCGATGAACCCGGCCGCACCGGTCACGAGCCAGTGATAGCGGTGCTGCAGCAGGTGTTGCTGGACGTCTTGGAACTTGTTCACTTTCGAAACACTTTCAGGGTCGCGCCGGCGCTGCCGGCGGCGTCGCCGCGCACGTGCGCGGCCACGGAACGTTATAGGCGCCAGACGCAGTAGCCGGCTTCCTGGAGGGCGGTCGGCTCGAACTGCGACTTGACGTCGATGAAGCAGCCGCCTTCGTTGAGCTTGGACTGGAAGTCAGGCAGCGACAGGGCCAGCACTTCCTTGTGCGGCACGGCGATGATCACGGCGTCGGCCTTCGGCAGGCTGTCCCAGCTCTCGAGCGCGATGCCGTACTCGTGCTGCGCTTCGGCGGCGTCGGCCTGCGGATCGAACACGTGCACCTCGACGCCATACGATTCGAGTTCGTGGACGATGTCGGCCACTTTCGAGTTGCGCAGGTCCGGGCAGTTTTCCTTGAAGGTCAGGCCGATCACGTTGACCTTCGAGCCCTTGACGTGGAAGCCCGAGGAGATCATCGACTTGACGGTCTTCTCGGCCACGAACTTGGCCATGCCGTCGTTGATGCGGCGGCCCGCCAGGATCACCTGCGGGTGGTAGCCGACCATTTCGGCCTTGTGGGTCAGGTAGTAGGGATCGACGCCGATGCAGTGGCCGCCGACCAGGCCCGGACGGAAGGGCAGGAAGTTCCACTTGGTACCGGCCGCCTTCAACACCTCGAGGGTGTCGATGCCGATCTTGTCGAAGATGATCGCCAGCTCGTTCATCAGCGCGATGTTCAGGTCGCGCTGGGTGTTCTCGATGACTTTCGCGGCTTCGGCCACCTTGATGCTGGAGGCGCGGTAGACGCCGGCGGTGATCACCGATTCGTACAGGCTGGCGATGCGCTCGAGCGATTCGTCGCCGTCGCCCGAGACCACTTTCAGGATCGTGGTCAGGGTGTGTTCCTTGTCGCCCGGGTTGATGCGCTCGGGCGAGAAGCCGACGTTGAAGTCCTGCTTCCATTTCAGGCCCGACTCGCGCTCCAGGATCGGAATGCACACTTCCTCGGTCGCGCCTGGATAGACGGTCGATTCATACACGACGGTTGCGCCGCGCTTCATGTGCTTGCCGACCGACTTGCTGGCGCCGACCAGCGGCGTGAAGTCGGGATTGTGCGCGATGTCGACCGGGGTCGGCACGGCCACAACGATATAGTCTGCCTGCGCCAGCATGGCCGGGTCGGTGGTGACCTCGAGCTGGTTCGCAGCGCGCAGCGCGTCCGACGAGACTTCGCCGGTCGGATCCACGAACTGTTGATAGTGTTCGATCTTGGCGCGCGACAGGTCAAAACCGATGGTGCGCCCCTTCTTGCCAAATTCAACTGCCAGGGGCAACCCGACGTAACCCAGCCCTACAACTGCGACGACTTCATCAGCTTTCATTATCGCATTCCGCTCAAGAATTTAGTTTTGCAATTATGCTAACTTTCAGTTTAGCACGAATGCATAAGTACACTCAACTTACCTTTAGAATTTGTCTACCGGTAACAACATTGATGCCAGAATGATAGCTAAACGACATGACATCCGCGTGACGCCAAGTGCCAGCTCATCTGTATCGATCGCCGGATATTAGCATTTTCTGAAACATATGTTCCAAGCAAGCATGAATCGTGCGCAGTGTATCGATAGCAATCCGTTAAACATTGCATGCAATCCGCCGACGCGCGGAACAGTACCTGGAGGACGACGAAGGAAGATGAATACGACTGGTGCGGCTGGCGGGGATCGAACCCACGACCCTTGGCTTCGGAGGCCAATACTCTATCCACTGAGCTACAGCCGCGTTAAGGGAGAGAAAGTGAGGCGAAGGATACAGTCTTTCGCCACTTGCGTCCATGGGCAAGCTCTGTACGGTACTGAATTTCGTTACACTACAGCAGCTTTACGTCTATAATCGGCCGTTTGACGGCATTTGCAAAAGAACATGTAATCGCAAGCGCTGGTAGTGGCAGGTTTTTTTAATAGAATTAAGGAAATCATGAGCGACGCACACAATGAACATCAATCCCTGATCAGTACCCCGAAGCAGCTCATTGTAGCGGTCGCAGGGTTCTTTTTGGTCATCGTCATCGGCATCATCCTGCTCGTGATTTTCGCTACCAATGACCGTCTGGTAGGCGCCGGTACCAATAGCCAAGCCGCCGAGGCCGTGGCTGCACGCCTACGTCCGGTAGCGGAGGAAGGCTTTACCCTGGTCGATGCCAATGCTCCTCGCGTTCTGCAAGCCGGTAGCGCCGTGTATGCCGCGGTCTGCGCCGCCTGTCATGACAGTGGCGCGGCTGGCGCCCCGAAACTTGGCGATAGCGCCGGCTGGAGCGCGCGCCTGGCACAAGGGTATGACACTCTGGTCAAGCATGCGATCGAAGGCATCCGCGCAATGCCGGCCAAAGGTGGCAATCCCGACCTTGACAACGTCGAAGTTGCACGCGCTGTTGTTTTTCTGGCCAATAAGAGCGGTGCGTCGTTCAAGGAGCCTGCAGCGCCTGCGACAGCAGCACCTGCGACTACGGAAGCAAGCGTCAACACTTCAGCAATGCCTATCCCTGCTGCCGTTGCGGCGCCCGCCGTTGCCGCTACGGCGCCAGCTGCCGCCACCTCTGCAGTTCGGACAGTTGCCACTGCCGAAGTCGGCAAGACGCTCTATAACAGCGCGTGTGTCGCTTGCCATGGTGCCGGTATCGCCGGCGCGCCGAAAGTCGGCGACAAGGCTGCTTGGTCTGCCCGCATAGCGCAAGGCAATCCTATCCTGTACGAGCATGCTATCAAAGGCTACCAAGGCAAAGCTGGTGTCATGCCGGCAAAGGGAGGTTCGACCGCACCCGATGCCGACGTGAAGGCGGCCGTCGATTATATGGTGACCGCTTCCAAATAAGGCGTCGAATCCAACAAGCCCGTGCAAACGGGCTTTTTTTCTGTAAGTTGTCGAAGTAACAGAAATTATTGTCAAAACGACGTTGGCTTGCAACTAACAGGTGTTAAGCATTGACAAATCTTCTGTTGTATAGGGTAGAAATTTCGAAAAAATGTAGGGTTAGTTTGTGATTCCTCTGGGAATTTAAATTTCTTTGGCGTAACCTTTGGGCTTACAGCGGCGTAATTGAACAGCCGTCCTCCTGAAGAGACCCCAAAATGAAATTCCCTTTGCATTTCCTGAACATTCGCGTCGCCTGTACCGTGTTGATCGGTGCAAACCTGGTGGCATGCGGTGGCGGTACCGCGGAAGAAAATACCAGTGTGGCCCTGCAGGGCTCTAGCCAGCAGAACGTCGGGGTAAATGTGTCGTTGTCTTCGCAGTCCCGTTCACTGTCCACCGTGAATACAGCCGGTGTGACAAATACTGCAACGAGTGCTATTACCGATGTGCGGTTCGAAAGCACCTCGAGTACTACCCAGATTAATGTCCCGGTCACGTTCGGCCAAGTATTCGCGACGGGACATCTTGCTGCAAATAGCAGCCTGGAAGGCCGCCTGGCCAACGGCACCGTCATTCCCCTTCAGCTTGACGTGAAAGCCACCCATCCTGACGGCTCGGTGCGTCATGCCGTCATTTCGGCAGTGTTGCCTTCGCTGGCGGCCAGCGAAATCCAGACCGTCTCATTGGTCCGTTCCACTGCGCCAGCCACGGCACCTGCTACTGCCTCGGCACTCCTTGCTGCAGGCTTTACCTCGTCGTTCCATGCTACGGTCAACGGTGTACGCTACAGCGCTTCTGCAGATCAACTGATCAGGAATGGGAAGTTGACCAACTGGTTGGCAGGCGCCGAAGCAAATGAATGGCATGTATCGGCACCGCTGACCAGTGCAGCCGGCGTCCAGCACCCGCATTTGACAGCTCGTTTTGCCATTCGTTGGTATCCAACGGCACAGAAAGCACGCGTCGATGTCGCAGTCGAAAATAACTGGGCATACGAAGCCGCACCTCAAAACTTCACTTACGACGCCGACTTCGTAGTCGGCGGTGTGAGTGTGTACGCCAAGTCCGGCATGACCCACCTGCACCATGCCCGCTGGCGCAAGCTGGCTTGGTGGGGAAGCGCTGCACCAGAGGTCAATGTCAAGCATAACTCGGCATACCTGATCGGTAGCCGTGCAGTGCCGAACTACGACCAGAGCCTCGTCATTCCCGAAACCTCGCTCAGCAGCTTGAAGGCAGAATGGACGGGTTCACGTACCGAACCGATGGGGGTCGGCGTCGCTTCCCCGTATATGCCCATGAGCGGTGGACGGCGCGATATCGGCCTGCTGCCCAGCTGGACAGCGATGTATGTACTGAGCATGGATAAGCGTGCACGCGAGGTTACGTTGGGCACGGCCGACCTTTCGGGAAGCTGGTCGTCACACTATCGCGATAAACAGACCGGTTATCCAGTCAGTCTAGTTGACTACCCGTACATGACCCTTCTCGGTCGTGCCAGCGACACGTTCAATCCAGCCGCGAACCGCACAGAAGCATTCCCCGCCTGCGCTTCCGCGGATGCTTGTAATACGCCCCATACCGCCGACACCTCGCACCAGCCGAACCTGGCCTATGTTCCCTACCTGGTGACCGGCGATTTCTACTACCTGGAAGAACTGCAGTTCTGGGGAATGTGGAGTGCTTTCTCGTCGAACCCGGGCTACCGTGGTTTTGAGAAGGGATTGGTCAAATCCGACCAGGTACGTGGTCAGGCCTGGACCTTGCGTACCCTTGCGGAAGCTGCCTATATCACGCCCGATGCGCACCCTCTCAAAAGCCACTTCATGCAGTTCGTGGACGCAAACCTCGATTGGTTCAATACCAACTATGCGGCTGACGCCAGCACCAGCAACAAGCTTGGCGTCATCACGAACGGCTATGCGCTTGAATACGACAGCGGCAATGCAATCGCACCTTGGCAAGATGACTTCTTTACATCCGCAGTGGGGCATGCGTCCGAGCTTGGCTTCACCAAAGCGGCGACGCTGCTGCAATGGAAAGGAAAATTCGTTATTGACCGCCTGACCGCCCAAAACACCTGCTGGCTTTTCGCAGCAAACTACGGTTTCAAGCTTCGTGATAATGCTGGCGCGCCTTTCTTCGATAGCTATGCGAAGGTATTCGCTGCAACCTTGCCTGAGTACGTGGGTATGGAATGCGGCGGTATGACGATGGCAATGAAACTTGGCCTGAAGGTTGGGGAAATGCCAGGCTATGCCGCTGAAACAATTGGTTACCCTGCAAACATGCAGCCAGCACTCGCCTATGCAGCCGATATCAACGGAGCAGCTGGCAAACTAGCCTGGGAGCAGTTTGAAAAACGGTCTCAGAAGCCCGACTATAGCAAGTCGCCGCAGTTTGCTATCAGGCCCATGTTCGCCCCGACGTCGGATGCAGCCCCCCTTACAGCGCCATTGATTGACTCGTCAGGTTGGGTCAGCTGCGCCAAGGAAGGCGAGACCTGTTTCATCAATGGTACTGGTCAAGTTCGATACGGTAATGGAACGTCTTATTACGAGAAAACTGCAACGGGTTCGATTGCATGTTCCAATGCCGTCTTTGGTGATCCGAGCCCAAACTTGGCAAAAACATGCACCATCGTCTCGACCTTGTCATCGACGACCACTGCGCCTGCGCCAACTCCGGCACCTGTCCCAGTAGCGACAAACTGGATCAACTGCGCGACCGAAGGCAAAACTTGCGCATTTTCGGGAACTCGCCAAGTGCGTTACGGTACAGCATCGGTTTACTACACGAAGATCGCTACAGCCTCGCTCCTGTGTTCGAATACTGTTTTCGGCGACCCCGCTTTTGGTGCGAGCAAATCTTGCAGCTATTCTGCGGCGCCCGAATCAGAGACTTGGACACAATGTGCTACTGAAGGCGGAGTGTGCCAGATTGAAGGCAAACGTGAGATGCGTTATGGTGCTAATGGAAACTATGCATCAAAAATAGTAAGTGGCAGTGTGCTTTGCTCGAATAAGGTTTTTGGTGACCCAGCACCGAATGTCCTAAAGTCTTGCAGCTTCTCAAGTATCGCGCGTTAAGAACTTTTGCAGCATCAAAATCGGCCGCGATGAAAATTGCGGCCTTTTTTTTAGCGAGCTGGCTACACTCAAGCAGATGTTCTAGCTTGTAACCATTTATCCCTGTGCAAGTTTCGAAAATAATTAACTAAACTTGCTAATTACGACGTAGCAACAGCTGTAAGGCCAAAAAAAATAATGATTTTTACAATGCTTGATCCGTAGATGCAAGCCATTCAAAAAAACCGCAAATTCACCAATCACGTTCAGATCGTGTAATTTAGGCTTGTTATAGAAGAAAAAGCTGTATGATGTTACCTTAGTGAAAGTTATCAAAAGTCCGAAATGTTACAATTGGTTACGTGATTTTACACACGGTATCGTATATCCTCGCAACAAATGTGTCTTAGAGAAATTTATTTTGGACACATATTTTGTTATTTTGACCAGAGGTATATTGATGCGCCAATTTTCTTACCCTATCTTGCAGACTGCTCTTGTGTACGCAGGAATGATGTCGGCTTTACCTGCCGCAGCGTCCACTCTGTCGGTCGGTCCTGGCAAGACGTTCGCAACGCCATGTAGCGCGATTGCAGTTGCCAAGGACGGCGATCTCGTCGAGATCCAAGGCAATAACACCTACACTGGCGATGTCTGCGGAATCTATGCAAGCAATTTGACAATACGCGGTGTCAACGGTCGACCCAAGATAGACGCAGGCGGCCGTAATGCCATGGGCAAGGGCACATGGGTTGTCATCGGCAACAATGTTGTAGTGGAAAACGTCGAGATGTATGGGGCGCGTGTCGCAGATCAGAACGGTGCCGCATTGCGCCTGGAAGGCAGAAATTTCACCCTGCGTTCAGCCTTCTTGCACGATAACGAAAACGGCATTCTGTCGAATCCTGTACAAGAAAGCAATATCTTGATCGAAACGAGCGAGTTCGGCCGGAATGGCACTGGCGCAGGCTATACGCATAACCTTTACATCGGCAACGTTGCAAGCCTAACGTTCCGCTATAACTTCTCGCATGACGCAAACGTTGGCCATAATTTGAAGTCGCGTGCACGTGTCAACACCATTGTCTACAACCGATTTTCCAGTCTTCCAGAAGGACAGGCTGGTAGCGGCAAGCCCAGCTATGAAATCAACCTGCCGAACGCAGGAACGTCATACATTATCGGCAATGTGATCCAGCAACCTGCCACCAACAGCAATCCATCGCTCGTGGCCTATGGCGAGGAAGGGGCAAGCAACCCGGGACATGACCTCTACGTCGTGAACAATACTTTCTTGAACGACGATAGCTCGCGAGGCACGTTCCTATTGGTTGGGAGCGGTGTCACCAAACCGGTGCTCGTGCAGAACAATATCTTTGCTGGCACCGGGGCTCTGAGTACCCAGGCCTCGACCGTCGAGAAAACCAACTACCGCGCCGCTGCCCCCGGGTTTGTCAATCGCGCTGCCTACGATCTGCATCCGACTGCAAATGCCCTGGTCATTAACGCTGGTTCAGCGCCTGGCAACTCAAGCGTTGGGGTGTCCTTGGCTCCAGTGGCGCAATACAAGCACACCGCCACCGGCGAGGGCAGGGTCGTATCGGGTCAGCTGGACATCGGAGCATACGAATCCGATACCGGTCTGACTGCACCCCTGCCAACTCCGGAGCCGGCACCTGCCCCCGCGCCAGCTCCGGCGCCTGCTCCGTCGACATGGACGTCCTGTGCAACGGAAGGCAACATGTGCACGTTTTCCGGTAGTGCCGAGGTACGGTATGGTACGGCCACATCCTACGTGACCAAGACCGTGACCGGGTCGATCGCCTGTTCCAACGCCGTATTCGGTGATCCTGCGCCAAACGTCGTGAAGTCGTGCAGCTATGCCGGCACGACCGCGCCAGCGCCAGCGCCAGCTCCCGTGCCAGGCACCTGGGCAGTTTGCGCTCAGGAAGGCGGCATCTGTACCTTCAATGGTACGCTGCAGATTCGCTACGGTACAGCAACGGCCTATTACACCAAAACCGCAACCGGCTCGATCAACTGTTCGAACGCGGTATTCGGCGACCCGGCTCCAAACGTCGCCAAAACATGCAGCTACGGTGGCACGAATGTCACGGCTCCGGTTGTCACGTGGACCCAATGCGCAACTGAAAATGGCAATTGCACGGTTTCGGGAACCCGCGAAGTTCGATATGGCGCTGACGGCAGCTATACGTCGAAAATCGTTACCGGCTTGATCCAATGCACGAATGCGATTTTTGGCGACCCGAAGATTGGTGTTGCCAAGGCGTGCAGCTTCTCCAATATCCTGGGCTGATCTGATCCGGACACCCGCAGTTAAAAACGGCCGCGATGCAGATCGCGGCCGTTTTTCATTGGTGCTGCAAGAACGTGCTTACCAGATGATCACGCGGTCCTTCGGCGCCAGGTACATCTTGTCGCCCGGCTTGACGCCGAAGGCCTCGTAGAAGCCCGGCTGGTTCTTCAGGGTGCCGTTGGCGCGGTACTGGCCCGGCGAGTGCGGGTCGGTCTTGATCTGGGCGATCTGCGCCGGCTCGCGCATCTTGGTGCGCCACACCTGGCCCCAGCCCATGTAGAAGCGCTGGTCGCCGGTCAAGCCGTTGATGACCGGCGCCTTCTTGCCCTTGAGCGAAAGCTTGTAGGCCTTGTAGGCGATCGCCAGGCCCGAGTTGTCGCCGATGTTCTCGCCCAGGGTCAGTTCGCCGTTCACGTTATAGCCGGGCAGCGGACTGTAGGCGGCGTACTGGCTGACCAGCACCTTGGTCTTTTCGGCGAAGCGCTTGCCGTCTTCGGCGGTCCACCAGTTGCGCATGTTGCCGTCGCCGTCGTACTGGGAACCCTGGTCGTCGAAACCGTGGCTGATCTCGTGGCCGATCACGGCGCCGATGCCGCCGTAGTTCACCGCGTCGTCCGCTTTCGCATCGAAGAACGGTGGCTGCAGGATCGCGGCCGGGAACACGATTTCGTTGAGTTCCGGGTTGTAGTAGGCATTGATGGTCTGCGGCGTCATGCCCCACTCGTCGCGGTCGATCGGCTTGCCCAGCTTGTTGATCTCGCGGTTGTACTCCACTTCGCGCGAGCGCATCACGTTGCCGACCAGGTCATCGCGCTTGACGGCGAGCGCCGAATAATCCTTCCACTTGTTCGGGTAGCCGATCTTCGGGGTGAACTTGGCCAGCTTGGCCTGGGCTTCCTTCTTGGTCGCAGGGCTCATCCAGTCGAGGGTATTGATCGAGTCCTTGTAGGCCGCCAGCAGGTTCTTCACCAGGGTTTCCATGCGCGCCTTGCGCTCGGCCGGGAAGTGCTCTTTCACGTACAGCTTGCCGACCGCTTCGCCCACGCTCGTTTCCAGGGTCGATACCGCACGCTTCCAGCGCGGCTCGAGCTGCGGAATGCCCGACAGCACGGTGCCGTTGAAGGCAAAGCGCTGGTCGACGAAGGATTTCGACAGGAAGCCGGCGTAACCGTTCACGGTATGCAGCTGCAGGTAGGTCTTCCAGGTCTCGAGCGGCACGCGGTCCAGGACCTCGGCGAAGCCCTTCAGGTAGCTCGGCTGGCTCACGATCAGGTAGGACGCCTTGCCCTTCAGGCCGGCCGCATCGAGCCAGGCGTTCCAGTCGTAGCCCGGCGCCAGCTCGGCCAGCTTGGCCAGCTCGACCTTGTTGTAGGTCTTGATCGGGTCGCGGTTCTCGACCTTGGTCCACTGGACCTTGGCCAGTTCGGTTTCCAGGTCGACGACCGCCTTCGCATCGGCCGCAGCGTTCTTGTTGCCGGCCATGGCCAGCAGCTTTTCGACGTGCTGCTGGTATTTGGCGCGGATGTCGGCCAGCTTGGCGTCGTCGCCCTTCAGGTAGTAGTCGCGGTCGGGCATGCCCAGGCCAGCCTGGTACAGGTCGGCCACGTACTTGGTCGAATCCTTGGCGTCCTGGTGGATGTAGAACACGAAAGGCACGGTCACGCCAAGGCGGCCGAGGCGGGCAAAGGCTGCCGGCAGCTCGGATTTGTCCTTCAGGGCGGCAATCTTGCCCAGTTCGCCATTCAGGGGCGAGATGCCCAGTTGCTCCAGGCGCGCTTCATCCATGTAGCTGGCGTAGAAATCGCCGATCTTGCGGGTTTCCGAACCAGCGGCCGCGTTCTTGTCGGCAGCGGCGCGTTCGATGATGGCGCGCAGCTGCGGCAGGGTGTCGTCGCGCAGCTGGTGGAAGGCGCCCCAGGTCGACTTGTCGGCCGGGATCTCGACCGTCTTGAGCCACTTGCCGTTCAGGTGCTGGAAGAAGTCGTCCTGCGGGCGCACCGCCGGCTCCACGTATTCCAGCGCGATGCCGGACGAGAGCGCCGCGGCCTTGGCGCCGCTCTTGGCGCCGGCGCTTGCCGCGGCGCCGGTTTCGGCCTGGGCCAGCGAGGCCACCAGGACCAGCGCCGCAGCGCTGAGCAAATGTCGTTTCATGTTCTCTCCGTGTCTTTTCTATTATCGTCATGCCGAACGGGCCGGCTTGCGCCGACCCGTTCAGATTGTGCCTGCCAGCGCGAGATTACCAGATGATCACGCGGTCTTGCGGGGCCAGGTACATCTTGTCGCCCGGCTTGACGCCGAAGGCCTCGTAGAACTCCGGCATGTTCATCACGGTGCCGTTGGCGCGGAACTGGCCCGGCGAGTGCGGGTCGGTCTTGACCTGGTTGATCTGCTGGGCTTCACGCATCTTCGAGCGCCACACCTGGCCGAAGCCCATGAAGAAGCGCTGGTCGCCGGTGAGGCCGTCGATCACCGGGGCCGGCTTGCCGTTCAGCGACAGCTTGTAGGCCTTGTAGGCGATCGACAGGCCGGCGTTGTCGCCGATGTTCTCGCCCAGGGTCAGTTCGCCATTGACGTTATAGCCGGGCAGCGGCGAGAAGCCGTTGAACTGCTTGACCAGCTTGTCGGTGCGCGCCTTGAACGCCGCGCGGTCGGCATCGCTCCACCAGTCGCGCAGGTTGCCGTCGCCGTCGGACTGGCTGCCCTTGTCGTCGAAACCGTGGCCGATTTCGTGGCCGATCACGGCGCCGATGCCGCCATAGTTCACCGCATCGTCGGCACGCATGTCGAAGAACGGCGGCTGCAGGATCGCGGCCGGGAACACGATCTCGTTGGTGGTGCTGCGGTAGTAGGCGTTCACGGTCTGCGGCGTCATGCCCCATTCGGTGCGGTCGACCGGCTTGCCCAGCTTGTTCAACTGGTAGTTGTAGCGGAAGGTCGCGGTGCGCATCGCGTTGCCGACCAGGTCGTCACGCTTGATGTTCAGCTTCGAGTAGTCGCGCCACTTGTCGGGATAGCCGATCTTCGGGGTGAACTTGGCCAGCTTGGCGCGGGCTTCCTTCTTGGTTTCCGGGCTCATCCACTCCAGGTTGTCGATCGACTGGCCGTAGGCGATGATCAGGTTCTTCACCAGCTCTTCCATGCGCGCCTTGCGCTCGGCCGGGAAATGCTGCTGCACGTACAGCTTGCCGAGCGCTTCGCCCAGCGAGCTTTCGACCGTGCCCACGCCGCGCTTCCACAGCGGCGCCTGCTCCGAGACGCCGGACAGCGCGGTGCCGTAGAACGAGAAGCTCTGCGCCACGAAGGCTTTCGACAGGACCGGCGAGAATTCGCGCAGCAGCTGCCATTCGAAGTAGGACTTCAGGGTCGACAGCTCGGTCTTGGCCAGCACCTCGTTCAGGCCCTTGAAATAGCTCGGCTGGTTGACGATGAGGGTGTCGACCTTGTTGCCGATGCCGGCCGCGCCCAGCGCCGCCTTCCAGTCATAGCCCGGCGCCAGCTGGCCCAGCTCGGCCACGCTCATCTTGTTGTAGCGCTTGACCGGGTCGCGGTTCTCGACGCGGGTCCACTGCACCTTGGCCAGTTCGGTCTCGAAATCGACGATGGCCTTGGCCTGGGCCGCGGCATCCTTTTCGCCGGCCAGCGCCAGCGTCTGCTCGACGTGCTTGAGGTATTTGGCGCGCACTTCGGCCAGCTTGGCGTCGTCCTGCTTCAGGTAGTAGTCGCGGTCCGGCATGCCGAGGCCGCTCTGCGAGATGTACACGACGTGCTCGCTCGACTTGCGCATGTCCTGGCTGACGTAGATGCCGTATGGGGTCGACACGCCGATCTTCGACAGGTGCGCCACCAGGCTTGGGAGCGCCTTCTTGTCCTTGAGCGAACGGATCTTCTGCAGTTCGCCGGTCAGGGGCTTGGTGCCGAGGGCTTCGCGGCGCGCTTCGTCCATGTAGCTGGCGTACAGGTCGCCGATCTTCCGGGTTTCGCTGCCTGCCTTGGCCGACTTGTCGGCCTGGGCGGCCTCGATGATCGCCTTGATCTGCGGCGTGGTGTCGTCGCGCAGCTTCATGAAGGTGCCCCAGCTGGCTTTGTCGCTCGGGATCTCGGTGGACTTGAGCCACTTGCCGTTCAGGTGGGTGAAGAAGTCGTCCTGCGCACGCACGCTGGTGTCGATGTACTGCGTGTCGATGCCGGAGATCGGCGCGCCGGCCGGCTTGGCAGGGGCAGGGTCTGCCGCATGGGCGAAGGCCGCCATCATCGACAGGGTCAGGGTGCTCAAAAGGAGTCGCTTCACGGGGATGTCCTCGGTTGCTGGGAAGGTTGCTGGAAAATGAGCGGCTTGTGGCTGCTCGTCAAAATATGCGTCATCAGAGCTTGAGCTCCAGGCGCACGCCGACAGTCGCGTGGGTGCGCGCCTGGGTAGAGGTAAAGACTTCGGGCACGGTCACGAACCGCGCCGTGTTGGCGCGGCTGTGGCCGATGGTCGTCTGCTGCAGCTTGTCGCCGCCGGCCGGGGCCTTGGAAGTCACGGGGGCGGGCGCGGTAGCCTGGGCGGAAGGAGAAGTGTCCTGGGCGGCCTGCGCTGCGCCAGGGTCGGCCGACTGGCCACCGGCGTGGGCTGCGGCCGGGCCGAGCATCGCCAGGCAGGCGATCGATACGAGTGTCTTCATGCTTCTTTATTGTTGTACTTAGGGGGCAACCCCGGTAGGTGCGCCCGCCGTCCGGGACGGCAGGGCTGAGGCCCATTCTAGCCCGTGCGCAACAGGCGGCAACGGCCATCGCCGCTTTTTTACTTTTCGATACATGCAAGCTGGGTGTTATTGCATATGCATGTGTTGGTACGCCACAACAACGTCAAGCGCCAAATCGATTTACTCCCGGAAAGTGTCAACAGGATGAAAAAACACGGGACATAAAAAAGCCCGCGGAGGGGGCCGCGGGCAAGACCACTTCAAAAGTGGAGAGAGAGAGAAAAACTGAGATTGACTATAGGACGCACCCCTCGCGCTCGCTTGGACTCTTACAATTGCTTACCAAGCTGAAGAAGTCGTAACAGCGGCCTGGCCAGCCATATGTATTGCTTCGAAGTTTGGCCGGATCCAGACGACGCCCGATGATCGGGTTTATACTGGACTGGCGCTATCTCATGCGTGACGGCCGCGTGCGGCCATACCGGGTGAACCATGGGCTCCACTTTCAAGAATTCCTGTCTCGTCGGCCTCGGCGCCATCACCGGGGTCGCCTTGACCATGCAGTTTTCCGCCCTGGCCCAGAAGCCCGTCGACGCCGGCATGCCGCTGGCCGAGCTGCGCCAGCTGGCCGACGTCTACGGCGTCATCAAGGCTACCTATGTCGAACCGGTCGAAGACAAGGCGCTGCTGTCGCAAGCCATTTCCGGCATGGTCGCCTCGCTCGACCCGCATTCGGCCTACCTCGACCCGCGCGCCTACCGCGAGCTGCGCGAAGGCACCGAGGGCCGCTTCGTGGGCCTGGGCATCGAGATCTCCGAAAGCGAAGACGGTTATGTGGAGATCGTCGCTCCCATCGAAGACTCCCCCGCCTGGCGCGCAGGCATCAAGGAGGGCGACCTGATCACCCAGATCGACGGCCATCCGGTGCAGGGCCTGCCGATCGACGAAGCGATCAAGCGCATGCGCGGCGAACCCGGCACCCGGGTCACGCTCACCATCACGCGCAAGGAGTCCCCTGCCCCGCTGCGCTTTGCCATCGTGCGCAGCGAAATCGTCCAGAAAAGCGTCAAGGCGAAAATGGTCGAGCCGGGCTATGCGTGGCTGCGCATCGCGCAGTTCCAGGAGCCGACCGTGGACGACATGGCCGCCAAGCTGCAGGCCCTATACCGCCAGGACCCGGACCTGAAAGGCATCGTGCTCGACCTGCGCAACGATCCAGGCGGCCTGCTGCAGGGCGCGATCGGCGTGGCCGCGGCCTTCTTGCCGAAAGACGCCGAAATCGTCTCGACCAATGGCCAGCTGGCCGATTCGCGCCAGCGCTTCTATGGACGTCCCGAGTTCTACATGCTGCGCAGCGGGGGCGATCCGCTCTCGAACCTGCCGGACACCTTCAAGACCCTGCCGATGGTGGTGCTGGTCAATACCGGCTCGGCCTCGGCCTCCGAGATCGTCGCCGGCGCCCTGCAGGACTACAAGCGCGCGACCATCCTCGGCAGCCAGACCTTCGGCAAGGGTTCGGTGCAGACCATCCGCCCGATCGGCCACGACGCCGCGGTCAAGCTCACCACGGCGCGCTACTACACCCCGGCCGGGCGCTCGATCCAGGCGCGCGGCATCCTGCCCGACCTGGCCGTCGACGAAACCAGCGACGGCGACGGCTTGAACGCCCTGCGCATGCGCGAGGCCGACCTCGACCGCCACCTGTCGAACGACCGCGAACGCGAAACAGCCACCCGCGAAGACGATATCGAAGAACAGATGCGGCTGCTGGCCGAGGCGCGCCAGCGCAAGCCGCTCGACTACGGCAGCGCCAGCGACTTCCAGCTGGCGCAAGCGCTGCGCCACCTGAAGGGCCAGCCGGTGCAGCTCTCGCGCCGGCCCGGCGGCGCCACCCTGGCCCAGCACGCGCGCTGAGCAAACCAGGCGCCTTGTTGTCGGGCCAGCCAATTCCCAGGCCCGGCGCGAGCGTGTAGAATCGCCGCATCTTCCGGCTAACGCCTGTTATTTTCTTTGAAAGTCCCCCACCATGAAACCTGTCGTCATCAGCGGCACCGGCCTGTTTACGCCACCGTATTCCATCTCGAACGACGAGCTGGTGACGGCCTATAACGCCTATGTGGAGCTGTTCAACCAGGAAAACGCGCCGGCGATCGCGGCCGGCGAGGTCACCGCGCTGGAAGCCTCGAGCAGCGGCTTCATCGAAAAAGCCTCCGGCATCAAGTCGCGCTACGTGATGGAAAAGGAAGGCATCCTGGATCCGGCCCGCATGACCGCCCGCATTCCCGAACGTGCGGACGAAGAAGTGTCGCTGCAGGCCGAGATGTGCGTGGCCGCCGCGCGCGAAGCGCTCGAGCGCGCCGGCAAGCAGGCCGCCGATATCGACATGGTGCTGGTCGCCTGCAGCAACATGCAGCGCCCCTACCCGGCCATGGCGGTCGAGGTGCAGGAGTTGCTGGGCATCGACGGTTTCGGCTTCGACATGAACGTGGCCTGCTCCTCGGCCACTTTCGGCATCCAGACGGCGGTGGACGCGGTGCGCAGCGGCCGCGCGCGCGCAGTCCTGATGCTGAACCCGGAAATCACCAGCGGCCACCTGAACTTCCGCGACCGCGACAGCCATTTCATCTTCGGCGACGCCTGCACCGCGGTCATCGTGGAAGCAGCCGATACCGCTACCGGCGCGCACCAGTGGGAGATCCTGGACAGCAAGCTCAAGACCAAGTTCTCGAACAACATCCGCAACAACTTCGGCTTCATGAACCGCTTCGACGAAGCCGGCATCGGCGCGCCCGACAAGCTGTTCCGCCAGCAGGGCCGCAAGGTGTTCAAGGAAGTCTGCCCGATGGCGGCCGAGATGATCGCCGACACGGTCAAGAACGCCGGCCTGGAGATCAAGGACGTGTCGCGCTACTGGCTGCACCAGGCCAATCTGAACATGAATCTGCTGATCGCGCGCACCCTGCTGGGCCGCGACGCCGAGCCGGGCGAAGCGCCGGTGATTCTCGACACCTACGCCAATACCTCGTCGGCGGGCTCGATCATTGCCTTCCACAAGTACCAGGACGACATGCCGAGCGGCGCGAACGGCGTGATCTGCTCGTTCGGGGCGGGGTATTCGATCGGGTGCGTGGTCGTTCGCAAAAAATAAGCGCGGCCGCCGATTGAACGGCGGCCGGTAGGGTGGGCAGATCCTGCCCACGCGGTGATAGCTGGCGGGTGCTATGCCCCGCTGGCTGACCTGGTGTGCTGTGAACGCGCAGGCGGCCAAGCCGCCCAGCTTACAAGCGCGCAGCCAGCTCCGCCCCCTCCCGTATCGCCCGCTTCGCATCGAGCTCCGCCGCCAGCGCCGCTCCGCCGATCTTGTGGAAGCGCGGCCCGCCGTTTGCTCCTTCCGCCGGCATCAAGTCCGCCAGGCTCTCCTGCCCCGCGCAGATCACCACGTTGTCCACCTCCAGCACCCGCCGCTCGCCGCCGACCGTGATGTGCAGGCCGGCGTCGTCAATGCGGTCGTACTGCACCCCGGCCAGCATCTGCACGCCGTTGCGCACCAGGGTGGCGCGGTGCACCCAGCCCGAAGTCTTGCCCAGGCCCGCGCCCGGACGCGTGGTCTTGCGCTGCAGGAGCCACACCTGGCGCGGCGGATGCGGCGCCACCGGCGGCGCCAGGCCGCCCGGCGTGTTCGACGCGGGGTCGACGCCCCACTCGGCCATCCAGTGCGCGGACGGCACCGGCAGCGGCACGCCGGGGTCGTGCACCAGGAATTCGCCCATGTCGAAACCGATGCCGCCGGCGCCGATGATGGCCACCTTGCGGCCCACCGGTTTGCCGTCGCGCAGCACGTCCAGATAGCTCAGCACCTTCGGGTGGTCGATGCCCTCGATCTTCGGCTTGCGCGTGACGATGCCGGTGGCGACGATCACGTCGTCGAAGCCTTCGGCCAGCAGTTCCTCGCGCGTGACGCGGACACCCAGGCGCACGTCGACGCCAGTCAACTCCAGCTTGCGGCCGAAATAGCGAATGGTCTCGGCAAATTCCTCCTTGCCCGGCACGCGCATCGCCACGTTGAACTGCCCGCCGATGTGGCCGAGCCCATCGAACAGCGTGACCCGGTGGCCGCATTCGGCAGCAACCGTGGCTGCCGACAGACCGGCCGGTCCGGCGCCGACCACCGCAACGCGGCGCGGCCGCGCCGACTTGCGGAACACCAGTTCAGTCTCGTGGCAGGCGCGCGGATTGACCAGGCAGCTGGCGCGCTTGTTTTGAAAGGTGTGGTCCAGGCAGGCCTGGTTGCAGGCGATGCAGGTATTGATTTCGTCGACCCGGCCGCCGGCGGCCTTGGCGACCCAGTCTGGATCGGCCAGGAAGGGCCGCGCCATCGACACCAGGTCGGCGCTGCCCTGCGCCAGCAGCGCTTCGGCGTCGCCCGGCATGTTGATGCGGTTCGAGGCCACCACCGGAATGCCCACCTCGGCGCGCAGCCGGCCCGCAACCTGCGCAAAGGCCGCGCGCGGCACCGAGGTGACGATGGTGGGCACGCGCGCCTCGTGCCAGCCATAGCCGGTGTTCAGGATGGTCACGCCAGCCGCCTCCAGGGCCTTGGCCACGGCGACCACCTCGTCCCAGGTATTGCCGCCTTCGACCAGGTCGAGCACCGAGTGGCGGTACATCAGGATGAAGTCGGGCCCGACCGCGGCGCGGATGCGGCGCACCACCTCGACGGCCAGGCGCATGCGGTTCTCGATCGAGCCGCCCCAGCTATCCGTGCGCTTGTTGGTACGCGCGCACAGGAACTGGTTCAGCAAATAGCCTTCGCTGCCCATCACCTCGACGCCGTCATAGCCGGCCATTTTCGCCAGTTTCGCGCAGCGCGCGTAAGACGCGATGGTGTGCTCGATGCCACGCGCGTCGAGCGCCTTGGGCTTGAACTTCGAAATCGGCGACTTGATGCTCGACGCCGACACCACGAACGGCTGGTAGCCGTAGCGGCCGGCGTGCAGGACCTGCAGCACGATCTTGCCGCCCTCGGCGTGCACCGCGCGCGTGACGCGCCGGTGGTTGGGCACGTCGCCCAAAAAATTCAGGGTGCCGCCGAAAGGCAGCAGCCAGCCCTGGCGGTTCGGCGAGATGCCGCCGGTGACGATCAGGCCGGCGCCGCCGCGCGCGCGTTCGGCGTAGAAGGCGGCCAGCTTGCCGTAGTTGTAGAACCGGTCTTCGAGCCCGGTGTGCATGGAGCCCATGATCACCCGGTTCTTCAGGGTGGTGAATCCGAGGTCGAGCGGGGCGAGGAGATGGGGATAGGTGGAATGCGTCATCACGGCATTACACCGTGATTTCGTGGAGGGATGTTACTAAACCGCTCGCGCGCCTCAGGACGGGCGGAAGTCGCGCTCGCGCAATTCGGCGAACTGCTCGATATTGCCGATGTTGATCACGACCGGATTGAGGCTGGCGCCCGGCGACATCGAGCGCCAGGCGAACTGCCATTCCTTCTCGCGCGACATGCCCAGGCTCTTGGAAAAGGCCGCGCCCAGGGGCGAGCGCTGGCCGTATTCCACCTGGCCGTCGATGCCGGCCCAGTTGGGCAGGGTGCGCTGCACCGCGCGGTGCAGGCGTTCGCCGAATTCCTCGGTATTGTGGATCACCAGGCAGCGGTCGGCGGGGCTGAATACGTCGAACAGCTGCTTGTCCCAGGCAGTCGAAAACGACAGGGCCAGGAAGCCGCCATCGGGCAGCAGGCGGAACTGGCCGCGCAGCGCGGCTTCGAGTTCGTCCTGCGGTGCGTAGCGGTACAGGGTCGGGGGGCGTTGGTAGTCGTGCATGGGATAAAACCGTTCGAGTGAAGCGTTAGCGGGACTGCTTGAGCGACAGCGTGTGCTGCAGGCGCATGAAGCGCGAGGCGATGAAGATCTCGCGCAGGAAAAAGACGAAGCTGCTGATCAGGCCGAGCATGGCGATCACGAACAGGCCGGCGATGTACTGGTCGAGCGGCAGGTTGGTGGTATCGCCCAGGAACAGCAGGGCAATCACCAGGCAGACCATCAGGCCGCAGGCGGTGCTGGAGGTGATGGCGGTGTTGATCAGGTGGGCGCGGGTATAGAGCGTTTCTCGTTCGGAGAAGAACTGCTCGTCGGCGCCATGCGCCAGGCGCTCGTCGAGCACGCGGGTGCGGTCGATGATGCGCGCCAGGCGGTTGGTCAGCACGGTCAGCTTGGTTGCCACGCCAGTGAGCAGGAAGACCGGCGCGATCGCCAGCTGGATGACGTGGCCGATGTCGCTGATCTGGATATTCATGGGGTAGCGTGCATGTTGGTCAGGGTAGCCTTAGTGTAGCAGCCGCGGTAGGGGCCGGGCAGCCCGACAGCGCTCAATCGAAGCGTCCGTGGCGCTTGAACTGCTCGGTCGCGCCGACGAGGGCGCGCGCGATGCCGGTCTCCAGCGCGCCATGGCCGCCGTCGGGAATCATGTGCAGCTTCGCGCCGGGCCAGGCCTGGTGCAGGCGCCAGGCCGACAGCGGCGGGCAGATCACGTCGTAGCGGCCCTGCACGATCACCGCCGGCAGGTGGCTGATGCGGCCGACGTCGCGCAGCAGCTGGTCTTCTGCTAAAAAAGCGCCGTGCAGCATGTAGTGCGATTCGAGCCGGCCCACGCCCAGGTCGAGCGCGTCCGACGAGGCTTCCTCGGGTTGCGGCAGCAGGAACACGCGGCGCCCTTCGAAGCGGCTCCAGGCGCGCGCCGCCGGCCAGTAGACCTCGGGGTCGTCGCACAACAGGCGCGAGGTATAGGCAGTGAGCAGGTCGCCGCGTTCGGCCACCGGGATCGGCGCCACGAATTCTTCGTACAGCTCGGGATAGAACCACTGGACGCCGTGCAGGAACCAGTCGACTTCGGCTTTCGTGCACAGGAAGATCCCGCGCAGCACGAAGCCGAGGCAGCGCTCCGGGTGGGCCTGGCCATAGGCCAGCGCCAGGGTCGAACCCCAGGAGCCGCCGAACACCAGCCATTGGTGAATCCCGAACATGGCGCGCAGGCGCTCGATGTCGTCGACCAGCAGCTGGGTGGTGTTGTTGCGCCATTCGCCCAGCGGCGTCGACTTGCCGGCGCCGCGCTGGTCGAACAGGATCACGCGGTAGGCGTTCGGGTCGAAGAAGCGCCGGTGCTGGGGCGACAGCCCGGCGCCCGGTCCGCCATGCAGGAACAGCACCGGGATGCCGTTGGGGTTGCCGACTTCTTCCCAGTAGATCGTATGCAGCTCGTCGACGGCAAGCTGGCCGTGGCGGATGGGCTGGATCGGGGGGAACAGTGACGGCGGTGTGGCGGGCATGGCGGCTCTCTCGGCAGGCTAGGTGCCGATTGTAGCGTACGGCCCCTGTCAGAAGAAGGTGTTCAGCGCCTGCGTCACCGTGTAGGCGTCGTCGACCGCCAGCAAGACCTGCCACTTGTCAAAGGTGGTGCACGGGTGCGAGATGCCGCAGCCGACCAGGTCGCCCACTTTGATCTGGTCGCGAATCTCGCCTTCCGGCAGCGCCAAATAGGCGTGCTGGTCGTTCATCTTGACGATGGCGCAGCCGGGCGGCAGCGCGGTCGGTTGCTTGGCGTCGCTGCCGGGGCGGTGCATGAACAGCGGGATCGGAAGCTCGATGTCGTAGGAGGCGTCGCGCTTGCCCATGGTGAGGATGGCCAAGCCCGGTTCGGGACGCGATTGCACGGTGCTCCATACTTCCAGTGCGGGACGCAGCCCCTCTTCCGGCCGCGCCTCGCGCGCATCGAGCCGGCCCAGCAGGCGGTGATAGGAACCGTGGTCGCTGGTGAGATAGCAGCCGCTGCGCAGCACGGCGCGCACCGGGCGCGAAAGATTCGCTACGCCGGCAAAGCCGCGCGCCACCAGGTCGAAATAGGCCGAGCCCCCGGCCGACAGCAGGATCTCGGCGCTGCCGAATAAATTGTCGGCGTCGGCCGTCTTCACCAGGTCCACCAGGCCGGCCACGAAAGCGTTCACGGCGCGCACATCGGCGTCGACATCGTCGCTGACCAGCAGGCCTTCATAGCCTTCGATACCGGCGAGCACCAGGCCATCAGCGCCGGCGATCGCGCGCCCTACCTCCAATGCTTCTTCAGGCGTGCGGCAGCCGGCGCGCTTGCCGGCCAGGCCCAGCTCGACCAGCACCGGCAGCGGGCGCGCCAGGGCGCGGGCCTGCACCGCTCGTGCCAGGCGCGATACGCCGTCCAGGGAATCGGCCAGCACGAAGCATTCGAAATCCGGGTCGTCATGCAGCAGGGCCAGCACGGCCTCGATGTCGGCGCGCGCCACCAGCTGGTTGGCCAGCAGCACGCGGCGCACGTTGAACCGGTGCGCCACCTGCACCTGGCAAGCAGAGGCCAGCGTGATGCCCCAGGCACCATTGGCCAGCTGGGCGCCGAACAGCTGCGGGCTCATGGTGGTCTTGCCGTGCGGAGCCAGCGTGGCGCCGTGGCGTTCACAAAAATTCTTCATCCACGCGAGGTTGTGCTGCAGCGCGGATTCCTTGAGCACGGCGACGGGGAAGGAGGTGTCGCCGCGCAGGATGTTCCAGGCCTGGACGGCGATGGCGCCCTGGCGCAGGGGTTCGGTGATCGGGAGGCCCTTGGTGCCGGGTGGGAGCAGTTGTTCATCGAGGCTGGAGAGGGCGAGGCCGTCGCGAGGAAGGGTGTGCATGAGAATCTTTCGTTGAACGATACGATGCGAATATTCTAATGGTGGTTGAACACGTGGGTAGGCCAGATAGGCCAGTGAACCAATTGGCGCCCACCCTACGAGGTACGGCTGTTCCAGTGGCTCAGGAATGGCAAAAAAAAGCACCGCCGCAGCGGTGCTTCGAGCGCCGACAAGCGGCAATTACTGCATGTGCTGCCCGCCATTGATCGCGATATTTGCGCCAGTGACGAACGCCGCTTCATCCGACGACAGGTAAGCCACCAGGCCGGCGACTTCTTCCGGCTTGCCCAGGCGGCCCATCGGGATCTGCGGGATGATCTTGGTTTCGAGCACTTCGCTCGGGATGTCCATCACCATCTTGGTACCGATATAGCCCGGCGAGATGGTATTGACCGTCACGCCCTTGCGCGCCACTTCATAGGCCAGGGCCTTGGTGAAGCCGTGCATGCCGGCCTTGGCGGCCGAGTAGTTGGTCTGGCCGAAGGCGCCCTTCTGGCCGTTGACGGACGAGATGTTGATGATCCGGCCCCAGCCACGCTCGACCATGCCGTCGCAGACCGGCTTGGTCATGTTGAACACGGAATCCAGGTTGGTCTTCATGACCGCGTCCCAGTTCGGCTTGTCCATCTTTTTAAACGTCATGTCGCGGGTGATGCCGGCATTGTTGACCAGCACGTCGACTGGGCCGACTTCCTGCTCGATCTTGCGCACGCATTCCTGGGCCGAGTCGTAGTCCGAGACGTCGCAGGCATAGGCCTTGAAGTCGAAGCCTTGCTCGCGCATGGTGCTGAGCCAGGCATCGGCTTTCGTGTTACCCGGCGAAAAGGTGGTGACGACACGGTATCCCAGCGCCGCCAGCTTGATGCAGACCGCTTCGCCCAGACCGCCCATGCCACCCGTTACTAATGCAACTCTAGCCATTGTCTTCTCCAATTTTATTGTCGTCAGTGCTACATCAAACCGGGCGCCGTGCGCGGCTGCCCGTTCCCTCAGTCGTATATCAGTCGCGCTCCACCGCCAGCGCCACGCCCATGCCGCCGCCGATGCACAGGCTGGCCAGCCCGCGCTTGGCGTCGCGGCGCACCATTTCGTGCAGCAGGGTAACCAGCACGCGGCAGCCGGAGGCGCCGATCGGGTGGCCCAGCGCAATGGCGCCGCCATTCACGTTGATTTTGGACGTATCCCAGCCCATTTCCTTATTGACCGCGATGGCCTGGGCAGCGAAGGCCTCGTTGATTTCCATCAGGTCGATGTCTTCGTGGGTCCAGCCGGCCTTCTGCAGGCACAGGCGGGTGGCCGAGACCGGGCCCATGCCCATGATCGACGGGTCCAGGCCGGCCGAGGCGTAGGCCTTGATGCGGGCCAGCGGGCTCAAGCCGAGTTCTTTCGCTTTCGATGCGCTCATCATGATGACGGCGGCCGCGCCGTCGTTCAGGCCGGAGGCGTTGCCGGCGGTGACGGTGCCTTCCTTGTTGAAGGCGGGGCGCAGGCCGGACAGCGCCTCCAGGGTCGAGCCGTGCTTCGGATACTCGTCGGTGTCGAAGACGATCGCGCCTTTTTTCGACGGGATCTCGATCGGCAGGATCTCGTCCTTGAACTTGCCTTCTTTTTGGGCAGCTTCGGCCTTGAGCTGGGACTGCAGCGCGAATTCGTCCTGCTCGGCGCGCGACACTTCGTACTTGCGGGCGACGTTCTCGGCGGTGACGCCCATGTGGTACTGGTTATAGACGTCCCACAGGCCGTCGACGATCATGGTGTCGACCAGCTTGGCGTCGCCCATGCGGAAGCCGTCGCGCGAGCCGTTGAGCACGTGCGGCGAAGCCGACATGTTTTCCTGGCCGCCGGCGATGACGATCTGGGCGTCGCCGCTCTTGATGGCCTGGGCCGCGAGGTGGGTGGCTTTCAGGCCGCTGCCGCAGACGGCATTGATGGTCATGCCCGGCACCATGTCGGGCAGCCCGCCCTTGATCACGGCCTGGCGCGCCGGGTTCTGGCCGGCGCCGGCGGTGAGCACCTGGCCCATGATGACCTCGCTGACCGAGGCAGGATCGATGCCGGTCTTGGCCAGCAGCTGGCGAATCACCTGTGCGCCGAGCTCGGTTGCAGGGATCTTGGCCAGCGAACCGCCGAATTTACCGACCGCAGTGCGGCCGGCGGCCACGATGACGACGTCTTCCATGTTGATTCTCCCTAGTCCCGGCTCTGGCCGGGGATTTGTTGAGACTGCAGGTTGCGAACCATGCATCTTAAGGTGCGTGCCGTACCCACGTTTGAGGAAAATCAATCTTATCAGCTAATCCACAGATTACAACCGCCCGCTACGCCAGCCTGTTGGTGTTGTCAGGTCGTTTTTGAACGGTGGCGACAAGGTTCGTTTCCTACTGGAATGATGTGTACGCAACTCTCCTTTTGGTCAATTTTCACAGTAGAATGCACGAGCGCAACGCCAACCAGACTGCTTTATGACGAAAACCCCAACCTCGCTGCCCATCGAAATCAAGATCTCCACGGTCGTCGCCATTTCGACGATCCTGCATTCGGCCGATCCGGCCACGATCGATGGCGCGCTGCATCAGATGACCGGCGGGGTCTCGGACTTCTTCGAAGACGAGTTCGCGGTGATCGACGTCGCCGCCATCGCGCATGAAGCACCGAGCATCGACTGGCCGGCCCTGGTGGCGCTGTTGAAGAAATACCGCCTGAACGCGGTCGCCGTGCGCGGCGCCGCACCGGGCATGGAAGAGGCGATCCGCGCCCATGGCCTGTCGCTGGACGATGGCTCGAGCGGCGTGCGCGCCCCGGAGGCGGCGCCGGCCCCGGTGGCGGCCCCCGCGCCTGCACCGGTGGTGGAAGCCGCTCCAGCGCCCGATCCGGTACCGGTCGAACCGGCGCCGAGCGCGGCGCCTGCGCCGCTGCCGGTGTCGGCCATGATCATCGATACCCCGGTGCGGGCCGGCCAGCGCGTGTATGCGCGCGGCAGCGACCTGATCATTACCGCGGTCGTCAACAATGGTGCGGAAATCATTGCCGACGGCAGCATCCATGTGTATGCACCACTGAATGGCCGGGCGCTCGCGGGCGCATCCGGCAACCCGGAAGCGCGCATCTTCGCCTTGTCGATGCAGCCGGAACTGGTGTCGATCGCGGGCGTGTACCGCACCTTCGACGACGGTTTCCCCAACGACCTGACGCGCCAGCCGGCACAAATTCGGCTCGTGGGCGACCGTCTCGATATATCATCGCTGGCTCCGGCGACAGCGCGCGCGTAACCCTGGCCTCGATACTGCTAGATACTGTAAAGGACTTATTTGTGGCACGAATTATTGTTGTAACGTCCGGCAAGGGCGGTGTGGGCAAAACCACCTCGAGCGCGAGCTTCTCCAGCGGCCTGGCCCTGCGCGGCCACAAGACCGTGGTCATCGACTTCGACGTCGGCCTGCGTAACCTCGACCTGATCATGGGCTGCGAACGCCGCGTGGTCTACGACCTCATCAACGTGATCAATGGCGAAGCGACCCTGAACCAGGCGCTGATCAAGGACAAGCACACGGACAACCTGTTCATCCTGCCGGCGTCGCAGACGCGCGACAAGGATGCGCTGGGCGAAGAAGGCGTGGAACGCGTGCTGAACGACCTGGTGCAGATGGGCTTCGAGTTCATCATCTGCGATTCGCCGGCCGGCATCGAGCACGGCGCGCTGATGGCTCTGACCTTCGCCGACGAAGCGATCATCGTGACCAACCCGGAAGTGTCGTCGGTGCGCGATTCGGACCGCATCCTCGGCATCATCCAGGCCAAGTCGCGCCGCGCCCAGAGCGGTTCGGAGCCGGTCAAGGAGCACCTGCTCATCACCCGCTACTCGCCCAAGCGCGTCGAAGCCGATGAAATGCTGTCCTACCAGGACGTGCAGGAAATCCTGCGCATCCCGCTGATCGGCATCATCCCGGAATCGGAATCGGTGCTGCACGCCTCGAACCAGGGCAACCCGGCGATCCACTTCAAGGGTACCGACGTGGCCGACGCCTATGAGGACGTGATTGCCCGCTTCCTGGGCGAAGACCGTCCGCTGCGCTTCACCAGCTACGAAAAGCCGGGCCTGTTCCAGCGTATTTTTGGAGCGAAGTGATATGCCACTGCTCAATTTCCTGTTCCCGGAGAAAAAGAAGAGCGCCACGGCTGCCAAGGAACGCCTGCAGATCATCATCGCGCGCGAGCGCACCAACCGCGCCGGGCCTGACTTCCTGCCGGCGCTGCACCGCGAGCTGATCGAGGTCATTTCGAAGTACACCAAGGTCAACGCGGACGACATCAAGATCTCGCTCGACCGCCAGGGCAACCTGGAAGTGCTGGATGTGAACGTGGTGCTGCCGGACGCGTAATCCCCAAGGACTTACGACTACCTCAGATTGAAGCTGCCTCATTAAGTTGCTCGTTAACTTATTGAGGCAGTTTTGTTTCGACAAGACGGAAGCCGACGCGTGCATCAAGGTCGACACGGTGTTCCGGTCAACAGCGGCCAGAAAAAAGGCCGCCGCGAACACCTGTTCCGCGGCGGCCCTGTCCTGCGCACTGCCCGGGTATCAGGCGCGCTTGTAGATGTCCTCGAAGCGGACGATGTCGTCCTCGCCGAGATAGCTGCCCGACTGCACTTCGATGATGTGCAGCGGAAGCTTGCCCGGGTTTTCCAGGCGGTGGTTCATGCCGATCGGGATATAGGTCGACTCGTTTTCGGAGAGCAGGCTGACCTTCTCGCCGCAGGTCACGCGCGCCGTGCCCGACACCACGACCCAGTGCTCGGCCCGGTGGTGGTGCATCTGCAACGAGAGCTTCTCGCCCGGTTTCACGGTGATGCGCTTGACCTGGAAGCGGTCGCCCGCATCGATGCCTTCGTAATGGCCCCACGGGCGGTAGACCTTGGTGTGGTGCAGGTGCTCGGTGCGCGACTTGGACTTGAGGTGGTCGACCACCTGCTTGACGCGCTGAACCTGGCTCTTGTGCGTGACCAGCACCGCGTCCTGGGTCTCGACCACGATCAGGTCCTCGACGCCGACCACGGCCACGATGCGGCTTTCGGCGCGCACCAGCGAATTCTTCACGCCGTCGAGGTAGACGTCGCC
>NZ_JBYTST010000011.1:0-198755 GCF_058111565.1 Telluria sp. AZSoR62
TAATCCGCACCGGCAAGCCATTTGACGCAAATTACCCGTCGAAACGGCTTGCCATTCAAGACGGTATCTGACCCCGAAGGTGTGACCTGACCCCGAAGGTGTGACCCCGAAGGTGACCCCGAATGCGCGCGCTGTGCTAACCTGACCCCCTGGCCCGCTTCTGTTGTCGACACGTCGGACGATGCCAGGCGTGCGGCTGTCGGCGGGGGGCATTCATGATTTCCAGGCGTAAGCTCAACCACATCAGCGCGGGACTGCTCGACACCTTCATGTCGCGCTACAACGATTACGAAGGCTATTGGGCCTTCGGGGTGCTGGCGTGCGAGGCAAGAGGCGCAGCGAACCGCATCGAATTCGACTTGCTGGCCGGAGCCGCGCAGCCATGCACGCCCGCCGCGCAGCAGGTCGCGCGCAACTATGCCGATTACTTGCGCCTTGCCGCCGCCAGGCTCGGGGTAGCGCTGGAGCAGCTGGAGGCGGTCCGCATTGTGATCGCGTTCGGCCTCCCGCCCGTTGCGCCCGATCCGAACCGGCGCCAGGTGGGCGATCCGTTCAGCTGCTCGCTGCAGGTCGCCACGCGGGACGGCCGCAGCGTATGGCGCGAGAAGCTGTCGCACTGCATGCCATTCGACGCATTCCGCGGCAGCCGCAGCACGCGTTATCACGGCTGATCGCTCAGGCGTGCGCACATCTGCGCGCGCGCCCACATCTTTTTTTCGCCTCCCGTACAATTGCGGTTTTTTCAACACCGGAGCATTCATGCGCGCCATCGAGATCACTCAACCGGGCAAGCCCGAGGTCCTGCAGCCGTGCGAGCGCCCGATGCCCGTGCCCAAAGCGGGCGACGTCTTGATCAAGGTGCATGCGGCCGGTATCAACCGCCCTGACGTGCTGCAGCGCCTGGGCAAGTACCCGGTTCCGGCGGGCGCATCCGACCTGCCGGGCCTGGAAGTGGCCGGCGAAATCGTCGGCGGCGACTACGCCGCGGCCGGTTTCGAGAAGGGCGACATGGTCTGCGCGCTGGTGCAGGGCGGCGGCTATGCCGAATACTGCACTGCGCCCGCCGAGCAATGCCTGCCCGTTCCGGACGGCCTGACGCCGCTGGAAGCGGCCTCGCTGCCGGAGACTTTTTTTACCGTTTGGACAAATATTTTCGACCGCGCGCAGCTGGCGCCGGGCGAAACCCTGCTGGTGCAGGGCGGGACCTCGGGCATCGGCGTGACCGCGATCCAGCTCGCCACGGCATTGGGCCACCGCGTCTTCGCTACCGCCGGGTCGGACGAGAAATGCCGCGCCTGCGAAGCGCTGGGCGCCGAGCGCGGCATCAACTACAAGACCGAAGACTTCGCCGGGGTGGTGAAGGAGCTGACGAACGGAAAGGGCGTCGACGTCATCCTCGACATGGTCGCCGGCGACTATATCCCGCGCGAGATCGATTGCCTGGCCGACGACGGCCGCATCGCGCTAATTGCGCTGCTGGGAGGCGCCAGGGTGGAGATCGACCTGGGGCAGGTATTGCGCCGGCGCCTGTCCATCAGCGGTTCGACCCTGCGCCCGCGCCCGGTCGCCTTCAAGGCGGCGATCGCACGCCATTTGCGCGAACGCGTCTGGCCGCTGTTCGCGCAAGGCAAGCTCAAGCCGGTCATTTACCGGACTTTCCCGCTGGCGCGGGCCAGCGAAGCGCATGCGCTGATGGAGTCCAGCACGCACGTGGGCAAGATCGTGCTGGAAGTGATCTAAGCGATTGAATCAAAAAGGGAAGTGGTGGTGAAGCGGGGCCAGGATAGAAGCCCAGCCATTGTTTGACTGCCACATATTCGACCGCTAGAATAGCGGGTTATTTAAAGTGGACTCGTATGCGTTCCAAACTCGTCGTAGGTAACTGGAAGATGAACGGCAGCCGTGAAGCCAATGCGCTGCTGCTGACCGGCATTCTGGCTGGACTGGACAATGCCAAGGCGGCGGCGGCCGTATGCGTGCCGGCGCCTTACCTGTACCAGTGCCAGGACCTGCTGCAGGGCAGCGCGCTGGCCTGGGGCGCACAGGACGTGTCCTGCCAGCCGAGCGGCGCCTACACGGGCGAAGTCTGCGCGTCGATGCTGCAGGAATTCGGTTGCCGCTACGTCATCGTCGGCCATTCCGAGCGCCGCGCCTACCATAGCGAGTCGAGCGAACTGGTCGCGAAAAAAACCAAGGCCCTGCTGGACGCGGGCATGACCCCGATCGTCTGCATCGGCGAAACGCTGGAGCAGCGCGAAGCAGGGCAGACCATGCAAGTGGTGAACGAACAACTCGGCGCCGTGCTCGACAAGATCGGCCCGGATGCCGTGGACAAGATCGTGCTGGCCTACGAACCGGTGTGGGCGATCGGCACCGGCAAGACCGCCACCCCGGCCATGGCCCAGGAAGTGCACGCCGGCCTGCGCGAAAAGCTGCGCGCATGCAACGCTGCAAGCGCGGAAAAGGTATTGGTGCTGTACGGCGGCAGCATGAAGCCGGATAATGCGGCGGACCTGATGGCGCAGCCTGACATCGACGGCGGCCTGATCGGCGGCGCAGCCCTGAAGGCGGCGGATTTCCTCGCGATCATCCACGCAGCGAAATAATCGAACTCAGCAAGCATTACCGCAGTACAGAATTACCGCATTTAATCGTCGTTAACTTGGAAATGGAATTGCAATGAACACCCTGTTTAATCTGGTTATTGTCGTGCAGGTTATTTCTGCCCTGGCCATTATCGGCCTGGTGCTGGTCCAGCACGGCAAGGGCGCCGACATGGGCGCGGCCTTCGGCTCGGGCGCCTCGGGCAGCCTGTTCGGTGCCTCGGGCTCGTCGAACTTCCTGTCGAAGTCGACCGCCGTCGCGGCCGCCATCTTCTTCGCCTCGACCCTGGCGCTGGCCTATTTCAGCAACAACCGCACCGCCGGCCCCGACGGCGGCGTGATGGAGCGCGTCACCGTGCCGTCCTCGAAGGCGCCGGCCACCGGCATCCCGAGCGACATCCCGGGCGCCGGCCCGAACGCCGGCGCGACCACCGTCGTGCCTGCCAACGACATCCCGCAAACCCCGGGCGTGGCCATTCCGGCCGCACCGGGCCAGGCGGCTCCAGCGCCAGCGGCGCCTGCTGCAGCGGCTCCGGCCGCACCGGCCCCGGCGCCAACCAAGTAATTCCTCGATGTTCGTCGCACGGGCGCCGCACGCCCGTTCGCGATTAGCGGTAGAATGCGGCTCGCTGTGATTGGCGCGGGCTGGCTTCTTCCGCAGCCCGGCAAGATTTAGTACTGAATGCAAGTGATTAGCTGTAAAGATTAATCGTCAACATTAAATTGTTGAGAAATTGCGTAAATTCCTTGTGATAGCGCAATTTGTGCATTGAAAAGTAGTGCTAAAGCAGGGTAAAATACTGGTCTCCAGCCGACGTGGTGAAATTGGTAGACACGCTATCTTGAGGGGGTAGTGGCGCAAGCTGTGCGAGTTCGAGTCTCGCCGTCGGCACCAAGATACAAAGAAGCCAGCAAGGGCGCAACGAGCAAACGCTCTCCTGCCTGAGCTGGCTTTTTTTACGATTCGTGCGGCCCTGGTCGGTTCAAAAGGGCCTTGAGAAACCGTCGCGAGCGGCGGCAATGTTGGCTGAGAAGCGCAGCTGTACGCCAGTACAGCGGGCATCGCAGGCCGGCAGTGCAACGCGCAGTAGGTTGATCAGGGTCCAGCCAGGTCGTGTGGGTCGGCGCTGCATCCCTGCAGTGTTTCATTAACCGATCGTTCAATACAGGCTTCATCGTGAACCTCGAAAATTATTTCCCCGTACTTCTCTTTATTCTGGTTGGCGTCGGCGTCGGTGTCGCCCCGCAGGTGCTCGGCCGCCTGCTCGGGCCCCATCGTCCGGATGCCGCCAAGCTGTCCCCGTATGAATGCGGCTTCGAGGCCTTCGAAGACGCGCGCATGAAGTTCGACGTCCGGTATTACCTGGTCGCGATCCTGTTTATTTTGTTTGATCTGGAAACGGCATTCTTCTTCCCATGGGGCGTCTCGATGCGCGAACTGGGCTGGACCGGCTTTGTCACGATGATGGTGTTTATCGCCGAATTCGTGGTCGGTTTCTGGTACATCTGGAAGAAAGGTGCCCTTGATTGGGAATAAGCCATGGCTATTGAAGGCGTATTAAACGAAGGTTTCATTACCACGTCAGCCGATAAGCTGATCAACTGGGCGCGCACCGGGTCGATGTTCCCGATGACGTTCGGCCTGGCGTGCTGCGCGGTCGAGATGATGCATGTGGGCGCAGCCCGCTACGATCTCGACCGTTTTGGCATTGTGTTCCGCCCATCGCCGCGCCAGTCGGACGTCATGATCGTGGCCGGCACGCTGTGCAACAAGATGGCGCCGGCACTGCGCAAGGTGTACGACCAGATGGCCGAGCCGCGCTGGGTCATTTCCATGGGTTCCTGCGCCAACGGCGGCGGCTATTACCACTACTCGTACTCGGTGGTGCGCGGTTGCGACCGCATCGTCCCTGTCGACGTCTACGTGCCGGGTTGCCCGCCGACCGCGGAAGCCCTGCTGTACGGCATCATGCAGCTGCAGAACAAGATCAAGCGCACCAACACCATCGCGCGCTAAGAACAGCGAAACACCATGACGACTAAACTCGAAACCCTTGAACTCGCCCTGAAAAATGCACTGGGCGAGGGCGTCGCGATCAGCTCGGCGCTGGGCGAAGTGACTGTGGTGGTCAAGGCCGCCGACTATCTCGCTTCGATGCAGGCCCTGCGCGACAACCCGGCGCTCAAGTTCGAAGAACTGATCGACTTGTGCGGTGTCGACTATTCCCAATATGGGGAAGGGACCTGGGACGGCCCGCGTTTCGCCGTCACCACCCACCTGCTGTCGCTCGAGCACAACTGGCGCGTGCGCGTGCGCGTGTTCTGCCTTGATGACGACATGCCGCTGGTCGAATCGGTAACAAGCATCTGGCGCGCCGCCAACTGGTACGAGCGCGAAGCGTTTGACTTGTTCGGCATCCTGTTCGACGGCCACGGCGACCTGCGCCGCATCCTGACCGACTACGGCTTCATCGGCCATCCGTTCCGCAAGGACTTCCCGATCACGGGCTATGTCGAGATGCGCTACGACCCTGAACAGAAACGCGTGATTTACCAGCCGGTGACGATCGAACCGCGCGAGAACATCCCGCGCGTGATCCGCGAAGAAACCTACGGGACGAAATAATGGCTGAGCTTAAGAATTACACCCTGAACTTTGGTCCGCAGCACCCGGCAGCGCACGGCGTGCTGCGCCTGGTGCTGGAGCTGGACGGCGAAGTCATCCAGCGCGCCGACCCGCATATCGGCCTGCTGCACCGCGGCACCGAGAAGCTGGCCGAGACCCGCACCTACCTGCAGTCGGTTCCGTACATGGACCGCCTGGACTACGTGTCGATGATGTGCAACGAGCACGGCTACGTGCTGGCAGTGGAAAAACTGCTGGGCGTGGAAGCCCCGGTGCGCGCGCAGTACATCCGCGTCATGTTCGACGAGATCACCCGTATCCTGAACCACCTGATGTGGCTGGGCGCGCACGCGCTCGACATCGGCGCCATGGGTCCTTTCCTGTACGCCTTCCGCGACCGCGAAGACCTGTTCGACGTCTACGAGGCAGTGTCGGGCGCGCGCATGCACGCGGCCTACTACCGCCCGGGCGGCGTGTATCGCGACCTGCCGGACTTCATGCCGCAGCACAAGGAGTCGCCGATCCGCTCGCGCAAGGCGATCGACGCCCTGAACGCGGACCGCCAGGGTTCGGTGCTGGACTTCATCGAAGCCTTCACCAAGCGCTTCGACGGCTATGTCGACGAATACGAAACCCTGCTGACCGACAACCGTATCTGGAAGCAGCGCACGGTCGGCATCGGCGTGGTTTCGCCGGAAGACGCGAAAGCCATGGGGTTCACCGGCGCGATGCTGCGCGGCTCGGGCGTGGCCTGGGACCTGCGCAAGCAGCAGCCGTATGCCGTGTACGACAAGATGGACTTCGATATCCCGGTGGGCACCAACGGCGACTCGTACGACCGCTACCTGGTGCGCATGGAAGAGATGCGCCAGTCGAACCGCATCATCAAGCAGTGCGTGGCCTGGCTGCGCGTGAACGCCGGTCCGGTGATGATCGACAACCACAAGATCGTGCCGCCGAACCGGATGGACATGAAGTCCAACATGGAATCGCTGATCCACCACTTCAAGCTCTTCACCGAAGGCTTCCACGTGCCGGAAGGCGAGGCGTATGCCGCGATCGAGCACCCGAAGGGCGAGTTCGGCATCTACATCGTCTCGGACGGCGCCAACAAGCCCTACCGCCTGAAGATCCGTACCCCGGACTACGCCCACCTGCAAAGCCTGGACGAAATGGCGCGCGGCCACATGATCGCGGATGCCGTCACCATCATCGGCACCCAGGACATCGTGTTCGGCAGTATCGACAGGTAAGAAGGACAAAGAATATGTTATCGCAGCAGTGCTACCAAAAAATCGATCGCGAGCTGGCCAAGTACCCAGCCGATCAACGCCAGTCGGCCGTGATGGCCTCGCTGGCCCACGCCCAGGTCGAACTGGGCTGGCTGTCGCCTGAGACCATGCAGGAAGTCGCCGACTACATCGGCATGCCGGCCATCGCCGTGCAGGAAGTGGCGACCTTCTACAACATGTACAACATCAAGCCGGTCGGCCAGCACAAGATCACCGTGTGCACCAACCTGCCGTGCGCGCTGTCGGGCGGCGAGCACGCCGCCAAGCGCATCAAGGACGCGCTCGGCATCGGCTTCCGCGACACCACCGCCGACGGCAAGTTCACCTTGCTCGAAGGCGAGTGCATGGGCGCCTGCGGCGACGCACCGGTGATGCTGGTGAATAACCACCGCATGTGCTCGTTCATGAGCGACGACAAGATCGACGCCCTGCTTGAGGAACTGAACAAATGACCAGCCTGCACGACCGTCACATCAATCCGCTGATCCTCAAGGACCTCAACGGCGAGAACTGGCACCTGGCCGACTACGTCAAGCGTGGCGGCTATTCGGCGCTGCGCAAGATTATCGAAGAAGGCATCTCGCCGGAACAGATCATCGCCGACCTCAAGGCCTCGGGCCTGCGCGGCCGCGGCGGCGCCGGTTTCCCGACCGGCCTGAAGTGGAGCTTCATGCCGCGCCAGTACCCTGGCCAGAAATACCTCGTCTGCAATACCGACGAAGGCGAGCCGGGTACCTTCAAGGACCGCGACATCATGCGCTACAACCCGCATGCGCTGATCGAAGGCATGGCCATCGGCGCCTACGCGATGGGCATCACCGTGGGCTACAACTACATCCACGGCGAGATCTTCGCGGAGTACCTGCGCTTCGAGGAAGCGCTGGAAGAGGCGCGCGCCGCCGGGTACCTAGGCGATAACATCCTGGGCTCGCAGTTCAGCTTCCAGCTGCACGCGCACCACGGCTACGGCGCCTATATCTGCGGCGAAGAAACCGCGCTGCTCGAGTCTTTGGAGGGCAAGAAGGGCCAGCCGCGCTTCAAGCCGCCGTTCCCGGCCTCGTTCGGCCTGTACGGCAAGCCGACCACGATCAACAACACCGAGACCTTCGCTGCGGTCCCGTTCCTGCTGAACATGGGACCGGAGAACTACATGGCGCTCGGTAAGCCGAACAACGGCGGCACCAAGATCTTCTCGATCTCGGGCGACGTCGAGCGTCCGGGCAACTACGAAGTCCCGCTGGGCACCCCGTTCGCCAAGCTGATGGAGCTGGCCGGCGGTATGCGCGGCGGCAAGAAGATCAAGGCCGTGATTCCCGGCGGTTCGTCGGCGCCGGTGGTGCGCGGCGAGGTCATGATGGACACCGACCTCGACTACGACTCGATCGCCAAGGCCGGCTCGATGCTGGGTTCGGGCGCCGTGATCGTCATGGACGAAACCCGCTGCATGGTCAAGTCGCTGCTGCGCCTGTCGTACTTCTATTACGAAGAATCCTGCGGCCAGTGCACGCCTTGCCGCGAAGGCACCGGCTGGATGTACCGCATGGTGCACCGCATTGAAAACGGCAAGGGCCGTCCGGAAGACATGGACCTGCTGAACAACATCGCCTTCAACATCAAGGGCCGCACCATTTGCGCCCTGGGTGACGCGGCCGCGATGCCAGTGGAAGCGATGATCAAGAACTTCCGCGAGGAATTCGAATATCACATCGAGCACAAGCACTGCCTCGTGCCCGCATACCTTTAAACCAGGTCAGGTAACGATCAAATGGTTGAAATTGAATTAGACGGCAAAAAAGTCGAAGTCGCACCGGGTTCCATGGTGATGGACGCCGCAAACAAACTCGGAACCTACATTCCGCACTTCTGCTATCACAAGAAATTGTCGATCGCTGCGAACTGCCGCATGTGCCTGGTCGAAGTGGAGAAGGCGCCGAAACCGATGCCTGCCTGCGCTACGCCAGTCTCGCCCGGCATGATCGTGCGCACCCACAGCGACAAGGCTGTGCAGGCGCAGAAGTCGGTGATGGAATTCCTGCTGATTAACCACCCGCTGGATTGCCCGATCTGCGACCAGGGCGGCGAATGCCAGCTGCAGGACCTGGCCGTCGGCTACGGCAAGAGCAATTCGCGCTACGACGAAGAAAAGCGCGTGGTGGCCCCGAAAGAAGCCGGCCCCCTGATCTCGATGGAAGAGATGGCGCGCTGCATCCAGTGCACCCGCTGCGTGCGTTTCGGCCAGGAAGTGGCCGGCGTCATGGAATTCGGCATGGTCGGCCGCGGCGAGCATTCGGAAATCACGACCTTTGTCGGCAAGACCGTCGACTCGGAAGTGTCGGGCAACATGATCGACCTGTGCCCGGTCGGCGCGCTCACCAGCAAGCCTTTCCGCTTTTCCGCGCGTCCATGGGAACTGCAGCGCCGCAAGTCGATCTCGCCGCACGATTCGCTCGGCACCAACCTGATCGTCCAGGTCAAGGGCGGCAAGGTCATGCGCGTGCTGCCGCTGGAAAACGAAGCCATCAACGAATGCTGGCTGTCCGATAAAGACCGCTTCTCGTACGAGGCGCTGGACAATGCCGACCGCTTGATCAATCCAATGATCAAGCAGGGCGGACAATGGCAGGAAACCGACTGGCAGACCGCGCTTGAATACGTGGCCCACGGCCTGCGCAACATTCGTCATGAACACGGCGCCGACAGCATCGCTGCCGTGGCCACCGCGCACTCGACCGTCGAAGAGCTGTACCTGCTCAACAAGACCATGCGCGGCATCGGTTCCGACAACATCGACTTCCGCCTGCGCCAGAGCGATTTCTCGATGGACGGCCAGGTCACGCCATGGCTGGGCATGCCGATCGCCGACATCTCCAGGCTCAAGCGTGCACTGGTCATCGGTTCGTCGCTGCGCAAGGACCATCCGCTGGTCGCCACCCGCCTGCGCGCCGCCACCAAGAGCGGCGCCAAGCTCTCGCTGCTGCAAGCCGCGGACGACGATCTGTTGATGCCGATCGCCAATAAACTGATCGCCGCACCGACCGACTGGCTCGCTGCATTGTCCGAAGTCGTGTCGGCCGTCGCTGCCGCCAAGGACAGCGCAGCACCTGGTGGCTTCGAGAACGTGCAAGCCGGTCCTGCCGCCAAGGCGATCGCCGCGACCCTGGTCGGCGTCGACACGCCGGGCGCCGTGCTGCTGGGTAACGCCGTATCGCACCACCCGCAAGCTGCGCAGATCCACGCTGCGGCGCAATGGATCGCCGAACAGACCGGCTGCAGCTTCGGTTATTTCGTCGAAGCGGCCAACACGGTCGGCGGCTACCTGGTGGGCGCCACCGGCAAGGGCGAGGCTGCATTCGCCACCCCGAAAAAAGCCTATGTGCTGCTGCACGCGGAACCGGAACTCGATAGCGCCAACCCGCAGCAGGCACGTGCGGCCCTGGATGGCGCCGAGATGGTCGTCGCCATGTCCTCGTTCAAGCACGGCATGGACTACGCCGACGTGCTGTTGCCGATCGCGCCGTTCAGCGAGACCGCCGGTACCTTCGTGAACTGCGAAGGCCGTGCACAGAGCTTCAACGGCACCGTGAAACCGCTGGGCGAGACCCGTCCGGCCTGGAAAGTGCTGCGCGTGCTGGGCAACCTGCTGGGCCTGTCCGGCTTCGATTACGAGACCTCGGAATCGATCCGCGACGAAGCGCTGGGCAAGGGCGTCACCGACCATGCGAACAAGCTGAGCAACGTGGGCAAGCTGGCGCCGAGCGCCGGTTCGTACGCCGCCGCCGGCCAGCTCGAGCGCGTCACCGACGTGCCGATCTATTTCACCGATGCGCTGGCCCGCCGTTCCGAGCCGCTGCAGCGCACCGCCGACGCGAATGCGCCGCTGGTGTCGCTGTCGAAAGCCGTCGCCGAGCAGCTGGGCGTGAACGCGGGCGACCGCGTGCGCGTCTCGCAAGGTAGCGGCAGCGCCGTGCTGGTGGCCAACGTGGATGCCCGCCTGCCGTCGAACGCAGTGCGCGTCGCCGCCGGCCACCCGGCGGTCGCCACCCTCGGTGCGATGTTTGGTGCAATCAATGTAGAAAAAGCAGGGGAGGGCAAGTAATGGCACAGCCCGGTTATATCGATAGTTTTTACGAGTTCGGCGCCGCCAGCCCCATCGCGCCGGTCTGGCCAGTGATCTGGACCGTGATCAAGATCCTGTGCGTGCTGCTGCCGCTGATGGGCCTGGTCGCCTACGCCACCCTGTGGGAGCGCAAGCTGATCGGCTGGATCCAGATCCGCGTCGGCCCGAACCGTGTCGGTCCTGGCGGCCTGCTGCAGCCGATCGCCGATGCGCTCAAGCTGCTGCTCAAGGAGATCGTGATCCCGACCAAGGCCACCACCAGCCTGTTCGTGATCGGTCCGGTCATGACCATCATGCCGGCGCTGGCCGCCTGGTCGGTGGTCCCCTTCGGCCCGGGCGCCGCCCTGGCCAACGTGAATGCCGGCCTGCTCCTGCTGCTGGCGATCACGTCGATGGAAGTCTACGGCATCATCATCGCCGGCTGGGCCTCGAACTCGAAGTACTCCTTCATGGGCGCGATGCGCGCCTCGGCCCAGATGATTTCCTACGAAATCCCGATGGGCTTCGTGATGGTCGTGGTGCTGATGGTCTCGGGCAGCCTGAACTTCTCGGACATCGTGCTGGGCCAGCAGGCCGGCACCTTCGCCGCCATGGGCCTGAACTTCCTGTCGTGGAACTGGCTGCCGCTGTTCCCGCTGTTCGTGATCTATTTCGTCTCCGGCCTGGCCGAATGTAACCGCCACCCGTTCGACGTGGTGGAAGGCGAGTCGGAAATCGTCGCCGGCCACATGGTCGAGTACTCGGGCATGTCCTACGCGATGTTCATGCTGGCGGAATACGCCAACATGATCCTGATCGCCACGCTGGCCGCGATCATGTTCCTGGGTGGCTGGTCGGCGCCGTTCGGTTTCCTCGAATTCGGCGCGTTCGGTGGCTTCTTCTGGCTGTTCGCGAAGATGTTCATCCTGGTCTCGCTGATGATCTGGGTCCGCGGCACCTTCCCGCGCTACCGCTATGACCAGATCATGCGCCTGGGCTGGAAAGTATTCATTCCGCTGACCCTGATCTGGCTCGTTCTCGTCGCAGGCTGGATGCAGACGCCGTGGAACATCTGGAAGTAAGAGAAGAGAAAAATGAATCGAGTGAAAGAAATCCTCGGCAGCCTCATGCTGACCGAACTCTTCAAGGGCCTGGCCCTGACCGGCAAGTACGCGCTGTCGCGCAAGATCACGGTCCAGTACCCTGAAGAGAAGACGCCGATGTCGAACCGCTTCCGCGGCCTGCACGCGCTGCGCCGCTACCCCAACGGGGAAGAGCGCTGCATCGCCTGCAAGCTGTGCGAAGCCGTCTGCCCGGCCATGGCCATCACGATCGAGTCGGCGCAGCGCGAAGACGGCACCCGCCGCACCACGCGCTACGACATCGACCTGACCAAGTGCATCTTCTGCGGCTTCTGCGAAGAGTCCTGCCCGGTCGACTCCATCGTCGAAACCCACGTGCTGGAATACCACGGCGAAAAGCGCGGCGATCTCTACTACACCAAAGAGATGCTGCTGGCCGTGGGCGACCGCTACGAAGCCGACATCGCCGCCGCCCGTGAGGCGGACGCGAAGTTCCGCTAATAAGAAAAGGCTGTCAAGTCATGGAATTTACAACTGGTTTGTTCTACGTGTTCGCGGCCATCATGGTGCTGGCCTCGTTGCAAGTGATTACCACCAAGAACCCGGTCTATGCCGCGCTGTTCCTGGTGCTCGCGTTCTTCAACGCGGCCGGCATCTGGATGCTGCTCAAGGCCGAGTTCCTGGCCATCGTGCTGGTGCTGGTCTATGTCGGCGCCGTGATGGTGCTGTTCCTGTTCGTCGTCATGATGCTCGACATTAACGTCGACCGCATGCGCGAAGGCTTCTGGGGCTACCTGCCCGTGGCTTCGGCCATCGGCGCCCTGATCGTGCTGGAGATGGCCGCCGTCCTGTGGCGCGGTTTCCTCGGTTTCGAGCAGTCGGCCGAAGCCGCCGCCGCCAACATCGGCGGCACCAAGGAACTGGGCCTGCTGATCTACACCAAGTACATCTACGGCTTCGAGATCGCCGCCGTGATCCTCTTGGTGGCGATCATCGCCGCAGTCGCCCTGACCCTGCGCAAGCGCAAGGACACCAAGGCCATCGACCCGGGCCTGGCCGTGCGCGCCAAGCGCAACGACCGCCTGCGCATCGTGAAGATGGACGCGGTCAACCAGCGCGCCCTCGATGCGGCCTCAAACGAGGCAGCTGCCCAGGCCGCCGCTGCGGCAGCACCAGCACCAGCCGTACCGAAGGAGACCCCATGACTTTGTCGCTCGCACACTACCTGATCCTGGGCGCGATCCTGTTCGCGATCTCGATCGTGGGCATCTTCCTGAACCGGAAGAACATCATCATCCTGCTGATGGCCATCGAACTGATGCTGCTGGCGGTGAACCTGAACTTCATCGCGTTCTCGCACTACATGGGCGACGCGGCGGGGCAGATCTTCGTGTTCTTCATTTTGACCGTCGCGGCCGCCGAATCGGCGATTGGCCTGGCGATCCTGGTGGTCCTGTTCCGCAACCTGGACACGATCAATGTGGAAGATCTCGACAGCCTCAAGGGCTGACGGGTTTCGGTACAACAATAACGACTAAGGTTCACTATGGCGGGGCAACTCTCTTCCTCAATGCTGCTCGCGGTGCCGCTGGCGCCGCTCGCAGGCTCGGCGATCGCCGGCCTGCTGGGTACGAAATTCTTTGGCAACGTGGTCGGCCGCAAGGTCTCCCACACGGCAACCATCCTCGGCGTCCTGATCGCGCTGATCATCTCGGTCCAGACCCTGATGGCCGTGCTGGACGGCGCGCCGGTCTTCAACCAGGACATCTACACCTGGATGAACGTGGCCGGCCTCAAGCTGGCGGTCGGCTTCCAGATCGACACGCTGTCGGCCATGATGATGTGCGTGGTGACCTCGGTGTCGCTCATGGTGCACATCTACACGATCGGCTACATGGCCGAGGACGAAGGCTATAACCGCTTCTTCTCGTACATCTCGCTGTTCACCTTCGCGATGCTGATGCTGGTCATGTCCAACAACTTCCTGCAGCTGTTCTTCGGCTGGGAAGCGGTGGGCCTGGTCTCTTACCTGCTGATCGGCTTCTGGTACACCCGCCCGACGGCGATCTTCGCCAACATGAAGGCCTTCCTGGTCAACCGCGTCGGCGACTTCGGCTTCATCCTTGGTATCGGCCTGCTGCTGGCCGCCGCCGGCTCGATGCAGTACGACGAAGTGTTCGCCAAGAGCGCGACGCTGGCCACGATGACCGTGCCGGGCACCGGCTGGCCGCTGCTCACCGCCGCCTGCATCTGCCTGTTCATCGGCGCGATGGGCAAGTCGGCCCAGTTCCCGCTGCACGTCTGGCTGCCGGACTCGATGGAAGGCCCGACCCCGATCTCGGCACTGATCCACGCCGCGACCATGGTTACCGCCGGCATCTTCATGGTGGCGCGCATGTCGCCGCTGTTCGAGCTGTCCGATACCGCTTTGAGCTTCGTGATCGTGATCGGTTCGATCACCGCGCTGTTCATGGGCTTCCTGGGCATCATCCAGAACGACATCAAGCGCGTCGTCGCTTACTCGACCCTGTCGCAGCTGGGCTACATGACCGTCGCGCTGGGCGCCTCGGCCTATTCGGTGGCCGTGTTCCACCTGATGACCCACGCCTTCTTCAAGGCGCTGCTGTTCCTGGGCGCGGGCTCGGTCATCATCGGCATGCACCACGACCAGGACATGCGCAACATGGGCGGCCTGCGCAAGTACATGCCGATCACCTGGATCACGTCGCTGCTCGGTTCGCTGGCCCTGATCGGCACCCCGTTCTTCTCGGGCTTCTACTCGAAGGACTCGATCATCGAAGCGGTGCACGCCTCGAACATCCCGGGCGCCGGCTTCGCCAACTTCGCGGTGCTGGCAGGGGTGTTCATCACGGCCTTCTACTCGTTCCGCATGTACTTCATGGTCTTCCATGGCGAGTCGCGCTGGAACCATCCGGTCAAGCACAGCGAAGGCCACGATTCGGACGCGCACCACGAAGAAGACGCGCACGACGACCATCACGACGACCACCATCATCACGGCCTGCAGCCGGGCGACAAGCCGCACGAGTCGCCGCTGGTCGTGACCCTGCCGCTGATCCTGCTGGCGATTCCTTCGGTGATCATCGGCTACCTGGCGATCGGCCCGATGCTGCACGGCGACTTCTTCAAGGACGTGATCTTCGTCGGCGAGAACCACACCGCCATGAAGACCCTGAGCGAAGAATTCCACGGCGCTGCCGCGATGGCGATCCATGGCCTCTCGACCGCGCCGTTCTGGCTGGCGCTGGCAGGTGTCGTTGCCGCCTACTACTGCTACATGGTCAACCCGCGCGTTCCGGCCTGGTTCTACGACAAGTTCAAGTTCCTGCACACCCTGCTGGACAACAAGTACTACATGGACAAGTTCAACCAGGCAGTCTTCGCAGGCGGCGCACGCGCCGTCGGCGGCGGCCTGTGGAAGGTGGGCGACCGCGGCCTGATCGACGGCCTGCTGGTCAACGGCTCGGCCAAGCTGGTCGGCTGGTTCTCGACCGTCGTGCGCAACCTCCAGACGGGTTACATCTACCACTACGCGTTCTTCATGATCGCTGGCGTGCTGGCGACCCTGCTGTACTTCTTCCCGTTCTGGCGCGGTTAATCAGGCCAAGATAAGAAAAGCGAAAAATGATGCAGTCAATTTCTACATTTCCTCCTTACCTGAGCCTGTCGATCTGGCTCCCGATCGTCTTCGGCCTGATCGTGCTGGCCGTGGGCCGCGAAGGCAACAAGGGCCTGACCCGGATGCTGGCCCTGGTCGGCGCCGTCGTCAGCCTGCTGCCGACACTGCCCCTGATCGCCAACTTCGACAATGCCGCCCACGGCATGCAGTTCTATGAAGCGGCAGCCTGGATCGAGCGCTTCAATGTGTTCTACAAGCTCGGGGTCGACGGCCTGTCGCTGTGGTTCGTGCCGCTGACCGCCTTCATCACCATCATCGTGGTGCTGGCGGCCTGGCAGGTGATCGACGAGCGCGTCGGCCAGTACATGGGTTCCTTCCTGATCCTGTCGGGCCTGATGATCGGCGTGTTCGCCTCGATGGACGGCCTGCTGTTCTACTTCTTCTTCGAAGCCACCCTGATTCCGATGTACATCATCATCGGCGTGTTCGGCGGCCCGAACCGGGTGTATGCGGCATTCAAGTTCTTCCTGTACACGTTCTTCGGCTCGCTGCTGACCCTGGTCGCGATCGTCTACCTGTACAACGCTTCGGGCTCCTTCGACATCCTCGAGTGGCACAAGCTGCCGCTGACGATGAGCGAGCAGATCCTGATCTTCATCGCCTTCTTCATGGCCTTTGCCGTGAAGGTGCCGATGTGGCCGGTGCACACCTGGCTGCCGGACGCCCACGTGGAAGCGCCGACCGGCGGTTCCGTTGTGCTGGCCGCGATCATGCTCAAACTCGGCGCCTACGGCTTCCTGCGCTTTTCGCTGCCGATCACCCCGGACGCCTCGCACTACCTGGCGCCCGCCGTCATCGTGCTGTCCCTGATCGCCGTGATCTACATCGGCCTGGTGGCCCTGGTCCAGAAGGACATGAAGAAGCTGGTGGCCTACTCGTCGATCGCCCACATGGGTTTCGTGACCCTGGGCTTCTTCATCTTCAACGACATGGGCGTGCAGGGCGGCCTGATGCAGGCGATCTCGCACGGCTTCGTGTCGGGCGCGATGTTCCTGTGCATCGGCGTGCTGTACGACCGCGTGCACTCGCGTGAAATCGCCGACTACGGCGGGGTCGTGAACACCATGCCGAAGTTCGCTGCGTTTGCCGTGCTGTTCTCGATGGCCAATGCCGGCCTGCCCGCCACCTCGGGCTTCATCGGCGAATTCATGGTCATCCTGGGCGCCACCCAGTTCAACTTCTGGACCGGCCTGCTGGCGGGCACCGCGCTGATCCTGGGCGCCGCCTACTCGCTGTGGATGGTCAAGCGCGTCGTGTTCGGCCCGATCGGCAACAAGCATGTCGCCGAGCTCACCGACCTGAACGGCCGCGAGTTCGCCATCCTGGGCGTGCTGGCCATCGCCACCCTGTGGATGGGCCTGTATCCGGCGCCGATCGCCGAAACGCTGCAGGTCTCGGTCTCGGACCTCTTGCAACACGTCGCAGTCAGCAAAGTGCCTTAAATAAGCCATGAACGAAATGAACTCCACCCTGCTAGCGGCGACCGACACCAACCTGGTGCCGGTCTATGCCGAAATCTTCCTGCTGGTCGCGGCTTCCGCGATCCTCTTGATCGACATGTTCCTGAAAGAGGGCAAGCGCAACCTGACCTACGCGCTGACCCTCCTGACCATCGCCGGCTGCGCCGTGTTCACCCTGGCCGACTTCAACTCGGGCGCAACGGTGTACACCTTCAGCGGCATGTATGTGTCCGACCCGATGGGCAACCTGCTCAAGCTGTTCACCTACCTGGCCACCGCCATGACCCTGGTGTATTCGCGCCAGTACTCGGGCGAGCGGGGCATGATGTCCGGTAACCTGGGCGGCGAGTTCTACGTGCTCGCGCTGTTCTCGATGCTCGGCCAGATGATCATGATCTCGGGTAACAGCATGCTGTCGCTCTACCTGGGCCTGGAACTGATGTCGCTGTCGCTGTACGCGCTGGTGGCCCTGCGCCGCGACCATGCCGTCTCGACCGAAGCCGCGATGAAGTACTTCATCCTGGGCGCACTGGCCTCGGGCTTCCTGCTGTATGGCATTTCGATGATCTACGGCGCCACCGGTTCGCTCGACATCACCGCCATCGGCCAGCTGACCGCCGACAAGGCCGTACGCAACAACACCATCCTGGTCTTCGGACTGGTGTTCGTGGTCGCCGGCCTGGCCTTCAAGCTCGGCGCCGTGCCTTTCCACATGTGGGTGCCGGACGTCTACCAGGGCTCGCCGACCGCGGTCACGCTGCTGCTGGGCGGTGCGCCGAAGCTGGCCACGCTGGCCATGACTTTCCGCATCCTAGTCGAGGCGCTGCCTGGCTTCGCTTTCGACTGGCAGCAGATGCTGATGGTGCTGGCCGTGCTGTCGCTGGCGATCGGCAACATCACCGCGATCGCCCAGACCAACATCAAGCGCATGCTGGCCTATTCGACCATCGCGCAGATGGGCTTCGTGCTGCTGGCGCTCTTGACCGGCGTGGTCGACGGCGACAACACCGATGCCGCCTCGTCGTACAGCGCCGCCATGTACTACATGATCACCTATGTGCTGACCACGGTCGGCAGCTTCGGCCTGATCATGATGCTGGCGCGCGCCGGCCACGAAGCCGAGCACATTGCCGACTTCAAGGGCCTCGGCAAGCGCAGCCCATGGTTCGCGATCGTCATGACCATCCTGATGTTCTCGCTGGCAGGCGTGCCGCCGATGGTCGGCTTCATGGCCAAGTGGGCCGTGCTGCAAGCCGTGGCCAATGCCGGCATGGTGTGGCTGGCGATCGTCGCCGTGATGTTCTCGCTGGTGGGCGCCTATTACTACCTGCGTATCGTCAAGACCATCTGGTTCGACGACGCTGCCGACACGGCCGCCATCCACACCCCGGCCGACATGCGCGTCGTGATGTCGGTCAACGGCCTGGCCGTGGTGGTGCTCGGCATCATCCCGGGCTGGCTGCTGGCGGTGTGCTACAGCGCCATGCAGGCAACCCTCGCAAAATAAGCCGGTGGATTCTTCCCTGGCCGTCTGGCTGGTGGTCGCGATCTCCCTCGCGGCCGCCAACCTGCCTTTCCTCAGCGAGCGCGTGCTGGGTCTCGTTCCACTCAAGACCCGCAGCGCCGCCGGCGGCACTGCGCGCACGAAGCCGCTCCCGCTGCGCCTGCTCGAATTAATTGTCTTATACTTTATCGTCGGCTTTCTCGCGCGCCTGCTGGAGTCCGGCATCGGCGGCGTGTTCAAGCAGGGCTGGGAGTTCTATGCGATTACCGGGTGTTTTTTCCTGGTACTGGCGTTTCCCGGTTTCGTCTGGCAGTACCTGCGCAAGCGCCGTTCGTAGGGTGGCCGGCGCAGCCGCCCACCCACCTACAACGGAGCCTGCATGACGGTCAATCTCAATGAAACCCGCATCGACGGCGGCGTCGTCTACGACGGCCCCTTCCTCAAGGTCGAACGCGACCAGGTACGCCTGCCGGACGGCTCGATCTCCCACCGCGAACTGATCCGCCACCCCGGCGCGGTCGTGATCCTGCCGCTGCTGCCCGACGGCCGCGTGCTGCTGGAGCGCCAGTTTCGCTATCCCAACAGGCAGGTGTTCGTCGAATTCCCGGCCGGTAAAATCGACCCGGGCGAGGATCACCTCGATTGCGCCAAGCGCGAGCTCGAAGAAGAGACCGGCTATACCGCCGCCAAATGGCGCTTCGTCTGCACGATCCACAATGCGATTGCCTATTCCGACGAGCATCTGGAACTGTTCCTGGCCGAAGACCTGACGGCAGGGCAGCAAAAACTCGACGACGGCGAATTCCTCGAGACCTTTACCGCCACCGTGCCCGAGCTGCTCGGCATGGTCCAGCGCGGCGAGATCACCGACGTGAAGACCATCATCGGGACCTTCTGGCTCGAGAAAATCCTGCTTGGTACCTGGAATCCCGCCTGAAGAAATGAAGCGCCTGCTTGCGTTCGTGCTCCTGTGCTGCGCGCTGGCCGCCGCGCCTGCGCAGGCCGCGGCCCGCACCGCGTTCCAGGCGGCCTGCGAGGACACGATCGGCGAAAGCCTGTCGGTGCTGACCGGCACCCAGAACGGCTTTCGCATCGATAACACGGTCGGCTACCGCTCGCTGACGGTGATGAAAGGCGGCGCCCGGCCCGGGCAGTACGTGCTGGGGCTGACGCGCACCGAGTCGCACGTGAGCATCACTGCCGGGGGGCGCCTGCTGGTGGATCCGGCCAGCGGCTATGAATGCATCGCGCCGCACATCGAGGTCAAGCTCTACTACCCGCCGATCGTCGTGTACGTCAGCCGCGAATTCGCGCCCAGTTCCTGCGCCTACCAGGAAGTGCTGGCCCACGAGATGCGCCACCTGAACACCTACCTGGGCCACCTGCCGCAGGCCGAGGCCCGGGTGCGCCTGGCGCTCAAGCGCCGCTTCGAGGACAAGCCGCTGTATGCGCGCACCGGCCAGGCGCAACAGCTGCTGCAGCGCGAGATCGACCGCGGCTGGATGCCGTATATCAAGAGCGAAATGGCCAAGGTCGAAGCGATGCAGGCAGCCATCGACTCGCCCCAGGAATATGCCCGGCTGGGCAAGGTTTGCGGAGGTGAGGTACAGTCTTTGCTCCGACCCACCCGAACCCGCAATCCATCATGACGAACCCATCCGCTTCCAAGCCAGCAGCGCGCTACATCGCCCTGATCCCGGCAGCCGGGGTTGGCGCGCGCATGGGGGCGAGCAGCCCCAAGCAATACCTGCAGCTGGCCGGTCGGCCGATGCTGCGCCACACGCTCGACGCCTTCGTGTCGAGCCCGCTCATCGCCCATACCTATGTAGTGGTGAGCGCGGACGACCCGGTCATCGATTCCATCGTGCCGGCGCGTGGTGTGACCGTGCTGCGCCATGGCGGCGCCAGCCGCATGGACTCGGTGCGCAACGGCCTGCTGGCCCTGCACGGCATCCTGCACGAGGACGACTGGGTGCTGGTGCACGATGCGGCGCGGCCAGGGCTGGATGCGGAACTCATCGAGCGCCTGATCGTCGAAACAGGTGAGCATCCCGCCGGCGGCCTGCTGGCCTTGCCGGTGGTCGACACGGTCAAGCGCAGCGTCGCCGATGAGGTAGCGACCGTGTCGCGCGACGGCCTCTGGCTGGCCCAGACGCCGCAGATGTTCCGCTACCACCTGCTGAGCCGCGCCCTGGACGCGGCCACCGACCCATCCATGATTACCGACGATGCAAGTGCGGTTGAAGCGCTGGGACTGGCCCCCAAGTTGGTGGAAGGGCACCCGCGCAACCTGAAAGTCACGCTGCCTGCCGACATCCGGATTGCCGAGATGTACCTGGCCGCTTACCGCCCCCAGACGCAAGCCGACACGCAACCTGAACAGAAAAACTGAACCTATGGCACTAGCTTCCTATAATCCCGCACCGCCGTTCCGCATCGGAACCGGCTACGACTGCCACGCACTGGTCGAAGGGCGCAAGCTCATCGTCGGCGGCGTGACCATCCCGCATCGCCTGGGCCTGCTCGGCCATTCGGATGCCGACGTGCTGCTGCACGCCATCATCGATTCGCTGCTGGGCGCCGCCGCGCTGGGCGATATCGGCAAGCATTTCCCGGACACCGATCCGATGTTCGCCGGGGCCGATTCGCGCACGCTGCTGCGCGAAGTCGGGCACCGCGTGGTGGCCACCGGCTACACCATCGGCAACATCGACGCGACCATCATCGCGCAGGCGCCGAAGATGGCGCCGCACATCCCGCATATGGTGTCGCGGATCGCCGAAGACCTGGGCGTGTCGCCCCAGCAGGTGAACATCAAGGCCAAGACCAACGAGAAGCTCGGCTTCCTCGGGCGCGAAGAAGGCATGGCGGCGGAATCGGTGGCAATGCTGATCCGCGCGGCGGAATAGGGCGTTTTTTAATGTCGCTCTGTCATGTGCGTGCATATGCACTATAATCGGCCGGATGGGCAATCCGCCTGTTCGAGGAGCCGCACATGACATCCCCTCCGGCCATTGCCCCCGCCGCCCCGGCATCCATGACGCCGCGTGCGGCCTGGATGCTGATCCTCGCCGCCAGCGCGATCCTGATGATCACGATGGGCGCGCGCCTGACCACGGGGCTGTTCCTGTCCCCGATCAATACCTCGACGGGTCTCGGCATTGCGTCCATCAGCTTCGCGATGGCGGTGGCCCAGCTCATGTGGGGCGCCTCGCAGCCGGTGTTCGGCGCCATCGCCGACAAATACGGCCCGGCGAGGGTCATCATCGTCGGCGGGCTCATGCTGGCCGTGGGCACCGCCGCCACGCCTTTCGTCGACTCGCAGTGGGGCCTGATCGTGACCATGGGCCTGCTCTCGGCGGCAGGCGCAGGGGCGGGCAGCTTCTCGATCCTGATCGGCGCCACCGCCCAGCGCCTGCCCGCCGAGCGCCGCGCCTTTGCGTCCGGCTTCATCAATGCGGGCGGCTCCTTCGGCCAGTTCGTGTTCGCGCCGCTGATGCAGGCGATCATCGCCAGCGCGGGCTGGGTCGCGGCCATGCTGACGATGGCGGCCTCGACCTTGCTGACCATTCCGCTCGCACTCGGGATGCGTGGCAAGAAGCCATCGATTCCGGCGGTGCAGGGCAGCGCAGCCGGCGCCAGCCCCGCCGTGGCGCCGGCGCCCGCAGGCATCTCGCTCACCGAGCAATTGCGCCAGGCGGCGCGCGACCGCTCCTACCTGTGCCTGCACCTGGGCTTTTTCACCTGCGGCTTCCACATTGCCTTCCTGGTGACCCACCTGCCGGGCGAAGTCGCCCTGTGCGGCCTGCCGGCCGGCGTCTCGGCCACGGCGCTCGCGCTGATCGGCCTGTTCAACATCGCAGGCAGCCTGGCGGCCGGCGCGCTGGCCACCCGCTACCGCATGAAGTCGCTGCTGGCCGTCATCTATGCCAGCCGCGCCGTCATCATCGTGCTCTACCTGCTGGCGCCCAAGACCGCGCTGACCTTCTACCTGTTCGCCGGCGCGCTCGGCTTCACCTGGCTGGCCACCGTGCCGCCCACCGCGGGCCTGGTGGGCAAGCTGTTCGGCATGCGCTACCTGGCCACGCTGTTCGGCATGACCCTGCTGTCGCACCAGATCGGCGGCTTCTTCGGCGCCTGGCTGGGGGGCCTGAGTTTTGTCCGCTTCGGCGACTACAGCTGGATGTGGTACGCCGACATCCTGCTGGCCGTGGCCGCCGCCCTGGTCAACCTGCCGATCCGCGAGCAGCCTGTGGTGCGTCCGGCGCTGGCGCCGGCGAAGGGCTGAGCGGTGGCGCGCGAGAGCTGGCTGTATCGCGAGGTGGCGGTCGAATCGAAGCCCGATCCCCGCACCGGCCGGCTGCGCATCCGGCCGGTGCCCGGCCAGGCCTATGCGTCCTCGCTGCGGGTGCAGTGCTCGCGCCAGCTGGTCGACCCCGAACGCTATCCGGCCGGCACGCGCTTCCTGCTGTCGGCCAAGCTGACCGACCGCCAGGGCGGCGAGCCCTTCCTGTATGCCTGGCACGGCGACCCGGTGGACGTGATGAGCGCCGGCCGGCTCAAGCGCTTTTTAGAAGAGCGGCGGCGCTTGCGGATCTAGGAATCGCCGACTGTCTGGTAGCGCATCCTTGCTGAATTGGTTAACATCGAACGCCCAAGACCGACCAGGAGAATGATATGGCCACAAGGAACATCGCCGTCATCGTTGGTAGCCTGCGCCAGGAGTCGTTCACGCGCAAGTTCGCCTTTGCCGCCTGGGGCGAGCGCCATGCCCGGTGATCCGATCGCGCGGCCTGGCCCACATCGCATGCGGCGATGAAGGCCGCCAGCGCAGCACCTGGCAAGCGCCAGCCGGCCCGCTACGGGCGTCCGGCCGGCGGCTGGCGCGCCCGCCTGTACGATGTGATCTTCGAGAGCGACACCCCGGCCGGCCGCCGCTTCGACATCCTGCTGGTGGCCGCGATCCTGCTCAGCATCCTGGTGGTGGTCCTCGAGAGCGTGCCGGCCATCGGCAAGCAGCATGCGGACGTCATGTACGTACTCGAGTGGGCCTTCACCCTGCTGTTCACCGCCGAATACCTTGCGCGCCTGGCCTGCGTACGCCGGCCGCTGCGCTATGCCACCAGCTTCTTCGGCATCGTCGACCTGCTGTCGGTGCTGCCCACCTATGTTTCGCTGCTAGTGCCGGGCAGCCAGGCCCTGCTCGACATCCGCATCCTGCGCCTGCTGCGCGTCTTCCGCATCTTCAAGCTCACCCTCTACATCGAGGAATACACCCGCCTGGCCGAAGCCCTGGCCAACAGCCGGCGCAAGATCATGGTGTTCCTGTCGGTGGTGCTGATGGCGGTGCTGATCCTGGGCACCTTGATGTATGTGGTGGAGGGGCCCGAACATGGCTTCACCAGCATTCCCACCGCCATGTACTGGGCGATCGTGACCATGACCACGGTGGGATACGGCGACATCACGCCCCAGACCACACTGGGCAAGGGCATTGCCTCGTTCATGATGCTGCTCGGCTGGGGCATCCTGGCGGTGCCCACGGGGATCGTGACCGCCGAGATGACGGCGATGCGCGTGGACCGCCGCCACGGCCTGCGCGCGGCGCGCACCTGTACGGATTGCGGCAGCGGCGACCACGATGCCGGTGCGCAGTATTGCAAGGATTGCGGGGCGGCCTTGCCTGCGGCGCTGGAGCCCGAGCCTTAGGGCGGCGCGCCGGAGGTCTTATATGCGGCTATGCAGGCGGCTGCCGGACAAGTGCGATCACACCCCTGATGAATACCGGCTCTGGTCTTCCGGGGCGCCGGAAGAGGCGCGGGTGTTTTCTTGCAGTTTCTTCTTGAGCTGAGCGGCTGGCTCGGCATAGATGAATCCGAATGACACGCAGCCATCACGCCCCTTCACCGCGTGATGCAAGCGGTGGGCCTGGTAGACGCGCTTCAGGTAGCCGTTGCGCGGCACATACTTGAAGGGCCAGCGCTGGTGCACCAGACCGTCATGCATGAAGAAATACAGCATGCCATACGTCGTCAGGCCTACGGCGATCCAATACAGAGGCCGGAACCAATTGGCGCCGACAAACAGTGCAATCGCGAACACGGTAAAAACAATCGCATAGAGATCGTTTTTCTCGAGCATACCGTCATGCGGTTCATGATGGGACCGATGCCAGCCCCAGCCCCATCCGTGCATGATGTGCTCATGCGACCAGGCTGCAAACCATTCCATGAACGCGACGGTTCCCACCACGAGCAGGATGGGGATGAGGTAATGCAACATGCTATCCATTCTCGACCTTACAAGATTCCGCGTTGATTGCCGACCGGCGCTGCGCCGGCAGTTTCCACCACGGCACCCATGGCGTGTCGTGATGCTCGTGATGGTAGCCGAAATGGAAGCAGGTCAGCAGGGAGACGACATGCGACAGGTCATTGCTGCGGGCGCGGTGCCGATCGGCGAACGGTGTTCCGTCGACACGGTGCGGGCGATACGTGCCGAAGTAGAACAGTTGCACGGATGAGAGCAGCGCCGGCAATGCCCAGAACACCAGCATGGTCGGGAAGCGCTCGCGCAGGATCAAGAGGTAGGTGACGACGGCGATGGTCAGCAAGCCGAATTCGCGCCAGCTGAAATAGTGGCGGAAGAACTTGAAGTACCACGGCCAGAAGCTGCGTGGATGATCGATGTCGAAATCGGGATCGGCGGCCGTGCCGGCATGGCGATGGTGGGCATGGTGGTTTTCATAGAGCTTGTCGTACGAAAAACCGGCATAGATGAAGACACAGAAGCAGCCAATGGCACGGTTGAGCCATGGATAGCGCGGCGCCAGCGAGCCGTGCATCGTATCGTGGGCGACAATGAACAAGCCGACGCTCAGCCAGCACTGCAGGGCAATGACGAGAGGCGCGGCGAGCCAGAGCCGCGCGGACGTCCAGTCGACCAGGAAGATCGCGCTGACATGCACAGCCAGCCAGGCGCCGACAACCAGGCCGGCAAGCATCAGCCCGACCGTGGTCGTCGCGCTGCCGACCCGGCTTTCGTTCGTCGGTGTCACCATATTGGACATCCATCACACCCAGGTCTTGACGTGGACACGGCAGGGCCAGCGTCGTGCCTACGATCGCAAGGGCCCATCAACCCATGATCATAGCAGATCGATCGGATCTTCCGCGCGCCGCAGCACCCGCGCCAGGCCCGTCCATAAGACTGGCGAGACCTGTTCAGCCATTCCTCGGCGGCGCCAGGGACACCGGCAGAGCATGTGAAATCGCGCTGAACGTTTCTGCCCCCCAGCCACGCACGTTTGATACACATCAAACGCGTACCAGCCTGCCCCTTTAGCCTTCTAGCTTCGTGCCGCGGACGCCGGCCCAACCGGTTCCAAGGCTTGCCGTTCCCATTCATACCAGACAAAGTGAGGTCAATGCATGTATCCCTTTTCGCAATCCGTGACGCCGGCCGTGCGCAGCCACATGGACGCCCAGACCGCCTTCATCAACGACATGTCGAAATCCGTGTTCCATTCCTTCCAGCAGATGTGCGACCTGAACATCCAGCTGGTGCAGACCCTGGTCGAAGAAGGCACGCTGGCCAGCAAGCAGGTGCTCAGCGCCGACCGCCAGAGCGAGATCTTCACCGCCGCATCCAGCCGCGCCCAGCCCACCAGCGAGAAGCTGCGCTCCTACCAGCAGTACATTTCGCGCCTGGCCGCCGACGCCCAGGCCGAACTGGCCCGGGTGACCGAGCAGCACGTGCAGAACACCAGCCGCACCGCACGCGCCCTGGTCGATGAAGTCGCCCGCACCACCGCCGAAGAGACCGAGCGCAGCATCCGCACCCAGCAGGAGGCCTTGCGCTCCGCAACCGACCCGTTCGCCCGTCCCAACGGCTCGGCCGACGCCTCTGCCCGCGGCGACGGCGAAGAGGCACGCAGCCGTCCCGCCTCAGGGCAGGGCGCACAGCAGGGCCAGGCCAACCGGCCATCGGGCAGCGCCGCCCACTAACTGGCGCCCGACACGCTCGCCAGTGTCGTCGCTGTAACAGAGCGGGCGTCGTTCAGCCCGCAGTCGCTTCACCCGGCACGGCCTTCAGCTGCCGTGCCGCTTCCGGATCCTCCCGGCGCGGTCCCAGGCCCAGCAGCGGCCGCAGCATCCCGACGCGGCGCACGATCTCGAACACCCCGAAACCCAGGGTGAGGGTCAGTACCACCAACACCATCGCCTCGACACCCGGCCTCATCCGCACCGGCTGCAGCGCATGGGCAATCACCACGATCAGGCTCTGGTGCAGGATATACACGGGGAACACGGCTTCGTTCAGGTAGCGGCGCGCAGGCCCGTCGCGGTCCAGGTGACGCCGCGCAAACCCGCAGGCCGCCACCATTGCGCACCAGGCCAGCAAGCCATGCAGCGCGTACATCGCCGGGCGCAGCAGGCTCCCCGCCTGTGGCGCTAGTACGCCGCCGGGCGCAGCCTCCCAGATCCGCAGCACGGCCCATCCGGTCGCGGCGATGGCCAGAGCATGCCAGCGCAAGGGCGGCAGCCGCGCCCAGAACCCCGGTACCCGCGCCACCAGGGCGCCGAGCAGGAAGGGAAGGAAGGACGAGGCATGGTTATACCAGTCGTCCACCACTGCATGGGTGGTCGGGAAACGCTCGACCAGCAGCACGCGCGCCAGCGCCAGCACGGCTGCCGGCAGGGCGACGATGCGCCAGCCGTGCAAGAGCTTGCCGACACCGACCGCCAGCCGGTCGAAGCGTGCGCCGGGCAGGGCCAGGCAGCCAGCCAGCAGCACCGAATATATCCACAGGTAGGCCACGAACCACAGGTGGTTCCAGGTCGGCATGATCAGGCAGTCTTCGCGGCAAAAACCGTCGTAGCCGCTCAGGTAGAGGCGCATGAAGGCGCCGTAGCCCTCGCCGTAGCCGAGTTTCTCGACCACTTCCAGGTAGGCTTGCGGCGGCACGATCACCAGCATCCCGAACAGTAGCGGCGCCAGCAGGCGGCTGCTGCGCCGGCGCAGGAAAGCGGCCGTCTTCACGCGCGCGAGCACCAGGCTGGCGCCGGCGCCGGCGACGAAGAACAGCAGGCCGAGGCGCCAGGGCGAGGATAGCTGCATGAAGGGTTCCGGGCCGGCGCCGGCTAAGGGGCTTTTCACGTGCCAGTCCCAGCTCACGTAATACATCCCCACGTGGTAAAGGACCAGCAAGAAAAACGCCAGGATGCGTACCCAGTCGAGGAAATACAGGCGGGCGTTGCCCTGCTGCTGGATGGTCATGGTGCGCTCTCGAAAAGGAAGAGCGGCCAGACTGCCGCGGCTCACTCGATGGCGCGACTGTTTTGTGGCGAAGCGGGCGCCGCGTGGGGCGAGCCGGATTGCGAGAGGGCATCCAGCACCGCCTGGCGGAACTGGCGGCTGCACGGCACCCGCGCGCCGCTGATCAATACCAGCTCGCAATCGCCCTTGTCCAGCGGATGGATGCGCGCGATGCAGGCGATGCGCACCGCGGCGCGCCGGTGGCAGCGCACGAAGCCGGCTCCGATGCGCTCGAGCAGCCCGGCCAGGGTCTGGCGCAGCAGCGGTTGTGCGCCGGCCGAATGTAGCACCACGTAATTGTCGGCCGTCTCCAGCCACTCGATCCCCGCCACCGGCACCACCCGGGTGGCGCCGCGCTCGCTCACCAGCAGGTTGGCGGGCGGCAGGCCGGCGCCCTGGGATCGTGCCGTGCCGCCGGCGCGGCGTTCGAGCAGGCGCTCCAGCGCGCGCCGCAGGCGCAGCTGGTCGAAGGGCTTGAGCAGGTAGTCGATGGCGCCGGCGTCGAACGCGCGCAGCGCATAGGCGTCGTAGGCCGTCACGAACACCACCTGCGGTGCCGGGGTGGGCAGGGAAGCGGCCAGATCGATGCCCGACAAGCCGGGCATCTCGATGTCGAGCAGCAGCGCATCGGGTCGGAACGCAGCGAGCATCGCCATCGCTTCGAGGCCGTCGCCCGCTTCGCCGATGGCCTCGATGCCGGCTTCCTGTTCCAGCATGCGGCGCAGGCGCGCGCGCGCCGGGCGCTCGTCGTCGACGATCAGGATGCGCATGGCAGCCGCAGTTCCGCGCGCACGCCGGTAGGCGCGAGCTGGGTGAGGCAGACGCCGGCGGCATCGCCATGCAGGGCGGCCAGGCGCGTGCGCAGGTTGGCCAGGCCGATGCCCGGCGCATTCTCCGCGAGCAGGCCGGCATCGTCCTCGACCCGCAGCACCAGGTGCGCGCCGTCGCGCAGGGCGCTGACCGCGATGCGGGTGGGCTCGCGGCGCCGTTCCACCGTGTGCTTGAACACGTTCTCCAGCAGCGGCTGCAGGCTGACGGCGGGCAGCAGCACCTCCAGCACCTCGTCGGCGATCTGCCAGTCGATGTGCACCCGGCCGGCGAAGCGCTCTTCCATCACGCCCGCATAGCCCCGGGCCAGGCGCAATTCCTCGGCCAGCGTCGCTTGCGTGCGTTCGCCGAGCGCCAGCGTGGCGCGCAGCATGTCGGCCAGGCGCACCAGCATCGCGTCGGCGCGGGCGACGTCGACGTGCATCAGCGAGGAGACCGTGTTGAGGGCATTGAACAGGAAGTGCGGCTGCATCTGGCGCGCCAGCGACTGCAGTTGCGCTTCGCGCAGCAGGGCATTGCTTTGCTCCGCGCGCAGGCGCGCGCCGAGCAGCTCGCGGTAGGACAGCAGACCGAAGCCGATCACGGTAAACAACCCGATGAAGACCGTGATCTTCAGGGATTCATACACGAACACCTGGGGCCAGGACTCGTGCTCGTACCGGACGCCGGCCAGCGCATACACCGCGTGGCGGATGCCAAAGACCAGCGGCACGAAGGCGATCCAGTACAAGGGCAGCAGCAGCGCCTGGCGTGCGAACCAGCGCGCGGGGGTGGCGATCAGGGCGTCGGTGTGCGCGTTCGCGCGGCGCTGGACCAGCAGCAGCAGGGTGGCGACCAGCGCCGAGGACAGCTCCCACAGCACCGGCTGCCAGTAGGCGCTGCCGCCGTCGCGCCGGTAGTCCTGGACCGCGACCAGTACCATCAGGGCCCAGAACAGGACCCAGGCCATGGCGGCGGCACGCTTGCTTCGGTTGCTGTTCATCGGCGCAGGGGAAAGAAGGATGAGCGATGATCGGCGATCGGCCGGCGCTTGTCAAAGCGGCTCGCATGGCTGCCTGCCGGCGCGCGGCCTGCTCAGTTGCCGCCCTCGGCATGCCCGGCGCGCTCGGCGTCGATGTCCGAGCGCATGGCCGCGACCGAGCCCATGTAGTCCGCCACCGTGGCGTCCGGGCTGGCCCGCAGCTGCGGCGGCAGCAGCACCGACATGTACAGTTCGTCGGCGGTGCGTCCGTGCCGCTGCTCGTTGGCGATCAGCACCAGCCCCGAGCCGAGGAGGGCCATGGCCGCGCACAGCGCGCGCAGGCGCCGCCGCAGCGGAGGCCGGATGGTCGCGAGGTGGAAATAGACGATGCCGGCGACGGTCGCCGCCGCCGCATGCGAGCCGTAGCGCGTGAGCCATTCGAAGGAGCCCGCATAGGCCAGCACGCTGGCGAGCAGGCGCACGCCGACCAGCGCCGCCACCCCGCAGCCGAAGATGAACAGGTGGCGTCCCAGGCGCGCATGGCGCCCGAACAGGCGGTTCAGGAAAGCCCACAGGCTGCTCCACAACAGCGCCGCGCCGATGCCCCAGGCCGGCGCCTGCACGTAGTACAGCAGCTCGAAGGGCTGGGCGTCGAGCAGCCAGGCCACCAGCAGCGCCACCAGCGCCGCCAGCAGCACGCCCGCAGCTCCCGGCAGCAGGCCTTCCCAGCCGTGCATGGTGCGGTCGACCATCTCGGGCGGCACCGGGAAGCCGGCCGGGCGCACCCGCAGCGAGGTGTGGCCCATGCGCACCACGGTGTCCCCGCCCATGACCACCTGCTGCACCCGGCGCCCCGCGTGCACCACGCCGTTGCGGCTGCCCAGGTCGCGCAGCACCAGGGCGCCGTCCTCGCCGGCATCGATTTCCACGTGGTGGGCCGCCGCGTAATCGTCGTCGACGATGAAGTCGTTGTCGTAGGCGCGGCCGACCCGGATCGGCAGGCGCGTGGCGCGGTGGCGGTGCAGCACCTCGCCGCTGCGGGCCAGCATCTCGATGGTCCAGGGGCCGTCCTGCTGCTGCGGCGCGTGCCCGGTCATCGGCGCCCGTTGCGCCCGAAGGCGCCGAGGAAGGCGCGCGTGACGCGCATGCCGTTGTCGTAAGAGACGCCGGAGATGTCGAGCCGGCTCTGCAGGCTCGATTCGGCCGCGTCCGTGCTGGCCGTGAGCAGGGTGAAGTTGTACAGGCCTTCGAACTTGCGGTAGGCGCGCACGCAGGTGACCGCGCGCAGCGGCAGGGTGCGGGTGTGCACGAAGTGCTCGGTGCAATGCGGCTTGGTCAGGCGCGCGTCGCCGGCCCCGCGCGGCTGGTCGGTGCGGAACAAGCGGCTGGCCAGGGCCGCGAAGGGCAGGGGGTGCAGGTTGTCGGAGCGGATGTACTGGTGGGTCATCGACACATGCCCGGTCTGCTGGGCCGCCGACACGTAGACCGCCGCCTCCATCGCGCAGCTCATCGCGTCGGACGTATAAGCAGTGGCCGCCTTCACGTTCGAGCGTCCCCAGCAGCGCAGCTGGCCCGATTCGCGCACCGGCACCAGGTAGGGCCCCATGCTCTTGATGGCCAGCGGTTCGTCGAGCAGGCGGTCGACCATGGCGCGCTGGTGCGTCAGGAGCTGGCCGGCGATCACGGGGTTGAAGTCCTTCGGTGGCCGCAGCTGGGACTCGACCTTGCGCAGCAACTCCTGCGCATACTTCACCGGTACCAGGAAGCTGACCGATTCGCCGTCGCGCCGCTTGGAGACGTTCACGCCGGCCACCAGCCCGTTGCCGGTCACGCTCGGACCCCCGCTCATGCCGGAATTGATGGTGCCGCTGAAGATCAGCTGGTCATAGAAGCTGCGCGTGACGATGCCGTTGTAGGCGCCTTCCGAGATCGCGAACCCGAGGTCGAGCGGATTGCCGAGCGAGTACAGCCGCTGCCCCTGGTTCAGGCGCAGCGGCCGGTCGGGCAGCTTGAAGAAGCCGCTGCCCTTGCGATCGACGCGCACCACGGCCAGGTCGTGCAGCACGTCCACCGCCATCAGCTCCACCGGGCCGCTGTTGCCGTCGGTGTCGACGAATTCGGCCGTGTAGACGTCCGGGTCGAGCGCCAGTTGCGACACCACGTGGTAGTTGGTGACCACCAGGTTGCCGGCGCCGACCAGGAAGCCCGAGCCGACCGTGGACTGGGTGCGCCCGTTCTTGAGCAGCATGCGGATCTGCAGCAGGTCGCCGCGCGCCGAGGCATACAAGTCCTGGGCTGCCGACGAGGGCAGGGGCAGGGCTTCCTGGGCGTCGACTTCGCCCGGCGCGGGGGCGGACGGCGTGAGGCCGGGCGGCGCGGACGGCGGCAGGTGGGGCGGCGCGGCAGCCCGGTTGACAGCCGGCCCCGCGCCCGCTGCAGGCCGGGTCGGCCGCTGGGCCTGCGCGGCAAGGGCGCCGGCGGCCAGGCAAGCCAGGAGCAGGGCAACGGCTTTGCGTTTCATGCATTCACTTTATAGCAAGACGAATCCCTATCTTGCCACTGGACAGCCGCTGCGCGCGCGCGTTAGGCCGCGCCGGGTTCCACGACGGCGGCCGGGGTCATCATGTGACCGAGCTTGGCCTGCTTGGTGTCGAGGTAGGTGTTGTTGAAGGCGTTGCGGTTCACCAGCAGCGGCACGCGGTCGGCCACCTCGATGCCCAGGCGGGTGAGGGCATCGATCTTGCGCGGGTTGTTGGTCATCAGGCGCAGCGAGCGCACGCCGAAATGCGCCAGCATCAGCTGGCACAGCTCGTAGTTGCGGGCGTCGGCATGGAAGCCCAGCTGCAGGTTGGCCTCGACCGTGTCGGCGCCGGCTTCCTGCAGGCGGTAAGCGCGGATCTTGTTGAGCAGACCGATGCCGCGGCCTTCCTGGCGCAGGTAGAGCAGCACGCCGCGGCCTTCCTCGGCGATGCGCTGCAGCGCGCCTTCGAGCTGGGCGCCGCAGTCGCAGCGCTGCGAGAACAGCACGTCGCCGGTCAGGCATTCGGAGTGCACGCGCGCCAGCACCGGCGCGCCGTCGCCGACGTCGCCCAGCACCATCGCCAGGTGTTCCTTGCCGGTGGAATGCTCGACGAAGGCGTGCAGCGTGAACTGCGCCCATGGGGTCGGCAGGGCGCACGAAGTGACGTAATCGAGCAGCTGGTCGCTGGCGGGCAGGGTGGGCAGGGCGGGCATAACGTTTCTCGTGGTAGGAGCGTGTTGCTGTAACAGTGTAGTTTACCGGAAATCCGCGCCAGCCGTGCGGCAGCGCCGCCTGGGCATGTTACTCTAGCGCAATTGTTACGACCTGCGATGTCCATGGCCACACATTCCTCCCTTCCCGCCCTGAGAGGGCGACGCAGCCTCGGCGCCTGGCTCGCCCTGGCGTTCTCGCTGATGAGCGTGATCCTGACCCTGCTGCTGGTCGAGGTCGTCGAACGCGCCGCCACCGAGCAGGTCAAGGAGAGCATCGGCCACGGGCTGGGGGAGCTGGCGCGCCAGACTGCCGACAAGCTCGACCGTGGTATGAGCGAGCGCTACCGCGAAGTCGGCCTCATGGCGCAGCGCCGCGACCTGCGCGATCCTCGCCTTCGGCTGGCCGAGCGGCGCCAGATCCTCGCCGACATCCGGCGCACCTACGGCTACTACGACTGGATCGGCATGGCGGGCCTGGACGGCAAGGTGATCGTCGAGGCGCGCGGACTGCTTGAAGGGGTGGACGTATCGCAGCGCCCCTGGTTCAGGAATGCGCTGACGGGAACCTATGTGGGCGACGTGCACGAGGCGGTCAAGCTGGCCAAACTGCTGCCGGGCGAGAACGGCGAGCCGCGCCGCTTCGTGGACGTCGCCTTTCCCTACACCGGCGTTGACGGGCGAGCCGCTGGCGTGCTGGGCGTGCACCTGTCCTGGCAGTGGGCGCGCGACGTCGAGCGCTCGATCATCGCACCTGTGCAGGCGCGCGGCCGGGTGCAGGCGCTGATCGTGAGCAAGGAGGGACTGGTGCTGCTTGGCCCGCCCGGCCTGCAGGGACGCACGATCGATCCGGTCAGCCTGCGCCTGGCGCGGGAAAAGCGCACCGGCTACCGCATCGAGCAGTGGCCCGATGGCCTGTCCTACCTGGTCGGCTACGGCGCCACCATGGGGCGGGCTGCCTACCCTGGCCTGGGCTGGACCGTGCTGGTGCGCCAGGATGTCGAGGATGCCTATGCGCCGGTGCGCCGCCTGCGCGAACGGGCTTTGTGGAGCGGCGCGGCGCTGGCGGTGCTGTTTTCGCTGGCCGGCTTGCTGGTAGCGGGCCGCATCACCCGTCCGCTCGGCGCGCTGGCCGAATCGGCCGGGCGACTGCAGCGCGGCGAGGCCGTGCAGCTGGTGCCGAATCCGCGCGACTACCACGAAGTGCAGGAGCTCTCCGGCGCACTGAACCAGCTGGTGACTGATCTGGTGCGCGAGCGGGCGCACTTGCGCGAGCTGAACCTGACCCTGGAGCGGCGCGTCGAGGAACGCACCGGCGAGCTCGAACGCGCGCTGGGCGCAGTACGCGCCAGCGAGCAGCGCATCAACGCCATCCTCGATACCGCCGCGGACGCCTTCGTCGGCGTCGACCAGCGCGGGCTGGTGGTCGACTGGAACCACGCGGCCGAGCGCATGTTCGGCTGGCGCCGGCAGGAAGCGCTGGGCTGGCCGGTCGCCGAACTGGTGGTGCCCGAGCGCTACCGGGACAGCTTCGGCAGGGGCCTGCATGCGTTTCGCCAGGCGGGCCGCCTGCCCATGCTGGACCGGCGGGTCGAGCGCATCGTCCATGACCGGCAAGGCCGCGAGTTCCGCGTCGACATGACGACCGGCCTGGCGGGCCAGGGCGAGGACGCCTTCTTCAGTGTATTCCTGCATCCCGTGGCGCAGCCTACGCCGCCCGGCCAGTAGACAGGCTGCTCGTCAGCGGCTCCGGGCACGGCCTGCGCGCAGCGGGTCGAGCAGGCTGCGCAGGTCGTTGTGGTCGAGTTCGTACATCAGGGCGAGCAGCTGGCCCAGTTCGCCGCGCGGGAAGCCTTCGCGGGCGAACCAGCCAAGGTAGTGGCCGGGAAGGTCGGCGATCTTGCGCCCCTGGTACTTCCCATAGGGCATGTCGCGTTCCAGCAGGAGGGTGAGGTGTTCGCTATTCATCGTGCCGCACTTTAGCAAATTGGGGGAAAGTTGTAGCATTTGTCCGACTGGGAGGAGCAAATCATGGAAACCGAATTCGACCTGGAACGCTTCGTCCAGGCACAGGCGCCGGTGTACGGCACGGCCGTTGCCGAGCTGCGCGCCGGGCACAAGCGCACGCACTGGATGTGGTTCATCTTTCCCCAGATCGCCGGGCTCGGGCAGAGCGAGATGGCGCGCCGCTATGCGCTGCGCAACGGCGACGAGGCCGCGGCCTATCTCGAGCATCCGGTGCTGGGTCCGCGCCTGCGCGAATGCGCGGCGATCGTGGCCGCCCTCGAGGACCGCTCGGCCGAGGAGATCTTCGGCCAGCCCGACACGATGAAATTCCGGTCCTCGATGACGCTGTTCGCCGACGTGGCGCCGGACGAGGCGGTGTTCCAGGCCTGCATCGACAAGTACTTCGACGGCGAGCCCGACGACGAGACCCTGGCGCGCCTGTGACGGGCGGCTGCCCAACGCCGGGGGGCCTGAACGCCGGCGCTTCCATGCCTGCGCGGCGCGGCGCTTTCGCGCGTTGCGTGCGAAGCGGGGCGTGTTGCGTATAATTCACCGACGATTTGTCCACACATCAATAGAAAAAAACAACTCATGGCTTCTTCCGACAACATCAGCATGGCGGTGTTCTGCGACTTCGAAAACGTCGCGCTCGGCGTGCGCGACGCCAACTACGAAAAATTCGACATCCGCCCGGTGCTCGAGCGCCTGCTGCTCAAGGGCAGCATCGTCGTCAAGAAAGCCTATTGCGACTGGGACCGCTACAAGGCCTTCAAGGCCCCGATGCACGAGGCCAATTTCGAGATGATCGAGATCCCCCACGTGCGCCAGTCCGGCAAGAACTCGGCCGACATCCGCCTGGTGGTCGATGCGCTCGACCTGTGCTACACCAAGTCGCACGTCGACACCTTCGTGATCATCTCGGGCGACTCCGACTTCTCGCCGCTGGTGTCCAAGCTGCGCGAAAACGCCAAGCGGGTCATCGGCGTGGGCGTCAAGCAGTCGACCTCCGACCTCCTGGTGGCGAACTGCGACGAATTCATCTTCTACGACGACCTGGTGCGCGAAGTGCGCCGCGCCGCCGCCAAGCGCGACGAGCGCAAGGCCGCGCCGCAGAACAACCGCCGCCCGACCGACGACAAGCGCAAGGAAGAACTCGAGGCGCGCAAGGTGCAGGCGCTCGAGATGGTGGTCGAGACCTTCGACGCCCTCACGTCCGAGCGCGGCGACACCGGCAAGATCTGGGCCTCGCTGCTGAAGGACACCCTCAAGCGCCGCCGTCCGGACTTCTCGGAAACCTATTACGGCTTCCGCACCTTCGGCAACCTGCTGGAAGAAGCGCAGACCCGCGGCCTGTTCGAATTCGGCCGCGACGAGAAATCCGGCACCTATGTCTTCCGCAGCGCCAATGCCCCCGTCGCGATGCCGGCGCCGGAACTGGTGGTGGCGGCCGACAGCGGCGACGAGGAAGCGGGCGCACAGGCCGACGAGGGCGATGCCGCCGTCGAGGGCCGTGGCGAACCGCGCCGCCGCAGCCGCGGTGGCCGCAACAAGGGCTCGGGACGCGGCGAATCCGCCGAACGCACGGCGCCGGAGGCGGTTGCCGCGGAACCGGCCGAGCAGGAAACGGAACTCGCCGAGCCGGTCGACACCAGGCCGGAGCCGCGCGGCCGCGGCCGTGGCGGCCGCAAGAGCTATCGCGATGCAGCACCGGCACCGCAGGAAGCGGAAGCACCTGTCGCGGCGCCGGAAGAAGCAGAGCGCGCCGCGCACGATGCACGTGCGGCACAGGAAGCCGTCGAGCTGGCGGCTCCGGAAGCGGTCGAGCCCGAGCCGGAGCCGGCCGCTGCCAAGGAACGCCGCCGTGCGCCGCGCAAGCCTGCGGCGCGCAAGGCTGCCGCCGCGGTCGCTGAGGAAACGATCACGCCGCCAGTCGAACCGACACCGGCGCCAACGCCTGCGCCGGCAATGGCGAGCGATGCGGACGACGATTACGAGGACGACACCAGCGACGATGTCGATGGCAATGTCGCCGAAGGTAGCGCGCCGCGCAAGAAGTCGGCAGGGCGCCCGGCGCGCAAGCCGGCTGCGCGTAGCGCCGCGCCGCGTGGACGTCGCCCGGCCAAGGCGAAGGAATAAGTCCTGGCGGTTGCGGCATGAACCTGGGTTCCGGCGTAGGCCGGAACCCAGGTTGTCGGCAAACCGTTCGCGCGTCCATCAACGTTTGCTGCCCGCACACCGACGCACCCCGTGCGCCACCCCTGCGGCGCCAATGACATAATGTCATCGCCTGCCTGCGCGGGCTGACGGGGCATCCGCCCCGCACGACGTGAAGCCATCGGAGCCTGCCATGCGCGTATTTGCCGCAGTTTCTTCCGCAGTACTGGCCTTGCCCTTGCTCCTGGCCGCTCCCTCCCACGCCGCCCCTCCGTCCGACCATCCCATCCTGGGCATCTGGAAGCTCAACCTGCCCGACCTGAGCTGCTCGGAAACCTACCGCTTCCGCGCCGACGGCACCACGCTCGTGACCAGCGCCGAAGAAGTCTCCGAGAGCGCCTACCGCATTCCCGACAAGCCCAGCGCCAAGGGTTTCTACCGGCTCGACGACCAGATCACGAAAGACAACGGCAAGAAAGACTGCGCCGGCGCGGTCATGAAGGTCGGCACCAAGGCCACCAATTTCATCCGCTTCCATCCCTCTGGCGCCCTGTTCCTGATGTGCGCCGACGAAACCATGGAAACCTGCATCGGGCCTTTCCAGCGCGTGCAGGGCGAAGAAGCCTGAGAAGCGGGGCAGTGGTGGGCCGGGGCCTTGTTCCCGGTGAGGACGCTTGGGTGTATATTGCTGGGCGACACGACAACTGCATTGGAATTCCATGTCCCCGGTATTACTGTTCTGCATCCTCATCGGCTATTTCGCGCTCCTGCTCGCCGTCGCCTGGGCCACTTCCCGCAACGCCAACAACGACAGCTTCTTCATCGGTAACAAGAGCAGCAACTGGATGCTGGTCGCCTTCGGCATGGTCGGCACCACCTTGTCCGGCGCCACCTTCATCAGCGTGCCCGGTGCTGTCGGCAGCGACGCATTCGGCTACGCCCAGATCCTGATCGGCTATGTGTTGGGCTATATCGCCGTCGCCTACATTTTGCTGCCGCTGTACTACCGCCTCGGCCTGACCTCGATCTACCATTACCTCGACCTGCGCCTCGGGCGCCGCGCCTACCAGAGCGGGGCGGGCTTCTTCATCATCTCGCGCCTCCTGGGCGCGACCGCGCGCCTGTACCTGGTCGTGAACATCCTGCAGGCGATCATCCTCGACAGCCTGGGCGTGCCGTTCTGGATCACCACGCTCGTCATCCTGGGCATGATCCTGCTGTACACCTACCAGGGCGGCGTGAAGACCATCGTCTGGACCGACACCCTGCAGACCACCTGCATGCTGTTCGGCCTGTTCGCCTGCGTCTGGTTCCTGCTCGGCGAGCTGGGCATGTCGATCCCGGAAAGCCTGAACCAGATGCAGTCACAGGGCCTGGCGCGCATCTTTACCACGGACTTCGACAGCCCGAACTTCTTCCTCAAGCAGATCGTGGCCGGCATCTTCATCGTGCTGACCATGACCGGCATGGACCAGGAAATGATGCAGAAGACGATCTCGGTCAAGACGCTCAAGGATTCGCAGAAGAATCTGCTGACCCTGACCGCCGTGCTGGTGGTGGTCTTGATGAGCTTCCTGTTCCTGGGCGGCCTGCTGTACCTGTATGCGCCAGTGGCCGGCGTGACCGCCACCGGCGACAAGATCTTCCCGGCCGTGGTGATGGGACACCTGCCTGCCACGGTGCAGATCATCTTCCTGATCGCCCTGATCTCGGCGCTGTTCCCGAGCGCGGACGGCGCCATTACCGCGCTGACCTCGTCGTTCTGCATCGACATCCTCGGCATCAAGCGCCGCACCGACATGACGGAAGCCGCCAAGGAAACGCTGCGCCGCCGCGTGCACCTGGGCTTTGCCGCGGTCTTCCTGCTCCTGGTGATGGGCTTCAAGCTGGCCGACAACCCGAGCATGATCGTGGTCATCCTGAAGCTGGCGGCCTATACCTACGGGCCGCTGCTGGGCCTGTTCGCCTTCGGCATGATGACCCGCCGCTCCCTGAGCGACCATCTTGTCCCGTTCATTACGATCGGCGCACCGATTCTTTGCGCTGTCCTTGAGTACAATCAGGAACACCTGCTTGGTTCCTACCGCCTCGGGCTGGAATTGCTTATGGTAAATGGCATACTCGTCTTTGCCGGCCTATACGCGATTTCGCACAAGGAAGGCGCCGGGCGTGCCGCGCTAGCGGCCTGAGTGCTACAAATTTACTGACCTGTGGAGTATGAATGGCTTTTAAACCTTTTAGTGCGCTGGGGCGCGGTTTGCGCATGGTGTGGAATGCGGTCGACTTTACCCGCCGCACCGTGATGAACCTGCTGTTCCTGCTGATCGCGCTGGTGATCCTGGTCGTGGCCTTCTCCGGCGGCGTCAAGCCGATCGGCGACAAGAGCGCGCTGGTGCTGGAACTCAAGGGCGACCTGGTGGAGCAGCACGAAACCAGCTTCCCCGACACCCTGCTCGACAGCGTCGGCGGCGACAGCAAGCGCAGCGTGCGCCTGCGCGACGTGCTGCGCGTGCTGGACGAAGCGGCCAAGGACAAGCAGATCACCACCGTGGTCCTGCTGCTGGACCAAATGGATGGCGGCGGCATGGCCATGCTGCGCGAGATCGGCGCCGGCATCGACCGCGTCAAGGCCTCCGGCAAAAAGGTCATCGCCTGGGGCGGGATGTACGACCAGAAGCGCTACCTGGTGGCCTCGCACGCCGACGAAGTCTATGTCCACCCGATGGGCATGGTGATGATCGAAGGCTTCGGCGGGCGCCGCAACTACTACCGCGACGCCCTCGACAAGCTGGGCGTGACGGTCAACCTGATCAAGGTCGGTACCTACAAGAGCTTTGCCGAGCCGTATATCGCCAACGGCCCGTCCGAAGCGGCCCAGGAAGCCGACAGCTTCCTGTACAACGCGCTGTGGCAGGACTACACGGCCCAGGTCGAGAAGAACCGCAAGCTCCCGGGCGGCGCGATCGCCAAATGGATCGAAACCCTGCCGCAGCAGATGGAAGCGGCCGGCGGCAGCGCCGCCAGGGCGGCCCAGAACATCAAGCTGGTCGACGGCCTCAAGACCCGCGACGAGATCCGCGACATGCTGGTCAAGCGCGGCGCCTACGACGAGGGCATCAAGTCCTTCCGCCAGGTCGGCTACCAGGACTATCTGGGCCGCCACCCGCAGAAGCCCTTCGGCGACGCCGTGGGCGTGATCGTCGCCTCGGGCAACATCACCGAAGGCACGAGCGGTCCGGGCGTGGTCGGCGGCCTCACCACCGCCAACCTGATCCGCCAGGCGCGCGAGGACGAACAGGTCAAGGCCATCGTGCTGCGCGTCGATTCGCCCGGCGGCAGCGCCTATGGCTCGGAACTGATCCGGCGCGAGCTGGAACTGACCCGCGCCGCCGGCAAGCCGGTGGTGGTGTCGATGGGCAGCGTGGCCGCGTCCGGCGGCTACTGGATCTCGATGGCGGCCGACGAAGTCATCGCCGACCCGGCCACCATCACCGGCTCGATCGGCGTGTTCACCATCTTGCCGACCGCCGAGAAAGTCAGCGACAAGCTGGGCATCCACACCGGCGGCTACACCACCACCTGGCTGGCCGACGCCTACAACCCGCTGCGCCCGATCGACCCGCGCTTCACCCAGCTGATCCAGAGCAGCATCAACCACGTCTACAGCGAGTTCACCACCAAGGCCGCCGCGGCGCGCAAGACCACGGCCGCGAAAATCGACGAAGTGGGGCAGGGCCGGGTCTGGACCGGCGCCCAGGCCAAGGAGCGCGGCCTGGTCGACCGCCTTGGCAATTACCGCGACGCCCTCAACTCGGCCGCCAAGCGCGCCAAGCTCGGCGCGGACTACCGCGTGGCCTATGTCGAGCGTCCGGTCAACAAGGTCGAGCGCTTCCTGAACATGATGGGCGCCTCGAGCGTGCAGGCGCTGAACATCCAGATCAAGCTCGGCCTGATCGACGCGGCGCTGCCGGCCGGTACGGCGGCCCAGGTGATGGACGACATGGCCTTCCTGCGCGACGTGGCCGACGGCCGCAAGCCGTTTGCCGCCGTCACCCACTGCATGTGCGGCACGCCATGAAGAGATTTGTAGCCGGTTTGTAACCGGATACGAGGCCAGCCAGGACGGGCGCGGAACGATTTCCGCGCCCGTTTTGCGTTTACGCCCGGGGAGCCGGCGTACCCGTGTAAATCGGTGTAAAGCCTGTCCCGCGCTTGTAACAAGCCGGTGCGCGCAATGTACGTTACGAAACATATGAAGCCGGGGTAGCGTGCTAACCTTTTCTCATCCGTATTGTACAAATTGCATGTTGGCCGAAAAAACAAGGATGAGCATGGAGTCGAACCCACCCCAGAAGTCTGCCCTCACCAGTCCACCGCCTGCGCCGCCCAAGCGCAACAAGCGTCTGGTCGGCACCGTCGTCGCGGTGCTGGCCATGATCGGCCTGGCCGCGCTGGCCTGGTACCTGACCCACCGGCCGGCAGGCGGCGCGGCCGGCGCCGGCGGTCCTCCGGGCGCGACGGGACAGCGTGCAGCCGGCGGCGGTGGCGGCGGGCCGGGTGGGGGCGGCGGTGGCGGTGGCCGCGGCGGGCGCGGCGGCGGAGCGACCACGGTCGGCGTCGCAACGGCCGAGCTGCTCGACATCCCGGTCACCATCGACGCGCTGGGCACCGTGGTGGCCGCCGCGAACGCGACCGTGCGACCGCAGGTCTCGGGCGTGCTCCAAAAAATCAACTTCGAAGAAGGACAGATGGTGCGGGCAGGGCAGGTGCTGGCCACGGTCGATGCGCGTTCCTTCGAGATGGCGCTGCTGCAGGCGCGCGGCCAGCGCCAGCGCGACGAAGCGCAGCTGGAAAGCGCGCGCCTGACCTTGTCGCGCTACCGCACCCTGCTCGAGCAGGACTCGATCGCGCGCCAGGAAGTCGATACCCAGGCGGCGCTGGTCAAGCAGCTCGAAGGCACCGTGATGACCGACCGCGCCGCCGAAGGCATCGCCCAGCTCAACGTCAGCTACACCCAGGTGAAAGCGCCGATCTCCGGGCGGGTCGGCCTGCGCACCGTCGACATCGGCAACCTGGTCGGAAGCAGCGACGCCAACGGCATCGCCGTGATCACCCAGCTCTCGCCGATCGACGTCGAATTCGCGGTGCCGCAGGACGGCGTGCCCGCGCTGCAGGGCCGCATCGCGCAAAAGGCGAAACTGACGGCGATTGCCCTGGACCGCACCCGCACCACCACCCTGGCCTCGGGCAGCTTCTTCGCCCTGGACAACCAGGTGGATGTCCAGACCGGCACCGTACGCGCCAAAGCGCGCTTCTCCAATAGCGACAACAAGCTGTTCCCCAGCCAGTTCGTCAACCTGCGCCTCCAGCTCGACACCATCGACGACGCAGTGGTGGTGCCGGTCACGGCGCTGCGCCACGGCGCGGCCGGCGACTTCGTCTACGTGCTCAATGCCAAGGACAAGACGGTCTCGCAACGCGCGGTCACGCGCGGCCAGGCGACGGTGGACCGGATCCAGATCGCCACCGGCCTGAAGGTGGGCGAGCAGGTGATCACGGAAGGCGCCGACCGCCTGCGCGACGGCGCCAAGGTGACCTTGCCGGGCGACCGTCCGGCCGGTGCGCGCGGCGAGGGAGCAGGGCGGGGCGAAGGGCGGCGCCAGCGCCAGGGGGCGCAGCAATGATGCAGGCGCCCGAAGCGCTCACCGATGCGCGGCACGGGGCAGCCGGATGAATCCCTCCACCCCCTTCATCCGCCGTCCGGTCGCCACGGCCCTCCTGATGCTGGCCATCGTGCTGGCCGGGATGGTCGGCTACCGCTTCCTGCCGCTGTCGGCGCTGCCGCAGGTGGACTTCCCCACTATCCAGGTGCAGACCCTGTATCCGGGCGCGAGCCCCGAAGTCATGGCGCGCACCGTCACCGCGCCGCTGGAGCGCCAGTTCGGCCAGATGTCGGGCCTGACGCGCATGAGTTCCACCAGCGCCTCGGGCGTGTCGGTGATTACCCTGCAGTTCGGCCTGGGCCAGACCCTGGACGTGGCCGAGCAGGAAGTGCAGGCCGCGATCAATGCCGGCGGCTCGCTGCTGCCGACCGACCTGCCGGCCCCGCCCGTCTACGCCAAGGTCAACCCGGCCGACGCGCCGGTGCTGACCCTGGCCATCACGTCCGATACGCTGCCGCTGACCGAAGTGCAGAACCTGGTCAACACCCGCCTGGCGTTGAAGATCAGCCAGGTCTCGGGCGTGGGCCTGGTCTCGCTCTCCGGCGGCCAGCGTCCGGCGGTGCGGATCCAGGCAGACACCGAAGCGCTGGCTTCCTACGGCCTGGGCCTGGACACCCTGCGCAGCGCCATCACGGCGGCCAATGCCAACAGCGCCAAGGGTAATTTCGACGGCCCCACGCGCTCGTATGCGATCAATGCCAACGACCAGCTCTTGAGCGTCCCGGACTACAAGAACCTGATCGTCTCCTACCGCAATGGCGCGCCGGTGCGCCTGCAAGACGTGGCGCGGGTGGTCGACAGCGCCGAGAACGTGCGCATCGGCGCCTGGGCCAACCTGAAACCGGCGATCATCCTCAACGTGCAGCGCCAGCCAGGCGCCAACGTGATCGCCACCGTCGACGGTATCCGCGAACGCCTGCCCGAGCTGCAGGCCGGCTTGCCCGCCTCGGTGCGCATGGACGTGCTGAGCGACCGCACCGCCGGCATCCGCGCCTCGGTCCACCACGTGCAGCTCGAACTCCTGCTGGCCGTGGCCCTGGTGGTACTGGTGATCTTCGCCTTTTTGCACAGCATCCGCGCCACCATCATCGCCAGCCTGGCGGTGCCGATTTCCCTGATCGGCACCTTCGGCATCATGTACCTGATGGGCTACAGCCTGAACAACCTGTCGCTGATGGCGCTGACGATCGCCACCGGCTTCGTGGTCGACGACGCCATCGTCATGATCGAGAACATCGCGCGCTATATCGAAGAGGGCGAAAAGCCGATGGCCGCCGCCATCAAGGGCGCCGCGCAGATCGGTTTCACCATCATTTCGCTGACCGTCTCGCTCATTGCCGTCCTGATTCCGCTGCTGTTCATGGGCGACGTGGTGGGGCGCCTGTTCCGCGAATTCGCGGTGACGCTCGCCGTGACCATCCTGATCTCGGCCGTGGTGTCGCTCACCCTGGTGCCGATGATGTCGGCACGCTGGCTCAAGAGCCATGAAGAAGAACGCCCGGGTCGCTTCGCGCAGCGGACCCAGGCCTTTTTTGACCGCATCATCCAGCGCTACGACGTGGCGCTGGGCTGGGTGCTGGCGCGCCAGGGCCTGACCCTGCTCGTCGCCCTGGGCACGCTGGTGCTGACCGCGCTGCTGTGGATGGTGATCCCGAAAGGCCTGTTCCCGACCCAGGACACCGGCCAGCTGCAGGCACGCCTGCAGGCGCGCCAGTCGATCTCGTATGCTGACATGGCCAAGCTGCAGCAGGCCGCCGCGCGCGAAGTGCTGCAGGACCCGGCGGTCGAGTCGCTCAGCTCCTATGTCGGCGTGGACGCGGCCAACAACACGATGCTGCATACCGGCACCATGCTGATCAACCTGAAGGGCGAGCGCGAGGACGACCAGGACGAGATCATGGCCCGCCTGCGCCAGCGCGTGGCCAACGTCGCCGGCGTGACCATGTATGTGCAGCCGACCCAGGACCTGACCATCGACGCCGAAAGCGGCCCGACCCAGTACCGCCTGTCGCTGGAAGGCGCCGACAGCGCCACCGTCAACGCCTGGGCCGGCAAGCTGGTGGCGCAGATGGCCAAGCGCGCGGAGCTGCGCAACGTCACCAGCGACGCCGGCGCGGTGGGCGCGGCCGCCTTCGTGGACATCGACCGCGACACGGCCTCGCGCCTGTCGATCACGGCCGCCTCGGTGGACGACGCGCTCTACAGCGCCTTCGGGCAGCGCATCGTCTCGACCATCTTCACCGAGACCAACCAGTACCGCGTGATCCTGGAAGCCCAGCAGGACGAAGCGATGTCGCTCGATGCGCTCGGCCGGCTGCAGCTGCGTACCGGCTCGGGGCAGCCCACGCCGCTGGCGGCGGTGGCGAAAGTGACGGAACGCGAAGCGCCGCTGCAGATCACCCACGTGGCCCAGTATCCATCGACCACGATCGGCTTCGATACCGCGGGCGGGACGTCGCTGGGCACCGCCGTCGATGCGATCCGCGAAGCGGCCGAGGACATCAAGCTCCCGGCCTCGGTCACCATGACCTTCCTCGGCGCTTCCGGCGCCTACCAGGCGTCGCTGTCGAACCAGCTGTGGCTGATCCTGGCCGCCGTGGTCTGCGTCTACATCGTGCTGGGCGTGCTGTACGAAAGCTACGTGCACCCGCTCACCATCCTGTCCACGCTGCCCTCGGCCGGCGTGGGCGCGCTGCTGGCGCTGTGGGTGACGGGGCAGGGCCTGGGGGTGATCGGCATCATCGGCATCATCCTCCTGATCGGCATCGTCAAGAAGAACGCCATCATGATGATCGACTTCGCCATCGAGGCAGAACGCGACGGCGGGAAAAGCCCGCTGGACGCGATCCGCCAGGCCGCGCTGCTGCGCTTCCGCCCGATCCTGATGACGACCCTGGCCGCGCTGTTCGCGGCGGTGCCGCTGATGCTGGGCTGGGGCGAGGGCGCCGAACTGCGCCGCCCCTTGGGCCTGGCCATCTTCGGTGGCCTGATCGTCAGCCAGCTGTTGACCCTGTTCACCACGCCGGTGATCTACCTGGCCTTCGACCGCCTGGCGCGCCGCCGCAGCGGGCGCGCGCGAGCCAAGCCGGAGGAGGTCGGCGCATGAACCTGTCGCGCCCCTTCGTCGAACGCCCGATCGCGACCGTCCTGCTGACGCTGGGGATTGCGCTGGCAGGCATCGGCGCCTTCTTCGTGCTGCCGGTCTCGCCCCTGCCGGCGGTGGACTACCCGACCATTTCGGTGTCGGCGTCCTTGCCCGGCGCCAGCCCCGAGACCATGGCCTCGAGCGTGGCCACGCCGCTGGAGCGGCGCCTGGGCGTGATCGCCGGGGTCAATGAAATGACCTCGAACAGCGGCAACGGCTCCACGCGCGTCAGCCTGCAGTTCGACCTGAACCGGAAAATCGACTCTGCCGCGCGCGAAGTGCAGGCCGCGATCAATGCCAGCCGCGCCGACCTGCCGGCCACGCTGCGCAGCAACCCGACCTACCGCAAGGCCAACCCCTCGGACGCGCCGGTGATCATCCTGGCGCTGACTTCCAAGACGCGTTCGCCCGGCCAGATCTACGAGTCGGTCTCGAACCTGGTGCAGCAGCGCCTGGCGCAGGTAAAAGGCGTGGGCGAAGTCGAGATCGGCGGCGGCTCGCTGCCGGCGGTGCGGGTCGAGCTGCTGCCCTATGCCCTGAACAAATACGGCGTCTCGAGCGAAGACGTGCGCGCGGCGATCCAGGCCACCAATGCCAACCGCCCCAAGGGCGCGATCGAAGGCAATGGCCACCGCTTGCAGATCTATTCGCAGCCGGCAGGCGGCAACGGCGGGCGCACCGCTGCGGAGTACCGCGACCTGGTGGTGGCCTGGCGCGACGGCGCCGCCATCCGCCTTCAGGACGTGGCCGAGGTCATCGACGGCGTCGAGAACGTGAACACGCTTGGCCTGTTCAATGGCGAGCCGGCCGTGATCGTCCTGATCACGCGCCAGCCGGACGCCAACGTCATCGAAACCGTGGACGGCGTGCGCGCGCTGCTGCCGTCGCTGCAGGCCCAGCTGCCGGGCGACGTCAAGCTGCAGGTGGCCTCGGACCGCACCAATTCGATTCGCTCCTCGCTGCACGAGATCGAATTCACCCTGGTGCTGTCGATCCTGCTGGTGGTGCTGGTGGTAAGCGTGTTCCTGCGCAGCGTGCGCGCCACCATCATTCCGGCGGTGGCCACGGTCGTGTCGCTGCTCGGGACCTTCGGCGTCATGTACCTGCTGGGTTTTTCCCTGAACAACCTGTCGCTGATGGCGCTGACGGTGGCCACCGGCTTCGTGGTGGACGACGCCATCGTGGTGCTGGAAAACACCGCGCGCCACATCGAGGCCGGCATGGACCGCATGCAGGCTGCGCTGCTGGGCGCGCGCGAAGTCGGTTTCACCGTGCTGTCGATCTCGCTGTCGCTGGTGGCGGTGTTCATTCCGCTGCTGTTCATGGGCGGGCAGGTGGGCCGGCTGTTCCGCGAATTTGCCGTGACCCTGTCGGCGGCGGTGATGATCTCGCTGGTGATTTCGCTCACCACCACGCCGATGATGTGCGCCTGGCTGCTCAGGAAAGAAGACCGGAAGAAGCAGCCGGGCCGCCTGGCGCGCTGGTCCGAGAACGGCTTCAACCGCGTGCTGCGCGGATACGAAGCATCGCTCGACTGGGCGCTCGCTAGCCGCGTTCTCGTGATGCTGATCCTCGGCTTCGTGGTGGCCCTGAACGTCTACCTGTTCGCGGCCGCCCCGAAAGGCTTCTTCCCGCAGCAGGACACCGGCCAGCTCAATGGCGGCATCCGTGCCGACCAGAGCATCTCCTTCCAGGCCATGCAGGGCAAGCTGCGCCAGCTGGTGAACATCATCAAGCGCGACCCGGCGGTCGATACCGTGGTGGCCTTCACGGGCGGCGGGCGGGCCGGAGGCGGCTTCATGTTCATCAACCTCAAACCCGTGCGCGACCGCGCCGAGGGCGACACCGGCCAGGCGGTGATCGCGCGCCTGCGCCCGCGGCTGGCGCGCGTGACCGGCGTGTCGATCTTCCTGAATCCGGTGCAGGACCTGCGCATGGGCGGGCGCTCCAGCAATTCCACCTACCAGTACACCCTGAAAAGCGACAACGCGGCCGACCTGAAGCAATGGGCCACGCGCCTGGCGGAAAGCATGAAGCGCCAGCCTTCGCTGGTCGACGTCGACACCGACCAGGCCGAGAACGGCGTCGAGACCTTCGTCACCATCGACAAGGACACCGCCTCGCGCCTGGGGATCGGCACGCGCGACATCAACAACGCCCTGTACAACAATTTCGGCCAGCGCCAGGTGGCGAACATCTACGATGAGCTGAACCAGTACCACGTGATCATGGGCGTGGCCCAGCGCTATGCCCAGTCGCCGGAAGCGCTGCGCGACGTGTACGTGCCCGCGCGCGGGAACGGGGGCGCGGCCGCCGCCCCAACGACGGGCGCCACATCCGGCGCGCCCGCGGCAGGCACGCCGGCCGCCCCGGCCAACCTGACGGCCGCGCGCGACCCCTCCAGCGGCTCTGCCTTGTCAGGCAGCGCCACCACGATGGTGCCCCTGATGACGATCGCCAGCTTCGCCGAAAGCTCGACGCCGACCTCGGTGAACCACCAGGACGGCGAGCTGGCGACCACGGTCTCGTTCAATCTGGCCGAGGGCTTCAACCTGGAAGACGGGCAGCAGGCCGTCAAGCAGGCCGAAGCCGAGATCGGCATGCCGACCAATGTGCGGGGCAGCTTCCAGGGCACGGCGCGCGCGGCGGAAGAATCCAGCAAGGAGCAGCCGCTGCTGATCCTGGCGGCGATCGTCGTCATCTACATCGTGCTGGGCATCCTGTACGAGAGCCTGGTGCACCCGGTGACGGTCTTGTCCACGCTGCCCTCGGCCGGCGTGGGCGCGGTGCTGGCCCTGCTGCTGTTCCGGATGGAGTTCTCGATCATCGCGCTGATCGGGGTGTTCCTCCTGATCGGCATCGTCAAGAAGAACGCGATCCTGATCATCGACTTCGCCCTCGAATCCGAGCGCGCACGCGGCCTGAGCGCGATGGAAGCGGTGCGCGAAGCCTGCCTGCTGCGCTTCCGCCCGATCCTGATGACCACGCTGGCGGCGGCGCTCGGCGCGCTGCCGCTGGCGATCGGCTTCGGCGAAGGCTCCGAGCTGCGCCGGCCGCTGGGCATCGCCATCATCGGCGGGCTGGTGGCCAGCCAGGTACTGACCCTGCTCACCACCCCCGTCGTCTACGTCCTGCTCGACAAGCTGCGCACCCGCAAGCCCGACGAGCAGCAGCTGTCCCGCCATGCCTTCGACGGCGACCCGACCCCGGTAAAACCATGAATACCATGCACCTGCGCTTCCGACTCTCGCTCATCGCCCTTGCGGCGTCCGTCCTGGGCGGCTGCGCCGTCGGCCCGGCCTACCAGCGCCCCACGACCCCCGAACCCGCGGCCTTCAAGGAGGCGCAGGGCTGGGTGCCCGCCGCCCCGGCCGACGCGCTCGAGCGCGGCCCCTGGTGGGAGCTGTTCCAGGATGCGGAGCTGAGCGCGCTGGCGGCCGGCGTCGCGGTCTCGAACCAGAACGTGGCGGTCGCCGTCGCGAACTATGCGCAGGCAAGGGCGCTGGTGAGCCAGCAGCGCGCCGCATTGTTCCCGGCCGTGAACCTGGGCCTGAGCGCGGACCGCTCCGGCGTGCGCAACCAGGGTGCGGACAGTTCCTACCGCCTGAACCTGGGCGGCAGCTGGGAGCCCGACGTGTGGGGCCGCCTGCGCGCCGGCGTCAGCAGCGCGCAGGCGGGCGCCGACGCTTCCGCGGCCGACCTGGCCAGCGCGACCCTTGCGGCCCAGGGCGAACTGGCAGCCAACTACTTTGCCGTGCGCGCGCTAGACGCCCAACGCGCGCTGCTGGTGCGCACGATTGCCGGCTACGAGCGCGAGCTGCAGATCACCCAGAACCGATTCAATGTCGGCATTGTCGCCCGCACCGACGTGCTGCAGGCGCAGACCCAGCTCGCCAATGCGAGGGGCGACGAGCTCTCGCTGGTGCGCCAGCGCGCCCAGTTCGAGCATGCCATCGCGGTCCTGCTCGGCAAGGCCCCCAGCGAGTTCACGCTGGCTGCCGCGCCGGCCTGGCGCGTGAGCGTGCCGGCGGTGCCGGTGGGCGTGCCCAGCACGCTGCTGCAGCGCCGCCCGGACATCGCCGCCGCCGAGCGCGACGTCGCCGCTGCGAATGCGGAGATCGGCATCGCGCGGGCCGCCTATTTCCCCGACATCGGCCTGTCCGGGTCGCTCGGCACGGGCGGCAGCCGCGTGTCCGACCTGCTGTCGGCATCGAACGCCGCCTGGTCCTTCGGCCTGTCGGCGGCGCAGGCGATCTTCAATGCCGGCGCCACCCGCGCCGGCGTGGCGGGCGCCGAGGCGCGCCACCAGGCCACCGTCGCGCGTTACCGCCAGACCGTGCTCGCGGCGTTTGCGGACGTGGAAGACCAGCTGACGGCCACCCGCATCCTGGAGCAACAGCAGGAACTGCGGCAGGTCGCCTCCGAGGCGGCCGACAAGGTCGAGCAGCAGATCCTGAACCGTTACCGAGCAGGGCAGGTGAGCTATTCGGAAGTGGTGCAGGCCCAGGCGACGGCGCTGGCCGCGCGACGTTCGCTGGTGCAGGTGCAGGCCGACCGCCAGGCCGCGGCGGTGCTGTTGATCCAATCGCTCGGCGGCGGCTGGCGAGCCGGCTGAGCAATCCGGCCCCGGCCGGATAATCGATCGGCAGGGCGAATAACAGGGAGGGCAGGCAGCAGGGATAATCCAGCCGGTATTATATAAACCGGCTGGTAACGCATAATGGCAGGGCGGCGATATATTCGCTCCCTGCCATGTGCATTATTAAAAGATGCACGACGACTATTCGCTTTTCCGTGTTGCAGCGCGTATTGAACGCTGCAATACCGATCGCGTAACCGATTAAAAATTAACGATTGTTCGGATTGGTCGTGGTGGTGGTAGTGCGGTGCACGTGGTCGTCGTGCTTGCGGCGCAGGCCCAGCAGGCCAGCCAGGCCCAGCAGGCCGATCCAGCCAAAGTCGCGGTCTTCTTCGACGGGCACGGTGGTGGTGGAGGTGGTGACGGTGTTGTCAGGGGTGGTGTTCTGGGCTGCTGCCGGCAGGGCGACGGCGGCGGTAATCGACAGGGCGAGGATAGCTGGGATGATTTTCTTCATATTCGGCTCCAAGTGGTTTGATAAACGTTGTGATTTACACGGGTCCTGGACTTTGCAATAACGCGCGCAAAGCGTTAGAAGGTGTATGTACCGTTCTGGCTTTTAGTATAGACAGGTTCGCAATAACCCTATGCACCGTACTAATAGGAAATAATAAAACAGGCCGGCGCCGTGATAAGTCATGCATTTCGCCGTTTTCATCCGCCACTATTTGGTCCTTATTGAAATGGTGCGTGCAGGCCAGGCTGCACGGGGCGTCAAGACGCCAAAAAACGACCCAACCTGGGTACAAGAAAGCTATACTCCCGGCTGCTTTTTCCATCCATCCGGGGTTCATTTTGTTCAAATCCGTCGTACTGCCTGTCGTCCTGCTGGGCGCCGCGAGCATTGCCATCGCCGATGAAGGCCAGTGGCAGCCGCACCAGCTGCCGCAACTCAAATCCGAACTCAAGCGCATCGGCATCACCATGCCGGCCGAGAAGCTGGCCGACCTGGGCAAGCACCCGATGAGCGCGATCGTGTCGCTGGGCGGCTGCTCGGCCGCCTTCGTCTCGCCCGACGGCCTGGTGGTCACCAATCACCACTGCGCCTATGGCGCCATCCAGCGCAACGCGACGCCCGAGAAGAACTACATCGTCAATGGCTACCTGGCCAAGACCCGCGCCGAGGAACTGCCGGGCGGCCCGAATACCCTGGTCTACGTGACCGAGAAGGTCGAGAACGTGACCGAGCGCGTGCTCAAGGGCCTGGCCCCCACGCTGAGCGGCCGCGAGCGCCACGAGCTGGTCGAGTCGCGCATCAAGTCCCTGATCGCCGAGTGCGAGACCGACAAGTCGACCCGCTGCTCGGTGCCGGCCTTCCACCGCGGCCTCGAGTACTACCGCATCAAGCAGCTGATGATCCGCGACGTGCGCCTGGTGTATGCGCCGTCCGACCGCATCGGCAACTTCGGCGGCGACATCGACAACTACGAGTGGCCGCGCCAGACCGGCGACTATTCCTTCCTGCGCGCCTATGTGGGCCCGGACGGCCGCCCGGCCGACCCGTCTCCGAACAACGTGCCCTACAAGTCGAAGGACTTTTTGGTGGTGTCGGCCGAAGGCCTGAAGAACGGCGATCCGATCCTGCTGGCCGGCTACCCGGGCCGCACCAGCCGCTACAAGCTCCCCAGCGAGATCCGCTTCGCGCGCGACGTCGACTTCCCGGCCAAGGCCGCGAGCATCACCGCCGACCTGTCGGTGATCGCCGCCGCGACCCAGGGCAACCCGGCCTGGGACGTGCGCTATGCGAGCGTGGCCAAGAGCCTGAACAACGTGCTCAAGAAGACCCAGGGCCTGATGGATGGCTTCGCGCGCAAGGACATCGCCGCGATCAAGGACGTGCAGGACGCGCAATTCCGTGCGTGGCACAGGCAGAATGGCGCGGGCGGCGGCAAGAACCTGCTGGGCGAGCTCGATAGCGTGATCGCGCAGGACATGGCGCAGTCGCGCCAGGAAGCCGCGTGGGCGGAAGCCACCCACAGCGACCTGCTCAAGAGCGCGCGCACCTTGTACCGCCTGGCGCTGGAACGCCAGAAGCCCGACCCGCAGCGCGAAACCGGCTACCAGGAGCGCGACCTCTCCTTTATCAAGGCGCGCTTGAGCCGCCTCGAGCAGTCCTTCGTGGCCAGCGTGGACGAAGCCCGCTACGGCGCCGCCCTGGCGCGCTATGCCCGCATCGACGCCAAGGTCCGCCCGCAAGGCCTGGACGCGCTGCTGCCGGCGCCCAACGCGCTGGGCGCGATGTACAAGAGCAGCGAACTGGGCGACACCGCCAGGCGCCTGGCCTGGATCGGCAAGGATCCTGACGCCTTCCGCAAGTCTGGCGACCCGTTCATCGCGCTGGCCGTGCGCCTGCACGACACCGGCATGGGCCTGGAGAACCGCCGCAACGAGCTCGAAGGCAATCTCGAGCGCGTCATCCCGCAATACATGAGCGCCGTGATCGCCTGGAAGAAGTCGCAGGGCAAGCCGGTCTACCCGGACGCCAACTCGACGCTGCGCGTGACCTACGGCACCGTGGCGCCGTACTCGCCGCGCGACGGCCTGGTCAAGGGCCCGTTCACGACCGTGGAAGGCATCGTCGAGAAGGCCACCACCAAGGATCCGTTCATCGTCCCGGCCGCGCTGACGGAAGCGGTGAAACAGAAGCGCTACGGCGTGTTCAAGGACAAGGCGCTGGGCACCGTGCCGGTCAACTTCCTGTCGAGCGCCGACACCACGGGCGGCAATTCGGGTTCGGCCGTGATGAACAAGCGCGGCGAGCTGGTGGGACTGAACTTCGATTCGACCTATGAATCGATCACCAAGGACTGGTATTTCGACAGCGCCATCACGCGCGCAATCCACGTCGACATCCGCTACATGCTGTGGGTGATGCAGGAAGTCGACCATGCCGACAACCTGCTCAAGGAAATGACGATCAAGTACCCGAAGAAGTAAACCGGGTCGTCGTTTGTCCAGGGGCCGCGGCGGTGCACATCGCCGCGGCCTTGTCCTGTCCGGCTGCGGCTGTTACCATCCGGCGTCTCTCGACTGGACCACATGAACGACACGCTCAATCTCGCCGGGCTGGCCACCACGCCGCTGGAACTGCTCTCCTTCCTGCTGGCCGTCACCACGGTGGCGCTCAACATCCGCCAGAAGCACTGGGCCTGGCTGTTCTCGATTGCCTCCTCCGGCACCTACGCCGTCGTGTTCTTCGACGCCAGGCTGTATGGCGACATGGGCCTGCAGTTCGTCTTCATCGCGGCCTCGATCTGGGGCTGGTACCAGTGGCTGCATGGGGCCGGCGACCAGCCGCTCGTGGTGACGCGCTTGACGCGCCTTGGCTGGGGGTGGGCCATCGGCGCCTGGGCCCTCGGCTTCATCCTGCTGTCTTCCTTCCTCGACCATTACACCGATACCGACGTGCCGCACGCGGACGGCTTCCTGACCGCCGGCAGCCTGGTAGGCCAGCTCCTGCTGGGCCGCAAGAAGGTCGAGAACTGGATCGTCTGGATCGTGGTGGACGTGCTCTACGTCGGCCTGTACCTCTACAAGGGCCTGAACCTGACCGCCTTCCTGTATGCGCTGTTCGTGTTGATGGCCTGGACCGGCTGGCGCGCCTGGTCGAACATCGCGCGGCGGGATGCATGATGGCGCTTGTCGCGCGCATCGCGGTGCTGGGCGCCGAATCGTCCGGCAAGTCCACGCTGGCCGAAGCGCTGGCCGCGCGCTACGGCACGGTGTGGGTGCCCGAATACCTGCGCGAATTCGTCGACCTGCATGCCCGCGTGCCTTTCGAGAGCGACCAGTACCCGATCGCCTGCACCCAGCGCGCGCGCGAGGACGCCGCCGCCGGCCGCGCCACGCGCTGGCTGTTCTGCGACACCACGCCGCTCATGACGGCGCTGTACAGCCGCCAGTACTGGGGCAGGGTGGACCCGCAGCTGGCCCGCCTGGACAGTCGCCACGACTACGCCCATACCCTGGTGACCGCGCCCGACAGCCCCTGGGAGCCGGACGGGCTGCAGCGCGAATCCGAGGAAGTGCGCCAGAACGTGCACCGGATGCTGGTGCAGACGCTGGACGAACGCGGCATCCCGTATCTGCTACTGGAAGGCCCCCTGGCGCACCGCCTGGCGCAGGTGGAAGCATTGCTGGGGCGTCCCGGCAACGCCCCAGGTCAAGGAAACGCGTCTTAGTGCTAGGATTTGTTGCCGTATGGTATTAGAATAAATTTTTTCTCTTACCGATGGCGGTGTACCGTGAAAAAATGGCTAGACCGCTTGTTAGGCGGCACCAGCAAGGAGACTGACGCGCCGGCCGGCCACGTCCCGGCGGCCGCCGTGGACACTGACGAGGCGGTGCTCGATATCGACACTGCTTTCTACCGCTGGCTGGTGGGGTCGAGCCGCACCAACGCTACCCCTGAAGTCGAAGAAGCAATCCTGGGCGAAGTGCGGGCGCTGGCGACCGATCCCGAGAATGCGTCGGGCCTGGTGCCGCGCATTCCCGACCTGGTCTCGCAGCTACTCAACGCCCTGTCGGACGAGAACATCTCGAGCGCCGCGCTGTCGGCCGAGGTGGGACGCGACCTGGTGCTGGTCGCCGAAGTCATCCGCGAAGCCAACAGCGCCTACTACCGCCCGGCCACGCCGATCGAAACCCTGGACGGGGCGGTGGCGATGCTGGGCCTGAACGGCCTGCGCATGCTGCTGGCGCGGATCGCCTTCCGGCCGCTGGTGCGGGTCAAGGTCCAGGGCGTCGCGCGCGCCGTGGCGCCGAACGTCTGGCGCCATTCCGAGCGCTGCGCCTTTGCCGCCAGCGTGATGGCCCCGGGCCTGTCGGCCAGCGTGTTCGAAGCCTACCTGGCCGGCCTGATGCAGAACGTGGGCCTGCAGGTGGCCTTCCAGGTGGCGGATCGCCATTGCGAAGGCAAGGTGCCGAACTCCGGCGCGTTCGGGATCGCGCTGTTCGAGGCCAGCCGCCAGCTGTCCTCGGTGATTGCCCGGCATTGGGATTTCCCGGCCGACGTGGTCGAAGCCATCGCGCGCTCAGGCGAGCCGGACGAGGGCGAGACGCCGCACCTGGCCCAGGCCCTGGCCCAGGGCGACCGCATCGCCAAGCTGCGCCTGCTGCTCGACGCCGGCGTGATCGAGCCGGACAACAGCCTGGTCGCCAGCGGATTGAACGGCTTCCAGCGCCGCTGCCTGGGCAAGCTGGAAGATCTCGGCGACTGAAACCTGCCTGCCACGGTCAACGTGGCAGGCTAGACCGCTTCAGAAGTCGAACTGGGCCGACAGGCGGAAGGACCGCGGCGCGCCCGGCAGCAGGTAGCCGCCCAGCGACTGGGTCACGTCGCGCCAGTAGAACTTGTCGAAGACGTTGTCGACGCGGGCGCGCAGGATCGTGTTCATCCCCCCGAACCTCAAAGCATAGGACGCGCCCAGGCCAGCCACATGGTAGCCCGGCACCACCGCCCGGTTGGCCGGATCGAAGGCCTTGCTGCCGGAGTACTGCCACAGCGCGTCCACTTTCAAACCAGCCAACGCCGGCACCGCATATTCCACCCACGCAGTCGAACGAAGCTGCGGCACGTTGGTCACGCGCTTGCCTTCGACGGCGGCGTCGCCGGTGCCGGTCTGCTTCGCGTCCAGCGCCATCATCGACAGGCTGTAGTTCAGGTCCGCATGGAGCTTGCCCTGGGCCGCCAGCTCGAACCCGCGGTGCTGCTGCTCGCCGGCGCGCACAAAGGTGCCGGCGGCGTTCACGTATTCCAGGCCCTGCTTGATGTCGAACAGCGCGGCCGAGACCATGACCGCATTGCTGACGACGCCCTTTACGCCCAGTTCCAGCTGCTTCGAGCGGCTCGGCGGCAGGGCGGTGTTCTCGTTGGTGGTGCCCATCTCGGCGATGCCGCCGTGCTGCAGCCCGTGGCTGAGCGACCCATAAACGCTCCAGTCGCGCGCCGGCTTGTAGACCAGCGCCACGCTCGGCAGCACGAAGCTGTCATTCGCCTTGACGCGCGGCTGGCCGATCTCGGCCAGCTCGTCGCGCTTGAGTTTCACGTAGCGCAGGCCGGCGTGCAGTGTGAACCTCTGCGACAAGGTAGCGACGTCCTGCACGAACAGCGAAGTCTCGCGGTCGCTGCGGCGCTCCATCACCGGGCCGGTGGCGGGATTGCCCGGGGCCGGATCGACCTGCAGGTTATTGTAGATGTTGCTGTAGCCGGCGTAGTCGTAGACGTATTCGCCGAAGCTGTCGTGGCGCTCCGACATGGCCGCGCCCACACTCAAGGCATGGCGCACCGCGCCCGTGTTGAAGCGTCCCTGCAGCATCGCCTGCGCGCCCCACGGGGTCTTGCGCTCGCCCACGCTCTGGTAGTCGTAGACGTCGTAGTCGCCGTTGGAACAGTAGCCAGGATAGTAGCCTTCGGCCTCGTTGCTGCAGCCGTAGGGGAAGGCGGTGTAGTCGTCGCGCTTGAACCAGTGCTTGTTGGCGTTGGCCGTGAAGGTCCAGTCCGGATTGATGCGGTATTCAAAGCGCAGCCCGAGGTTGCTGCTGTCGGTGTCCACGGGTTTGGTCCAGGACTGGTTGTTCAGCAGCGTCCTGGGCGACACGCCGGTCGGGAGTGTTTCGTTGCGGATCAGCTGGTAGCCCGGCGCCGTGATTTGCGAGCGGTGCTGGTGGTCGAGGTCCAGTTGCACCAGGGCGTCCGGGGTCAGCTGCCAGTCGAAGGCGAGCGAAGCGAACTGGCGCTCGCCGTCGGCGCCGCGCACATACGACTTCAGGTCCTCGGCGGCGGCGTTGATGCGGTAGCCGAAGCGGCGGTCCTCGAAGCGCCCGCCCAGGTCGACCGAGCCGTGCAGGGTGCCGCGCTCGCTCACCTCCACCAGCGCCGAGCGAAGCGGCGTGGCGGTCGGGCGCTTGGTCACGAAATTGACCATGCCGCCGGGCGCTGCCACGCCTGCCTGCAGGCCGGCCAGGCCGCGCAGGGTTTCGACGCGTTCCTTGTTCTCGAGCGGGATCTGGGTATCGGCCGGAATCGCGATGCCGTCCTTGCGGTAGCTGGTCGCGTTGTCGAGGGCAAAGCCGCGGATCGAGAACTGCTCGGCATACCCGACCGCGTTATAGGCGTCGCCCACCGAGGCGTCGAAACGGGCCGCGTCGGTGACGTTGCGGATCGACAGGTCCTGCATCTGGGTGCGGGTGAGGGCGCTGATCGCGGCCGGGGTGTCGAGCAGCGGCGCATCGGAAAAGCCGCCGATGCTGGCGCGGTCGCTGGCGACCCAGCGGCTGCCGGTGACGACCACCGAGGCGACGGAATCAGGCGTTTGCTGCGCCGAGGCGGTCGCGGAGAAGGCCTGCAGGACGGCGCAGGCAAGGACGGATTGCTTCAGGTTGAATGTCATGTGTTTGCTCGTCTTCGCGCGCCACGGATTGCTCATTGGGCGCGCTGCTTTTGGAAAAGCCGGAGCCAACGTGGGGGAAGGGCAAACAAGATGGGGAACTGCTTTGCGCTTTCCTTCGCTGGCATTATCCAGATCAGGTACGAAGGGTATCTCTCACCCGGATCGTGCATGGCACGTCCAGGACCCCTAGCGAGGCGGCAGTGTACCACGGTCCCGGGCGGGTGTGGTGAATGTGGCAAGCAGTGGTGGCGCTTGCGTTGCCGCTGATCGTCAAGCGGCCGTCAAATAGTCCGCTGGACTGTTTGACCTGCGAGGTGAAGCTCAGGCTTCCGCGGTCGCGGGCGCGGCCACCGTGCGCGCCTTGGCGGCGAGCGCCGGCGCCATGTGGCGCAGCATGGTGGAGCGGGTGGAGTCGCCGATGGCGCGCCAGTATTCGCGCCGCTGCGCCGCGCGCTTGCGGTGCTTGGACGGCATCTCGGACAGCGGCTTGAGGAAGAAAGGCAGCGGCACCAGGTAGCTGCGGCCCGGCATCTCGACCCCGCCCAGCACCTTCCAGAAGCCGTCGTAGGCATTCTCGAAATGCTTGGTGTCGAGCGGGTTGTAGGCGATATGCGAAGTGCACTTGATGGCCACCACGCGGTCGATGCCCACCGCCTGCGCCACGCCCTGCATGGCGGCGAAGCAGAAGAAGCTCGGCGAATTGTTCGGGAAGGCTTCTTCGAAGGCGTCGAAGGCGGCGCCGGAATCGGTCCAGCGGCCCTGGTTGCGCGTGACGAAAGGCACGGTGGGCAGGTCGACGCCGGCCAGCTGGCCATCGACCCAGGTGTAGGACAGGCGGTGCAGGTATTTGCCGTCGGCGACCAGCGAGATGGTGAGGTCGCCCTCGGCATCGCTGCGCGGCGCCATCTCCAGGCGCAGGAGGAAGGTGTGCTCGCCGCTGTCAAGCTGCGCCTGGTGCTGCCACAGGGTGAGCCCGCCGCTGCCATACACCAGCTGGTGGTAGGCATTGCTGAAAGTGCTGTCTTCGAAGCGGTAGTGCGAGAGCACGCATTGCACGCGCTGGCGGGCGCTCAGGTCATTCGCCAGGTAGCTGCGGTGGCTCAGGTGGTGGAACAGGTCGTCGTTCGGTGCGGCCGCCACGAAGCGGCGTACCAGCTCGAGACGGCACAGGGCCTGGTGCTCGCGCCAGTAGCGCAGCACGCGCAGGCTGCGCACGATGCTGAGCATCCAGGAAGCAGGCGTGTACTGGCCGCGGCGGGCGAGCCAATGCTTGGTTAAATGAGCGAAGATCATGCGGGGCGCTCCATTCGGCATAAAGTTGCGGGCGCAGCAAGGGCGCCCCTGTCTTTAACTGGATGCCCGTCAAGGGACGACGGGCTGGCTTTGCAGAAAGTTAATTCCACAAAGCATTATCTGCCGAAAAGCTAGCTTGTGCCCGGATAGTGCAAAAGCAATGAGGAAGTGAAACCTGGGTCAGAAGAAGCGGTCATGTGGTCTCTCTCTATTATTTGACTTTTTGTTTTCGCCTGACAGGCACCGCAAGCCTACCATGTTTGTGCGGCGACACGCTTCCAATTCATCGCCGATAATTGCGCCAGACCGAAACACCCTGGGGGAGCGAGATGGCGTACGAACTTTTTTACTGGCCGGGCATTCAGGGCCGGGGCGAATTCGTCCGGCTCGCGCTCGAAGAGGCCGGGGCGGAATATGTGGACGTGGCGCGGCGTCCCGGCGGCATGGACCTGCTGCTGACGGCGCTCGACACCGAAGCCCACCCCTCGTTCGCGCCGCCCTTCCTCAAGGCCGGCGAGATGACGATCGGCCAGGTCGCCAACATCCTGCTCTACCTGGGCGAGCAGCATGGCCTGGCGCCGCGCACCGACCCGGGGCGGCTCTGGACCCACCAGCTGCAGCTGACCATCGCCGACCTGGTCGCCGAGGCCCACGACACCCACCACCCGATCGCCACCTCGCTGTATTACGAAGACCAGAAGCCGGAAGCGCAGCGCCGCGCCGCCGACTTCATCGAGACGCGCCTGCCGAAATTCTTCGGCTACTTCTCGCGCATCCTGACCAATCCCGAGCCGCGCCACTGGCTGGTGGGCGAAAAGCCCACCTATGCCGACCTGTCGTTGTTTCAGCTGATCGAAGGCCTGCGCTACGCCTACCCGAATGCGATGAAGCGCCTGGAAGGCGAGTACCCGGCGCTCGGCCAGCTGCGCGACCGGGTCGCGGCGCGGCCGAACATCGCGGCCTACCTGGCCTCGCCCCGGCGGGTGCCGTTCAACGAGAACGGGATCTTCCGCCACTATCCGGAGCTGGACGAGTAGGCCGCTGCGTCAATGGGCGACGGCGGCGCTGCGCACCACCTTCGCCGGCACGCCGTCGCGGCGATCCAGCCAGGCGGCCAGGGTGGTCAGGGCAAAGGCGCCCGCCACGATGACGGCGCCGATCCAGGGCGTGGCCATCAAGCCGAGCTTCGCGACGACCAGGCCGCCGCCCGAGGCGCCCAGCGCGATGCCGACATTGAAGGCGGCGATGTTCAGGCCGGAGGCCACATCCACCGCATGCGGCGCATCGCGTTCGGCGCGCTGCACGACATACACCTGCAGGCCAGGCACATTGCCGAAGGCGACTGCGCCCCAGGCCAGCACCGTGAGCAGCACCAGCGCCTGACTTCGCGCGGTAAAGGCCAGCACCACCAGCACCAGCGCCAGCAGGGCGAACACGATCTGCAGCGCCGCCAGCGGTCCCTTGCGGTCGGCCAGCCTGCCGCCCCAGATATTCCCCGCCGCGACCGAGACGCCGTACACCAGCATCACCAGGCCCACGCTGGAGGGCGCAAAGCCCGCTACTTCCTGCAGGATCGGCGCCAGGTAAGTGAAGGCGATGAAGGAGCCGCCGTAGCCGAGGGTGGTGACGGCGTACACCAGCAGCAGGCGGGGTTTCTTCAGCACGGCCAGTTGCGTGAGCAGGCTGGCGGGTTTGCCGCCTTCGTTGCTGCCAGCGATATCCGAGGGCACCAGGATCCAGCTGCCGATCATGGCGACCACGCCCAGCAGCGACACGGCCAGGAAGGTCGCTTGCCAGCCGAAGTGCTGGCCGATGAAGGTTCCGAGCGGCACGCCGGTAACCAGGGCCACGGTCAGGCCGGTGAACATCAGGGCAATCGCGCTGGCCGCTTTTTCCTTCGGCACCAGGCTGGTGGCGATGGTCGAACCAATCGAGAAGAACACGCCGTGCGCCAGGCCAGTGAGCACGCGCGCGGCCATCAGCGCCGCATAGCCGGGCGCCATCCAGGCCACCAGGTTGCCGATCGTGAACAGCATCATCAGGCCGATCAGGAGCTGCTTGCGCGGGATGCGGCCCGTCAAGGCCGTGAGCACCGGCGCGCCGATCGCCACGCCCAGCGCGTACAGGCTGACCAGGAGGCCGGCGGAGGGAACGGACACGCCGAGGCTGGCCGCGATGGTGGGTATCAGGCCGACGATGACGAATTCGGTGGTTCCGATGGCGAAGGCGCTGAGTGTCAGCGCCCAGAGTGCAAGTGGCATGGTGGCTCCTGGTGCATGTCGTGGAAAGGCATGCAGTGTGCCGCTCGCCGCACCAAAGAAAAATGTGTCGACGTACAATTGATTTTTGATCTGGAGTCACGAATGATCGACGTAGAGGCTTTGATTACATTTTCTACAGTCATAGATACAGGGTCGTTCTCGGCCGCCGCCGAGCGGCTCGGGCAAACCCCATCGGGCGTGTCGCGCACGATCGCGCGCCTCGAGGATCACCTGGGGATGACGCTGATGCGCCGCACGACGCGGCGCCTGCAGCTGACCGAAGAGGGGAGTTGGCTGCTGGGGCGCGCGCGCAGTCTGCTGGCCGACCTGGCCAACACCGAACTCGAAGCCGCCGCGCGCCGTTCGCAGCCCGCGGGCCTGGTGCGGGTCAATGCGGCCACGCCGGCGCTGGACCATCTGCTCGCGCCCCTGGTGGCCGACTTCATCGACGCCTACCCGCTGGTGCAGCTGGAACTGGTCAGCGGCGAAACCTATGTGGACTTGATCGAGGAGCGCGCCGACCTGGCGATCCGCATCGGCGCACTGCCCGATTCGACCCTCAATGCGCGGCGCCTGGGCACGACGCGCCTGCGCGTGCTGGCCTCGCCCGCCTATCTGGACAAGCACGGCGCGCCGGCCGGGGCCGCGGAGTTGAGCGCGCACCGCACGCTGGGATTCACTGCGCCGGCCTCGCTCAATACCTGGCCGTTGCGGCACGCCGGCGGGGAAGGGTGGACGGTGAGTCCTGGCGTGCACGCATCGAGTGGAGAGACCTTGCGCCACCTGGCGCTGGGCGGAGCGGGGATCGCGTCGCTGGGGGATTTCCTGACCCGGGACGATGTGGAGGCCGGGCGCCTGGTGCCGGTGCTGGAAGACGCTACGCTGGCGTGGGCGCAGCCGGTATGGGCGGTGTTCTACAAGCAGGGCGCCCTGGCGCCGCGGGTGGCGGCGCTGGTGGATTTTCTGGCGCTGCGCTTGCAGGCGGTGCTGGATCGGTGAACCGGTAACAAACCCTAGGCCTCCAGCGTCCCCGCCCGTTCCAGCCGCTTGTAGTACACCAGCGAATACCCCACCGGCACCAGCGCCCCCACGCCCAGCGCCGCCAGGGCCACCAGCGTCGGCCATCCGGCCAGCACCGCAAGCATGGCCAGCACGCCGCCGGTCACCATGGTCCTGGCCGCGAACCGGTGCGTCGCATACCAGACCCGCTCGTTGGCCAGCGTCCACGGCGTGCGCACGCCGAGCCAGAAATTGCGGCGCACCTTGCCGGTCACGTTACCGGCGAGGATGAAGAACATGGCCAGGCCGGCCAGCATGGCGCGGTCGACATTGAAACCCGGCTTCCATGCGCCCCACAGGTGCACGCATTGCAGGTAGGCGAAGCAGGACACGCTCACCATGCCCAGGTACCACCAGGTCGATTCGAACTCCTCTACCGCAAAGCGTTTCGGCGAGAGTCTGGGCAGCACCAGCCACACCGCGCCCGAGCCGAGCATGAAGGCCGAGTACAGCAGCACCATCGCGCGCGGGCCCCAGCGATCGGGTTCGCCATCGGCATTCCAGTGCACCGGCACCAGCGAAGGCAGGTCCGGATACAGGGCCAGCACCAGGTTCAGGGTCAGCAGCGACACGGCCAGGAACAGCACCAGGAATCGCTTCCACATCGGTTTCTTCATTGTTTGTCTCCCCTGGCGCCACGCGCCATGTCCATCGACCAGGCCAGCACGTCTTCGAGCACCGTGGTGTCGAGCGCATACCAGATGGTCTGCCCGTCGCGCCGGCTGGTAATCAGGCCGGCTGCCTTGAGCACGGCAAAATGATGCGACACGGTCGGCTTGGTCATGTCGAACCGCGCCGCCACGTCGCCCGCGCTCATCTCTTCGTTGCGCAGCAGGCGCAGGATCTCGCGCCGCGTCGGATCGGCGATCGCCTTGAAGACCTCGTTCAGCGGTCCGGCCATGTTTGATCGTTTTCTAATTAGATGAATGTCTAAATACTAGCGGCAGCAGGCCTCCGGGTCAAGCCTTTTGGAGATTGCCCGAACCTTCGGACAGGGCTAATGTCACTCACTCTTCCAACCCGAGGAGATGCCATGAACGCCACGCAATCCGCAGTCAAGCCCGTCGAAGACGGCGTGCATACCGTGACCCCGCACCTGGTCTGCGCCGGCGCGGCCGAGGCGATCGATTTTTACCGGCGCGCTTTCGGCGCCGAGGAAATCATGCGGCTGCCCGGGCCGGGCGGCCTGCTGGCCCATGCGGCGGTGCGCATCGGCGATTCGATGGTGATGCTGATGGATGAATTCCCCGACTGGGACGCCACCGGGCCGGCCGCGCTGGGCGGCTCGCCGGTCACGATCCACCTCGCGGTGCCGGACGTCGACCAGCTGTTCGAGCGCGCCGTCGAGGCGGGCGCCAAGGCGCGCATGGCGCCGTCCGACATGTTCTGGGGCGACCGCTACGGCGTGGTCGAGGACCCCTTCGGGCACCGCCGGTCGATCGCCACCCATATCCGCGACGTCTCGCCCGAGGAAATGGCGCAGTCGATGCGCCAGGGGATGGGGCAGGGTAGCCCCGACGGGCAGTGAGCGGGCCTGCGGGCAGGTCCGGCAGGGGCGCGTTATGATGACGATTCCTTCACAACGAGAACCCGCCATGGAAGTCATTGCAAAGCTGGACCAGGTGCTGCGCATCGCAGCGTTCGACGACAACGGGACCGGCGGCAATCCGGCCGGGGTCTGGATCGGCGACGCGCTGCCGCCTGCGGCCGAGATGGCCGGGCTGGCCCGGGCCATCGGCTTTTCGGAAACGGCATTCGCGGCACCGGCAGGCGAGGGTTGGCGGGTGCGTTATTTCTCGCCCGAGTCCGAAGTGCCTTTCTGCGGCCACGCCACCATCGCGCTCGGTGCCGCGCTGGCGCGGCGTTTCGGCGACGGCCGCTATGCCTTGGCCCTGAACTCGGCAGCCATCTCGGTCGAGGGCCGGGTCGAGGGCGAGCGCGTCGCGGCCAGCCTGCAGTCGCCGCCCACCCGCAGCCAGCCGGCCCCGGCGCCGCTGGTCGAGGCCGCACTCGGCCTGTTCGGCTATTCCCGCGCCGACCTCGACGAGCGCATTCCGCCGGCGCTGGCCCATGGCGGCGCCGACCACCTGGTGCTGGCGCTGAACAGCCGCGCCGCGTTGGCGCGCATGTCCTACGAGCTCGACGCAGGACGGCGCCTGATGAACGGCCACGGCCTGGTAACGATCGTGCTGGCGTATGCGGAACACGCGCAGCTGTTCCATACCCGCAATCCGTTCGCGTCCGGCGGCGTGCTGGAAGACCCGGCCACCGGCGCCGGCACTGCGGCCCTGGCCGGTTATCTGCGCGATCTCGGCTGGCCCCACGGCGGGCGCATCGACGTGGTGCAGGGCGAAGACATGGGCATGCGCTCGCGCCTGGTTGCGGAGATCGGGCCGGAAGCGGGTGCGTCGATCCGCGTTTCGGGCACTGCGCGCATGATGTAGGCGGGGGAATGTGGCGTGCTTACACCATTTTTGACGCGCATGGTTGGATGTAGGACTATTCTTTCATTGACGTAGGACAAATAGAAGGCTTTAAGTGCTTCTGCTCAGCAATTAGATTGCTAGTAATCGGATTGATAATTTGATTCAGACAAGTTCTGTTTCATTCTTTCAACCCGAGGAGTACCCCGTCATGTCGCTGTTCGACCCAGTCGTCTCCACACCAGCCGGCGCGAGCGTGCGCGCTGCCCGCGAAGCACGTGCCGCCGGCCGCGCTACCGAGCGCCTGCCCTTCACCATCCGCCGGGTTGAAACCGAAGCCGACCTGCTGAAAGCGGTCCAGGTCCGCCACGCCGCCTATGCCCGCCATGTGCCCGACTTCGCACGTGTGCTGGCCCGGCCCGAAGCGGCCGACTATGAAGCAGACACCATCGTGCTGCTGGCCGAGTCCAAGCTCGATGGCTCGCCACTGGGCAGCACCCGAATCCGCACCAACCTCTATCGTCCGCTGGGCGTCGAGGAATCGGTCGAGCTGCCGCACTGGCTGCAGGGCCGCCGCCTGGTGGAAGCGACCCGCCTGGGCATCGACGAAGGCCGCGTCGGCCGCATGGTCAAGGTGGCACTGATCAAGGCTTGCTTCATGTATTGCGAAGACAACGCCATCGACTATTCGGTCGCGACCGGCCGACCGCCGGTCGACCGCCAGTACGAGCAGATGCTGTTCACCGACGTGTTCCCGGAGCAGGGCCCCGTCGCGCTGCGCCACGTCGGCAACATCCCGCACCGCGTGATGGCCTTCGAGATCGCCAGCTTCGAGCAGCGCTACACCGAGGCGTCCCATCCGCTGCTGGGCTTCTTCTTCCACACCCACCACCCCGACATCGACATCGGCCCGGCCGTGCCGCCGCCGGTCGTGGCCGCGCCACACGCCCGTGTCCCCGCACATCCGGCGTTGCAGGCGCGCGAATTCGCTTTCGCCTAACCCATATTCCATACATATTGCATGACGGCATCAATATAAGGCTGTATCCTTGCGCTTTGGCGCTCCCCCCGGCAACGGCGGGAGCATTCGACCGCATTCATACTGCCTATGCCCATTCCAACACCCACACGCCGTTCTTCGCTTCCCGCTGCAGCGCAGGCGGTCGTGGAGCGGGTGTTGAAGGTCTTTGCCTACTACCTGATCCCGCTCGGGATCGGGATCGTTTCCCTGATTGCCCTGATTTTCTGGCACGACCAATACCGTACGGTCGGCGACGTGCCGCTGTCGATGGTCGTCACTGTGCAGACCGAAGCCACGCTGGCGCCGCGCGCCGCCCTGGCGCGCGCCCAGGCCGGCAGCCTGGTCACAGGCCATGACACGCATCTGGCCGAAGACCCGGTCTGGTTCGTCTTCGAACCGATGCCGCGCCTCGGCGCCCAGGTGGTCGAATTCCCGTCGCGCCATGCGCAGGATGTGAGCTGCTGGGATGGCGGCAGCCTGGCCCCGCTCGGCAGCGCCACGCGCGGCGCCGGCACTGGCGTCATCGAAGGCTCGAAAGCCGGCTTTGCCCTGAAGATGTCGCCGCTGCCTTCCAGCCTGCTGTGCCGCTCCCGCTTTGCCGGCCCGGCGCGCCTGTCGGTGCTGCAATGGCCTGCGGACCAGTACGCGCTCTCGGTCGAGCAATACCACCGCAAGTCCGGCCTGCTCGACGGCGGCATGGTGGTGCTGGCCCTGTTCATCCTGATTACCGCCCTGATCAACCGCCAGCCGCTGTACGTGCTGTTCGCCGGCTGGCTGATCCTGAACCTGCGGGTGGGCGCGCTGTCGGCCGGCTGGGACATCCAGTGGCTGGGCCAGACCCTGCCGTCGGAATGGCTGCTGCTCAGCCGCTCGCTGACCATCACACTGTACGGCATCGCCACGCTGACCCTGTACCAGGCGCTGCTGCGCGAAAACATCGCCGCCATGCGCTATGTGCTGCCGATGCGCATCATGCAATGGCTTTGCCTGCCGATGCTGGCCGCCGCCATATTCCTGCCGTATGGCATGTACCTGCCGCTGTTGTGGGGCATTACCGTGTGCTGTTTCTCGGTGATGACGGTCGGCCTGTTCAAGATCATTGCCGAATCGCGCAACCGCGTCGCCTCGTGGTTCGCCGCCTCGTTCGCGGTCAGCTTCCTGGCCACGATCGCCGAGGTCGCCGCGGCCGCGCTCGGCATGCGCGAGCTGCTGGGCGTCATCAATAGCGTCACCGCCGCCCTGGCCTCGAGCCTGCTGGCCGCGCTGGCCGTGGCCGAGCAGATGCGCACCGAGACCGAGCAGCGCGAAGCGGCCCAGCAGGAACTCGAGCACGCCTACCAGGCCATGCCGGTGGGGCTGTTTACGCTGGACATGTACGGCCACTTCCTGAGCGTCAACCCGGCCCTGCAGAAGATGCTGGGCATCACCAGCTTCGTTGCGGGCCGTACCGCCTGGCGCCAGTTCTTCACCGAGAGCACCTGGACCGAGCTGCACGAGCAGGTCCATGCCCGCGCCGAGGCCGAGATGGAACTGACCAGCCGCGACGGCACCCAGCGTTTCCTGGTCAGCGCCACCCTGGCGCGCGCCCGCATCGAAGGCGTGCTCCAGGACACCACCGAAAAGTACAAGGCCACCGAACAGCTGCAGTTCATGGCCAACAACGATCCGCTCACCAAGGTCTATAACCGCCGCGGCATCGAGCGCGAGTTCGCGCAGGCCGCGAGCGGCCTGGCCGCCGGCAAGCCGATGGCCCTGGCCTATGTCGACCTGGACCGCTTCAAGCTGATCAACGACCTGTTCGGCCACGCGGCCGGCGACGAAGTGCTCAAGCAGGTGTGCGAGCGGATGGCCACCATGCTGGCCGGCGGCCAGCAGATCGGCCGCGTCGGCGGCGACGAATTCGTGGTCCTGATGCCCGAAACCGCGATCCCGCTGGCCTCGATCATCTGCCGCGGCATTGTCGACCGCCTCGGCAACACGCCTTACCGGGTGGGCGACAAGGCCTTCCACGTGCGCGGCTCGGTCGGCCTGATCGAAGTCACGCCGGGCATCGCCATGAAGGATGCGGTGTCCACCGCCGACCGCGCCTGCCGCGAAGCCAAGACGGGATCGGGCGAAGGCCTGGTGGTCTACGAGCGCGGCGCCGAAGCCTTCCGCCAGCGCGCGGCCGAACTGGACATGGTTGCGCGCCTGTCCGCCACCAACGCCACCGACTGCCTGCTGCTGGAGATGCAGCCGATCATGTCGCTCAAGCACCCGCACGAATCGCTGAACTTCGAGGTGCTGCTGCGCATGCGCGAAGCCGATGGCCGCATCGTGCCGGCCGGCGCCGTGATCTCGGCGGCCGAGAAGAGCGGCCGTGCCAGCGTGATCGACCGCTGGGTGCTGTCGACTACGCTCGCATGGATCGCCGAGCATGCCGACCGGCTGGTGAACACCCGTTTCGTGTGCATGAACCTGTCGGGCGCCTCGCTCAACGACGAGCGCTTCGTGCAGGACACCTTCGACATCCTGGGCCGCTACGTTCACATCGCCAGCCGCCTGTGCCTGGAGATTACCGAGAGCGTCGCCCTGCACGACCTGGACAACACGCGCCGCTTCATCGACCAGGTGCGCAGCTTCGGCGTGAAGGTGGCGCTGGACGATTTCGGCGCCGGCTACACCTCGTTCTCGTACCTGAAAGAGCTGCCGGCCGACGTGCTGAAAATCGACGGCAACTTCATCGTCAACATCAATGCCCATCCGGCCAACGTCGCCATCGTCGAGGCGATCGTGAGCCTGGCCGTGAACCTGGGCATGAAGACCATCGCGGAATGGGCGGAAGACGCGGCCACCGTGCAGACCCTGTCGGAGATCGGCGTGGACTATGTGCAGGGCTGGGCCGTGGCGCGCTCGCTGCCGCCGGAGCGCATGCTGCAAGCCCGTTCGGCGGCCGATTTCATTACCGACCCCGAGGTGCTGGATGTGCTGAAGGTGATCGGCGCGCAGTCATCGCCGCAGGTGGCGAGCGTGACGCGGCTGCATGATTTGCATTGAGTAGTCGTCCCGTCTGATCTACCCAACGCGCCGGCGTCGACTCAATCCAGCGTCGCCAGCGTCTGCCTTGGCGCCGAATCGAGCATCAGGAAATGCGCCCGCGCTTCCTTCAGCGTGGCGACGTCGCGCATCATCGGCTTGGCCTTGACGCGCGGCGCCAGGTGGCGGCGCTGCACCGGTGGCGGCGGCAGGGCGACATGCTCGGCCGCCAGCGGATGCGGTTCGGCGCGCGGCGCGTCTTCCGGCACGCTGCTGCTGGCCAGGCGCACGGTGGCGGTGCCGCCTTCGCAGGCCTGGTCGGTCAGCGTGACGTGTCCGGCGCCATCGACGCATTTGACGATGTCCGAGCCGGCAAAGGCGCCCGGCGTGGTGAGGGTGGTGGCTGCAATGATGAGGCTAAGGCAGAGATGACGCTTCATGGTCGGCTCCTTGTTCTTGAGCCTCCATTATTAATGTCAAAATTACAATTCTCTGTTCGGTAGCACACGCGTGCGCGGCAAAGGCGCGAGAATCACTCAGCTATTCGGCAATTGCGCCACAAGCTGCACTTCCACCAGGAAACCATAATGCAGGCTTGGGACCGGCACCACCGCGCGTGCCGGACGGTGCTCGCCGAATACGGCCGCGTACAGCAGGTTGAACGCCGGCCAGTGCTCGCTACCGGCCAGGTAGGCCGTGCACTGCGCGACGTCCTCCAGGGCGCAGCCGGAGGCGCGCAGGATCTTCTCGCATTGCTCGAACACCGAAGCGCACTGGGCCTCGAAGCCGGCGCCGGCCAGCGCGCGCGCCGGCAGCACGCCCGACACGAATACCAGGCCGCCGCGCGTGACGACGGCCTGCGAATAATGCCCGGCGGGCGCCGGGAGCTCCGGCGACTGGATGAATTCCATCACGCAGCCGTAACCAGTTCGGCGAAGCGCGCCAGGTCGACGTTGCCGCCGCTGATCAGGATGCCGACGCGCTTGCCCTTGACGTCGACCACGCCGTGCAGGGCCGCAGCCGCCGCCAGGCAACCGGTCGGCTCGACCACCATCTTCATGCGCTCGGCAAAGAAGGCCATCGTTTGCGCGAGCTGCGCGTCGCTCACGGTGACGATGTCGTCCACATGGCGCTTGATCACCTCGAAATTGTGCACGCCGAGATGGGTCACCATGGCGCCGTCGGCGATCGTCCTGGGCACCGCGATGTGCACGATTTCCCCTTTGCGCAGCGACTGCTGGCCATCGTTGCCGGCTTCCGGCTCCACGCCGATCACCTTGCAGTGCGGCGACAGCGCGCGCGCGGCCAGTGCGCAGCCGGCCAGCAGGCCGCCGCCGCCCAGGCAGACCAGCAGCAGGTCGAGCGGACCGGTCTCCTCGAACAGCTCCTTGGCCGCCGTACCCTGGCCGGCGATGACGTCCGGGTGGTCGTAGGGCGGAATCAGGGTCATGCCGCGTTCTTCCGACAGCCGGCGCCCGATCGCTTCGCGGTCTTCCGTGTAGCGGTCGTAGGTGACCACTTCGCCGCCGTATTCCCTGGTGGCCTTGACCTTCAGCGCGGGGGCATCAACGGGCATGATGATGACCGACTTGATGCCCGCCAGTTGGGCCGACAGCGCGATCGCCTGCGCATGGTTCCCCGACGAGAAAGTCACCACGCCGGCGGCGCGCTGGGCATCGTCGAACTTCGCGATTGCGTTGTAGGCGCCGCGGAACTTGAAGGCGCCCATGCGCTGGTAGTTCTCGCACTTGAAGAACAGTTCGCCGCCGCTGATGCGGTTGGCGGTGGTCGAGGTCTTGACCGGCGTGCGGTGCGCCGCGCCTGCGAGGCGCTCGGCGGCCAGTTCGACGTCACGGTAGGAGAGGGCGGTATCAGTCATGGGGATCTCGCGAAGGTCGGAAGCCGATAGTATAGCGAAGGCCGCAGCCCGGTCGATGGCAAGTTTCCGCCGCGCGTGCCAGAATTGCCGGTCCGGAGCATCGCCACCCAGGCATGCTCGCTGCATGAAGGAGCGCCCTTGTCCCCACCATTGACCCTGCACCTGGAATTGGAGCGCGCGCTGTACGCCGCCTTCCCGCGCTTCCCGCTGCCGCCCATGGCGGGCATGGCGCTTGATTGCTCGCTGGCGCGGCACGCACGGGAGCTGCTGGACGGCGCCCCGTGGCCGGAAGCGGTCGGCTACCGCCTGCTCTACGGCGAGCTGGACATCAGCCTGAGCGGCTGGATGCAGGGCCTGCCACCGGCGGTCTTCGACTACTACCTCGCCAGCCACCTGATGCTGGCCTCGATCCTGGTCGAACACGGCGGGCGCACGAATTACGTCGGCCAGGTGATGGAAGCATTCCTGTTGCCCCCGCCGGGCGAAGCGGTGAACGCGGGCGCGGAAATCGACGATGAATTGTTGCCGGATGCCGCCGTCGCCAGCTACGGCGCCGCACGCCTCGATTTCTATCGGCGGATCACGCCGGCCCAGCGCGCCTGCATCGGGCAGTTCCTCGACCTCTACCTGCGGCATCGGGGCGTGATGGAATTCACGGAGCAGGGCCTGCGGCTGTTCGAGCGCAACCGGGACGACTGGCTGCACTCGTCGCGCTAGGCCACGGCGCCTGGCGCCATCCGTTGCACCACCAGGTAGAGGTGCTGCAAGGGGTACTGGTCGAACTCGAGATGCCTGCACACGCAGCCCGCCTCGGCGATCAGCGCGAGCAGGCCCGGTATGCCCAGCGTGCTGTAATAGACTGCGGGCCCCATCGTGTCGTCGACATGCTCGCCCGGCGCGTCCAGCCCACCGATGGAAAACACGCACACGCCGCCGTCTTCCAATGCGCTAAGCAGCTTCAGCATGACCGGCCGCTGCTCTGCCAGCGGAACATGCCAGAGACTGTCCCAGGCCGTGATGAAGCGGTAGCGGCGCGGCGGCTGCCATGCGCAGACGTCGGCATGGTGCAGGAGAACGGCTGGATCGGCCTCGCGCGCCAGCGCGATCATGCGCGCGGAAATGTCGACGCCCTCGATCTGCAGGCCATGCGCGCGCAGCAGCGGATTGAAACGGGTATTGCAGCCGCAGCCGGCGTTCAGCGCCCAGCCACCCGCTTGCGGTGCGAGGAAGGCGAGGGCGCGCTCGTGCTGGCGCATGCCGTTGGCGGCGTTGAAGTCGCCGTCGCGCCAGCGCTCGGCCAGCGCGTCGTAGGCTAGCGCGATCGCCGCTTGCGCTTGGGCAGGCATGTGTCAGCCCGCCAGCGGCAGCGCCACCTGCAGCAGCAGGCCGCCACCCTCGCGATTGCTGACAGTGAGTTCGGCATTGTGGCGGGTGAGCACCCGTTCGACGATCGCCAGACCCAGCCCCGCGCCATTGGCCTGCCCGCGCGCGCTGTCCAGGCGCGTGAAGGGCTTGAGCAGCTGCGGGATCTGGTCTTCCGGCACGCCCACGCCATGGTCGCAGATCTCGATGACCGCACGGCGCCCGTGGCCGGTCGCCTTGACCCGCAGCACGATGGCGATCTCGGTATAGTCCTGGCCCGGGGTCTTGCCGTACTTGCGCGCGTTCTCGATGATGTTGTTGACCACGCGGCGCAGGTCGGTGGCGTTGCCCATCACGTGCACGCCCGGCATCAGGTCGACCACCACCTTCAGGTCGCGGATGCGGCCGGCCTCGCGGCCGACGTCCGACAGCATCTCGGACAGGTTCACCGACACGAAGGTCGAGGCGTCGGTCGGCTTGGCGAAGTCGAGGAACTGGCCGATGATCGCGTCCATCTGGTTGATGTCCGACTGCATGCCTTCGCGCGCATCCTGCGGCAGGTCGACCATCTCGATCTCGAGCTGCATGCGCGCCAGCGGCGTGCGCAGGTCGTGCGAGATGCCCGCCAGGATCACGGCGCGGTCCTTCTCGACCTGGGCCAGGTCTTCCACCATCTGGTTGAAGCTGCGGTTCGCTTCGATGATCTCCTGCGAACCTTTCTCGGGCAGCGGCGTTGGTCGCTCGCCCTTGGCGATGGCGCGCGCGCCAGCCGTCAGGCGCGCCAGCGGCAGGTTGACGAGATTCGAGATCACGGCCGCGCCCACCAGCGACAGCAGGCCCACCAGGGTGGCCCAGCCGAGCCACTGCACGCCCGACAGGCCGGTGAGGCGCTCGCGCTCGAGCATTAGCCAGTACTCGTCTTCGTCGATGTTGAAGCTGATGTAGAAACCCGGGACGCCGTTCACGGAGCTCGACAGGCGCGTCTGCTTGCCGAGGCGTTCGCGCACTGCCTTGGCGATGTCCGCCATCAGGGGCGTGCTCGGCGGCGGCTCGACGATGTCGTAGTCGTTGAGCGTGAGTACGCGGATGCCTTCGTTGGAGACCAGCTCGAGCAGCAGCTCGCGGCGCAGGTCCGGCGCCGAGTGGGTGAGGGCGGCCCTGGTGATGGTCACCGCCGACCCCACCAGCTCGGCCGTCTGCTGGACTTTCTGATCGCGCTGGAAGACGCTGATCATGCCGATCCACGAGCCCATCGAGGCCGCGGTGAGCAGCGACATAAGCAGGAAGGTGCGCCAGAACAGGCCGCTGCGGTACCAGGCAAAGCGTGCGGCGCGGCGCGCCGCCGTAAAAGGTGCGAACACTAGCGGGGCTGGCCTTCAGGGATGAAGACGTAGCCCAGGCCCCAGACGGTCTGGATGTACAGCGGGCTGGAAGGATCGGGTTCGATCAGCTTGCGCAGGCGCGAGATCTGCACGTCCAGCGAGCGGTCGAAGACTTCGTATTCGCGGCCCCTGGCCAATTCCATCAGCTTCTCGCGCGACAGCGGCTGGCGGGCGTGGCGGGCGAACACCTTGAGCACCGAGAATTCGCCGGTGGTCAGCGGCACGGTCTCGCCGTTTTTCTTGAGCGTGCGGGTGCCCAGGTCGAGCACGAAGTCGCCGAACTCGAAGGTTTGCGGGGTCTCGCTCGGCGCGCCCGGGATTTCGTCCGGGCCCTTGCGGCGCAGGACCGCGCCGATGCGGGCCACCAGCTCGCGCGGGTTGAACGGTTTCGGCAGGTAGTCGTCGGCGCCCATCTCGAGGCCGACGATGCGGTCGACGTCTTCGCCTTTTGCGGTGAGCATGATGATCGGAGTCTGGTCGCCGGCGCCGCGCAGGCGGCGGCAGATCGACAGGCCGTCTTCGCCGGGCAGCATCAGGTCGAGCACCAGCAAATCGTAGCGCTCGCGCAGCCACAGCTTGTTCATGGCCGGCGCACTTTCGGCGGTGACCACCTGGAAGCCCTGCTCGGTGAGGTAGCGCCGCAGCAGGTCGCGCAGGCGCACGTCGTCGTCCACAACCATGATTTTCGCGCTGTGGCCGCCCTGGGCGCCCGGAGGTGCGTTCGTATTGGTGTTGTTCGTCGATGAATTCATATGGATTCCAGAATTGTCAGATGCATGTCGCTATGGTAACGTGTTATCGATTGAACATCTCGTCCATATGGCTCAGCCATTACATTGTGTTACAAACTTTACCCAATCAGGCTTACACCTCAGACGGTATGCACATAAACTGGCTGCAAGTGAAGGACACAGCTGGCCATCGGCGGCAAGTGGAAATCACAGCTTATCTGTTTATATGGCATCGCGGAAGAGGAACACTATGAACGACGCGCTTATGAAAAACCAGGCAGCATGCGGCACCGCCGGGAATGGGTTCGTCCGGGGTTTCGCCACTTTCGTGCGGCACGGCGTTCTTGCCTGCGCGCTGGCCTGCACCGCGGCCGGCGCCATGGCCCAGGAACGCGACCGTGGTGCGCGCCGCGAAGATATCCAGCAGCAGCGCGAACGGTTCGATACCCGCGCCCAGGAGCCGCGCTTCGATGCGCGTGCCTACGAGATGCGCGAAGAACAGCGCCGCGCCGTGATGCAGGAAGAGGCCAACCGGGTGCGCGACGAGCGCCGCGGCGGACGCATGACGCCGGACGAGCGTCGCGACCTGCGCCGCCAGATCAACGAAGCCGGTGCGGACCTGTATCCGAACGCACGGCGCCGCTGAAGGCAAGCGATATGACGAAGACGGCGCCATGGGCGCCGTTTTTCATTGGAAAGCGCGGTTCATCGCGGCTCCAGGCAGGTTTCCCATAAGGAATATTGTTGCCATACGTTTATTTGTATGTCGCGACATGGTATCTTGGCGTTTACCTAGCTGATTGAAGAGCACGATCGTGTCCGAGTCCGTCCTGTCCACCACTGTAGCGCCACCTGCCGCACGCGATCCGGCTGGCGCTGTCGCGGGCGGCCAGTGCATCGCCAGGCAGTCCGACGGCGTCTACGCCGACGCGACCGCGCTCGGCCCGGCGCTGCTGGCGGCGGTCGACACCGTCTTCCTGAAGAACCAGTATTTTGCAGGCCTGGACTATGCCGTCCTGCTCAAGGCCCTGTTCGGCCATGGTCCCGAGCTGCCGCGCAATGCGCGCGGCGAAACCGTGATCCGCCTGGCCGACGACATCCTGCCCTTCGACCCGAAGCGCCGCCTGCTGTACCGCGCCGCGAAGATCGCCGACGGCCAGGCCGAATACTATTTCGAGCCGCTGTTCATGGCGGACGACGAAGGCGTCGAGCAGCCGGCCCGGCTCGATCGCGACGAATTCATCGCCGACATGTGGACCAAGGGGATCCGCTTCGGCATCGACGTCGCCGCGGTCCAGGAAGCGATCGACAGCGGCGCCGCCGGCCGCTACACCGTGGCGCGCCGCCTGCCGCCCAAGCCGGGGGAAGACGCGCGCGTGGTCGAGGTCTCGAACGACCTGCACCGCAGCGACGCGCCGCGCCAGCTCGCCAACGGCAAGCTCGACCTGATGAGCTTCCAGAACCGCTTCCCCCAGGTCCACCGCGGCAACCGGCTGCTGCAGAAGCTCCCGCGCGTGCACGGCGAACCCGGTTTCGACCTGTCCGGCATTGCGCTGCCGCCCGAGGTGCCGGCCGATCTCGAGCTGGATAAACTGAGCGGTCCCGGCACCGTGGTCGACCGCATCGCGGAAGGCGAATTCCTCGTCGCCCTGCAGGACGGCTTCCTGAACGTGGACCGCGCCAGCAGCCAGATCACGGTGGGCGACAAGATCGTCAGCCACGACGGCGTGAGCGCCCGCACCACCGGCAACCTGCAGCTCACCGGCGACTACGAGGAATTCGGCGAGGTCCAGGAAAACCGCATCATCGAGGGCGAAGGCATCACGGTGCATGCCGACGTGTACGGGCATATCGCTTCGCGCGGCGGCGTCGTGCGCCTGGACCGCAACCTGATGGGCGGCAGCGCGCGCAATGCCGACGGCCCGATCCAGGTGATGGGCGTGGCCTCCAGCGCCATCATCCAGAGCGTCAAGGGCGAGGTGAACGTGCAGCGCGCCGAGAACTGCACCATCTCGGGCGTGAAGGTCACCGTGGCCGAAGCGCTCAATTGCGAGATCATCGCCGACGAAGTGCATGTCGGCCAGGCCGAGGGCTGCGCCATCGCCGCCCGGCGGGTGACGATCGAGCGCGCCGCGCCGCGCGGGCACAGCGAGATGCGGGTCTTCGTGCTGCGCCCCGACTGCAGCCGCATCGATGCGGCAATCGGCATGATCGGCGAACGCATCGATCAGTTCGGCAAGCTGGCCGCGCAGCGCCGCAGCACCATGCAGGAGCTGTCGGCCCAGCCGGACGTGGCCAGCTATGTCAAGCTGGCCGGGCGCGTGCGCAAGGGCGAACTGGTGCTCACCCCGGAACAGCAGCCGATGTTCAAGAAACTCGCCGCCGGCGTCGCCCCGGCCCTCAAGCAGATGTCGGCCTTTGCGCAGGAGCTCAAGGACATCGAGGCCGAGCAGGAAGCGGGCGTGGCCTTCCAGGCCAGGCTGCAAACCCAGCGCGCGCAGCACAGCGCGGTGGCCGGCGCCGAGATCCTGTCGGTGGCAGGCGAGGTCACGGTGCGCGCGATCGACGTCGAGCCGGAAGCCGAAAGCCTGCACGTCCTGCCGGCGCGCGAATTCAAGGCGCGCCTGCGCGACGCCAGCGGGGCCGAACTGCTGTTCTCCGCCAGCAGCGGCGCCTTCAGCTGGAGCACCGCCGCCCCGGCGGATGCGTGACCCACGAACCCATCGAAGGAATACCATGACGCTGCACCTGAATGCCGATCTCCAGGCCGACCGCGACCGTTTCATCGGGGCCGTACGCGACAGCGGCGTCGTGTGGGGCCTGCAATCGCCGGAAGGCTGGGCATGCTGCCAGTCGAACGAGGGCGAGGCCCAGGTGCTGGTGTTCTGGTCCAGCCAGGCCGAAGCGCGCCGCCACGCCCAGGGCGAGTGGTCCGCCTATGCGCCCGTCCCGATCGCATTCGAGGACTTCGTCGACACCTGGCTGCGCGGCATGCACGACGACGGCATGCGGGCGGGCGTGAACTTCAATGCCGACATGGCGGGCATCGAGATGGCGCCGGCCGACCTGGCACGGGCGCTGCTGGTGCATCCCGACAGCGACGCACCATCGGCTGCCGGCTAGTCGCACCGGCAGTTGTCCTGGGCCGGCCGGATCTCGGTGCCCTGGTGGAAGGTGTTCTTCCAGCCATCCGGCTGGCGTACCCACACGCGCACGTAGCGCCCGCGGAAAGGCCTGGCCCTGGCACCCGCCAGCCGGCTGCGGAAGACGCCGGTGACGACCGCGGCCACGCCGCCGTCGAGCACCTGGATCTCGGTCGATTCGGCCTCGTAGACCCGGAACCGGATCTGCTTGCGCTCGATCGCGGTGAGCAGCTCGGTCTTGCTGCGTACCCGGCCACGGCTCTCCACATGATAGTACTGCCGGTCCATCAGCACGCGCAGGGCAGTGGTGTCGCCTCGCAGGATGGCGCCGGCGCGCTGGCGCTCGAGCCCCGCCAGCACGGCCCGGATGTCGCTGCCGGCCGCCGCGTCCGGACGGCCGCCCTGCGCGCCGGCGGCGCAGGCGCCAGGCAGCTGGGCCGCCAGCAGGCAGACCAGGGAGGCAACCGCGATGGGTCGCTTCATGGTGCTTCCTCGACCGGGCGGATTCGGTTCATGCCCGCGCCACGTGGATCTTTTCCTTGATGTGCTTGAGGTTGGCGACGATGGTGAAGGTCATGATCACCAGCAGCGACCAGGAGCTCCATTTGCTCACGTGGACGCTCGACCAGGCGCCCAGCTGGTTCGGGTAGCGCCACACGCCCCAGAAGGTGCCGATGTTCTCGGCCAGCCAGATGAAGAAGCCGATCAGCACGAAGGCCAGCAGCAGCGGCATCTTGCGGTCGCGGTCGAGCGGGCGGTACACCACCATGGTGCGCGAATACAGGCCGAGCGCGCAGGCGGCCAGGTACCAGCGGTAGTCGCCGATGTAGTGGTGGGTGAAGAAGTTCACGTAGATCAGGATCGCAATGATCCAGGCCATCCAGTGCGGCGGATGGTGGCGGATGCGCAGGTCGAACAGGCGCCAGGCCTGCACGATATAGCTGCCGACAGCCGCGTACATGAAGCCCGAGAACAGCGGCACGTCGAGCAGCTTGGTATAGCCGAAGTCCGGGTAGCTCCACGACTGGATCGTGCCGGAGACCTTGAAGGCCTCGAGCACGAAGCCGACCGCATGGAACAGGCAGATCGCCTTGAGCTCGTCCACCGTCTCCAGGCCCGAGCGCACCATCCACAGCTGGATCGCCAGCGCCACCAGCAGCAGCACGTCGTAGCGCGGGATGCCCAGGATCCCCGCGCGCGGGGTGAGCATCATGGCGGCAAAGAACAGGCCCACGAACAGGCAGGCGCGCGCATTCTTGAAGCCGAAATACAGGAATTCGGCGCCGCCGCGGCGCCAGCCGCCGAGCTGGCGCGCCCGGGTGTCGAGCAGTACGTTGTCGAGCGCGAGCGTCATGGGGGAAGAGCCGGGCATTCTTTTCATTGTTGTGCGGACCTGGAAGCAAAGCCGATGAGTGATTCGATGTTGTCACAGAAGGATCGCCGAATCAATCTCGGCTCGGCGAAAAATGCCTGATCGTAACGAAATCTCGCCGCCATTCACATCGGTAAGAATGGAGCCAGTCCCAATTCCTGCACAACATTTCTAAATCGGCCATGGAGCCTTCCGCCCACCCCTACGGCGTGCTGTTCGATGCCTCGCCCAATCCCTACCTGGTGCTCGACCGCCGGCTCAACATCGTCACCGCCAACCGCGCCTACCTGGCCTTCACCGGGCGCACGCTGGAAGACATCGTCGGGCGCTGGGCCTGGGACGCCTTCCCGACCGACCCCGCCACCCTGCGCCAGGCGGTCGCCTCGTTCGAACGCGTGATCGCCACCGGCCGGCCCGACACCATGGCGCTGCTGCGCTTCGATATTCCGCGTCCCGAAGCGCAGGGCGGCGGCTCCGAGGTGCGCTACTGGACCATCACGCACACGCCGGTATTCGGCCCCGGCGGCGAGGTCGAGATGGTGATGCAGCATCCGATCGACGTCACCGGGATCGAGCGCATGCGCCAGGCGGCCGGCGCCGCCGAAGGCGAGCAGGCCACGCTGCTGGCCGAACAGACCGGCCTGCTGACGCGCGCGCAGCACGTCTTCGAGGCCAACCTGCACCTCCAGGCCGATCTCGAGCGCATGGAGACGCTGTTCCTGAAGGCGCCCAGCTTCATGGCGGTGCTGCGCGGCCCGCAGCATGTCTTCGAGTTCGTCAACGAGTCCACCATCGGGCTGCTCGGGCCACGCACGTATGTGGGACGCCCGGTGCGCGAGGTCTTGCCGGAACTGGCCGACCAGGGACTGTTCGAGGTGCTCGACCGGGTGTACGCAAGCAGCACGGAATTCCTCGGCTACGACGTCCCGATCCGGGTGCGGCGCGGCGCGGCCGATTTCCTGGAGCGCCGCTACATCAACGTGATCTACCAGCCGATCATCGAGGACGGGGCCGTGGCCGGGATCTTCGTGGAAGGCGCCGACGTCACCGAGCAGCACCTGGCGCGCCGCCTGGTCGAGGAGCAGGTGTTGCAGCTGCGCCAGGTGGAGCGCCAGCAAGCCTTCCTGCTCGCGCTGTCGGATCGCCTGCGGCCCCTGATGGCGGTGGAGGACATCATCGCCGGCGCCAGCAGCCTGCTGGGAGAGTGGCTCGGCCTGGCGCGGGTGCTGTTCGCCGAAGTGAGCGAACCGGCGGGCACGGTCACGGTCCGGCGCGACTGGTGCCGTCCGGGAGTGCCCAGCGTCGCCGGCATGGCGATGACGCTCGAGGCTTTCGGCCCGGGCGTGGCGGACGACCTGCGCGCCGGCATGGACGTGGTCGTGCGCGACGTGGGGCGGGACGAGCGCACCCGCAACAACCTGGCCGCCCACGAGGCGGTCGGGGTGCGCGCCCACCTGACCGTGCCGCTGGTGAAAGCCGGCGCGCTGCGCATCGTGCTCACCCTGCACAGCGTCGCCCCGCGCGACTGGAGCGAGGACGACATCGGCATGGCGCGCGACATGGCCGAGCGGACCTGGGCCGCGGTGGAAACCGCCGATGTCCAGGCCGAACTGCGCGCCGAGCGCGACCAGTCCACCTATATCTTCGACACCATGACCGAAGGCTTCGCGCTGGTCGACCGCGACTGGACCATCACGCGCATGAATGCGACCGGCCTGGGCCTGGTGCAGCGGCAGGAAAGCGAGGTCGTCGGCCACAACCACTGGGAGGTGTTCCCCGAATCGGTCGGCACCGACATCGAACGCATGTGCCGGCAGGTGCGGGCTACCCGTGCCGCGGGCACCGTGGAATACGCTTTCCCTCGACCCGACGGCAGGCGTGTGTGGCTCGAGGTAAGGGTCTACCCGGCCATGGGCGAGGGCCTGGCGATCTTCTTCCGCGATATCACGCAGCGACGCAACGCCCAGGAGCAGCTGCGCCTGGAGGGCCAGCGCAAGGACGAGTTCCTGGCGATGCTGGCCCACGAGCTGCGCAACCCGCTGGCCCCGATCGGCGCCGCCGCCGAGCTGCTGGCGCTCGGGCGGCTCGACGCCGAGGGCGTGCGCCGCACCAGCGCCATCGTCAGGCGCCAGGTCGGCCACATGACGAGCCTGATCGACGACCTGCTGGATGTGTCGCGCGTGACGCGCGGCCTGGTGACGCTCGAAACCGTGCCGGTGGACGTCAAGGACGCCGTGGCCGATGCGATCGAGCAGGTGCGCCCCCTGGTGGAGGGCCGGCGCCACCGGCTCGACGTCCACCTGGCGGCCGAGCATGCGACCGTCGAAGGCGACCGCAAGCGCCTGGTCCAGGTGCTGGCCAACCTGCTGGGCAATGCGGCCAAGTACACGCCGGAAGGCGGGCGCATCGTCATGCACATGGAGGTCCACCCGGAACGGGTGGTCCTGTGCGTGATCGACAACGGCATCGGCATGACGCCGGAGGTACAGCACAGCGTGTTCGGGCTGTTCACCCAGGCCGAGCGCACCTCGGACCGCTCGCAGGGCGGCCTGGGCATCGGGCTGGCGCTGGTCAAGAGCCTGGTCGAGCTGCACCGCGGCACGGTCGCGGTGCACAGCGACGGGCCGGGCCAGGGCAGCAGATTCTCGATCTGCCTGCCGCGCATGGCGGCGCCCGCGCCCGGCGCCGGCAGCGCCGCCGGGCAGGGCGCGCCGCAGCGCGTGGACGTGGGGCGGCGCGTGCTGGTGGTCGACGACAACGTCGATGCGGCCGAGCTGCTCGGCATGATGATCGAAGGGGCGGGCCACCATGTCCATATCGAACACGATGCGCACCGCGCCCTCGACCATGCGCGGACGGCGGAGCTGGACGCCTGCATCCTCGACATCGGCCTGCCCGGCATGGACGGCAACGAGCTGGCGCGCCAGCTGCGGCAGCTGCCCGCCACGCGCGCCGCCCTGCTGGTCGCCGTCACCGGCTACGGAGGGGCGCAGGACCGCGAGGCCTCGCTGGCGGCGGGTTTCGACCATCACCTGGTCAAGCCGGCCGACATCCGGCAGCTGCTCGCGCTGCTCGGTTGAGGGCCGGGGCCTTGCCGTATGATGCGCGCATGACTGCCCATCATCCGAAGAAGAACGAACGCGGCGAGCCGGTCGCGATCGATGTGCCGAGCGCACCGACGCCGCTCGCAAACTGGTTTGACCCTGCACTGGCCGCAACCGTCGTTCCCGGCGGCGCAATGCCGGCGGCCCTGAACGGCATCGCCTTGCAGCCATGGACCGATGCGCCGCAGGACGATGCCGGCTGGGCGGCCGTGGCAGGCCAGGACGCCCCGTTCACCGAGCCCGTGTACGAGCCGGTGGCCGGCATGCGCATCGCGGCCGGGGTCGCGATCGAGGAAGCGGACGGGCGCATCTGGGTCGTCCATCCCTCCAACGCCTATGGCGGTTATGCCGCCACCTTCCCGAAAGGCGCGCAGGATCCCGGCGTGCCGCTACGCGCCACGGCCATACGCGAAGCCTTCGAAGAAAGCGGGCTGCAGGTGGTGCTGACCGGGTTTCTTGCCGACCTGACCCGCAGCCGCAGCCGGACCCGCTACTACCTCGGGCGCCGTACCGGCGGCTGCCCGGCCGACATGGGTTGGGAAAGCCAGGCCGTGTCGCTGGTGCCGCGCCCGCAGTTGGCGAGGGTGCTGGTGCATCCGAACGACGCACCCCTGGTCAGCTTGCTGCTGGACGCGGCAGGCAGGTTGGCCTGACAGGTCAGGACGCGGGCTCCGGCAGCCCGGCGTACCAGGCGGCATAAGGGGTATTGGCGACCATGCGCCGATTCAAGTCCGGCGCGCCGTCATGCCACCATACCGGCCCCCGTTCGCCCAGAGCACGCTTGGCCTCGTCGACCAGGGCGCGCGCGGCGCGCAGCGCAGCAGGGTCGCCCGCCTTTTTCGCCACGCCGACCTGCCTGCGTGCCCGCATGAGCTGGTCGACCAGCCGCTGCCGATCCACGGGGTCGAGCGCCGGGTTGCTGCTGCGCCAGAGGCGGCCCGCAACAACGAAATAGCGGCCGTCTGGCGTGCCGGGATATTTCTCTGAAGATGACATTGGCGGACTATACCGAAGCAGGGGCGCAAGCGCCGTACGGTTCCCGGCGCTGGCTACGACGGACGGTGTGACGGATCTGACCCGGATCCACGCGCCGCCACGGTGCACTAGTTGACAACAGTCAACATTCCCCAGAGGCTGCGCCCTTAGCATTGGTGATGCCGATGAAAGGAACCACCATGTCGAACCAACCGCTAGCCGTACCCCAGCAGTTCCTTGGTTTCACCCTGGGCGGGCTCGAATACGGGCTCGACTATGCAGCCGTGCAGGAGCTCAAGCCGTTCAAGTCGCTCGAGCGCTTTTCCAGCGATGGCGAAATCATCGGCGGGGTGGCGCTCTCGCGCGGGGTGATCATGCCGGTGGTCGACCTGCGCGCCGCTTTTTCCGCGCAGCCGGCAAGGCCTGACCCCGGCACCGACGTGATCGTCGTGCGGGTCTCGGCCGGCGTGGTCGGGGTGGTGGTGGAGCGGGTGACGGGCGTGGTGCGGCTGCATCCGGAACAGGTGGCGCCGCTGCCGGGCGCCCGGGCCGACGCCGACTACCTGATCGGCCTCGGGACCATCAAGGGCCGGCGCCTGGTCCTGATCGACATCGACCGCCTGATGTCGCTGGCCCCGGCCGAGCCGCGCCAGGTGGCCTAGCCCGGCCCTGGCCTGCCTCAGGCGGCCAGGCCTTCGAGCTGCTCCTGCAGCGACATCCATTCGGTTTCCAGCTGCTCCAGGTCGCGCACCGCGAAGGCCTGGTCGGCCACCAGGGTCTTCAGGCGCTCCTTCTGGCCGGCCTCGTAGACGGCCGGATCGAGCAGCGCGGCGTCGATGGCGGCCTTCTTCTCGTTGAGCTTGGCCATCTGTTCTTCCAGGCGCTTGACCCGGTTCTCGATCGGCTTGCGCAGCGCGGCAATGCGCTGGCGCTCGCCGGCTTCCATGCGCTTCTGGTCCTTGCGCTCGGCCGGCGGCGCGGCCGCCAGTGCCGCCCGGGCTTCGGTGGCTGCAGCCGTGATCGGCGTGGCGGCGATCGTCGGCAGGGTGACGGTACCCTTGCCCAGCTTGGTCTTGAACAGCCATTCCTTGTAGTCGTCCAGGTCGCCGTCGAAGGGCTGGAGCTTGCCGTCGGCGACGATGATGAATTCGTCGGTGGTGGCGCGCAGCAGGTGGCGATCGTGGGAGACCAGCACCACGGTGCCTTCGAACTGGGCCAGCGCCAGCGTCAAGGCTTCGCGCGTTTCGAGGTCGAGGTGGTTGGTCGGTTCGTCCAGCAGCAGCAGGTTCGGGCGCTGCCACACGATCAGGGCCAGCGCCAGGCGGGCCTTTTCGCCGCCCGAGAAGGGCTTGATCGGGCTGGTCACCATCTCGCCGGGGAAGTTGAAGCTGCCCAGGAAGTTGCGCAGCTCCTGCTCGCGCACGGTCGGCGCGATCTTCGCCAGGTGCCACAGGGGCGACTCGTCGTGGCGCAGCATCTCGACCTGGTGCTGGGCAAAATAGCCGATCGACAGTCCCTTGCCGAGGGTGGCGATGCCCTCCAGCGGCGCCAGTTCTCCGGCGATGGTCTTGATGAGCGTCGACTTGCCGGCGCCGTTCACGCCCAGCAGGCCGATGCGCTGGCCGATCTGCAGCGAGAAGTTGATGCGCTTGACGATGGTCTTGGCGCCGACCTTGTCGCCATGTTCGTCCAGCAGGTGGTAGCCGGCATTTACATTGTCCAGCACCAGCAGCGGATTCGGTGCGGCCAGCGGCTCGCGGAACTCGAACGAGAATTCGGCGGCGGCGCGCAGCGGCGCCAGTTCTTCCATCTTGGCCAGGGCCTTCATGCGGCTCTGGGCCTGGCGCGCCTTGGTGGCCTGCGCCTTGAAGCGGTTGATGAAGGATTCCAGGTGGGCGCGCGTGCGCTGCTGCTTTTCCATCGCGCTGGCGGCCAGCACCATGGCGGCGGCGCGCTGGCGCTCGAAGCTGGAGTAGTTGCCGCCGTAGCGTTTGAGCTTGCGCTCGTCGATGTGCACGATGACGTTGACGATTTCGTCGAGGAAGTCGCGGTCGTGCGAGATGATGACCAGGGTGCCGGGGTAGCGCTTGAGCCAGTCCTCGAGCCAGATGATGGCGTCCAGGTCCAGGTGGTTGGTCGGCTCATCCAGCAGCAGCAGGTCGGAAGGGCACATCAGCGCCTGCGCCAGGTTCAGGCGCATGCGCCAGCCGCCCGAGAAGCTCGCCACCGGCTGCTGCATCTGGTCGAGCGAGAAGCCCAGGCCGAGCAGCAGCTGCTCGCCGCGCGACTGCACGGTGTAGGCGTCGGCGTCGAGCAGCGCGCCATGCACTTCGCCCAGCGCCATGCCGTGCGCATCCATGTCTTCGTGCGCTTCCAGGCGTTCGAGTTCGGCCTGCAGGCGGCGCAGGTTGACGTCGCCGTCGATCGCGTATTCCAGGGCAGGACGGTCCAGCGCCGGCGTCTCCTGGGCCACGTAGGCCATGCGCCACTTGGCCGGGAAGTCGATCGATCCCTGGTCGGCGTGCAGCTCGTTGCGCAGCATGGCGAACAGGCTCGACTTGCCGGCGCCGTTGGCGCCGATCAGGCCGATCTTGTCGCCCGGGTTGAGGGTAAGGTCGGCGTCCACGAGCAACGGTTTGGTGCCGCGCATCAGGCTGACGTTCTGGAATCGGATCATGGGTGACTAAAGGATGGTGTGCGGGGCGATGCGGAGGATCAGGATCACCGCGTGGGCGGGAACACCCGCCCACCCTGCGGTTATTGGGCTTGCAGCTGTTCGGCAGTCAAGAGGAACACGGCGTCGTCGCCGGCGCTGGTGGTGAGCCAGGTCAGGCCGAGGTGGCCGAAGGCGGCTTCCGCGTATTCGGCTTCGTTGCCGATTTCGACCACCAGCACGCCCTCGGGCGTGAGGCGTTCGGCGGCGCCGGCCACGATCTTGCGCACCAGGTCCATGCCGTCTTCGCCGCCCGCCAGCGCGATCTGCGGCTCGCGCTGGTATTCCGGCGGCAGCTTGCCCATCGAAACACTGTTCACGTAAGGCGGATTGGTGACGATCAGGTTGTACTTCTTGAACGGCACGTTGGTGTACAGGTCCGATTCGATCGGGTTGACGCGGCCTTCGAGCTTGTATTCGCGGATGTTGTGCTCGGCCACGGCCAGCGCATCCTTCGAGATGTCGACCGCATCGACCACGGCGTTCGGGAATGCGTCGGCCATCATGATCGCCAGGCAGCCGCTGCCCGTGCACAGTTCCAGCACGTTCTCGATCGCTTCCGGATCCTGCACCCACGGGCTGAAGGTGTTGGGAATCAGTTCGGCGATGAAGGACCGCGGCACCAGCACGCGCTCGTCCACATAGAAGCTGTAGGTGCCGAGCCAGGCTTCCCTGGTGATGTAGGCGGCCGGCACGCGCTCGCTGACGCGGCGCTCGATCACCGACAGCACCTGCAGCACTTCTTCCGGCAGCAGTTTGGCATCCAGGAAGGGCTCGAGGCGGTCGAGCGGGAGCTTCAGGGTATGCAGCACCAGGTAGGCCGCCTCGTCGAAGGCCTCGGCGCTGCCATGGCCGAAGAACAGCTTGGCGCCGTTGAAGCGGGTGATGGCATAGCGCAGCAGGTCGCGCGGCGTGCTGAAATTGGTGGTGGTCATGGCCTTCTCCTGTCCTGTTGGTTCTGTTACTGCCTGTTTTGCAACGATACCGGCAAATGCGCCGGCAACTAAGCCAGCAACTAAGCCAGCAACTGCTCCAGCGTGCGGCGGTAAATATTCTTGAGGGGGTCGATGTAGCGCAGCTCGATGTGTTCGTCGATTTTGTGGATGCTGGCGTTCGGAGGCCCGAATTCTATCACTTGCGGGCAGATGCGGGCGATGAAGCGCCCATCCGAGGTCCCGCCGGTGGTCGACAATTCGGTCTGTACGCCCAGCTCGTCCTGGATCGCCACGCACAGGGCGTCGGACAGCGTGCCCTTCGGGGTCAGGAAGGGCTGGCCCGACAGGGTCCATTCCAGCGTGTAGTCCAGGCAATGGCGGTCCAGGATCGCGTGCACCCGCGCTTCCAGGCCGTCGGCGGTGCTGGCGGTGGAAAAACGGAAGTTGAAGTCCAGGCTCATGCTGCCCGGGATGACGTTGTTGGCGCCGGTGCCGGCCTGGATGTTCGAGACCTGCCAGCTGGTCGGCGCATAGTATTCATTGCCCTCGTCCCAGACTTCCGCCGCCAGGTCCGCCAGCGCCGGCGCGGCCTGGTGGATCGGGTTGCGCGCCAGGTGCGGGTAGGCGATATGGCCCTGGATGCCCTTGACCACCAGGTGGCCCGAGAGCGAGCCGCGGCGGCCGTTCTTGATGGTGTCGCCCATGACGTGGTTCGAAGTCGGCTCGCCCACCAGGCAATAGTCGAGCGTCTCGCCGCGGTCTTCCAGCCGTTCGCACACGACGACCGTGCCGTCCGTGGCCGGGCCTTCCTCGTCGCTGGTGATGAGGAAAGCGATCGAGCCCTTGTGCCCGGGGTGCGCCGCGATGAATTCCTCGCAGGCGACGACCATCGCCGCGATCGAGGTCTTCATGTCCGAGGCGCCGCGGCCATACAGCTTGCCGTCGCGCCGGGTCGGCACGAAAGGCGCCGACTCCCACTGCTGCACCGGGCCGGTCGGCACCACGTCGGTGTGGCCGGCGAAGACGAACACCGGCGACGCTGTGCCCTTGCGCGCCCACAGGTTGGTCACGCCATTCGATTCGATGGTCTCGCAGGCGAAACCGAGCGGCGCGAGCAGTTCGATCAGGCGCTGCTGGCAGCCCTTGTCGTGCGGAGTGACCGAGTCCAGGGCGATCAGCTCTTCGGTGAGCAGCAGGGTGCGGGACGGCTTCATTTGGCGAACTTTGCAGCGTATTGCTCTGGCGAGAAGCCGACCGAAACCGGGCCCGCGCCTTGCAACACCGGGCGCTTGATGACGGATGGGTTTTCCAGCATGAGCTCCAGGGCGCTGGCCTTGTCCACGACTTGCGCCTTGCGCTCATCGCTGAGATTGCGCCAGGTCGTGCCCTTGCGGTTGACCAGGGTTTCCCAGTCGAGCTGCTCGAGCCAGCCGGCGGCCAGCTCGCGCGTCAATCCCTGCTTCTTGAAATCAATGAAGGTGAAGTCGTGGCCGTTATCGAGCAACCAGGTGCGGGCTTTCTTGACGGTGTCGCAGTTGGGGATGCCGTGCAGGGTAATGGTCATGGGCGTCGTTCTAGCGCCCGCGCGAGCGCGCAGGCCGATGGTATTTTGGAAAGGCGGGAGGATAGCACAGCACGCCCCTGCGAGGATTCTACACAGGGGCGCTTACCAGGGGCGGACGGCTGGACTCAGGTATTGAGCGTGAATTCCGTGAAGGAGGCGCCCGACGCGTCGGCATCCGGCTTCTGCTCTTCGGTTTTGCCCTGGCTCTCCGGCCCATTGTTGAGCAGCCAGAGCAGGTTGGTGGCCGAGTCGGCGTTGGCCAGCGCTTCTTCCTGGGTCACCACGCCATCCTTCACCAGCGCCAGCAGGGCGGTCTCGAAGGATTGCGAACCCGGCGAGAGGCTCTTGTCCATCGCATCCTTGATCTGGCCGATCTCGCCTTTCTCGATCAGGTCGGCGATATAGCGGGTGTTGAGCATGACCTCCACCGCGGCCTGGCGCTGGCCGCCGGCGGCGGACTTGACCAGGCGCTGCGAGACGATCGCCTTTACGCTGGAAGACAGGTCCTGCAGCAGCGCGGCGCGGTTCTCGATCGGGTAGAAGCTGATGATGCGGTTCAGCGCGTTGTAGCTGTTGTTCGCGTGCAGGGTAGCCAGCACCAGGTGGCCCGACTGCGCATAGGCCAGGGCCGCGGCCATCGTTTCCTTGTCGCGGATCTCGCCGATCAGGATGCAGTCCGGCGCCTGGCGCATGGAGTTGCGCAGGGCGGTGCCGAAGCTGGTGGCGTCGCTGCCGATCTCGCGCTGGTTGACGATCGATTTCTTGTTCTTGAAGAGGTATTCGATCGGGTCTTCCAGCGTCAGGATGTGGCCGGGGCGCTGTTCGTTGCGGTGGTCCAGCATCGAGGCGATGGTGGTCGACTTGCCCGACCCGGTGGCGCCCACGATCAAGAGCAGGCCGCGCTTTTCCATGATCAGCTCGGACAGCACCGGCGGCAGCCCGAGTTCGCCGATCGGCGGGATATTCGCCGGCACGAAGCGGAAAACGGCCGAGATCGAGCCGCGCTGGCGGAAGGCCGACAGGCGGAAGCGCCCGAGGTTGGGCACGGAGACGCCCAGGTTCAACTCGTTTTCGCGGTCCAGCTCCGTCATCTGCTCGGGCGTGGCGATTTCCGACAGCAGGGAGATGATGTTCTCGGGTTCGAGACGATGCTGGTTGATCGGGATGAGGTTCCCGTTGATCTTGATATGCACCGGCGAGTTCACGGCGAAGAACATGTCGGAAGCGTTCTTCTCCTTCATCAGCTGGAACAGGCGGTCCATGGCCATGTCATCGTCTCCCGATAATTATGTGGTGTGCGTTCGTCCGTTGAACGCGTGGGCATTTGTAATTTAGGGCATTGCCCGAAATTACCCTGCCCACCCTACGGTAAAGCGTCCAGCTAACTATCAATCCCCGCGCAGCAGGTCATTGATCGCGGTCTTCGAGCGCGTCTGCGCGTCCACGCGCTTGACGATCACGGCGCAGTACAGGCTGTACTTGCCGTCGGCGGACGGCAGGCTGCCCGACACCACCACCGAGCCCGACGGCACGCGGCCGTAGCTCACTTCGCCGGTCTCGCGGTTGTAGATCTTGGTCGACTGGCCGATGTACACGCCCATCGAGATCACCGAGTTTTCTTCGACGATCACGCCTTCGACGATCTCCGAGCGCGCGCCGATGAAGCAGTTGTCTTCGATGATGGTCGGGTTGGCCTGCATCGGCTCGAGCACGCCGCCGATCCCGACGCCGCCCGACAGGTGGACGTTCTTGCCGATCTGGGCGCAGGAGCCCACGGTGGCCCAGGTGTCGACCATTGCGCCTTCGTCGACATAGGCGCCGATGTTCACGTAGGACGGCATCAGCACCACGTTCTTGCCGATGAAGCTGCCGCGGCGGGCCACGGCCGGCGGCACCACGCGGAAACCGCCCCTGGCGAAATCTTCCGGCGTGTAGTCGGCGAACTTGGTCGGGACTTTATCGTAGAACTGCATGCCATCGCCGCCCGACACCGGGACGTTGTTCTCGAGACGGAAGGACAGCAGCACGGCCTTCTTGATCCACTGGTTCACGACCCAGCTACCGGTGCCTTTCTCCGCCACGCGCAGGGTGCCGGCATCCAGGCCGGCCAGCACGTGGGCGACCGCCTCGCGCACGTCGGCGGGCGCGTTCGACGGGCTGATCTCCGCGCGCTGTTCCCACGCGGTGTCGATGATGTTCTGGAGTTGTTGGGTCATGATGGATCTTCAGTGAATAAAAGGGGGGCTCAGGCCAGGGTCTTGCAGAATTCGACGATGCGGTTGGCCGCATCGAGTCCTTCGTCGACGCCGGCCACCAGCGCCATGCGGATGCGATTGCGGCCGGGGTTGACGCCGTGCGCCTCGCGCGCAAGATAGCTGCCCGGCAGGACGGTGACATTATATTCGGCGTACAGGCGGCGTGCGAAGTCGGTGTCCGACAGGCCGGTGCGGCGCACGTCGGCCCACAGGTAGAAACCGGCGTCGGGCAGCTCGACATCCATCACTTCGCGCAGCAGCGGGGTAATGAGCCGGAACTTCTCGCGGTAGAGCGCGCGGTTTTCCTGCACGTGCTGCTCGTCGCCCCAGGCGGCAATGGATGCTGCCTGCACGGGCGGCGACATCGCGCCGCCGCAATAGGTACGGTAGAGCAGGAATTTCTTCAGCAGCTGCGGGTCGCCCGCGACGAAGCCCGAGCGCATGCCCGGCACGTTCGAGCGCTTCGACAGGCTGGAAAAAACGATCAGGTTCGCATACGGATGCTGGCCGCTGCTGCGGCCCAGCTGGTGCGCCGCTTCGAGCGCGCCCAGCGGCGGCGTCGCGCCGAAATAAATCTCGGAATAGCACTCGTCGGCGGCGATCGCAAAGCCGTGGCGGTCGGACAGCGCGAACAGCTGGCGCCAGTCCTCGAGCGAGAGCACGGCGCCGGTCGGGTTGCCCGGCGAGCAGACGTACAGCAGCTGCACGCGCGGCCAGACGTCGTCCGGCACGCTGCCGAAGTCCGGCGCGAAGTTGCGGCCGGGTTCCGAGTTCACGTAATACGGCTCGGCACCGGCGAGGTAGGCCGCGCCTTCGTAGATCTGGTAGAAGGGATTGGGGCTCATCACCAGGGCGCCGCCGTCGCGCTGGCCGCGCGCGCTATCGACCACGCACTGGGCGATGGCGAACAGCGCTTCGCGCGAGCCGTTCACCGGCAGCACCATGGTAGCCGGGTCGACCGGCGGGATGCCGTAGCGATGCTGCAGCCAGCCGGCGATCGCCGCGCGCAGCGGCTCGCCCCCGATGGTGCTGGGGTAGCTCGACAGGCCAGCCATTGCATGCATCAGGGCTTTCTCGATGAAGGGCGGCGTCGGGTGTTTCGGCTCGCCGATGCCCAGGCTGATCGGGCTGTAGTCGGCGTTCGGGACCACGCCGGCGAACAGCTGGCGCAGTTGTTCGAAGGGGTAGGGATGGAGCTGGTCGAGATGTGGGTTCACGTCGGTAGCCGGTCTGTGCGCTGTCGATATTCCGTCAATTATAGCCCTTGCAAGAATAGGCGGCTGACGCCTGCCCGGCAGCAGCCATGGCGCTCAGTTTCCGGCGGCGCGCCAGGCGCCGGGATTGAAGCCCGACCAGTCGCGAAAGGCGTGGGTGAACGCGCTCTGTTCCTGGTAACCCAGCAGGAAGGCGATGTCGACCAGACTGTAGGAGCCCTGGCGCAGGTAGCCGCGCGCCAGTTCGTAGCGGGCGCTGTCGAGCACTTCCTGGAAGCTGGCGCCGGCCTCCTGCAGCTTGCGCTGCAGGGTGCGCGGCGACATGCCCAGTTGCGCCGCGACCGCAGGCAGGCGCGCGCCGCCGTGCGCGAGACCCTGGACGATGACGGTGCGCACCTGCGCCTGGATGCCGCCGCTGGCGGCGCTGCGCTCGCCCAGCAGGCGCTCGGCATGCTGGCGCAGCACCGGATACAGGCTCGGGTCGGCGTTGGGCACCGGCATGGACAGCAGCGCCGCATCGAACTGCGCCACGTTGGCTGCAGCCCCGAACCGGGGCGCCACGCCCAGGACGCGCAGGTATTCTTCAAACGGCGCATCGCTGTGGTGGGTGAAGGCAACCTGGCGCGGCGCCAGCGCGCGCCCGGCCAGCCAGCTGCCGAAGACGCGGATGCCGGCGAACACGCTTTCCACCAGGTGGCGGCTGGCGTCGGGATAGTGGCTGCTCCAGCCGTAGAGCGCCATCTCACCCTCGACCGCGAGGCTGCTGCGGCCCAGGTCATGCGCCAGGCCTTCGTAGCGCTGCGTCTGTTCCAGCGCCTGGCGAAAATCGCTGCAGGCCATCAGGACCAGGCCATACGCCGAGAAGGTGGCGGGCCGCACGCGTTCGCCCACGTGCAGGCCGAAGTGCGGGTCTTCGGCCAGGCGCGCGCCCGCGTCCAGCAGCGCGATGTAGTCGCGCGCGGCCAGCGAATCGGGCTGGCAGCGCAAGGCTTCGGCAGGCAAGCCGGCTGCCACCGCAAGCTGCGCCGCATCGACGCCGCGGCTGGCGGCGGTCTCGATGAGCGGCTGCAGGTAGGCGCAGGTGACCCGGCCGGCATCGAAGGCGGCGGCTGGCGCGATGGAGCAAAGATGTGACATGAAAGCGCAATACGGTAGAGTGATGGACGCTTACTCTGGCATAAGTGACACGACCGAGTATAAGGGGAAAAGAACATGCGGCGCTGGAATGGCTGGGGTGACGATGCGATCGATATGCCGCTGGGTGGGCAGGCGCAGGCCTTCCTGGCCGACAAACTGGGGCAGGGGACGCCGCCGCGGGACGCCAGCTTCGACGACGTCTGCGCGCAGCTCGCACCTGGCCGCCTGGCGCCGCATCCGCTGGTCGACGCCGGCGCACCCGCGCGCCTGCTGCATGCCCACGGCCAGAGCCTGCCCGACTGGCTGCGCCTGCGCCATGGCCGCATCGATGCCGCGCCCGACGGCGTCGCCTGGCCGGAATCAAACGACGAGGTGCGCGCGCTGCTGGCCTTTGCAGGCAGCCAGGGCGCCGACATCATCCCCTATGGCGGCGGCACCAGCGTGGCCGGGCACCTGGGCGTGCAGCAAACGGCGCGCCCGACCCTGAGCATCGACATGCGGCGCATGCGCGCCATGGTCTCGCTCGACCGCGACTCCCAGCTGGCGACGTTTGGCGCCGGCGTCACCGGTCCCGACCTGGAGGCGCAGCTGCGCGCCCACGGCTACACCCTCGGCCACTTCCCGCAATCCTTCGAATACTCGACCCTGGGCGGCTGGATCGTCACGCGCTCCTCGGGCCAGCAGTCGCTGCGCTACGGGCGCATCGAGCAGCTGTTTGCCGGCGGCCGGGTCGAGACGCCCAGCGGCACCCTGGATATCCCGACCTTTCCGGCATCGAGCGCCGGCATCGACCTGCGGGAGATGGTGCTCGGCTCCGAAGGGCGCCTCGGCGTCGTCACCGAGGCCACGGTGCGTATCAGCCGCCTGCCGGAGCACGAGGCCTTCCATGCGGTGTTCTTCCCGGACTGGGAACGCGCGCTTTCGGCTGTGCGCGAGCTGGCGCAGGCGCGGCTGCCCCTGTCGATGCTGCGGCTGTCGAACGCCATCGAGACCACCACGATGCTGACCCTGGCCGGACATCCGAAGCTGGTGAAACTGCTCGAGGGGTGGCTGTCGCTACGCGGCTGCAGGGAGGGCAAGTGCATGCTGATGATCGGCGCCAGCGGCGCGCGTTCACAGGCGGTGCCGGCCCTGCGCGCGGCCCTTGGCATCGCGCGTCGCACCCGCGGCGTGCACGTGGGGCGGGGCCTCGGCGAGCGCTGGCGCCGCAACCGCTACCGCAGCGTCTACCTGCGCAATGCGGCCTGGGCCCAGGGCTATGCGATCGATACGGTGGAAACGGCGGTCGACTGGCCGCGCGTGACTCAGGCCATGGAAGGCATCGAGCGCGCCGCCAGGGAGGCGTTCGACGCGTTGGGCGAGAAGGTGCATGCCTATACCCACCTGTCGCATCTCTATCCGCAGGGCGCCAGCGTGTATTCGACCTTCGTGTTCCGCCTGGCCGGCAACTACGCGGCGGACCTGGCGCGCTGGCGACTGCTCAAGGACAGCGTGTCGGCCGCCATCGTCGCGGCGGGCGGCACCATCAGCCACCAGCACGGCGTGGGCGTGGACCACGCGCCCTGGCTGGCGGCCGAAAAAGGCGAGCTGGGGCTGGGTGCGATGGGGGCCCTGTTCAGGCATGTCGATCCCGAGGGGCGCATGAACCCCGGCAAGCTGCTCGCGCCATGAAGCCCGAGCCAGTAGATGTGCTCGTGATCGGCGGCGGCATCACCGGCGCCGGCATCCTGCTGGAAGCGGCGCGGCGCGGCCTGAGGGCGCTGCTGGTCGAGCAGCGCGACTTCGCCTGGGGCACTTCCAGCCGCTCGTCCAAGCTGGTGCACGGCGGCCTGCGCTACCTGGCCGAAGGGCGGCTGCGCCTGACGCGCGAGTCGGTGCGCGAACGCGAAGCCCTGCTGCGCGATGCACCCGGCCTGGTCGAGCCCCAAAGCTTCGCGTTTGCCGACTATGGCGCAAGCCCGCGCAAGCGCCGCAGTTTCCTCGCCGGCCTGGCCATCTACGACCTGATGGCCGGGCGGCGTGAACCCCACTGGCTCGACGCCGACGCGTTCGCGATGCTGGCGCCGAACGTCGACCGGACCGGCCTGGCCGGCGGCATCCGCTACCTGGACGCCAAGACCGACGATGCGCGGCTGGTGCTGCGCGTGCTGGACGAAGCGCGCAGCCATGGCGCCGAGGCGCGCAATTATGTCGCGGTCGAGGATTTGCTGCGCATGGACGGCCGGGTGACGGGCGCGCGGTTGCGCGACGGGCGCACGGGCGCCTCGAGCGAAGTGCGGGCAAGCGTCGTGGTCAACGCCACCGGCGCCTGGGCCTGCGCGCTGCCCGGCCAGGGCCGGGCGCCGCGCCTGCGCCCCTTGCGCGGCAGCCATCTGGTGCTGCCGGCCTGGCGCCTGCCGCTGGCGCAGGCGGTCAGCCTGATGCACCCAAGCGATGGCCGGCCGGTGTTCGCGTTTCCCTGGGAGGGCGTGACCCTGGTGGGCACCACCGATGTAGACCATGGCGAGGCCCTGGCGCAGGAAGCGCGCATCACGCGCGGCGAATTCGACTACCTGATGGCGGCCCTGCGCGCGCAGTTCCCGCAAGCTCACTTGCAGGACGGCGACGTCGTGGCCACCTATGCGGGCGTACGCCCGGTGCTCGACAGCGGCACGGGCGCCGCGCCCTCGAAGGAAGCGCGCGAACACATGGTGTGGGACGAGCCCGGGCTGGTCGCCGTCACCGGCGGCAAGCTGACCACCTTCCGCGCCATCGCCCTGGCCGCCTTGGGCCACGTGGCGCGCCAGTTGCCGCAGTGGCGCGCGGACCTGGCGCCGCGGCCCATCTTCGCCGCGCAGCCGCCGCCCAGGGGGCCGCGCAGGCTCACGAACGGACTCCTGCTGCGCCTGGCGGGCCGCCATGGGCGCCATGCGCAGGCGCTTGTCGACGCCGCCCAGGCGGGCGAGCTGGAGCTCGTTCCCGGCACGCTCACGCACTGGGCCGAACTGCGCTGGGCCGCGCGCAGCGAAGCCGTTCACCGCCTGGAAGACCTGCTGCTGCGCCGCACCCGCTTGGGGCTGCTGCTGCGCGCCGGCGGCGCCGCGCACCTGGCCCGCATCCGCGCCATCTGCCAGCCGGAACTCGGCTGGAGCGACGCCCGCTGGGAGGCGGAGCAGGCAGCCTACCTCGCGCTGTGGCAGGCGCATTACGGCATCCCCACCACCCACGAGAACGAGCCACCCCATGCCTGAACCCCTGATCCTGGCCATCGACAACGGCACGCAAAGCGTGCGCGCGCTGCTGTTCGACCTGCAGGGAGAGATCGTCGCCAGGTCGCAGGTGCAGCTTCTGGACTACACGAGCGCGCACCCCGGCTGGGCCGAGCACGATCCGGAAGGCTTCTGGCAGGCCCTGTGCCAGGCTTGTAGGGAACTGTGGCTTCAACCCGGCGCCGACCGCGGCCGCATCAAGGGCGTGGCCGTGACCACCCAGCGCGGCACCGTGATCAACGTCGACAGCCAGGGCAAGCCGCTGCGCCCGGCCATCACCTGGCTCGACCAGCGCCGCACCGGGACCGTGCCGCCCATCGGCCCGCTGTGGCGAACGGCCTTCCGGCTGGCGCGGGTGAGCGGCACCATCGATTACTTCCGCGGCGAGGCCGAGATCAACTGGATCCGCGCCCACCAGCCGGACGTCTGGCAAGCGACCCACAAGTTCCTGCTGCTGTCGGGCTACCTGAATTTCCGGCTGTGCGGGCGCTACGCCGATTCGACCGGCTCGCAGGTGGCCTATATTCCCTTCGACTACCGGCGCCGCAAGTGGGCCGCGAGACGCGACTGGAAATGGCAGGCGCTGGCGGTGGAGCCGCGCATGCTGCCCGAGCTGTTCGAGCCCGGGTCGCGCCTGGGCGAGATCACGCTGGACGCGGCGCTGGCGACCGGCATCCCGCAAGGCCTGCCGCTGCTGGCCGCGGCCGCCGACAAGGCCTGCGAAGTGATCGGGGCAGGGTGCAGCGCGCCGGACGTCGGCTGCCTGAGCTACGGCACCACGGCCACCATCAACACCACCAGCACGCGCTATGTGGAAGTGACGCCTTTCGTGCCGCCTTATCCGGCCGCGATTCCCGGCGCCTACAGCACCGAAGTGCAGGTGTTTCGCGGCTACTGGATGGTGAGCTGGTTCAAGGAGCAGTTCGGCCACCACGAGCAGTCGCGCGCGCTGCTCGAAGACGTGGCGCCGGAGCGCCTGTTCGACGAACTGGCCAATGCCGTGCCGCCGGGCTCGATGGGCCTGATGCTGCAGCCTTACTGGACCCCTGGCATCCGGGTGCCGGGGCGCGAAGCCAAGGGCGCGATCATCGGCTTCGGCGACGTGCACACCCGCGCCCACGTCTACCGCGCGATCCTGGAGGGACTGGCCTATGCGCTGCGCGAAGGCAAGGAGCGCATCGAGCGCCGCAGCAGCGTCCGCATCACCGAGCTGCGCGTGTCGGGCGGCGGCTCGCAGAGCGATGCGGCGATGCAGCTCACCGCCGACATCTTCGGCTTGCCCACCTCGCGCCCGCACGTGTACGAAACCTCGGGGCTGGGCGCGGCCATCGATGCGGCGGTGGGGCTGGGGTTGCACCCGGACTTCACGACGGCGATCGCGGCGATGACGCGGGTGGGAAAGGTGTTCGAGCCGATCGCGGCCAACCACGCCGTCTACGAGCGGCTGTACCGCGAGGTCTACCTGAAGATGTACCGGCGGCTGCAGCCGATGTACCGCGATATCGCGCGCATCACCGGCTACCCGAAGCAGCTCTAGTTCAGCGCGCCAGCGCGCGGCTCATCGCGTCCCAGGCATAGCCGGCGCCCACGGCCAGTACCTGGTTGCGTCCGCCCGCCTTGGCGTCGTACATGGCGCGGTCGGCGGCCAGGAACAGCGAGCGCAGCTCGTCGAAATTGGTCGGCACGATGGTCGCCGCGCCCACGCTGACGGTGACGAATTCCAGGGTAGTCGAGCGCGGGTTCGGCACCCGCAGGCGCTCGACGTCGGCGCGGATGGCTTCGGCCACCTTGGCCGCTCCGGCATGCGGGGTATCCGGCAGCAGCAGCACGAATTCCTCGCCGCCGTAGCGCGCGGCCAGGTCGGTGGCGCGCAGGGCGTGCGCCTGCAGCGCGCTGGCCACCGCCTGCAGGCATTGGTCGCCGGCGGCGTGGCCGAACAGGTCGTTGTACAGCTTGAAGTGGTCGACGTCGATCACCAGCAGCGACAGCGGCTTGGCATTGCGCATCGCGCGCTGCCATTCGCGTTCGAGGCAGGCGTCGAAATGGCGCCGGTTGGCGATGCCGGTGAGCGGGTCGGCCAGCGCCGCGCGCTGCAGCGCGTTGGCCGACTGCTTATGGTGGGTGATGTCGTGCAGCATGGCGACCCAGAGCTGCTCGCCGGTGGTCATTGGAGACAGGTTCAGGTCCATGGCGCGCAGGCTGCCGTCGGGCTGGCGCAGCAGTACTTCGCGGGTGCCGCGGCAGCGCTCCTGCATGCCGTCGTCCATGCTGCCGAACCAGGCGGCGACTTCGCCGGCGGCGGGTTCGGCCACCAGCTCGGACAGCAGGCGCCCGGCCAGTTCGCGGTCGGTGTAGCCCAGGCAGCGCTCGCTGGCCGGGTTGGCGTACTGGATGCGGCCGTCCTGGCCGAGCAGCATCAGGCCCTCGTCCATGCCCTCGACGATCATGCGCAGGCGCTTGACCTGCTGGGTATGCGACTGGTTGGCCGAGCGGATCTGCAGCTGGGCGCGCACGCGGGCGCAGACTTCCGGCAGGCGCAGCGGCTTGGCGATGTAGTCGGCTGCGCCGCGGTCGAAGCCGGCGACGATGTCGTCGGTATCGGAACAGGCGCTGACGAAAATGACGGGGATGTCGGCGGTGCTCGGCTGGTTTTTCAGGCGGCTGCAGGTTTCCAGGCCATCCAGGCCGGGCAGCATTACGTCGAGCAGGATCAGGTCGGGCTGGACGCGGCCGGCAAGGTCGAGCGCGCGTTCGCCGGAGGTGGCGACAAAGGTGCGATAGCCCTGGCCACGCAGGATATCCTGCAGCAGCCCGAGGCTGGCGGGGGCATCGTCGACGATCAGGATCGCGGCCTGGCGCGCGGGCGCGGGGAGGGCGAAAGCAGGATGATTCATGGGGGTCAAGGCCGGTTCGGACTGATGGAGATCATACTCCCATCGTCTTCGCCTTCGGCAACTATCGTTTCCCCAAGAAACATTGCTGTTGCGGTGCTACAACTTGAAGTTGACTCTCGGCAAGTAACTGCCGGTCGTCCTGCGGGCGGCCCTGGAGCGCGCCCGCAGTAGGTCTTTACAGCATGCCGGCGATCAGCTTGCCGAGGACGGCGATGCCTTCACGGATGCGTTCCGGCGGCACCGTGACAAAGGACAGGCGCAGCGTATTGCTGGCCGGGTTGTTGGCGTAGAAGGGCGCGCCCGGCACGAAGGCCACGCGGGCGGCCAGCGACTGGTCCAGCAGTTTCATGGCGTCGATGCTCTTTGGCAGGGTCACCCAGATGAACATGCCGCCTTCGGGCTTGGTCCAGGTCACGCCGCTTGGGAAGTGTTCGGCCATGGCGTCGAGCATCACCTGGCACTGGTCGCCGTACAGCTTGCGGATGGTCGGGATGTGCTGCTCGAGGAAGCCGTCCTTGACCACTTCGTGCACGACCATCTGCGTGAGCTGGGCGGTGTGCAGGTCGGCCGCCTGCTTGGCCAGCTCGAGGCGGCGCACCAGCGGCAGCGGGGCGCAGACGTAGCCCAGGCGAATGCCGGGGGTCAGCACCTTCGAGAAGGAACCCATGTAGATCACGCCGTCCGGGTTCATCGCGACCATCTTCGGCATCGGCTCGCCCTTGTACGACAGGGCGCCATACGGGTCGTCCTCGATCAGCGGGATGCCGAAGCGCGCGCAGGTCTCGACCAGCTCGTGGCGGCGCTCGAGCGACAGCGAACGGCCGGTCGGATTCTGGAAGTTCGGCAGCGAGTACAGCATGCGCGCGCCGTCGGCCACCGCAGCGATCGACGAGGGCACCAGGCCGTGGTCGTCGGTGTCGACCGATTTGAATTCGGGACGGTAGACCGAGAAGGCCTGCAGCGCGCCGAGGTAGCTCGGGGTTTCGACCAGCACGCGGCTGCCTTCGTCGACCAGGACCTTGCCCAGCAGGTCGAGCGCCTGCTGCGAACCCGAGGTCATGAGGATCTGTTCGGGCAGGATGCGCGAACCTTCCGTGGAGAGCGAGTTGGCGATCCATTCCCGCAGTGGCGCGTAGCCGTCGGTCGGGCCGTATTGCAGCGCGACCTTGCCGGCTTCGCTCAGCACCTTATCGTAAGCGGCTTTCATGCGCTCGACCGGGAAGGTGGCTGGCGAAGGCAGGCCGCCGGCGAAGGAGATGATCTCCGGACGCTGGGTGATCTTCAGGATTTCGCGGATGAACGAGCTTTGCAGCTGCTGCGCGCGCTCCGAAAATTGCCACTGGATGGGATTTGGATTCTCGATTTTCATACTGTTCTCACTGACAGGAAGGGACCGCACGGTAGTGCCGGGCCATTATAAAGCACGCCGGGTAGGCGGCTTTGGAAAGAGCCGGTCCGGGTAGGCCCGGCTCGCTACCGATAGGTTTAAACAAATGTCATATTTGTTTAAACAATTGTTTTAAGCGACCTCGGCGATCATTTCGATCTCGACGCAGGTACCGCGCGGCAGCGAAGCCACGCCGAAGGCCGAGCGCGCGTGCTTGCCGGCGTCGCCGAAGACTTCGCCGATCAGTTCCGAGCAGCCGTTGGTGACCAGGTGCTGCTCGTTGTATTCCGGGGTCGAGGCGACCAGGCTCATCACCTTGACGATGCGCTTGACGCGCCCCAGGTCCCCGCCGACGGCTTCCTGCAGGGTGCCCATCAGGTCGATCGCGACCGAGCGTGCGGCGGCCTGGCCGTCCGCCGTGGTCTTGTCGCGGCCGAGGATGCCGGCGTTGGGCGAACCGTCCGCGTTCTTGGCGATGTGGCCCGAGATGAAGACCAGGTTACCGGTCTGCACGTACATGACGTAGGCGGCGGCCGGGGTGGCCGGCGCGGCCAGGGTGATGTTCAGTTCTTTGAGTTTGTCGTAGACGGACATGGCGTTCCCAGGTTGCATGATAAAGAGCCGGTATTGTACGACCTGGCGCTCGCCCTGCCCATCGTTCTCGTTCGCGGCAGCGCCTGGCCTGGGCCTGGACGAAAAAAATCCGGCCGCCTACCCGCGGCGAATATTTGCGGTCGTCAAACGATGCTAATGTAGCCGTTTTCATCAAGAGAGGGCGGCCATGTTCAAGAAATTCGCGTCGGAAGCACTGGGCATCAGCGACATCGGTGTCATCGTCGGCCCCGCCGACTACAGCAAGGTCGATGCCGACGATTACCTCTTCAGCGAAGACGGGGAACAGATTTTCTTTCTCATCAAGAGCAAGAAGGACGAGTACTGCTTTACCAACCTGGCGCTGATCCACGTCGACGGCGACTCGGCCGTGTCGTCGAAGCGCACGATCAAACGCTACGACTATGCGTCCCATAACGTTTCCGGCGTCAGCATCGAGACTGCCGGCACGCTCGACATGGATGTCGAGCTCAAGTTCAAGCTGGACAACACGCTGTTCTCGATCGACGTCAAGAAGTCTTTCATCGAGCAGGTCAAGGACATCTACAAGGCATTGATCTCGATCGGCAAGCAGCAGGTGCGCGATGCACTGTCGCGCGAGAATGCCTTGCGCACGCTCGACGCCACGGCCTCGGTACACAAGCTCAATATCGCCCCGGGGGCGGGCAGCCTGGTCAGCCAGTATCAGGAACTGCTGGAGGCACTGAATACGGCCATGTTCGAAACGCATACCAAGCGCGATTTCAGTGACGTGTTTGCGAAATATATTCACAATTGATGGGCGCGCTGGGTTCCCAGCCAACACATGCTTGACGGCCGCAAGCATGTGTCATGCGCATGCAATTGCACGCTCCGTCTAGCGTGTCCGGTCATCGCACCGCCGGCCCCGCCGTGCCGCGCCGCTCGACCCGCTGGCGCAGCGCGTCGCCGAGGTCGTCCGCCGACTGGCCGGCCATCCGGACTGTGCCCATGATGGCGCCGGCATCCCGCCCACCCGGACGCGACGCTTCGGCCAGGGCCCAGGCGCGGGCCGCGCGGCTGCCGCTGCGGCAGTAGATGAGCACGTGCCCCGGGCCGCTTGCCTGGGCAGCTTGCAGTTCGCCCCGCAGCTTGTCGACGGCCTCGCCGGGAATGCTGCCGGGACGGACCGGAATGGACGAGAAGCGCAGTCCCAGCGTGTGCGCCCTCGACGCCATGACTGCCGACGGCGGCTGGTCCGGCCCTTCGCCATCCGGGCGCAGGTTGATGATGGTGGTGTAGCCCTTCGCTTTCAGCAAGGGCAGGTCCGCCTCGCGTAGCTGACCGGCTACCGCGATGCCTGGCGCCAGCTCGGCCGGATGGTCGGCGGGTTCGCCGGCCGCTGCCGGTGTGAAGCTCGCAGCCAGGCATGCAAAGGCAAGGGCAGGTGCGGAGATCCGCCAGTGTTTCATGTCGATGTCCTCAGTTGACAAGCCCGGTGGTGGGCGCATTGAAAAAGGCGATCCGCCACGATGGGGCGGCGATCGCCATGGCGCATCTTCTCGATGAAAGAATATTTCATCCAGCCGCGCCATATGAAAGAAAATTTCCCGTTACAAATACCCCTTGAAAAGCATCTTGCGATCCCAATATCGCACCAGTCTATCAACCAGAACCACCCTTGAGGAAATAACATGGCTGTCGCCGAAAAAGAAACCCTTGGCTTCCAAGCAGAAGTAAAACAGCTGCTGCAACTGATGATCCACTCCTTGTATTCGAACAAGGAGATCTTCCTGCGCGAACTGATCTCGAACGCATCCGACGCAGCCGACAAGCTGCGCTTCGAGGCGATCAACAACGATGCCCTGTTCGGTAACGACCATGAGCTGAAGATCAAGGTGTCCTTCGACAAGGATGCGCGCACCATCACGATTTCGGACAACGGCATCGGCATGAGCCGCGACGAAGTCGTCTCGCACCTGGGCACCATCGCCAAGTCGGGCACCAAGGAATTCTTCAGCAAGCTCTCGGGCGACCAGCAGCAGGACGCGGCGCTGATCGGCCAGTTCGGCGTGGGCTTCTACTCGGGCTTCATCGTGGCCGAGAAAATCATCGTCAACACCCGTCGCGCCGGCGCCTTCGCCTCCGAAGGCGTGCGCTGGGAATCGGCCGGCGAGGGCGACTACAGCGTCGAGCCGATCGAGAAGACCAGCCGCGGCACCGACGTGATCCTGCACCTGCGCGCCGGCGAAGAAGAGATGCTGTCGGCGTGGAAGCTCAAGGGGATCATCCGCAAGTATTCGGACCACATCTCGCTGCCGATCGTGATGCAGAAAGAGGAATGGGACGAAGAGAAGAAGCAGACCGTCCTCAAGGACGAATACGAGACCGTCAACCAGGCCAGCGCGCTGTGGGCCCGCAACAAGGCGGACATCACCGACGAGCAGTACAACGAGTTCTACAAGCACGTCTCGCACGACTTCCAGGAGCCGCTCACCTATACCCACAACCGGGTCGAGGGCCGCAGCGAGTACACCCAGTTGCTGTTCGTGCCGAGCCACGCGCCGTTCGACCTGTGGGACCGCAACAAGCGCGCCGGCATCAAGCTCTACGTCAAGCGCGTCTTCATCATGGACGACGCCGAGCAGCTGATGCCGACCTACCTGCGCTTCATCAAGGGCGTGATCGACTCGAGCGACCTGCCGCTGAACGTCTCGCGCGAGATCCTGCAGGAATCGCGCGACGTCAAGGTGATCCGCGAAGGCTCGACCAAGCGCGTGCTGGGCATGCTGGAAGAAATGGCGAACGCGGACGAGCAGGCGGGCAAGGACAAGTACACGACCTTCTGGAAAGAGTTCGGCCAGGTGCTCAAGGAAGGCATCGGCGAGGACGCGACCAACAAGGACCGCATCGCCAAGCTGCTGCGCTTTGCCTCGACGTCGAATGACTCGAGCGAACAGACCGTGTCGTTCGGCGACTACGTGGGCCGCATGAAGGAAGGCCAGGACAAGATCTACTACGTCACCGCCGACAGCTTCAACGCCGCGAAGAACAGCCCGCACCTGGAGATCTTCCGCAAGAAGGGCGTCGAAGTGCTGCTCATGACCGACCGCGTGGACGAGTGGATGCTGTCCTTCCTGAGCGAGTTCGAAGGCAAGGAACTGGTGTCGGTGGCCAAGGGCGGCCTGGACCTCGGTTCGCTGGAAGACGAGGCGGAAAAGAAGGAACACCTCGAGGTCGAAGCCGGCTACAAGGAACTGGTCGAGAAGATGAAGGCTGCCCTGGGCGACAAGGCCAAGGACGTGCGCGTGACCTTCCGCCTGACCGATTCGCCGGCCTGCCTGGTCGCGGACGAGAACGAGCTGTCGGGTAACCTGCTGCGCATGCTCAAGGCCGCTGGCCAGGATGCGCCGGAATCCAAGCCCATCCTCGAGATCAACCCGAACCACCCGCTGGTCACGCGCCTGAAGTACGAGGATGCGAACGGCGCGCGCTTCGGCGACTGGTCGCACATCCTGTTCGACCAGGCGATGCTGGCCGAAGGCGGCAGCCTGAGCGATCCGGCGTCCTTCGTGAAGCGCCTGAACGAAATGCTGCTGGCGACGGCGGCGTAAGACGCTGCTTCAGTCGTCCATGGAGCCGGGGCCGCGCGCCCCGGTTTTTTTACGTCCCCGTTTCAGAGATGGCGCACTTCCAGCGGCGGCGTGGTCCAGTTGTCGTTGCGCCCGTCCAGGTAGCGCACCGGCGCGGCCGCCAGTTCCTGCGGCGACGCGTCGTCCAGGCAGGCCAGCACAACCGCATGGAAGGCCCCCAGCGCCGCCGATTCGCCCGTGGAGAAGGTGTTGATGCCGCACTGGCCGCAAAAATAGTGCGCGTCGCGGCGCGTGGCGTAGCGGTATTCGCGCAGCACGTCCGCACCGCTGGTCAAGCGAAACGAACTTGTGGGCACCTGCGCCGCCCAGAAGCGCATCTTGGTGCAGATCGTGCAGTTGCACTTGATCGTGCCCTGGGCGAGATCGATGTCGGCTTCGAATCGCACGCTGCCGCAATGGCAGCTGCCGTGGTAGGTTTTCATTGCTGTCCTTAGCATCCTCGAACCCGCGACGATATCGCAGGCAGCCCCGGCTCGACGAGCAAATCGACGGCCTGGAAAGCATTTCATTTGCGCGGCATAAAATGCGGCCGTGCCGGTGGCGCGGACCATGAAAACGGGTAGGATGTTTTTTTCCGTTACCCGATTGGAGCACCATGTCGCGACTCCTGGCTGCCGCTCTCCTGTTGTCGTGCGCCGCACCCGCATGGGCCGATCCGCTGGTCTATGCCGGACGCATCGAGCGCATCGAATTCCGGCCCTACGGCGCGCGAGGATGCCCGGATCCCTGCCCGGTCAGCGCGCCGCGCGCGGATGGCGTGGTCACGGTGTGCGTGACGAATTCGGGCGGTTGCCAGGCCACCGAATTCAGGGTCGGCAAGGTGTTCGCCGGCCACCTGGGCGCGACCCGCACGATCAAGGCCACGATTGGCGAGTGGGGACCGACCTTCCGCCTGACGAAAGAACTGCTGCTGGTCGTCGAGGATGGCGGCCGTACGCAGTGGACCTATGCCATCGAGCGCGATGGGCAGGTGCTGGTCCGTCCGGGACGCCTGTACAGCATTCCGCCCGCGCAGGTCCACGCGATCGGACCGAACGAGACCGGCCTGGTGCCGGCGGCGCACCTGGTCGCGGAGCTGGGCCTGGCTAGGTAGTCCTGGCAGAGCGCCACGCCTCGGCGCCGAGTTCGTAGACCGACACCACCTGCGCATTCCAGGTTTCCTCGCCCCGGTACTGCATCCCGAGCCGCTGCATCACGCGCGCGGAATCGGTATTCGCCGGGTCGCAGATCGCCGCCAGCCGCGGCGCCTGCAAGTCGTCGAACGCAAACGCCGCCATGCGCCGCGCCGCTTCCGTCGCGTAGCCCCGTCCCCAGCGGTCGGGCCGCAGGCGCCAGCCGATTTCATGGGCATTGGCCGGATCGTGGCCGAGGTGCTGGATGCAGCCGGCGCCTACCAGTTCGCCGGATTCCTGCTCGATGAAGCTCCACCACGAATAGCCGAAGCGTTGCCAGCGGCCCTGTACGCGTTCGATCATGGCCAGGGTGTCTTCCGGCGTCTCGGGCTTGGCGCCGATGAAGCGCACGACCCGCGGGTCCGCGTTGAGCAGGCGCAGGCCCGCATAGTGATCGAGGCAGACCGGTTCCAGGCGCAGGCGCGCGCTCGTCAGGATCGTCATGCTGGCTTACTGCCCGATCTCGGTGCAGAAGTCCTGCAGCAGGAGCTCGCCTTCCGGCCAGGGACCGTGGCCGGATTCGGTGTTCACGTGGCCGGCCTGGCCGATCTCCACCAGCCGGCTGCCCCAGTTCGACGCCAGGGTCCGCGCGCGTTCGAGCGTCATGTAGGGATCGTTGGTGCTGGCCAGCACCATGCTCGGGAAGGGCAGGGCGGCCTGGGGGATCGGCGCGAAACCGTTGGCCGGAATCGGATAGGACGCCGCCTCGACGTCGCTTGGCGCCACGAGGAAAGCCCCGGCCACCTTCAGCGGCGAGCCGCTCCGGGCCCAGTGCGCCACCAGCATGCAGCCCAGGCTGTGCGCCACCAGGATCGGCGCGCCCTGGCAAGCGGCGATGGCCGCGTCGAGCTCGGCCACCCATTCGTCGCGTTCAGGGCAGTTCCAGTCGCGGTGTGCGGCCTTGGTCCAGCGCGGGTAGCGGCCCTGCCATTGGGTTTGCCAATGCTCGGGACCGGAATTCCACAGGCCCGACACGATCAGTACGTCGCACTTCATTACGCCTCCGCCCTTGGTAAAAGATCAAGGCCGATTGTACGTCGAAACGCGTGGCGGAGCAGGTGACGCGTCAGCCGTTGGGGCCGGCCACGACGGAGGGCGCCACCGCAGGCCGGCTCCCCGCGCCCAGCAGCCGTTCGAACAAGGCGCGGTAGGCCTGGCGCCTTCGCTCGGTCACGGCGCCCAGCGCCACCGTGGCGGCGACGATCAGGGCGGTCACGGCCAGCAGGTCGAGGCTGGAGCGCGCATCGTGCGGATAGAGCGCCAGCCATATCTCGATTACCAGCGCATGCGACAGGTAAAGGGTAAAGGTATGCGAGGCGGCCAGTTGCCAGCTTGGCGCGAAGCGCAGCAGCGCGTCGAAGCGGGCGTCGCGCGCGCAGGCGAAGTTGGCCAGCACGATGGCGCACACGAGGTAGTCGGAGACGAAGCGGTCGGCGCTGCCCAGCGGCAGGGAAGGCAAGGGCCACCAGGCCAGGGTCGCTGCACGCAGGCTGCCTTCGATGTCGAGGGCGGCATACAGGCCGAAGGCCAGCACGCTGGCCAGCCAGCCCAGGCGCGCCGTGCCGGTCCTCATGAGCGGGCCGCTGTGGCGGCGATAGTAGCGGCTGAGCCAGACCCCGCTGAGCCAGACCGGCAGCAGTAGCCACAGCTTGTATCCCATGATGGCCAGCACCAGCGCCACGGCCACGCTGCGGCGCATGCCGCGCAGGTAGCAGGCCACGCCGAACAGCAGGTAATACCAGGCTTCGTAGCCGAGCGACCAGTAAGGCAGCATGAAGGGCGGGACTTCCGCCAGCTGCCAGTGCTCGCCGAGGAACAGCAGGTGGAAGGGCAGGTAGAGGTAGATCTTGTCGAGCGTGTAGTCGGAGGTCGACTCGAAGCCGGCCAGGGTGCGCAGCAGCGCGGCGCAGACGAAGGCCAGCAGCAGCAGGGGCAGCACCACCGAATACAGGCGCGACAGGCGCGCCACCGCATAGCCGCGCGCGCTCGGGCGGCGCTGCGCGGTGCTGGCGGCGATCACGAAGCCCGACAGCACGAAGAACACGATCACCGCCTCGCGGCCCATGTGCGGCAGGACGCCCCAGGCGCCGGCCGGAATGATGCCGAAGAAGTCGAAATGCGCGAGCACGACCATGACCGCGGCCAGCAGCCGGGTCAAGTCGAGATAGAGCGAAAATGGACGCTCGAGCGGGTCATGCAAATATGGCATTGTTTCTGTAAATCATGACAACAACGCGATCATACACCCGGTTGGGCATGACAGGCCAAGCCAATTTCCGGGCGACATCTCTGGGCGCAACGCTCTACCCGCCGTGCATTGTTTCCTTGCGTCCGCATGACTATACTGTTTCCAAGCCGAAATACAAACGCGCTCAATTCCCCAACTGTCAACCAGGACCAGCAATGAAAAAAATCGTTCTTGCCATCGCCGTCGCTGCATTTGCCACCTCGGCCATGGCAACCCCAGCCCGGCCGAAATGCCTGCTTGTCTGCCCACCGACCGTCGAAGAAGTCGAACAGCTTGAACCGGCATTGCCGGAAGAAGCGGAGCCTACATGGTTCGAAGAATTGGTGGAAGATGCATTCCAGCCCGTTACCGGCTGATGTGCCAGCGGACCGGCGGCATGCCCGGTCTCATGAAAAAAGCCTCCTTGCGAGGCTTTTTTTATGCCCATCCAGCCCGGCTGGACGATTACAGTGCCGTACGCAGTGCGAACAGTTCCGGGAACAGCACCACGTCGAGCATCTTGCGCAGGTAGCTCGCGCCCGAGGTGCCCCCGGTGCCGGTCTTGAAGCCGATGATGCGCTCGACCGTGGTCACGTGGCGGAAGCGCCAGAAGCGGAAAGCGGTTTCCAGGTCGACCAGCTTTTCGGCCAGCTCGTACAGGGCCCAGTGATGCTCCGTGTCCTGATAGACGCCCAGCCAGGCAGCCTTGACGCTGTCATCGAGCTCGGTCGGCCGGGTCCAGTCGCGCGCCAGACGTTCGGGCGCCACCGCAAAGCCGCTGCGCGCCAGCAGCATCACCGCCTCGTCGTAGACGGAGGGAGCGGTCAGTTCCTGCGCCAGCAGCGCATGCGCCTCGGGGAATTTCTCGTGCACGCCGACCAGGGTCGCGTTCTTGTTCCCGAGGATGAATTCGAGCTGGCGGTACTGGAAGGACTGGAAGCCGGACGAGGCGCCGAGATAGGGCCGGATGGCCGTGTACTCGGGCGGCGTCATGGTGGCCAGCACGTCCCAGGCATGCACCAGCTGGTCCATGATGCGCGCCACGCGCGCCAGCATCTTGAAGGCCGGCGGCAGGTTGTTCTCGCGGATGGCGCGGCGCACCGCCTGCATCTCGTGCAGCATCAGCTTGATCCACAGCTCGCTGGTCTGGTGCTGGATGATGAACAGCATCTCGTTGTGGTTGGGCGAGAGCGGGTGCTGGGCCGACAGGATCTGGTCCAGGCCCAGGTAGTCGCCATAGCTCATCGATTCCTTGAAATCGAGCTTGGCGCCATGCCACTCGGCGCTCGGTTCGGTGCTGTGTTTGGTGCTGGCCGCGGCCATCGGGCAGCCAGGGCCGCTGTTGGTTTGCTCGTCCATGGGGCCTCCTCAGGTCACCGCGCCGCGCTCGAGCGCCACGTCGTAGGCTTTGCGGTCGAGGATGTCCTTCAGGATCGCCACCGCGTCCCAGACGTCGGCATAGCCCGTGTACAGCGGGGTAAAACCGAAGCGCATGATCTCCGGCTCGCGGTAGTCGCCGATCACGCCGCGCTCGATCAGGGCCTGCATCACTGCATAGCCGTGCGGATGGGTGAAGCTGACATGGCTGCCGCGGCGCTGGTGTTCGCGCGGCGTTACCAGGCCCAACGGGTGGCCGGCGCAGCTGGTTTCCACCAGCTCGATGAACAGATCGCTCAAGGCCAGCGATTTCTCGCGGATCGCCGCCATCGAGGTTTGCTCGAACACGTCGAGCCCGCATTCGACCAGGGCGAGCGACACCACCGGCTGGGTGCCGCACAGGGCGCGGCCGATCCCGTCGGTGGGCGTGAAGCCGTGCGACATCGCGAAGGGCTGGGCATGGCTCCACCAGCCGGTGAGCGGGTGGGCGAAGCGTTCCTGGTGGCGCCGGGGCACCCAGATGAAGGCCGGCGCGCCGGGTCCGCCGTTGAGGTATTTGTAGGTGCAGCCCACCGCGAAGTCCGCTTCCGCTTCCTGCAGGTCGAGCGGGACCGCGCCGGCCGAGTGGGCCAGGTCCCAGACCACCAGCGCGCCGTGCGCGTGCGCGTGACGGGTCACGGCGGTCATGTCGTGCTGGTAGCCGGTGCGGTAGTTGACATGGGTGAGCATCAGCACCGCGCAGTCGGCGTCGACCGCGGCGGGCAGTTCTTCCACCGAGTCGACCAGGCGCACCCGGTAGCCGCGTGCCAGCCATTGGGCCAGGCCTTCGGCCATGTAGATATCGGTCGGGAAGTTGCTGCGCTCGGTGACGATGGTGCGGCGCTCGCGGCCCGGGCCATCGGCCTGCAGGTGCAGCGCGGCGGCCAGCGCCTTGAACAGGTTCAGCGAGGTGGTGTCGGTGACGGCGACTTCGCCCTCCAGCGCGCCGATCAGGGGCGCGAGGCGGTTGCCGAGGCGCTTGGGCAGGTCGAACCAGCCGGCCGTGTTCCAGCTTTTGATGAGGTCATGGCCCCATTCGCGGGCGACGACGTCCTGGGCGCGCTGCAGGGCCGCCTTCGGGCGGGCGCCGAGCGAGTTCCCGTCCAGGTAGATGACGCCGGGCGGCAGGTCGAACTGGGCGCGCAGGGCGCGCAGCGGATCGAGCTGGTCGCGCGCCACGCAGGCGTCGCGGGTAAGGGAGACAGTCATGCGGATTCTTTCCGTGGCAGTTCGCGCAGGATGGCCCGGACCGGGCTGGCATCCATGCCGGCAAATTTCAGGGGCAGGGCGACCAGCTCGTAGTCGCCTTCGGGCACGTCGTCGAGCACGATGCCTTCCAGGATGGCCATGCGGGCGGCGCGCACCGCGTGGTGGGCGTCGAGCGTTTTCGAGTCCTGCGGGTCGAGCGAAGCGGCATCGGTGCCGACCAGGATGGCGCCGCGGCGGGCCAGCAGTTCTATGGCGGCCGGGGCGATGGCGGGAAAGGACGGGTCCCAGGCGCCTTGCGGGGCCTGCTCGTAGGTGCGCAGCAGCACGCGCGGCGGCAGCTGATCGAGCTTGTCTTCCAGATGGCGCGGCTCGACCAGCGCCGCGCCGGTGCAGTGGATCACGCGGCAGGCGCCGATATAAGGGCGCAGGTCGACCTGGTCGATGCTGCTGCCGGCCGGGTCGTAGTGGCTGGGGGCGTCGGTATGGGCGCCGAGGTGGGTGGTCATCGTCATGCGGCTGACCTGGACCGGACAGCCTGCGCCGATCTGCCAGGTCGGACCGGCCTCGAAGGGCGTGTCGCCGGGCCAGACCGGGATGCCGGCCGAGATCAGGGGGCTGATGTCCCAGAGTCGTAAGGATTCCATGCACTGCCTTTACGGATGGTTGAGGCTTGACGCTTCTTGAGGCCAGCAGTGTAGCAAGTTCCGGGGGGCGGCGTCCCGGTTTGTTGGCTCGACGACAAGCTTTCCGGACCTCCCGCATTATTTTCAAATTTTTTCTAAAAAAACCCTCAAGTTCCCGAAAGGCCTGCCGTTACCCCTACCAGAAGCGCAGTAATGGGTCTTGAAAAAATATTTTCGAACAACCCTAAAGTTCCTGCCAGGCGCTCCGTTAAAGAAGTAGAAGGGCAGTGTGGGGATGCAAAAAAATATTTTGCGAAAACCCTCAAGTTCTTCTCAAGCTTGACGTAAACCGTAGCAAGCGCACGACAGATCCACCGTCAGGCGCCTACAACTCGGCCGCATGTCCAGCACCATCTCCAGCCTCTTTTCATAGGGGCGCCAGAGCGATCCAGCAGGGTTTGTCAGACAAACTCCTACGGGTCCTGTACGTCATTATCGGACGCAAAATACAGAATTTGTCCAATTCCTCAAAAGTTGCTCCACAGTCAGAATCTATCTCATCGGCAACACACAAGTCGCCGACATAACGGATACGGAGATAGAAATGACGATGAACGACATGATGGCTGAAATTCGCGACGCAAACCTGAGCTACCTGATGCTTGCGCAGCAGATGATCCGTGCCGACAAAGTCACCGCCATCTTCCGTCTCGGCGTCTCGGCCGACATCGCCGACCTGATCGAAGGCATGAGCAACGCCCAGATCCTGAAGCTCGCCGGCGGCAACATGATGCTGGCCCGCTTCCGCTTCGACGACACCGCCATCCTGTCGATGCTGACCAGCCACACCAAGGACCGCAGCCTGGCCCAGTCGCACGCCGCCATCCTGATGGCCGGCCAGCCAGCTGAAGAGATCGTATAATTCCCGTTACTGCGGCTCCGCCGGGGCTGCAACGCACGTGACACGCAGGGCGGGAACATATGAGCAAGAAAAGCGTCGTATCCGAAGCGCAGGAAATCGGGCTTGCCATCGAGCTGATCAACCTGGGCGCGCGCCTCCAGCTGCTCGAAACCGAAGTCTCGCTTTCCCGCGAGCGCCTGCTCAAGCTCTACAAGGAACTCAAGGGCGTCTCTCCGCCCAAGGGCATGCTGCCGTTTTCCACGGACTGGTTCCTGACCTGGCAGCCGAACATCCATTCCTCGCTCTTCATCAATATCCATGACTTCCTGGTCGACCATGCCGGCGCCACCGGCATCCAGGCAGTGATGAAGGCCTACAAGCTCTACCTCGAACAAATGCCCCCCGAGCCGGGCGAAGAGCCGCTGCTGTCGCTCACACGCGCCTGGACCCTGGTGCGCTTCTTCCAGAGCGGCATGCTGGTACTGGCCCCTTGCGGCAAGTGCCAGGGCAAGTTCATCGTCAACGCCCTCGACCTGAATGCCGACTACCTGTGCGGCCTGTGCCACATGCCTTCGCGCGCCGGCAAGACGCGCAAGGCCAAGGACGCGAAAGACGCCCAGGACGCGCAGGACGCCCGCGACGCGGCGGCCAACCAGGCCGAGTGAAACCCGCCGTTGCGGCGCTGCTGCTGCAGGTCGCTGCTTTCCCCCTGACCCTGGCGAGCGTCTGGCTGCTGGCCAGCAGCGGCCTGCCGATGTCCTACCTTGTCGTCGCCCTGGTGCAGGGCGTGCTCGCCGCCGGCCTGACCTGGTGGCGGGGCCTGGCCAGCTGGTGGCGCCTCATCCAGCTGCTGTTCCCGCCGGCCCTGTACGGCACGGTCCAGCTGGCGGTCCCGCCCCTGGTCTTCCTCGCCATCTTCCTGTTCCTGCTGCTGCTGTACTGGTCGACTTACCGCACCCAGGTGCCGTATTACCCGTCCAACCGCCGCGTGTGGGATGCGGTCGCCGCCCTGCTGCCGGCCGAGGGCAGGGTGCGCGTGATCGACATCGGCAGCGGGCTGGGCGGCCTGGTGCTGGACCTACAGGCGCGCCGTCCCGGCATCGAGGCGACGGGCATCGAGCTGGCGCCGCTGCCCTGGTTCGTCAGCAGCCTGCGCGCGCGGCTCTCGAGCAGCGGTGCGCGTTTCATGCGAGGCGACTACAACCGGCTCGACTTTTCCCGCTTCGACCTGGTCTTCGCCTACCTCTCGCCGGCAGCCATGCCGGCCCTCTGGCGCAAGGCAGCGCGCGAAATGCAACGCGGGTCAATCCTGGTCAGTTACGAATTCGGCATTGACGATCGTTTACCGAACCGTACCGTCTATCCCACAGAGGGTGGCCCAGCCCTTCATATCTGGCACTTTTAGGCGACAAAAGCGGCCTTTTTGCTTGCCCGTAGCCCATTCTCCCGATAGAGTGGTTCCCTGCATCAACTTTGCTTGAAATCACTTTTTTAGTTTGGCGAGCCGGCGGAACGTTTCCCGGCCTTTCTGGAGCGGGATTCCCTTGTTAGTCATTATCGGTTACGTCATCGTCTGCGCCAGCGTCTTCGGCGGCTTCGCCCTGGCCGGCGGTCACCTGGCTTCGCTGTGGCAACCGATCGAGCTCCTGATGATCGGCGGCGCCGCCGTCGGCGCCTTCTTCGTCGGTAACACCATGAAGAACGTCAAGGCCACCGCCAAGGCCTTCCCGAGCATCTTCAAGGGTTCGCAGTACACGCGCGACATGTATATGGAGCTGATGGCGCTGCAATTCGACGTGCTGTCGAAAGTGCGCAAGGAAGGCCTGATGTCGATCGAAGGCGACATCGAGGCGCCGGACGCCTCGCCCCTGTTTTCCAAGTACCCGGCCGTGCTGGCCGACCATCACATCATCGAATTCATGACCGACTACCTGCGCCTGATGGTGTCGGGGAACATGGACGCGATGCAGATCGAAAACCTGATGGACAACGAGATCGAGACCCACCACCACGAAGGCGCGATTCCCGCGCACGTGATCGCCAAGATCGGCGACGGCCTGCCGGCTTTCGGTATCGTCGCCGCCGTCATGGGCGTGGTGCACACGATGGAATCGGTGGGCCTGCCGCCGGCCGAGCTGGGCATCCTGATCGCGAAGGCGCTGGTCGGCACCTTCCTGGGCATCCTGCTGGCTTACGCGTTTGTCAGCCCGCTGGGGAACATCCTCGAACAAAAACTCGAGGAATCTACCAAGATGTTCCAGTGCGTGAAAGTCACGCTGCTGGCGAGCCTGAACGGCTATGCGCCGGCGCTGGCCGTCGAATTCGGCCGCAAGGTGCTGTACTCGACCGAGCGCCCGACCTTCGCCGAGCTCGAAGAACACATCAAGAAGAAGAAATAAGCGCGCGATGCCTGTTCACTCCACTGACTTGACGACGGGAGGGCGCCATGGCCGATGAAGGCATGCGCCCCATCGTCGTCAAGCGCATCAAGAAGGTCGCCGCCGGCCACCACGGCGGCGCCTGGAAGATCGCCTACGCCGACTTCGTGACGGCGATGATGGCCTTCTTCCTGCTCATGTGGCTGCTCGGCTCGACCGCCAAGGGCGACCTGAACGGCATCGCCGAATACTTCGCGACGCCGCTGAAGGTGGCGATGGCGGGCGGCTCCGGTTCCGGCGACTCGTCCTCGGTCATCAAGGGCGGCGGCACCGACCTCACGCGCCGCAACGGACAAGTGAAGAAGGGCGACATCGACCCGAGTTCCAAGACCTACAACCTGGAAGCAGCCAAGGCCCAGGTGGCCAAGGCCGAAGCCGACCGCCTGCAGTCGCTCAAGTCCAAGATCGAGTCGGTCATCGAGGTCAACCCGCTGCTCAAGAAGTACAAGAACCAGATGCTGCTCGATATCACCAGCGAAGGCCTGCGGATCCAGATCGTGGACGAGCAGAACCGCCCGATGTTCGCGCTGGCCCGTGCCGAGGTGCAGCCCTATACCCGCGAAATCCTGAACGTGATCGGCATGGTGCTCAACGAAGTGCCGAACAAGATCGGCCTGTCGGGCCACACCGACTCGACGCCCTATGTGAGCGACGCCGGCTACAGCAACTGGGAACTGTCGGCCGACCGCGCCAACGCCTCGCGCCGCGAACTGGTGCGCGGCGGGCTGTCGGACGACAAGGTGCTGCGCGTGGTGGGCCTGGCCGCGGCCGCCCACCTCGACCGCGCCGACCCGTTCAACCCGATCAACCGCCGCATCAGCATCATCGTGATGAACAAGCGCACCGAGGAGGCTGTCCAGCGCGACAACGCCAGCATCGAGGTGCCCGCGCAGCAACCCGCGGCGGCAGCCGAAGCAGCCCTCGCCGCCGCCGGCGCGCCGGTGAAGAACTAGCCGGCCAGGAGAATGACAATGACAAGAAAAAAGATACTCGGTTCGCACGTGAAGCGCCTGCTCTCGGGCGTGGCCGTGCACGGCCGCCGCCACCTGAACGAGGTCGAGACCGACCTGCTGCAGACCGAACTGCTGCTGGAAGAAGCCATCGACAAGCTCACCAGCAGCTTCATGGCGATCCATTCGGCCGTCGGCACCCGCCAGGAAGCGATCAACCGCCTGCTGGCGGGCGGCACCCCGAGCGCGGAGGACAGCGCCCACCTGGCCGACATGTCCGGCGAAATCGGCCAGCACGTGAACACGGCGATCACCAGCATGCAGTTCCAGGACATGACCAGCCAGCTGATCGACCGCACGCTGCGCCGGGTGGCCGGCCTGCGCGAATTCCTCGGCACGCTGAGCGAACATGGCGCGAACATCGCACCGGAAACGGACAGCGACGAAATCGTCGAGCGCCTCGGCAAGGTCAGCATGGCGCTGGCGATCCAGTCGCTCGAACTGCGCAGCATGCTGCGCAAGTCGGTCGAACAGCAGCATCTCGAAAGCGGGGACATCGAACTCTTCTGAGTGCGACGGCCACCATACCTATAACCGGATCTCCGGACTTAAAACAGCAGGAGCAAAACATGGCAAAAACGATTCTCGCGGTCGACGATTCCAGTTCGCTGCGCCAGATGGTGGCGTTCAGTCTCAAGGCCGCTGGCTATAACGTGGTCGAGGCCGTCGACGGCCAGGATGGCCTGGACAAGGCCAAGCTGCAGAGCGTGGACCTGGTGCTGACCGACCAGAACATGCCGCGCATGGACGGCCTGGCCCTGATCAAGACGCTGCGCACGCTGCCGAACTACGCCAAGACCCCGATCCTGATGCTGACCACCGAATCGTCGGACGAGATGAAGGCCAAGGGCCGCGCCGCCGGCGCCAATGGCTGGCTGGTCAAGCCTTTCGATCCGCAGCGCCTCATCGAAGTCGTTAAAAAAGTCATTGGCTAAGCGATGACGCAGCGGGCCACACAAGGGATAGCATCATGACGATCGACATCAGCCAGTTTTACCAGGTCTTTTTCGACGAGGCAGAAGAGCTGCTCGCCGAAATGGAACGGCTGCTGCTGGGCGTCGACGTGGCACAGCCCGACCCCGAAGACCTGAACGCGATCTTCCGCACCGCCCACTCGGTCAAGGGCGGGGCGTCGACCTTCGGCTTGAGCGACATGAGCGAAGTCACGCACGTGCTCGAGTCGCTGCTGGACCGCATCCGCAAGGGCGAGATGGCGCTGACCTCGAACCACGTGGACGCCTTTTTGGCGGCCAAGGACAGCCTCAAGATGCAGCTCGACGGCCACCGCCATGGCGCCACGGTCGACCAGGAAGCCGTCGCCAACGTGCGCATGGTGCTGCACGACCTGGCCGAGGGCCTGGTGCCGCAGGCGCCCGTGGTCGCGGCGTCCTACCTGACGGCCGAAGCGAAGACCCACCACCAGGTCGAAGGCGCGCACCGCTACAGGATCGAGCTGCCGCCGGTCGAGCAGCGCGACATTACCGCCCTGGTCGACGAACTGGGCCTGATGGGCCGCGCCAAGGTCACGCCGCTCGACGGCGGGCGCAGCGCCATCGTCATCACCACCCACGAAAGCCTGGACGACGTCATCGCGATCTGCTCCTTCGTGCTCAACCCCGAAGACCTGAAGATCTTCGAGGCGCCGGCCCTCACGCCCGAACAGCGCGCAGTGGAAGCGGCCGAGCGCAAGCGCATCGAGAACGACCAGGGCTACGGCTTCTTCGACTTCGACGACGATGCGGCCGGCAAGGTCGAGGACGACCTGTCCGACGACGAGCGCGGCTACGGCTTCTTCCAGCCGATCGAGCAGATCCGCGCGCAAGCCGGCATCGTCGCCGAGGCGCCGCAGCAGGTGGCCTCGGTGCAGCGTCCGGAGCCGATCGAAGTGTCCGAGCTGGCCGCCGAGAAGAAAGTGGCCAGGAAGGACCCGGGCGCCGAATCCTCGTCGATCCGCGTCTCGGTCGAGAAGGTCGACCAGCTGATCAACCTGATCGGCGAGCTGGTGATCACCAACGCCATGCTCGAGCAGCGCAGCAGCAACCTGGACCCGATGGCCAACGAGCGCCTGCTCAATTCCATCAGCCAGCTCGGGCGCAACACGCGCGAGCTGCAGGAAGCGGTCATGTCGATCCGCATGATGCCGATGGACTTCGTGTTCTCGCGCTTCCCGCGCATGGTGCGCGACCTGGCCTCGAAACTGGGCAAGAAGGTCGATTTCATCACCAACGGCGCGGCGACGGAACTGGACAAGGGCCTGATCGAGCGCATCGTCGACCCGCTGACCCACCTGGTGAGAAACAGCATCGACCACGGCATCGAGATGCCGGCCGCGCGCGTGGCAAGCGGCAAGTCGGAAGCAGGGCGCCTGTTCCTGTCGGCCGGCCACCAGGGCGGCAACATCGTCATCGAGGTGGCGGACGACGGCGGGGGGCTGAACCGCGAGCGCATCCTGGCCAAGGCCCTTCAAAACGGCCTGCCGGTGTCGGACAACATGAGCGATTCGGACGTCTGGCAGCTGATCTTCGCGCCGGGCTTCTCGACCGCCGAGCAGGTGACCGACGTGTCGGGCCGCGGCGTGGGCATGGATGTCGTCAAGCGCAACATCATGGCCATGGGCGGCACGGTCGACATCCGTTCGGCGCGCGGCTTCGGCACCACGATCTCGATCTCGCTGCCACTCACCCTCGCCATCCTCGACGGCATGTCGATCCGCAGCGGCGACGAGATCTACATCCTGCCGCTGTCGTTTGTCGTCGAGTCGCTGCAGCCGGCACCAAGCGACATCCGCGAGATCGCCGGCCGCGGCAGCGTGCTGAAGGTGCGCGGCGAATACCTGCCCCTGATCCCGCTGTACCAGATGTTCGAGATCGCCCCGCGCATCACCAATCCCGCCGAAGGCATCGTCGTGATCCTCGAGACCGAGGGCAAGAAGGCGGCGCTGTTCGTGGACGAGCTGGTAGGCCAGCAGCAGGTGGTGGTCAAGAACCTGGAAGCGAACTACCGCAAGGTGGCCGGCATTTCCGGCGCCACCATCCTGGGCGACGGCGGCGTGGCCCTGATCCTGGACGTGGCCGCGCTGGTGCGCTCGTCGCGCCAGCTGGTTGATGGCGCGGCCATCCTATAATCATTTACACCAAGAGGACCTGAATATGTCTAATGTACAAACCCACAAGCCGGCCGACGGCGCCGCGCACGATGGCGCTGGCAGCGAATTCCTGGCCTTTACCCTCGGTTGGGAAGAATACGGCATCGACATCCTGAAGGTGCAGGAAATCCGCGGCTACGAAGCGGTGACCCGCATCGCCAACGCACCGGAATTCATCAAGGGCGTGATCAACCTGCGTGGCATCATCATCCCGGTGGTGGACATGCGCATCAAGTTCAACCTCGGCACCCCGGTCTACGACCAGTTCACCGTCGTGATCATCCTGAACATCGCCGGCCGCATCATGGGCATGGTGGTCGACAGCGTGTCGGACGTCACCACGCTCACCCCGGACCAGATCAAGCCGGCCCCGGAAATGGGCAGCGCCTTCAATTCCGACTACATGATCGGCCTGGGCACGGTGGACGAGCGCATGCTGATCCTGGTGGACATCGACAAGCTGATGTCCTCCGGCGAGATGGGCCTGATGGACAAATTGGCTGCTTGATGGACTCGGTACGGCAAGCGGCCATGCCGCCTGCCCTATCCACCGGTTTTGGCACGCAACACAGTAACGCAGGCCCGGACGACCGGGCACACAGCATCGACGAGGTAAGCACGTGCCGCAGCAAAAAACCGATACGGTCAAGGAATTCGACTTCACGAAGAGTGACTTCGAACGGGTTCGCGCGCTGATCTACCAGCGCGCCGGCATCTCGCTGGCCGACAGCAAGCAGGAAATGGTCTACAGCCGCCTGGCGCGGCGCCTGCGCGCCACCGGCATCCAGTCGTTCGTGCGCTACCTCGACGACCTCGAGGCCGGGCGCATGGCGTCCGAATGGGAGTCGTTCACCAACGCGCTCACCACCAACCTGACCTCGTTCTTCCGCGAGTCGCACCACTTCCCGCTGCTGGCGGACCACCTGCTGGGGCTCAGGCACAAGGCGGGCAGCGGCGCGCCGATCAAGATCTGGTGCTCGGCCGCCTCCACCGGCGAAGAGCCGTATTCGATCGCGATGACGGCCTGCGAAGCCTTCGACACGCTCAATCCGCCCGTGCAGATCATCGCCACCGACATCGACACCAACGTGCTGGCCACGGCCGGCGCCGGGGTCTATCCGATGGAGCGCATGGAAAAGCTCTCGCCCGAGCGCCTCAAGCGCTTCTTCATGCGCGGCAAGGGCGCCAACGAAGGCATGGGCCGGGTGCGCCCGGAGCTGCGCCAGCTGATTACTTTCCGTCCGCTGAACCTGCTGGCCGACGCCTGGCCGCTGGAGGGGCCGTACGATGCGATCTTCTGCCGCAACGTGATGATCTACTTCGACAAGGACACCCAGCGCAAGATCCTGGCGCGCTTCGTGCCCCTGATGAAGCCGGACGCGCTGCTGTTCGCCGGCCACTCCGAGAACTTCCTGTACGTGTCGGACGCGCTGCGCCTGCGCGGCAAGACGGTGTACGAGCTTGACGGAGCAGGGCGCGCCAGCCGCGCGTGAGCAGACCATGAACAACCAGTTTGCCACCAACGTCTATTACGACCGCACCTTCGATTGCGACGCCGCCAAGATCCTGCCGGGCGAGTACTACTACACCGGCAAGAACATGCTGATCGTGACCGTGCTCGGCTCTTGCGTGTCGGCCTGCATCCGCGACCGCGTCACCGGCCTGGGGGGCATGAATCACTTCATGCTGCCCGACGGCGGCGACGTCAGCAACCCGGTGTCGGCCTCGATGCGCTACGGGAGCTTCGCGATGGAGATCCTGATCAACGACCTGCTCAAGGCGGGCGCGCGGCGCGAGCACCTGGAAGCGAAGGTGTTCGGCGGCGGCGCCGTGCTGCGCGGCTTCACGGCGATGAACGTGGGCGAGCGCAACGCCGCCTTTGTGATGAATTTCCTCAAGACCGAGCGCCTCCCGGTGCTGGCCGAAGACCTGAACGACATCTATCCGCGCAAGGTGTATTTCTTCCCGAAGACCGGCAAGGTCCTGGTCAAGAAACTGATGCAAACCCAAAACGACACGCTTGCCAAGCGCGAACTCGACTACGCCAAGCGGCTCAAGGTCGAGCCGGTGGGCGGCGACATCGATTTGTTCTGAAAGGACGCTGCATGATCAAGGTACTGATCGTCGACGACTCCGCGCTGATCCGCAGCGTGATGAGCGAGATCGTCAACTCCCAGCCCGACATGGAAGTGGTGGCCACGGCCCCCGATCCGCTGGTGGCGCGCGAACTGATCAAGCGCCACAACCCCGACGTGCTGACGCTCGACGTCGAGATGCCGAAGATGGATGGCCTCGATTTCCTCGAAAAGCTGATGCGCCTGCGCCCGATGCCGGTGCTGATGGTGTCTTCGCTGACCGAGCGCGGCTCGGAAATCACGATGCGCGCGCTGGAACTGGGCGCCGTGGACTTCGTCACCAAGCCGAAGATCTCGATCCAGACCGGCATGCGCGAGTACACCGAACTGATCGCCGACAAGATCCGCGCCGCCTCGCGCGCCCGCGTCAAGGCGCGCACGCTGCAGCAGGCGGCGCCGTCGAGCCAGCTGGCGGCCCTGCGCAGCCCGCTCATCTCCTCGGAAAAGCTGATCATCATCGGCGCCTCCACCGGCGGCACCGAGGCGATCCGCGAATTCCTGATGCAGATGCCCTCGGACTGCCCGGGCATCCTGATCGCCCAGCATATGCCGGAAGGCTTCACCAGTTCCTTCGCCAAGCGGCTCGATTCGCTGTGCAAGATCAGCGTCGTCGAGTCCCAGGGCAACGAGCGCGTGCTGCCCGGCCACGCATATATCGCGCCGGGCCACTCGCACCTGCTGCTGGCCAGGTCCGGCGCCAACTACATGACCAAGCTCGACCAGGGCCCCCCGGTCAACCGGCATCGTCCGTCGGTGGACGTGCTGTTCCGCAGTGCCGCCGAGGCGGCCGGCAAGAACGCCGTTGGTGTTATCCTGACCGGCATGGGCAAGGATGGCGCCGCAGGCATGCTGGACATGCGCAATGCGGGGGCGCACAATTTTGCCCAGGACGAGGCAAGCTGCGTGGTATTCGGCATGCCGCGCGAGGCAATCGCCCTCGGCGGCGCCCATGAAGTGGGTGCTTTGCAGCAATTGCCACGCATGGTGCTCGAACATCTGGCCTCGCAAGGCAGCCGGGCGTTGCGCGTTTGATGCGGATGCTGGTGTATTGCTGCCATTTTATCGCCGTACGGCAACAAAAATGCTATTCTTGAGGCTGCTTGTCGCTGTTCCCTCGACGCTGCATGATCGGGTCAGGCACGGCGCCCACCATTTAAACCAAAGTAGAAGATTCAACGGAGTAATTCATGGCTGATCCAAAGATGCGTTTTCTGGTTGTTGACGATTTCTCGACGATGCGCCGCATCGTCCGGAATCTGTTGAAAGAATTGGGATACGCCAACGTTGACGAGGCCGAAGACGGCGTGATGGGCCTGGCCAAGCTGCGCAGCGAGCAGTTCGACTTCGTGGTCTCGGACTGGAACATGCCGAACATGGACGGCCTGACCATGCTGCAGAACATTCGTGCCGATCCCGCACTGGCCAAGCTGCCGGTACTGATGGTCACCGCCGAAGCCAAGAAGGAAAACATCATCGCGGCGGCCCAGGCCGGCGCAAGCGGCTACGTGGTCAAGCCGTTCACGGCGGCCACGCTGGACGAGAAGCTCAACAAGATCTTCGAAAAAATGGACAAGGCCGGCTGAGATGATTGAGCAGACTGGCGACAGTGTCCAGGCCTCCAACGAAGAGGTCCTGAGCCGGATCGGGCACATGACGCGCGCGCTCCACGAGAGCCTGCGCGGCCTAGGCCTGGACAAGTTGATCGAGAAGGCGGCAAGCGAGATTCCCGACGCCCGCGACCGGCTCGACTACGTCGCGCGCCTGTCGGAACAGGCCGCCAAGAAGGTGCTGGACGCGACCGATGCGGCCGGCCCCGTGCAGGATGCGATCGAGACCCGCTCCGGCGAGTTGTCCGCCTCCTGGCAGGCGCTGCTGGACAATGGCGCAACCGAGCTTGAGTGGCGTGCGCTGGCGCAGCGCACGGTCGCCGGCCTGGACGAGACGCGCGCCGGTGCAGTGGCCACCCGCGGGCAGCTGATGGACATCATGATGGCCCAGGATTTCCAGGACCTGACCGGCCAGGTGATCGGCCGCATCACGGGCATCGCGCAAAACCTCGAGCAGCAGCTGGTGCAGGTGCTGGTCGACTTCGCCCCGGACGAAATCAAGCGCGAGCTCGACAACGGCCTGCTCAACGGTCCGCAGATCAACCCGGAAGGCAAGCAGGAAGTCGTGGCCGACCAGGGACAGGTCGACGACCTGCTCGACAGCCTCGGTTTCTGACGCGCGTCGGGCCGCGGTTTCTTTCCGGCCTCGTTACAGGTTTCATTACGCGCCCACATGCACCAAACAAACTTCATTGTCCGTGAACCGCTGCTCGACCCGAAGCAGCGGGTCATCGGCTACGAGCTGTCGTGGCAGCACAACGACGGCAAGATCCCCACCGACCAGGAGCTCGAAGACCTGGTCGGCTTCGTCGCCGAGCATGTCGTGCATCCGGAGCACGGCTGGCTGTTGCGCGACAAGATCCTGTTCCTGGACGCCGTTCCGGAAATGCTCTCGCTCGACGCACTGCACGCACTGCCGCCCGAGCGCACCGTCCTGACCCTGCACATCCGCAAGCTGACCGACCCGAACGTGCGTTCGGCGGTGGCGGCCGTGCGCGTGGGCGGCGTGGGCGTGTCGATCCGCGGGGCCGACATCAACCTGCTGGGCCGCAACCTCTCGCCCTATGCCTCGTATGTCGAGGTGCAGTTCACCGGCGTCGACGTGGGGGCCCAGGCACGCACCTATGCCGCCGCCAAGCACGCGGCGATGCGCATGGTGGGCCGTCCGGTGACCACCTGGGCCGATTTCGATGCCTGCGCGGCGCTCGGCCTGGACGCGTTCGTCGGCAAGCTGCACCTGACGCCGCGCCCGGGCAATGCGGTCAAGGGCATGAACGCCACCCAGAGCACCATCCTGCAGCTGATGCAGATGGTGCAGAACAACGAAGACGTGCCCAAGATCGAGAACGTGCTCAAGCGCGATCCGGCACTGACCTACAAGCTGCTGCAGTTCATCAATTCGGCGGGCTTCGGCGCTGGACGCGAGGTGCAGACCCTGCGCCAGGCGATCGCGCTGATGGGCTATGCGCCCCTGTACCGCTGGCTGGTGCTGCTGCTGGCCACGGCCAGCCAGAGCGGGTTTTCGCCGGTGCTGATGGAGACGGCGGTGATCCGCGGCCGCCTGGCCGAGCTGCTGGGCCAGACGGCGCTGGCGCGGGGGGAAGGGGAGAACCTGTTCGTCGCCGGCATGTTTTCGCTGCTCGACCGCCTGCTCGGCCTGCCGATGAAAGAGGTGCTGGAGACGGTGCCGCTGCCGGACGAGGTGGTCAAGGCCCTGCTCACGCGCGAAGGCATCTACGGGCCCTATCTGGCGCTGGCCGAAGCCTGCGAGCTCAACTCGAACCTGGTGGCCTCGCTGGCGGCCTCGCTGGACATCAGCCCGCAGGACGTGAACAAGGCGCATTTGTCGGCGCTGGCGTGGGCGCAGAGCGTGGCAGCCTAGGCGCCTGGAACAGCACGGTCCAGAACGAATTGGGGGAACATTGCCGGTGGCAGTGTTCCCCCAATGTCCTTGGCGCAGCGTAAACGTCTAGCGCGCCACCGAGCGCCGCTCCACCGCCCCGCTGGTCACGAACCGCTCCAGCGTCTGCTTCATCTGCATCGAAATCGCCGAGAAGCTGCAGCCGATCTGCACCTGCTCGCCCAGCAGAAAGGTGCGGAAGGGACGCATCAGGCGCACTTCCAGGTCGGCCGTCAGGGTCAGGTTCGGGCCGAGCTCGAGGCGCACGCCGTCGAGCTTCTTCCCCACATGCAGCCCGAACACCTGCTCGGGCGTGGCACGCAGGCCGACGCCGGTTTCCGAAAAATCATAGAGCGGCAGGTCGACCAGCTTGCCGTTGCAGCGGAACACAGCCGTGTAGTTCACGCCGACGGGGGTTTCGACGCGGCGCGCGGCGCGGCGGTTGAGCACCATGCAGGCGTTCGGGAACTCGGCCGCCACGTGCATGTCCTGGCCGGGCAGGGTGGTCCATTTCTGCTCGAGGTCGAACTGCAGCTTGGCATTGCCGCCCAGCGAGGCGACCAGGGTGGCCTTGCCGCTCGGAGGCAGTTCGCTGCCGGTGAAGTCGATCACGAAATGCGGCAGTTCCGGGTCCACCGAGGCGATGCGCGCCAGCAGCGGCTCGATCCAGCCCGCCGGGAACACCGTGACCGGTTCGCCCGAGAGCGACAGCGTGGTCAGCGCTTCGCCGATGTCGAAGGGGTCGCGCATCTCATGCGGCTCGGCCTTGCCGCCGATGCGGTTGAGGGCGTCGGAGGGCTTGGGCGGGCCTTTGCGGATCTGGGGAGTAGCGATTGCGTTCACGGCGAATTCCTTGGTTGTTGCGCAGTTGCCTGGATAACTAGCCCACTGCGCGGTCAAGTATACAGCCTTCCTTCCCGATATTGCAGTTTCGCAAGCATAGATAGTTTTTTGCTAAGCTCAAATTTCCAGGTTGTCGATCAGGCGGGTGGCGCCCAGCTTGGCCGCGGCCAGCACGACCAGCGGGGCGCCGGCGGCCAGGTCGGACGCCGATGGCGCGCGCAAGTCCATCTGCTTGCGGATCGAGACATAGTCCGGATTCCAGCCGCGCGCGCTGAGGGCTTCCATGGCCGCGCGCTCCACCGCCACCGGGTCTTGCCCGCCCGCGCGCATCGCTGCGGCGACCGCGTTCAGCTGCCGGTACAGGGCCGGCGCCTCGAGCCGCTCGCTTGGGGACAGGTAGCCGTTGCGCGAGGACAGCGCCAGGCCATCCTCGGCGCGGAAGGTTTCCGCGCCGATGATCTCGGTCGGCATGGCAAACTGGCGCGCCATGTTCCGGATGATCATGAGCTGCTGGTAATCCTTCTTGCCGAACACGGCAACGCGCGGCTGCACGCAGGAGAACAGCTTGGTCACGACCGTGCAGACGCCGTCGAAGAAACCGGGACGGAACTCGCCTTCCAGCGTGTTGCCCAGGCCGTCAGGCGGGCGCACGCGGTATTCCTGGGGCTCCGGGTACATGTCCTTCTCGGTCGGCGCGAACAGCACATAGACGCCTTCCTTCTCGAGCTTGGCCACGTCGTCCTGGAAGGTGCGCGGGTATTTGTCGAAATCCTCGTTCGGGCCGAACTGCAGGCGGTTGACGAAGATCGAGGCGACCACCGGGTCGCCGTGCCTGCGCGCCAGTCGCATCAGGGACAGATGGCCTTCGTGCAGGTTGCCCATCGTCGGCACGAAGGCGGTGCGCAGCTGGCCGCGCAACTGGTCGCGCAATTCGTCGATGGAGGAGATGATTTTCATGAGCTATTGGTACAAAGAAAGTAACCGGCCTCAAGCCGGAGAATAGGCCAGCCTGACATAGATCGGCGCGAATGGTTCCGCCTGTGTGATCTCGATCAAGGTTTCCTTCGCAAGTTCGAGCATGGCGACAAAGTGTACAACCACGATCGGCACCGTGTGCTGGCCTGCGAAGAGTTCGGAAAATTCCACGAAGCGCTGCGACTGCAGGGTGCGCAGGATGGCCGACATGTGCTCGCGTACCGACAGTTCCTGGCGGCTGATCCGATGGTGCTGGGTCAGCTTGGCGCGGCGCACGACGTCGAGCCAGGCGCGCTGCAAATCCCAGGGATCGACTTCGGGCAGGTTCGGCGCCAGGCCCTGTTCCACGAACAGCTGCGGGCGCACGAAGTCGCGGCCTTCCTGCGGCAGGCTGCCGAGATTGACCGCCGCCACCTTGATCTGCTCGTATTCCAGCAGGCGCCGCACCAGTTCCGCGCGCGGGTCGCCCACGTCCTCGACCAGCTCGTCGTGGCGCTTGGGCAGCAGCATGCGCGACTTGATCTCGATGAGCATGGCCGCCATGAGCAGGTATTCGGCGGCCAGTTCCAGGTTGTGCTGGCGGATCTGCTCGACATACTTCAGGTATTGCAGGGTCACCTGCGCCATCGGGATGTCGAGGATATTGAAGTTCTGCTTGCGGATCAGGTAAAGCAGCAGGTCGAGCGGACCTTCGAAGGCGTCGAGGAAGACTTCCAGCGCATCGGGCGGGATGTACAGGTCGGTCGGCAGGCGCGTGAGCGGCTCGCCGTACAGGCGGGCGATCGCCGCGTCCGCAGGCGCGGCGGATGCCTCTGGCGCATCAAGGGGGGGCGCCCCGTCCTGCTGGGGTTCGGCCGGCAGCTCGTGCTCGGCCTGCTCGGGCAGCATGGGGGCGCTTCCTGCCTCAGACCTTGTTCTGGTACGGGTAGGCGTTCTGGCGCAGGCGCGACTGCTTGGCGCGCTCCTGCTCGTCCAGCGATTGCGGAGCCTTGTCCCACAGCAGCGAACGGCCTTCCTGCTGGCGCTCTTCCATGCCCGGTGTTTGCGCCTTCAGTTCCTTGATGAACTTGGTGTGCTCGGATTCGTAGAGATTGTGTTTTTTGGAGAAGATCATATTACCTAAGTAGAAGAAGGGGAGGCCGGGCAGATTCTTGTGCCATGGCCTGCATGCGTCAAGTTTACTTGTGCAGTTCGTTCAGCTGGCGCGCGATGATGTCGTGGCTGAGCCACACGACCGGGGCAATCTTTTCCGACGCACCATAGAACATCAAGGGGCCGGCGCCTTCCAGCACCAAGGACGACAGGTGGTCCGTGATCAGGGCTTTCTTGTCCTTGTGCAGGGCCGTGATCGCCTCCGAGGTGCCGATCATGACGTCGGCCAGTTCCGGGGTGTTGTCCATCGGCCAGGCTTCGAAGTTGCGGAACTGGGCGCTGGTGGCGTCCATGTTATAGCGCTCGATGGTTTCCAGCAGCGACTCGAGCGAAGTGCCTTCGCCCAACAGGTCCTGGCAGATCTGCCATTGCTGGTCGGCCCAGGCGCCGCCGCCTTCATTCTTGAGGGCGGTGAGCAGGGGGAACAGCGACAGCTCGACGCCCACGAAGATGTCGGAGGAATTGGTACGGATTTCCGGGCAGTTGAACACGGTGGCATACACGCCCCCGTTCCAGGCAGCCTGGGCCACCGACTCCAGGCGCATCTTGGCATAGCCCTGGGTGTAATTGGTGTAGGTCTGCCACTGGTACTTGCCGTCGATCAGGATCTCGGTGCCGTGGTAGCCGTAGGCGGTGTAGCGCACTTCGCCGCCGGCCTGCGTCACGCGCTCGCGGATGGTGCTCGATGCGTCGATCAGGTATTTCAGGGTATTGGCGGTGACTTCGTCGAAGTTCATCAGGATCAGCTTGCCCAGGTCGCTTTCCAGCAGGGCGCGCGAGGACATGAAGCGATCGCCGCGGCCCTTGTAGATGCGGTTGGCAATGGCCAGGAAGGCCTTGATCTTCGGGATGCCGCCGGCCATGGTGTGAGCGAAGAAGACGTTCGCGCCTTGCGGGATCAGCTTGTCGATCTCGCCCATGACGGTGGCGGCCGAGCTGGTAAAGCGTGCCACGCCGGCGGCGCGGCAGGCTTCGATCTTTTCCCAGTCCAGCTTGTCTTCCTGCCAGCTCTTCAGGGTGATCTTCGAGAGCATCTCGGTCGGGTTCTGCTCGCCTGCCGGGGCGTCCATGTCGAAGCCGGCCATCAGCGGCACGTTGATGATCTTGCCGCCCAGCTTTTCTTCCGCTTCCGCCAGCTCTGCCGCGTCCAGCGCGCGCAGGGCGCCGGTCTCGTCGCGGCGGCCCACGGTGATGCCGACGATGGTCATGCCGGCGGCGCGCGCCTCGTCGATCAGGCCGTTCACGTAGCCGCGGCCGAACAGTTCGCCGAACAGGACGAACACGTCGCCCTTGCGGAACACGTTGGTATGCGGGATGTGGCGGAGAGGGGTCAGTTCAGTCATGTTCTTATCTACCTGTCTTGTATGGTCTGAAGGAAGTCGTGCCGGCGCAGGGCGCAGCGGCGCATGTTTCAGAAAAACACGCCATTATACCGCCGGGGCTGGCGTGGGAACGCATTTCGGGAGCCCTGGCGCAAGGCAGCGGCGGCCCGGCCAGATGAGATCCGGGGGAATAATGCTGCCTGCATTATCCCCCCGAATACCAGGATGGTTTTGCTTAGCGGATGCGCATGCCGGGCGTTGCGCCCGCCATCGGGTCGAGCAGGTACAGGCCCGGGTTCGCCTTCTCGTCCGCCGCCGACGCGCACAGCACCATGCCTTCGGACACGCCGAACTTCATCTTGCGCGGGGCCAGGTTGGCGACCATGACGGTCAGCTTGCCGACCAGCTCTTCCGGCTTGTAGGCCGACTTGATGCCCGAGAACACGTTGCGGTGGCGGCCTTCGCCCACGTCCAGGGTCAGGCGCAGCAGCTTGCCGGCGCCTTCGACGTGTTCGCAGTTGACGATGCGGGCCACGCGCAGGTCGACCTTCAGGAAGTCGTCGATCGAGATTTCCGGAGCCAGCGGCTCGATGTCGCCGGCGACAGCGTCGGCAGCGGGTACGGCAGCTTCGGCGACCGGAGCGGGCGTTGCCGCAACCGCCGGAGCAGCCGCCGGTTTGTCGAACAGGTTCTCGACCATCTTCGCGTCCACGCGCTGCATCAGGTGGCTGTAGGCGCCGATGGTGCGGCCCAGCATGGTTTCGTACACGGCCGCGCCATGGGTGTCGCTCCAGGCCAGCTCGCCGTCGCCCAGGAACTCGGTCACGCGGCTGGCCACCTGCGGCAGCACCGGCGAGAGCATGATGGTCAGCTGGCGGAACAGGATCAGGGCAGTGGTGCAGACGTCGTGCAGTTCGGCCAGTTTCGTTTCGTCCTTGGCCAGCAGCCAGGGCTTGTGCTCGTCCACGTACTGGTTGACGACGTCGGTGATCTCCATGATCTCGCGCAGCGCGCGGCCGTAGTCGCGCGCCTCGAAGGCGGCGGCGATATTCGCCTGGCGCTCAAGGCCATCCTGCATCAGTGCCTTGCAGATCCAGTCCTTGGCGGTGCCGGACAGCGTATCGGCGAGTTTACCGTCGAATTTCTTGGCGATGAAGCCGGCGCAGCGGCTGGCGATGTTGACGTACTTGCCGATCAGGTCGCTGTTGACGCGGGCAACGAAGTCTTCGCCGTTGAAGTCCAGGTCTTCGACCTTGGCATTGAGCTTGAAGGCCAGGTAGTAGCGCAGCCACTCCGGGTTCATGCCCAGTTCCAGGTAGCGCAGCGGCGAAATGCCGGTGCCGCGCGACTTCGACATCTTTTCGTTGTTCACGGTCAGGTGGCCGTGCACGGCGACCTTCAGGCCGTCGATGATCGGGTGGCCCGAGAAGTTCAGCATCGCCGGCCAGAACAGCAGGTGGAAGGAAACGATGTCCTTGCCGATGAAGTGCACCTGCTCGGCTTGCGGGTCATTCAGGAAGGCCTCGAAATCCAGGCCTTGCTTGTCGAAATAGTTCTTGAGCGAAGCCAGGTAGCCGACCGGGGCATCCAGCCATACATAGAAGAACTTGCCCGGCGCATCGGGAATCGGGATGCCGAAATAGGGCGCGTCGCGCGAAATATCCCAGTCGGCCAGCTTCTCGCCGGACTCGCCCAGCCATTCCGAGACCTTGTTCACCATTTCCGGCTGCAGGCGGCCCGGGGTGTTCATCCATTCTTTCAGGAAGGCGAAGCAGCGCGGGTCGGACAGCTTGAAGAAGTACTGTTCCGAAGGCTTGAGCACAGGCGTGGAGCCGGTGAACACCGAGAACGGGTTGATCAGTTCGGTCGGCTGGTAGGCGGCGCCGCAGACTTCGCAGTTGTCGCCGTACTGGTCCTTGGCGTGGCAGGTCGGGCACTCGCCCTTGATGTTGCGGTCGGCCAGGAACATGCCCTTGACCGGGTCGTAGAAGCGGTCGACGGTCTTGGTGACGATCAGGCCGGCGTCGCGCAGCTTGCGGTAGATGCCTTGCGAGAGCTCGACGTTTTCCGGCGAATCGGTCGAATACCAGTTATCGAAAGCGATGTGGAAGCCGTCCAGGTACTGGGCGCGGCCGGCGGCGATCTTGGCCACGAATTCCTGCGGCGTGATGCCTTCCTTTTCGGCGGCGATCATGATCGGCGTGCCGTGGGTGTCGTCGGCGCAGACGAAGTGGACCTGGCGCTGGACTCCATTGTCGCGCTGCATTCGCTGGAACCGGACCCAGATGTCGGCCTGGATGTATTCCATCATGTGGCCGATGTGGAAGGCAGCGTTAGCGTAGGGCAGGGCGGTGGTGACGAACAGCTTGCGGGTCATGGTCGAAGCGCTTTAGGTTTTAGGAAAGAAGCATTTTAACAGCGGATGGCCCTTGCCGCGCAGTGGGTATTGGCTGGTTTTGCCATTCCGGCAAGAGGGTGGCGTGCAATTTGCGCTACACTTCCGCCCATCACATTGGAGAAATACATGAGCATCACAGAGAACGACGTCAAGGCGGCATTATCGGCAGTGATCGATCCGAATACCGGGAAGGATTTCGTCTCTTCCAGGTCGGTCAAGAACATCAAGGTCGACGGCAGCGACGTCGCCTTCGACGTGGAGCTGGGCTACCCGGCCGCCAGCCAGGTCGCGGCCATCCGCGCCAGCGTCGTGGCGGCCGTCAAGGCGCTGCCTGGCGTGGGCAATGTGAGCGCAGGCATCCACAGCAAGATCCTGTCGCACGCGGTCCAGCGCGGCCTGAAGGTCATGCCGAACGTGAAGAACATCATTGCCGTCGCCTCCGGCAAGGGCGGGGTCGGCAAGTCGACCACCGCCGTCAACCTGGCGCTGGCGCTCTCCGCCGAAGGCGCCAGCGTCGGCATCCTGGACGCCGACATCTACGGCCCGTCGCAGCCGATGATGCTGGGGATCAGCGGCCGTCCGGAGAGCACGGACGGCAAGACCATGGAGCCGCTGGAGAACCACGGCGTGCAGGTCTCCTCGATCGGCTTCATGATCGACCCGGACGAGCCGATGGTCTGGCGCGGCCCGATGGTCACCGGCGCGCTGCAGCAGCTGCTCGAGCAGACCAACTGGCGCGACCTGGACTACCTGATCGTCGACATGCCGCCCGGTACCGGCGACATCCAGCTCACGCTCTCGCAAAAGGTGCCGGTCACCGGCGCCGTGATCGTCACCACGCCGCAGGACATCGCGCTGCTGGACGCGCGCAAGGGCCTGAAGATGTTCGAGAAGGTCGGCATCCCGATCATCGGCGTGGTCGAGAACATGAGCACCCATATCTGCTCGAACTGCGGCCACACCGAGGCGATTTTCGGCCAGGGCGGCGGCGAGAAGATGTGCCGCGACTTCGGCGTGGACTTCCTCGGCGCGCTGCCCTTGACCTTGTCGATCCGCGAACAGACCGACGCCGGCCGCCCGAGCGTGGTGGCCGATCCGGACGGCCCGGTGGCCGCGGTCTACAAGGACATCGCGCGCAAGGTGGCGGTGAAGGTCGCCGAAAAGGCCAAGGACATGACCAGCAAGTTTCCGAGCATCGTCGTCAAGAACGACTAAGCGTCATCGGCGCCCACCGCTTCGACGCGGTAGGCGCAGCGCCTGCTGCCCGCCAGCTGGTGCTCGATGCGCACGACCCGGGTGTCCGGCCCCAGCACCCGCTGGAATACCTGGAGCTCGGAGCGGCAGAAGTTCTGGCAGGCGCGCGCCGCCGCGCAGATCGGGCAGTGGTTCTCGACCAGCAGCACGCTGCCGTCTTCCTTCACCTCCGCTTCCGCCATGTAGCCCTCCGCCTCGCGCAGCACGGCCAGGCTTGCGACCCGCTGCATCAGCGGCGCCTGCGGGTCGATCGCGGCCCGGTAAGCCGCTTCGGTTGCCACTTCGCGCGCATCGATCATCTTGTCGATCGCCGCTTCCCCGAACAAGGCGCGTACCTGTCCAATCAGGTCGACCGTCAGCGCGGCATGGCGGTCCGGGTAGCGCGCATGTCCCAGGTCGGTCAGCTGCCACAGGCGCACCGGGCGGCCCACCTTGCCCGGGGTGTCGCGGTAGCTCACCAGCCCCTTGTCCTGCGCCGCTTCCAGCTGCTTGCGCACGGCCATCGAAGTCAGCTTCAATATCGCGGCCAGGCCATGGGCGGTCTGGGGCCCGCGCGTCTTGAGCAGCAGCAGGGTCTGTTGGGCGGTATTCATGCGAACTCCTTGACGGCCACGTGCGTGCGGCTCCAGCGCCGCATCGCGAATGCCGCATAGCCGGCCAGCCCGGCGCCGACAACCAGCACCAGGCGTACGTCGACCAGCGCCAGCAGGGCGCCGGCCAGCGCCATCACGATATTGGCCAGGCAGAAGGTGGTCGACAGCAGGCCCATGACGGCGCCGTGGCCATGGCCGGCAAACTGGTCGGCGGCCCAGCCCTGCAGCGTCGCATTGTAGAAAGCGTGCGGCAGCCCGAAGACGACGATGGCGGCAATGCCGACGCCCAGGCTCCCGACACCCACGCACAGGATCGCCAGCGCCGCGCAAGCTGCCTGCAGGCTGGCGCGCCGGCGCGCATCCATGGCGCTGGCCCTCCCGGCGAACAGCGCGGCGCCGGTCATCACGGCGCACATGGCCATGTTGACCCAGGCGATGCCGGCCGCGTCATAGCTGCCGACCTTGACGAGCCAGAACGGGAAGAATTCGTAGAACGCGGCCACGCCGCAGGCATAGCTGAAATGGACGGCGAACAAAGCGCGCAGGTCGGGATGGCGCAGCAGGGTAAAGGCGTGATGGCGGGTGGCCAGGGTCCACCAGCCGTGCGCGGCGGCGCCGGTCGATTCGGTGCGCAAGGCCAGGCCCGCGAGCACGGCGCCCAGCAACAGCCCGCCGGCAGCGATATAAAACGGAAGGGTGATGCTGTAGCCGGCGCCGAGCCCGGACAGCAGGGGGCCGGCCAGCCAGCCGAGGTGGAAGGCGCCGTTCACCCAGGACAGGGCATGCTTGCGCAGCGGGCCGTCGAGGCGCTCGGCCAGCAGGGCGCGCAGGATGGCGCCATTGCCCTCCAACAGGCCGGTGAAGAAGCGGGCGCCCACCAGCAGCGAGTAAGACTGGATCAAGAGCGCGTAGGCCGTCAGCAGGTGGCCGGCCGCCGCCCCGATCGAGGTCAGCAGCAGCATGCGGCGCCGGCCCAGGCTGTCCGAGACCGGACCGAGCACGGCGCTGCCCAGCAGCAGGCCGACCGGATTGATCATCAGGGCAATGCCGAACAGCAGCGTCGGCGGCAGGCCGAGGAAGGTGTTCAGGCCGTTGGACGCGCCGCCGGCGAAGAGCGGCGGCAACAGCGGATAGGCGACCGAGGCCCCGATCGTGGACAGCAGCGCGAGCAGGCAGGTGCTACCGATCAGCAAGCCGTGTTTCATGACGCCCCCTTGTCGAGAATGGGAGCATGGTAGGGAGCGTTGCCAAATAAGTAAACTGATTTGTTTATTTATTGCCGTTGCCTCTCTAAAGCGAGCGTCCCGCGCACGGTATCCCGGCGCGGCCCGCGCATGTTGTGGGGTATTCTTGTCATTCTGACCAAGGCTGCATGGGTTCGGTTTTTATTCACTCCACGGTTCGGCTATGAATATCTCGGAATTTATTACGCAGAACATGGAGCAGATTCTCGCCGAATGGGAGGCCTTCGCCACCACCTTCGGGGCCGTCGCGGACAAGATGTCCAGCCTGGAATTACGCGACCACGCCAGGCAAATCCTGCAATTCGTGGCGGCGGACATCCAGACCGCAGAGTCGATCCAGGAAAAGCACGACAAATCGCAGGGGCAGGGCGTGCCCGGCCTGGAAGACAGCGCCTCGTCGATCCACGGCAGGCTGCGCTATGCGAGCGGCTTTACCCTGCTGCAGCTGATTGCCGAATACCGGGCGCTGCGTGCCAGCGTGCTCAAACTATGGCAGGAGTGCTGCGCCGAAGCGGCGCCGGACAGCGCGCAAAACATCATGCGGTTCAACGAGGCGATCGACCAGTCGCTGTCCGAGGCAGCCGTGGCCTATTCCGACAAGGTGAACGAGACGCGCGACCTTTTCCTGGCCATTCTCGGGCATGACCTGCGCAGTCCGCTGGCCGCCACGGCGACCGCGGGCGCCTACCTCTCGCGTGCAGGCGCATTCGACGAGCGGGTCCAGCAGATCGGCGTGCGCGTCAAGCGCAGCGCGGCGACGATGAACGGCATGGTCAACGACTTGCTGGGACTGGCGCGCACGCAGCTGGGCGACGGCATACCGATCGAGCGGCGCGAATGCGACCTGCTGGAAATCTGCCAGTGGGCGATCGACGACGCGAATGCCGTGCATCCGCGGGCGCGCTTCGAGCTCGATGCCACTGGCGAGCTGATCGGCGCCTTCGACGGCGCGCGGCTGCAGCAGTTGCTGACCAACCTCGCCAATAACGCCGCCCAGTACGGCAAGCCTGGCGAGCCGATCAGGATCGACATCGCAGGCGAGCCCGAACGCGTGCTGTTCAGGGTGCGCAACCAGGGCCCGGTGATCCCGGCGGCGGCCCTGCCCAAGCTGTTCTGCTCGCTGGTGCAATTGCCCGAGCAAGAGGGCCAGCTCAGGCCGCGCAGCAGCCTGGGGCTGGGCTTGTTCATCGCCAACCAGATCGCGCTGGCGCACGGCGGCGCGATCCACGTCCTGTCCAACGAGGTGGATGGCACCGTGTTCACGGTCGAGCTGCCCCGGCACTAGGCCTGCCGCCGCTCTCCCTTTCGGCCTCGGGTCTTTTCCGCCAAGATCTGTTTCAGAATAAAGTTCCTCGATATTTCCATGCCTACACTCGATATTTAGAGCGTACCGGCATGGGAGTGCGATGAGCGAGAACAGCAAACCGCGGTGGCGCGGGCGTTACCTGGACGCCGCCCACCTGTTCGTACCGGAGCCTTTGCGGCAGGACGCCGCCGTGCTCGCGCGCGCCGAGAACGTCGTCAACGCGGCGTTGATGGCCGCGATCGCCGGGCCGGGCTACGCGCTGGCCTACTGGCTGCTCGGCCTGGAACTGGCGGCCTTCGAGATCCTGGCCTGCTGCGCCATCATGCTGCTGGCGCCGCCCCTGCTGCGCCTGTCCGGCAGCATCGTGGCCGCGCGCGAGCTGTTCCTGTGCGCGCTGTTCTTCAATTTCACCTGGCTGACCTGGCACCTGGGCGGCATCCACGCGCCCACCGCCAGCTGGCTGGTGACCGCGCCCGTGGTCGCCATGTTCCTCGGCGGCGTTGCCAGCGGCGTGTTCTGGCTGGCCATGAGCTGCACCGCGGGGGGCGCCATCTGGGCCATGGGCGCCTTCGGCGTCGCGCTGCCGGCCACGCCCCAGGTCGACATGCCGTTGCTGCACCTGGTGTGCGACCTCGGCCTGTACGTGGTGGTGCTGGTGTTCGTGCTGCTGTTCGAGCTGACCAAGACCGAAGGCTTCGTCAAGCTGCAGCGGGCGCTGGCGACCATCAACGAGCTGGCCATCCGCGACGAGCTCACCGGCAGCCATAACCGCCGCTTCCTGCTGGGCCTGATCGAGCACGAAAAGGAGCGCGCCGACCGCAACGGCCGGCCGTTCTGCCTGTGCCTGTTCGACATCGATTTCTTCAAGCGCATCAACGATACCTATGGCCATGCGGCGGGCGACGTGGTGCTGCGCAGCTTTGCCGAAACGGTGCAGGCCCAGATCCGCGGCACCGACGCCTTCGGACGCTATGGCGGCGAGGAATTCCTGCTCATGTTGCCGGAGACGCCGGCGCCGGACGCGGTGGTGCTGGCCGAACGCATCCGCAAGGCGATCGCCGCGCTGCGCTGCTTCGATCACGGCAACGAGATCACCCTGACCGTGTCGGCCGGGGTGGCCGAATACCGGCTGGGCGAGGCGGCGGCCCAGGCCATCGCGCGCGCCGACGAGGCCCTGTACATGGCCAAGTCGCTCGGGCGCGACCAGGTGCAGTGCCACGGCGACGATGAGCGCATGCCGGTGGTGGCGCGCGCCCAGGAACCAGGCAATGCGCGCAGCACCGCGGCCGCCAACGCGGCGCGCCTGCTGGACGGCCTTCAATGCGACCAGCTCACCGGCCTGCTCAACCGCAGCCTGCTGCGCGACCGCCTGCGCCACGCCATGACCCGCGCCAACCGCAACCGGCGCCTGATCGCGCTGCTGCTCCTGAACATCAACCGCTTCAAGGAGATCAACGACGAGCTGGGCTACGAGGCCGGCGACGTGCTGCTGGCCCAGGCCGGCGCGGCCATCCGGCGCTGCCTGCGCGACTCCGACACCGTGGCGCGCTGGGGCGGGGACGAATTCATCGCCCTGGTCGAAGACCTGCAGTTCGAATCGGACGCCCAGGTCGTGGCCGAGAAGATCCTCGACCGCTTCGGCCTGCCGCTGCAGGTGGCGGGGCGCGACTGTTTCGTCACGCTGGCGGTGGGCGTGGCCCTGTTCCCCGCGGCCGACTGCGACCTCGATGCGCTGCTCAAGCGCGCCGACATCGCCATGCGCGGCGCCAAGGGCTGGGGCGAGAACAGCGTGCAGGTGTATTCGGGCGATACGGTGCAGCCGCAGAGCGAGCGCCTGGCGCTGAAGAACGGCCTGCGCGACGCGCTGGCCCAGGGCCAGCTGTTCCTGGAATACCAGCCGCAGTTCGACCTGGTGGACCGCCGCATCATCGGGGTCGAGGCGCTGCTGCGCTGGCAGCACCCGACCTATGGACGCATCGACCCGGGCCGCTTCATCCCGCTGGCCGAGGAAACCGGCATGATCGTGCCGATCGGCGACTGGGCGCTGCGCACCGCCTGCCTGCAGAACCGCGCCTGGCATGCCGCCGGGCTCCCGGAAATCAAGACGGCCGTGAACCTGTCGGCGCGCCAGCTCAAGGAGCCCGGCCTGCCGGCGCGGGTGCTGGCGATCCTGGCGGAGACCGGCATGCCGGCCGGCTGCCTCGACCTGGAAATCACCGAGGGCATGCTGATCGAAGACCTGGCCGCCAATTGCGCGCTGATGAGCGGGCTGCGCCAGGCCGGCGTGATCGTCTCGATCGACGACTTCGGCACCGGTTACTCGAGCCTGAACTACCTGTCCGAGCTGCCGGTCGACATCCTGAAAATGGACGGGCTGTTCGTGCGCCGCCTGGGCGCGAGCAGCGGGCGCGGCCGTTCTTACGCGATTGCCGAAGCCATCGTTTCGATGGCGCACCGCCTGCACCTGGACGTCATCGCCGAGTCGGTCGAAACGGGCGAGCAGTTGTCCGACCTGTGCGCGATGGGCTGCGACGCGGCCCAGGGTTACCTGTTCGCCCGCCCGCTGCCCTCCGCCGAGGTCGCGGCCCTGCTCGCGCGCCAGGTCGAGGCGGCGCCCCTCGTGCCCGCATGAAGCCATTTGCCATCAGATCCGGAGGATGCTGTGCTCATTGAACCGCTCCATGAATCGATTCCTGCATCGACCCCGCCCGACCCGGCCCAGGACCTGTCCCTGCTGGCCGCCTCGGGCGCGCTCGGCGGCAGCGTGGCGCTGTACCGCCAGCCGCGCGGCCCCGACCTGCTGCGCCGCTCCGGCCCGCTGGAAGAATGGTGCCAGCTCCGCATGCGCCACGGCGTCTGGCCCTATGCGCGCAAGCTCGACGGTCCGCCTGCGGCCATGGCCACCGTCGAGGGCGACGGCTTGAAATCCGCGCGCGGCATCAATTTCGCGTCCCAGGATTACCTGTCGCTGGCCTCGCACCCGGTCGTGCAGGACGCGGCCATGCGCGCGCTGGCCGAGTGCGGGCCGCACAGCGCCGGCTCGGCGATCCTGCTGGGGAACAGCCGCTACACGACCGAGCTCGAACGCCGGCTGGGCGAGCTGCTGCATTGCGAACACGTGGTGCTGTTCCCGACCGGCTGGGGCGCGGCCTTCGGCGCCATCACGGCCCTGGCGCACGGCGCCGACCACGTCCTGATCGACGCCCTGGCCCATGCCTCGCTGCGCCAGGGCGCGGCGGCCGCCACCCGCAACGTCGCGGCCTTCCGCCACCTCGACTGCGACCACGTGCGCGAGCTGCTGGCCGGCATCCGCGCCGTCGACGCCAACGGCGCCATCCTGGTGGTGACCGAGGGCCTGTTCAGCATGGACGCGGACAGTCCCGACCTGCCGCTGATGCAATACCTGTGCCGCGAATACGGCGCCACGCTGCTGGTGGACGTGGCGCACGACCTCGGGGCGATGGGCCCGGGCGGCGCAGGGGTGATCGCGGCCCAGGGCATGCTGGGGCGGATCGACCTGGTGATGGGCGCCTTTTCCAAGACCTTCGCTTCCAACGGCGGTTTCGTCGCCTGCGCCCAGCAGAGCGTGCGGCGCCAGCTGCAGCTGTTCGCGGGCACCCACATGTTCTCGAATGCGCTGTCGCCGGTGCAGGCGGCCACGGTGCTGGAATGCCTGCGCATCGTCGGCAGCGCGGAAGGAGACGGACTGCGCGCCGACGTGCTGCGCAACGCAATCGAGCTGCGCGCATTGCTGGCCGACGAAGGCTTGAAGTGCATCGGCGAGCCGTCGCCGATCGTCCCGGTGTGGACCGGCACGGAAGCGGCCACCCGCATCGCCGGCATGCTGCTGGCGCGCCAGCAGGTGTTCGTGAACCCGATGGAATTCCCCGGCGTGCCCCTGGGCGCGGCGCGCCTGCGCCTGCAGTTGATGGCCCGGCACACGCCCGGCCAGATCCGTCGCGCTGCGCGCCTGATCGTGTCGGCTGTGCAGCGCGCAGGCAGCGCGCCGCGGCCTGTGCTGCGGCAAACCACGCCGGCTTGACGCCGGGGCAGGGCGGCGAACGGCAGGGCAGGGGCGCGCACCCGGAGCAGGGCCGGGGCGCCCCGGCGGCGGCGGGGTAAAATAGCTTCTTTACCTTTCACGCATCTTCGCCATGACCGTCCGCACCCGCTTCGCTCCCAGCCCGACCGGCTACCTCCACCTTGGCGGCGCCCGCACCGCGCTGTATTCCTGGGCCTTTGCCCGCCACTTCGGCGGCACCTTCATCCTGCGCATCGAGGATACCGACCTGGAACGCTCGACCCCGGAAGCCGTGCAGGCGATCCTGGACGGCATGCAGTGGCTCGGCCTGGCGCACGACGAAGGCCCGTTCTACCAGATGCAGCGCATGGACCGCTACCGCGAGGTGGTCAAGACCATGCTGGACGAGGGCAGCGCCTACCTGTGCTATTGCTCGCCCGATGAGGTCGAGGCGATGCGCGAGCGCATGCGCGCCGCCGGGGAAAAGCCGCGCTACGACGGCACCTGGCGTCCGGAACCGGGCAAGACTTTGCCGGCCGTGCCGGAAGGCGTCAAGCCGGTGGTGCGCTTCAAGAATCCACTCGATGGCGAAGTGACCTGGGTCGATGTGGTCAAGGGCAGCATCACCATCGCCAACAAGGAACTGGACGACCTGGTCATCGCGCGCCCGGACGGCACCCCGACCTATAACTTCTGCGTCGCGGTGGACGACTGGGACATGAAGATCACCCACGTGCTGCGCGGCGACGACCACGTGAACAACACGCCGCGCCAGATCAACATCCTGCGCGCGCTCGGCGCCGAGCTGCCGCAGTACGGCCACCTGCCGATGATCCTGGGCGCCGACGGCCAGAAGCTCTCGAAGCGACACGGTGCGGTGAGCGTGATGGAATACCCGGCCCAGGGCTACCTGCCGGAAGCGATGCTCAATTACCTGGCGCGCCTGGGCTGGAGCCATGGCGACGACGAGATCTTCTCGATGGAGCAGTTCACCGAATGGTTCAACCTGGAGCACCTGACCGCGTCGGCTGCCCAGTTCAACCCGGAGAAGCTGGCCTGGCTGAACAACCACTACATCAAGCAGGCCGACAACGTGCGCCTGGCTGGCCTGGTGCAGCCGGTGCTCGAGCGCGAAGGCGCCCGCTTCGAGGGCGCGCCTGCGCTGCCGGGCGTACTGGCGCTGGTGAAGGACCGCGTCCACACCATCAACGAACTGGCCGATGCCGCGATGCTGTTCTACCGCGCGCCCCAGCCGGATGCCGCGCTCCTGGCCCAGCACCTGACCGATGCTGTTCGGCCGGCGCTCGCCGCATTCGCCGAGCGTTGCAAGGACGTCGAGTGGAACAAGGCGGCCCTGGCGGCCATGCTCAAGGAAGTGCTGGGCGCACACGGCCTGAAGATGCCGCAGATCGCCATGCCGCTTCGCCTGCTCGTCACCGGCCAGCTGCAGACCCCGGCCATCGATGCGGTGCTGGAACTGTTCGGGCGCGATGCCGTGCTCGCCCGCGTGGCGAAGTATTTGTAGTCCGGCCGCGACGGCAAAATCGGTATTTGCGTAATGCAAGAACCCCCGCTATAATGCTCGCACTTCAGCACTGCGGGGGTATAGCTCAGCTGGGAGAGCGCTTGCATGGCATGCAAGAGGTCAGCGGTTCGATCCCGCTTACCTCCACCACTTCTGAAGTGTAGTAAGCGGTAAAGTAGTCGCAGTTCGGTAGTTCCAGGTCCCCATCGTCTAGAGGCCTAGGACATCACCCTTTCACGGTGAGTACCGGGGTTCGAATCCCCGTGGGGACGCCAGGATTCTGGTAGCGTGCATCCAGCGGCGCGCATTGGTAGAAGTAGATGCAGCATGGTAGAATGTTGTTCCCTTGGGGGGTATAGCTCAGCTGGGAGAGCGCTTGCATGGCATGCAAGAGGTCAGCGGTTCGATCCCGCTTACCTCCACCAAGTTACCGAATACAGTAGTCAGCAGTCCAGGGTCCCCATCGTCTAGAGGCCTAGGACATCACCCTTTCACGGTGAGTACCGGGGTTCGAATCCCCGTGGGGACGCCAAGCATTTGGCAGCAAGCCGACACGGCATGCAGCACACGGTAGTAAAAGCAGCAAAGACAGTTTTAGGTCCCCATCGTCTAGAGGCCTAGGACATCACCCTTTCACGGTGAGTACCGGGGTTCGAATCCCCGTGGGGACGCCAGTTAAGACCGGAGCAGACCAACGTGCATGCGCGTATAGGTGCTCCGGTTTTTCATTTGCGCGGCCGTTTTCGCGCCGCCAGCGTTGTTCATCTTCCCCGATCCGGTTTGCGCCTCGCGCAACATCGTCGAGTCCGCCGTTCGCACGATTCCGTGTGCGCTTCGCGCAAAATAAATCGATTTCTTTCCAGTTCCCGCGCATCGTCGGCACCATTGGGGCGGCGCGTGGGCACGCGTCATGCCGCGCACTGCGCGGCATGACGAAGGCCGGCTTCGCTGTTCGCACGTATCGGCCGCAGGATGGTGCAGAGCTCTGGCGATGCACCGGCTCTGCGCCGGGCCTGCGCCGGGCCTGCGCCTTTACCAGCCCATCGGCCGTATTCCTCCCAGCGGCATGCCGAACGGGAAGCCCGCGATCCCCGCCGCCTGTTGGGGGACACCGCCGGCATAGCCGGCGCCGTCGCCCATGCCGCCCGCCATGATCCCCGGCGCCATGCCATAGCCCGGTACCGGCACCTGCCAGTTGCCGACCTGCTGGCCCGCGCCCGGCGACAGCCCGAGCGCCACCAGCGCGTCGGGCATGCCGTAGCCGATCCGCGACGGGTCGGACAGGGTCAGCGGCCGCGCGCTGAGCCGCAGGATCTGGAACAGGCGCTCGACCCGCTCGGGCGAACGGGCGCGCAGCATCTGGAAATCGGCCCGGTGCGCCAGCACCAGCGCCGCCAGCCCGGTGACATGGGGTGCCGCCATCGAGGTGCCATCCCAGGCCGCGAAATTATTCGGCGGCACCGACGACACGATGGCCACGCCCGGCGCACACACGTCCACCTGCGGCCCGAAGCAGCTGAAGCGCGCGGTGAAGTAGCCTTGCGCGTCGATGTCGTTGCCGACCGTTTCGGTATGGTAGCTGTCGGGCGGGAATTCATCGACCTTGCCGATGGCGCCCACGGCCAGCACGTGGGGCGAGGCGGCCGGGTATTGCACCGGTCCGCTGGAATTGCCCGAGGCCGCGATGCAGGCCACGCCCGCCTGCTTGGCGCGCACGATCTGGCGCTCCAGCGCTTCGGACGGCGCCCCGCCGCCCAGGCTCAGGTTGACGACGTCGATCTGGTTCTCGATGCAGTATTCGAGGGCGTCGATCAGCTGGCTGATCTGGCCGCCGGGGAACAGCTTGCACACATGGATCTCTGCATCGGGCGCAAAGCCGCGGATGCCCCAGGCCGGGTCGCTGGCGGCGATCACGCCGGCGCAGTGCGAGCCGTGGCCCAGCGTATCGGTGTTCCAGGTGTTGCGGTTGGTGGCCTTGTTGATGACATCGAAGCCGGCGCGGATGCGGGCGAGGTTGCTATGGGTGGTTGCGGCGCCGGAATCGATCACGGCAATCTTGACGCCCATGCCGCCATATTGCGGGGGCACCATGTCCAGGCGCATGGCGCGCGCGCCCCAGCCGAGCGTGCTCTGGCGCGGCAGGTTCTGCAGCGCCGGCCAGTCGGCCAGCGCGCGCAGCACCACGACATTGGCTTCGTCCAGGCTGATGTCGGGGTCGCGCTGGTAGAAGCTCCAGTAGTCGGCGCGCGGTTTGACGTACAGGCCGCTGATGGTGTGCGGGTCGTCGCCGTACAGGCGCAGCAGGGCGGTGCCGTCCGGCCCGGTGGTTGCGGTGCTCGGCATGACCCCGCCGAACAGCGAGACTTCGGCGTCGACCAGCGGCGCACCGTCCTTGCCGAGCACGGCGACGAGGATGTCGACCGTCGGCCCGCTATAGGGCGTGAACGAGGTGACGAGATCGGGCCGCTGCAGCATCGGGTCGAGCAATTGCAGGTGCTGGTCGCGCTCGACCAGCAGCCGGCCCTGACCGCGCATGTGCAGCTCGGCAGCCTTCTGGTCGGTCATGCGCGCCACCAGCACGCCTTCGGTGGCGCCGGTCGTGCCGGCCGCGCCCAGGCCGGCCATGGCGATGCCGGCCGAGCGGGCGCCGCTTTGCACGCCGACAGTGTCGACGATGTCGATGTCGCCCAGGCCCTGCAGCGCCTGCTGGACCGAGGACAGGCTCAGTGCCGGCTCGATGGCGGCCGGTCCCAGCGCGCGGGCAAGCGAGCCGATCGCCATGGGGGCGAACGCGCCGGCGCCGGGCAGGATGCGCGGCGCAACCAGGTATTTTTTCTTGCGCTCGCCGACTGCGCGGCCGCCCGTGGCGTCGCGGGTGCGGGGAGATGCGGCGGCGTCGGCGCTGGACCGCTTGTCGGTGGCGCCGTCAGGCGGCTGCCCCGGCTGCTCGCCTGCCCCGCCTTGGGGAATTTTTGGCATGGTGTTTCCTTTTGACCGGTAGGACCCGCTAGTCGAACAGCGACAGCGGCTGGTCCGGTTCGATCGTTAACTGGTTATGGGTGCGTTGCCGGAGCTGCTCGGCAGTGGCAGGATCTGTTTCGACCACGGCGGTATGCGGCGGCCCGGCGCTCGGTCCGATCGTGTCGATCAGGCGGATAGCAGGATTGGCGCCGAGGCTGTCGATGAACGTGGTGAGCGCGCTGTTGTCGGCAGCAGCGCGCACGATGTAGCGTCCGGCCGCGCGGCCGGATGGGCCGCCGGGCAGTGGACCGCTGGTGGAACTCGGCATAGGCAACTCCTCGATAACACGCCTCCCGCAAACGGGAGGCGCCACGAGCGTGTGAGAAATTCCTTCATGGCTGCGTTGCCTCGTCTCGCCGTACTGGCGTACTGTCTTCGACTCAGCGGCGGATTGCCGCACCACTTGCCCTGAAGGTTTTCTCACTCGCTCCACGGGTGACGATGCAGGTTAATGCAGGGTCTGCTGCGCGCCCAGCTGGGCCTGCTGCGCGTAGGCCGTCCATGGATCAGCCGAGAACGGCAGCATGCCGCCCAGCTGGCCGGCCATGCCGCCGATGGTATTGCCCAGTTGCTGGTTGCCCAGCTGGCCGCCGATGAAGCCGCCGACCGGCTGGGCGACGCGCTTGATCACATTGCCCAGCCAGCCTTGTGGGCCGATCTGGCCCTGCTGCTGTTCGGCCGCCAGTTGCTGCTGCAGCACGGCCTGCTGTTGCTGGAGCTGCTGCAGGATCTGCTGCAGTTGCTGCTGCTGGACCTGCAGCTGCTGCAGCTGCTGGACGATCGGATGCTGGGCCTGCTGCGCACCCTGTGCATCGGCGCCGAAGGGCAGCAAGCCGCCCAGGCCCGACAGGGCGGCGCCGGCGACGTTGCCCAGGGTCGAGTTGCCGGTCAGGTTGGCGATCAGGCCGCCGGCCGGCTTGCCGTACTGGCTGAACAGGTTGCCCACGAAGCCCTGCGGCGCCAGCTGCTGTTGCTGCTGTTGTTGCTGCTGCAGCTGCTGCAGCTGCTGCAGCTGCTGCAGCTGCTGCAATTGTTGCAGCTGCTGGAGCTGTTGCAGTTGCTGGGGCTGGATGCCAGAGGCTGCGCCGGCAGGGTCGGCGCCGAAGGGCAGCAGCCCGCCGCCCAGGCCGCCGGCCATTTCGCCGATGCGGCCGCCGATATTGGCATTGCCGAGGAGGCCGCCGATGCCCTTGCCGATCAGCCCACCCAGCGGTGCGCCGAACATCCCGCCCAGGAAGCCCTGGGGAGCCAGTTGTTGACCGATCCCGTACTGTTGATATTCATTCATGTTCATCTCCTTCGTGTGGTAGCGGCCGCCGATACCGGCTCCGCACCCGGCTGCCGAGGCGCCTGGTGCCGGCGCCCTTACGCACCGGCGGGGGGCGGCTGCTGACATGGCATGCGCGCACTGGAAAGGGCAGGGCGCGCATGGAGGGCAGGGGACCGGTTTTCTCGGCCGGACTCCCTGCAGGTAGGCGTTGGACTGGGCCACCATGGCGAAGTTTTGAACCCGGCATGCCCAACTCCGCCCATCGCGCCCTGGCTTGTGATGGCGCAAACGACCTGCTTCGCACGGTTGCAAATGGCCCGGAAAGTCCTTCCGCCCGCCCGCGCCGCGGCGCCCTGCTCGCCCATGGCGGGCCAGCTTCCTGGCAGGAAGATTCGCAGGTGAAATCGTTTAGAATAGGGCGCTTTGCCGCATCCACCGCCCTCCCGCATGAGCCTGCCTGTATCGCCCACCACGCCGCATTCCCCACCCACGCTGGCGATCTTCTGCAAGGTCGTCGACAATTTCGGCGACATCGGCATCTGCTGGCGCCTGGCGCGCCAGCTCGTGCGCGAGCATGGCGTGCAGGTCACGCTGTGGGTCGACGACCTGCGCAGCTTTCGCCGCATCTGCCCTCCGGTGGTGGTGGAGGCAGGCAGGCAGGAAGTGGCAGGCGTGCTGGTGCGCCACTGGGAAAACCAGGACGGCAGCTTTGCGCCGGAGGAGGTGGCCGACATCGTCATCGAATTCTTCGCCGTCGACCTGCCGCCCGGGTATATCGCGGCGATGGCCCAGCGCACGCCGCGCCCGGTCTGGTTCAACCTCGAGGGCTTGAGCGCCGAAGACTGGGTGGAGGGCTGCCACCGCCTGCCGTCGATGCACCCGCGCCTGAAGCTGACCAAGCATTTCTTTTTCCCGGGCTTTACCGCGAAAACCGGCGGCCTGCTGCATGAAGCGGGGCTGGACGAAGCACGGGCAGCGTTCCAGGCCGACCCCGAAGCCGTGGCAAGCTTCCTCGCGCGCTACGGCGTCGCCAGGGAAGCGCTCGATGCGCTGAAGGTCACGCTGTTCTGCTATCCGCATGCACCGGTGGCCGGGCTGCTGCAGGCCTGGGCCGCGGGCCCGGAACCGGTGACCTGCCTGGTGCCGGAAGGCGTGGCGCCTGAGGCCGTCCAAGCCTTCCTGGGCGCCGAAGCGTGCGCGGGCAGCCATGCGAAACGAGGAGCCCTCTACCTGCACGTGCTGCCCTTCGTTCCCCAGGAGGACTACGACCGCCTGCTGTGGGCCTGCGACCTGAACTTCGTGCGCGGCGAGGATTCCTTCGTGCGCGCGCAGTGGGCCGACCGCCCCTTCATCTGGCACATTTATCCGCAGGACGAGAACCTGCACCACAAGAAGCTGCGCGCCTTCCTGGCGCGCTATGCGGGGCCGGCGGCGCTGGACGCGTTTGCGCTGGGCTGGAACGGAGCAAGGGAGGTCGCGTCGATGCCGGCGGCATGGCAGGACCTGCACGCGGCGTTGCCGCAGCTCGCCGTTCGTGCAGGGGAATGGCGCCGGCAAGTGCTGGCGCATGGCGATTTGACGACGAACCTGCTTGAATTTGCCCGCTCACTGAGGTCGGACGGGGAAATTCCGGTATAATGCGCGGTTAGTCTGGAACGAATATCACACGATCAAACGTAGCCTCCAAGCTGCTTCGCTCCTTGGCCACCGCTGATTTAATGCAACTTACTTTTTACGCAAAACTACTATGAAACCCGCTAAAGAAATTCGTGTTGGCAACATCATTATGGTCGAGGACAAGCCGTTCATCGTGCTGCGTTCGGACGTGAACGGTTCGAGCCGCACGGGCTTCACCTACAAGTGGAAGATGAAGAATCTCCTGACCAACGCTCCGCTGGAAAACGTGTTCCGCGGCGACGACAAGTTCGACGTGGTCGTGCTGGACAAGAAGCCGGTGACCTACTCGTACTTCGCCGATCCGCTGTACGTCTTCATGGACGCCGACTACGAACAGTTCGAAATCGAAGAAGAGAACCTGGGCGACGCGCTGCACTACCTGAAAGACGGTATGGAATGCGAAGCCGTGTTCTATGACGGCAAGGCCATCTCGGTCGAACTGCCGACCACCATCGCACGCCAGGTCATCTACTCGGAGCCGGCAGTCAAGGGCAACACTTCGGGCAACGTCCTGAAGGAAGCCAAGATCGAGAACGCCATCGAAGCCCACCAGCACATCGTCATGGTGCCGCTGTTCGTGAGCCAGGACGACGTCATCGAGATCGACACCCGCACCAACGAATACAAGCGCGTCGTCCGCAACTAAGCGAACGGCCTTGTAGAAAAAAACGCTGCTTTTCAAGCAGCGTTTTTTTTCGCCCCTGCGCCGCGTTCCTGGCCGCATTGCGCTGCTATTCTATTGCTTTCGATAACAACAGGAGACGCGATGGACCGCAGGGATTTCGTACGACTGGGGATGGCGGCCGGAGTAGCGGGCGGCGCGGGAATGGCAGGCGGCGTGCAGGCGAAGACGGGCAGCATGGATGCCATCCTCGAGCTCGGGGTGCGCGAGCAGCAGGCCGCCATGGCATCGGGCAAGCTGAGCTCGAAAACGCTGGTGTCGCGCTACCTCGCCCGTATTGCCGCGCTCGACAAGGCCGGACCGCGCCTGAACGCGGTCATCGAAACCAACCCGGACGCGCTGAAGATTGCCGCCGACCTCGACCGCGAACGCGTGGCCGGCAAGCTGCGCGGACCCCTGCACGGCATTCCCGTCCTGTTGAAAGACAATATCGCAACGGGCGACCGCATGAGCACCAGCGCCGGTTCGCTCGCGCTCGACGGCGTGCGCGCCACCAAGGATGCGCATATTGTTGCGCTGCTGCGCCAGGCGGGCGCCGTCATCATCGGCAAGACCAATCTGTCCGAGTGGGCCAACATGCGCTCGACCAAGTCGGTCAGCGGCTGGAGCGCCCGCGGCGGCCAGACCCGCAACCCGTACGCGCTCGACCGCAATACCAGCGGCTCGAGTTCCGGTTCCGGCGCGGCGGCGGCCGCCAGCCTGGCGACCCTGACGGTCGGCACCGAGACCGACGGCTCGATCGTCTCGCCTGCTTCCTCCTGCGGCATCGTGGGCTTCAAGCCCACCCTCGGCCTGCTCAGCCGCAGCGGCATCATCCCGATTGCGCATTCGCAGGATACGGCCGGCCCGATGACGCGTAGCGTGAGCGATGCGGCGCTGATGCTGGCGGCGATGGCGGGCCTGGATGCGGCCGACCCGGCGACCCTGGACGGCAAGGGCCGCAGCGCCGACTACGCGGCCGCGCTGCGACCCGACGGCCTGAAGGGCAAGCGCATCGGCGTGGCCCGCAATTTCTTCGGCAGCAACGACGCCGTCGACGCCATCATCGAGAAGGAACTGGACGTGCTGCGCGCCCAGGGCGCGGTGCTGGTGGATGTGAAGCTGCCCAATACCGACAAGTATGGCGACAGCGAACTGGAGGTGCTGCTCTACGAATTCAAGCCGGGCCTGGCGGCCTGGCTGGCAAACTACGCGCCGCACGCACCGGTGAAGAACATGGCGGACGTGATTGCCTTCAACGAAAAGCATGCCGGGCGTGAAATGCCGCATTTCAAGCAGGAGCACCTGCTTGCCTCGCAGGCCAAGCCGGGACTGGACGCGCGCGCATACCGCGAGGCGCTGGCCAACGACCTGCGCTATGCGCGCGACGAAGGCATCGACCAGGTCATGAAGGAGCACCGGCTCGATGCGCTGGTGGCGCCCACCGGCGGACCGGCCTGGCTCACCGACTACATCAACGGCGACCATTACGGCGGCAGCTTCTCGACGCCGGCGGCGGTGGCGGGCTATCCGCATATCACGGTGCCGGCCGGGTTCACGCGCGGCTTGCCGGTCGGGATCAGTTTTGTCGGCGGCGCCTGGAGCGAAGCGGCGCTGGTCGGCATGGCCTATGCCTACGAACAGGCTTCCCAGCGCCGCCGCGCGCCGACCTTCCCGGCGAGTATCAACCCCAGGCTGTAGCCAGGGGCCTCAGCGGCCGGCGCCCTGTTTCGCCTTGGCGAACACCGGCCCCCACAGCGGGTGGCCATGCTCGCCGGGCGCGAGGTCGAAGGACGGATCGATGCGCAAGGCACGCTCGAAGGCCTGGCGACAGGGCGCCGGGCGGGAGGTGACGCAATAGCTGAAGGCCGTGTATTTCAGGGCGCTGACGCGGTTGCGCACCGAGCCGCCGTTCATGTCGCCCGAGTTCAGGCGCTTGATGGCGGCGTTGTATTCGCCGTCGTGGTACAGGGCGATGCCTTCGCGCAGCGCATTGTCGTCGCGGTCCGGCCCCGGCTTTTCCGCGCGCGGCGCCGGACGCTCGGGACGCTCGTTGCGGTCGGCGCGGTCGGGACGGTCGCTGCGCGCGCGCGAGCGTTCTTCCACGCGCGGATGGGAGCGGCTGGAATCGCGTCCGCCCAACAGCGCATTCAGGTCGGCGCAGCCGCCCAGGGCCAGCAGGGCCAGCAGTGCGCAGGCGCGCAGGCATCTCGTGTGCATTCGGGCGAAGGCAGTCACTCGCTACTCTCCTCGGTAAAGTTCAGTTCGATGACGGAGGCGCCGCCCTTGACCGCGTTCACCGTAACGATGCGCTCGGGGAAGCTCGGGTTGAAGATGCGGATGGTGTGCTGGCCCGGCGGCAGGGTGAGGCGCTTGAGCGGCGGGCTCACGCCGACGTTCGCGCCGTTGACATCGATCGCGCCCCAGGGCTTGATGAGGAGCTTGTAGGTGGCGCCGGCGCCGGCGGCCGCCTGCGACTGGGGCGCAACCGGGGCCGCAACCGGGCCGGGAGCGGGCGGCGTGGCGGGCACGGCCGGCTGGGCCTGTCCAGGCGCCAGCGCCAGCGCAGGCGCAGCATCGGGCAGGGTAGCCGATGCCGCCTCGGCGGGCGCCGGTTGCGGCGCCGGTGCTGCAGCCGGGGCCGGCTGGGCTGGCGCTTCCTCGGCCGGCAAGGCCAGGGTGACGGTATCGCGCGAATCGGCCTGGTGCAGCAGGGCCAGCAGGGCGCCCAGCGCGCCCAGCAGCACGGCGGCCGCGGCCGCCAGCATCAGCCAGCGCTGCAGGCGTCCGCGTTCGGCTGCCGGGGGCCGGTCTTTGAGGAAGGCCGGTTCGGGCTCGGCTGGCGCTGCAGTGGCTGCTGCGGCGGCAGGCGTGGCCTCGGCCGATGCTGCCTGGAAGGCTTCGAAGGACTGGGCCGGCACGGCGGGGCCGAGCGGGACGATGCCCAGCAGGTTGCGTAATTGTTCGATGTTCTGGGGACGGGCTTGCTCATCCGGCGACAGGCAGCGGTCGACGGCTGCCAGGAAGCTGGCGCTGTAGTCGCCCGGCGCGCGGCCCAGCAGGGGCGCCGCGGGCGGGCTCTCGCGGGTGATGGCGTAGTGGACGACGGCGGCCAGATCGTGCATGTCGCCCGCTTCGCTCCAGGGTGCGCCGCTTTCGGGCGCAGGCAGCAGCATCGGGTCGCCGGAGTCGAGGATCAGGACGGTGTCGGGACTGATGGGGCGATGCGGCATCTGCATCGCGTACTGCAGTTCGACCGATTGCAGGATCTGGCGAAACACGCGCCGGCACCAGACCTCGCCCACGAGTTCGTGGTTGAACTCGACGACTTCGCGGACGGTGCGCCCGTCGGTTTGCTGTTGTTTGGTTACTGGTGTGCTCGTCATCATGGCATGGGACCGTGCCGTGACGCGGAAGGAATCTGTGTCCTGGCTCGGTATTTGTATTTTGACAAATCATGCCAGATTTGACCCGCACGGGTGGCGCTGCTGAGCCAACCGTGCGGAGCTGTTACAACTCTGTTACAACTCAGCCGTTCCGAGCGGCCGGGCGGTGCGAGGAAAGGCTTATACCTCGAGGAAGCGCATCTTGAAGTAGCGGCCCTTGATGCCGCCGAACTCCGGGCTCGGCGCTTTGCTATCGTTCAATTTCGCAACGGCCGCATGGGCGGCATGGCGGTCGAGCGCGACGTAGCTGTTGAACTCGGTAACGTTGATCTTGCCGACCTGTTCCTTGGTGAGACCCGCGTCGCCGGTGAGGGCGCCGAGGATGTCGCCCGGGCGCAGCTTGGCTTTCTTGCCGCCCGCAATGCACAGCGTGACCATCGGCGCCGGCGCCGCGGCTTCCTGGTGCTCGCCCAGGTCCTCGAGTTTGTGCCAGTCGACCTTGATGTCCTGGTATTCCTCGACCAGGCGCACCCATTTCTTTTCGTTCGGCGCCGCCAGGGTCAGCGCCAGGCCGGTCTCGCCGGCCCGTCCGGTGCGGCCGATGCGGTGCACGTGCACTTCCGGGTCTTTCGAGACGTCGGCATTGATCACGACGTCGAGGTTGGCGATGTCCAGGCCGCGCGCGGCGACGTCGGTTGCCACCAGCACCGAGCAGCTGCGGTTGGCGAACAGCACCAGGATCTCGTCGCGCTCCTGCTGTTCCAGCTCGCCGTACAGCGCCAGCGCCGAAAAGCCCTGGGCGCGCAGGGTCTCGGCCAGCTCGCGGCAATGGATCTTGGTATTGCAGAAGGCGAGGGTGGAAACCGGCTGGTAATGCTTGAGCAGCTTGGCGACCGCTTCGTCGCGGCCCTCGAAGCCCACTTCGAAGAAGCGCTGCTCGATCTGGGTCGCGCTGTGCTGGCTTTCGACGGCCACTTCGAGCGGCTCGTTCAGGAATTTCGCGGTGGCGTAGCGGATGTCGTCCGGGTAGGTGGCCGAGAACAGCAGGGTCTGGCGGCGTTCGGGACAGGCGCTGACGATGCCGGCGATCTCGTCGTAGAAACCCATGTCGGTCATGCGGTCGGCTTCGTCCAGCACCAGGGTCTGCACCTTGGACAGGTCGAGGGTGGCGCGGCCCAGGTGGTCGCGGATGCGGCCCGGCGTGCCGACCACGATGTGGGCACCGTGTTCGAGCGAGGCGATCTGCGGGCGCATGGCCACGCCACCGGTCAGGGTCAGGATCTTGACGTTGCCCACGCCGCGCGCCAGCCGGCGCAACTCATTGGCGACCTGGTCGGCCAGCTCGCGCGTGGGGCACATCACCAGGCCCTGGATCGCGAACCAGGCGGGATTGAGCTTGTGCAGCAGGCCGATGCCGAAGGCCGCGGTCTTGCCGCTGCCGGTCTTGGCCTGGGCGATCAGGTCGCGCCCTTCGAGCACCGAGGGCAGGCAGGCGGCCTGGATCGGCGTCATCTCCTTGTAGCCGAGGGTAACGAGGTTGTCGAGGAAGCGCGGCGCGAGCGGCAGCGAAGTAAACGATTGGGTATGCATGGTAGTCCGAGGAGTGGCCAAAGGGAGACCGATGTGCGGACTACCGGGGCGCCGGCGCCCATACCGGCAAGCCGGTCAGGTCTAGGTTGTCGTCACGGCGCCAGGCAGGCAGGCCGGAGGTGTCGGTTTCTTCCAGCAGGCCGAGCAGATCCAGTTGTTCCTGCTTCAGGGAGACGCGGCGGGCCCTGGGCGTGGCGCGCTGCGGTTCGACAACGGGTGCAGGCGGGTCGACCGGCTCGAAGCCGGGCAAATCGATCGTCGCGTTGTCTTTCTTGTCTCTCATCGGCTCGTGCTGCTTTTTGCTGCCGCAGAAAACAAAAGCCCGGCTGCAGGAGTCGGGCTTTTGTACGATATTGGTTGCGGGGACAGGATTTGAACCTGTGACCTTCGGGTTATGAGCCCGACGAGCTGCCAGACTGCTCCACCCCGCGGAACAGATTATAGCGGGGTTTGGGCTCGGGCGCAAACTTCGATATTTCCGGGCTCCGCAGCGCATGGGGAATGCGGGCGCGCTGCGAGGCAACATGACAATCCGGCGGCAGGGCAGCTTACCGCCGGATGTCGCGGCAGATGGCTACGCGCCCGCGCGCAAACGCCACAGCGAGGTGACTTCGCGCGAGCGCGCCGCATGCAGCGGATCGTCCGCGTCGCTCGCTTTCGCATGGGTCGGGCGCACGTCGTGGCGCGCCGCGACGTCCAATCCGGCCTCGGCTATCCAGCCGAGCAACTGCTCGCGCGAGCGCAGGCCGAGGTGCTCGGCCAGGTCCGACAGGACCAGCCAGCCTTCGCCGTCCGGTTCCAGGTGCCCCGCGAGGCCGCCGAGGAAGCCCTTGAGCATGCGGCTGTCGGGATCGTAGATTGCGTACTCGATGGCGGAACTCGGTTTGCCGGGCAGCCAGGGAGGATTGCAGACCACCAGCGGAGCCCTGCCTTGCGGGAACAGATCGGCCTCGATGACGTCGACCTGGCTTGATAAGCCCAGGCGCGCGATGTTCTCGCGCGCGCAGCCGAGCGCCCGTGCATCCATGTCGGTGGCCACCACGCGCTGCAGGCCGCGGCGGGCCAGCACGGCCGACAGCACGCCGGTGCCGGCGCCGATGTCGAAGGCGAGTTTCGCGCCGGGCGGCAGCGGGGCCTGGGCCACCAGCTCGACGTACTCGCCGCGCACCGGCGAGAACACGCCGTACCAGGGGTGGATGCTGGCGTCCAGCGCCGGGATCCGCACGCCCTTGCGGCGCCATTCGTGGGCGCCGATCAGGCCCAGCAATTCGCGCAGCGACGCGACATAGGGCTCGTCGGCAGGGCCGTAGGCTTCGTGGCAGGCATCTTGCACATCCGGTGCACGGCGCAGCAGGATCGTGTGGCCGGCCTCGAAAGGAATCAGGAGCATGGCCAGGGTGCGGGCGCGCTGCAGCTGCTGCAGGCGGTGGCGGTGGAACAGTTCTGTCGGCGTAGGCGCAGCCTTGCCCGGCCTGGGGCGTTTCGCGCGCTCGCTCTTGTGGTCGATCCGGCGCACCAGGGCGTTCAGCAACTGGCGCGCATTCTGGAAGTCGCCGCGCCAGAGCAGGGCGGTGCCGTCAAGGGCCAGGCGGTAGGCGGTATCGGCGCTCATGGTGTCATCGGCGACGACCACCTTGTTCGGCGCCGGCCAGCCGCTTTCGGAGCGCCAGCGCGCCACGTGCTCGGCGCCGCCTTCAAGCCATGTGATCTGGTTCATCGATGCGCCATCAATGGTGGTGGTGCCAGTTGCCGTCGACGGACTCGATATAGGACTGCACCGCGTCCGGATTGCCGGTGGCGTGGCGCTTGACTTCGCCGCAGGCGCAGATGCCCTGGTAAGGCTGGATATGCGAGCAGGCCGAGACCTTTTGCAGGAAGACCTTGACGGGTTTGGTGCACTTGGCGCACTTGAAGGTCAGGATACGTGCTGGCTTCATATTTGTTCGATGTATAGTTTCAGGAAGAGCGGCATTCTACACCCGCCTGCCGGCGGGCCATTCATGCCACCACGACCGCGCTGCTGCCACCACCGGCCGGACGCACCAGCACCTTGGTGGCGATGCGCTCGGTCATTTCCTGCACGTGCGAGATCACGCCGACCTTGCGGCCCAGCGATTGCAGCGCGTCCAGCGCATCCATGGCCACGCCCAGGGTTTCGGTATCCAGGCTGCCGAAGCCTTCGTCGATGAACAGCGATTCGACGCGCACCCGGTTCGAGGACAGCGAGGCCAGGCCGAGCGCCAGGGCCAGCGACACCAGGAAGGATTCGCCGCCGGACAGGGAATTGACCGAGCGCACCTCGCCGCCCATGTCCTGGTCGCGCACCATCAGCGCCAGAGACGGCGCGCCGGCGTGGGTGACGCGTTCCAGGCGGTAGCGGCGCGCCAGCTGGCCGAGGTGGGCGTTGGCATAGCCGAGCAGCACGTCGAGCGTGAATTGCTGGGCGTAGTTGCGGAATTTCTTGCCGTCGCTGGACCCGATCAGCTCGGCCAGCTTGCCCCAGCGCTGCTCCTGGGCCTGCTGGCGCTCGATCTCGTCGAGCATGGCTTGCGCCTGGATGCGGCGGGCGTCGTCCTGCACCGACTTCATGCGCAATTCGGTTGCCAGGTCGTGGGCGGCGCGGCGCTCGGCCGTGAGCGCCTCGACGGCGGCGGCCACCGTGGCGGCCGACAGGCCGCTTTCGGGCTGGCCCTCGCCATGCAGCGCGCGCTGGGCGCGGCGCTCGGCCAGCACGGCGGTGGCGCTGCCGACCTGGGCGTCGAGGGCGCCCAGCGCGGCGCGTTCCTGCGCCAGCCAGGCGCCGCCCACCAGCAGCAGCTTGCCCAGTTCCGCAGCGTCTTCGACTGGCGCCAGCCCGAGGGTGAAGTGGTTGCGGCGGTAGTCGTCCAGCCAGTCGGCCAGGGCCGCCGCGGCGCGCACGCCGGCACTGTCGAGCGCGGCGATCTGCTCGCCCAGCTGGGCCAGGGCGGTGCGGGCGCTGGCCTCGCGCTGGGAGGTTTCGTTGGCGATCGCCTGGCGCGCGGCCTGGTGGTTGCGCGCGGCAGCGAGGGCGGCGCCCAGTTCGCGCTCGACCTCGGCTACCGGCCGGCCTTCCCACAAGGCGAGGCGCTGCGCGCGTTTGTCCTTCAGCTCGGTGTCGATGCGGGTGAATTCGGCGGCAACCCCGGCGCCGTGGCGGTCGGCCTGGGCGATGCGCTCCAGCGCGCCGGCAGCTTCGGCCTCGAGGGTCGCGGCCGCCGCGGCGCTGCGGGTATGCTGCGCGGTCTGCTCCTGCCACTGCGCGGCTTCCTGGGCGCGGGCGTCGCGCCAGGCGGCCGGGCTGCGCCGCCATGCGGTTTGCCAGCCGTCGCTGCAGGCGCCGCACAGCACCGGGTCGAGTTCCGCCAGCGCGGATGCGAGCTGGGCAGCGAGAGCTTCTTGCTGGACGGACATGGCGCGCAGTTCGGTCTGCAGGCGGACGCCGGCTTCGCGCGCGCCGTCGGCTGCCTGGCGCAGGCGGGCATGCTCCTGCTGGGCCTGGTCGTACGCGGCCTGGGCGGCATCGCGGGCCTGGGCCGCGCGGCGCAGGCCGGCTGCGCGCGCATCGAGTGCAGCGATGGCGCTGCGCAGGGCATCGCGCGCCTCGCCGAACCAGGCCTTGTAGGGCTCGGTGGACAGCTCAAGCCTGGACGGGTCGATCGGCGGGGCTTCGGCCGCCAGCGGGTGGGCCGTCCATTCGGCTTCGAGTTCGCCCACCAGCTTGCCCAGGGACGCACGTTCCCGTTCGAGCCCGCCAAGGCGCTCGGTGGCGGCAGCCAGCGTGGCCGCCTGCGCAGCCTGCACGGCTTCGTTCTCGCGCACCAGCTTGCGGCATTCGACGACTTCAGTGTGCAGGCTGGCCAGCATGGTGCGCAGCAGGTCTTCGCGGCCGTCGTCGCGATAAGGGTGCTCGTGCGATCCGCAGACCGGGCAGGGCGTGTCGTCGTCCAGCGTGGCGCGCAGTTCTTCCATGCTGGCGGCGCAGGCCAGCTCGGCGGCGCCCAGCGATTTCTCGGCCTGCTGCATCGCCGCCAGCAAGGACGGCGCCGCCAGGCGCGCCTCGTCGAGCAGGCGGCTGGCGCCGGCGCGCGCGGTGTCGACGCGGTCGAGCTCGCCAGTTGCCTGGAGCAGCTCCTGGCGCGTCGTCACCAGGGCGGACCAGGCCTGTTCGCCGCTGCCCAGGCGTTCGCGCCGGGCTTCGAGCGCCTGGCGCTCGTCGTCCAGCGCCTGCGGATCGTTCGATTCGAGCGCCGCCATGGCATCGCGGCGCGCGGCGTCGAGCGTGCCGAGGCGGCCGGTGGCATCGGCCAGGGCGAGGGTGGCGCTTTGCTCGTGCCGGGCGGCTTCCTCGGCCTGGCGGCTGGCGCCCAGCAGGGCGTTTGCCGCGGCAGCTTCGGCGGACATGGCATGCGCGGCCTGCGCCAGCAGCTTGTCCCAGCGCGGCCATTGCGAGGCCATCGGCTCCAGGCGGGCATGGGCGGCCAGCCATGCCGCGGCGGTGTCGCGCCCCTTGCGCGCGTTGTCGAATTCCGCCGATTTGGCGCCGTGCACCGCGCGTGCCTGGCGCGCCTCGTTGCGCGCGGCGTCGAGCGCGGCGGCGGCCTGCCCGTGCGAAGGCGCCAGTGCCGAGATGGCGGCGTCGAGCGCCTTGGCGCCGTCGAGTTGCGGCGCCGCGGCGCGCAGCGCGCTGTCGGCAGCGTCGACCCCGGCCAGGGCGGCGTCGACGTCGAGCACGGCCTGGCGCCTTGCTTCCTGTGCGGCGACGAGGTCCGTTTCGAGCTTGCTGCTGGACTCCACCGCCAGCTTGCGCTCGCCTTCGAGGCGGACCACGTCGGCCAGCAGCGGCCGCGCCGGCTGCACTGCGTCGAGCGTGGCCAGGCGCCGGCGCCGGTCGGCGGCCTCGACCTGCGCCGCCTGCGCCAGCGCCAGCGCTTGCGCGGCCTGAACCTCGCCGCGCTCGAGTTTTTCGGCTTCCTGGTGCCAGCGCAACTCGTGCTCGAGCGCCGAGCGGCGCGCGTCGACCGCTTCCAGGGCCAGCTCGGCATTGACGCGGTCGGCGTCGAGCTTGCTGCGCTCGTCAAGCGGCAGTGGCGCCTGGTTGGCCAGTTGCGCGGCCAGCATGCGGGTGCGCTCCTGCTCGGCGCGGTAGCGCTCGAATGCGCGCCTGGAGATGTCGCTGTAGATCGTGGTACCGGTGAGGGTTTCCAGCAGTTCGCCGCGCTCGTTCTCGTCGGTCTTGAGGAAAGCCGAGAACTCGTTTTGCGCCAGCAGCACGGCGCGCGTGAACTGCTCGAAGGACAGGCCGATGCGCGCCACGATCTCGGCCGCGACCTCGGTCTTGGTGCCGCCCAGCGGATCGAGCTCGGGCAGGCGGTGCAGGGTCATCTTGGACGGCTGCAGCGCGCCGCCCGGCTTTCCGTAGGCGCGGCGCACGCTCCAGCGCGCACGGTAGCGGATGTCGTCGTTGCCGGCGAAATCGACTTCGGCCCAGCCTTCGGCGGCGCCGCGGCGCAGCAGGGTACGCGGGTCGAGCGCCGAGATGGTGTCGCCGCCGACGTCGGGCAACTGGCTGCCGGCGCGCTTGAGCAGGCGCGGCGTGGCGTCGTACAGGGCCAGGCACAGCGCGTCGAGCAGGGTGCTTTTTCCTGCGCCGGTGGGGCCGCTGATGGCAAACAGGCCGGCGGAGGCGAGTGGCTCGGTTTCGAAATCGACCTGGAATTCGCCGGCCAGCGAAGCGAGGTTCTTGCCGCTGATGCGCAGGATCCTCATGCCGCGTCTCCGCCCAGGGAGCGCGTGAGCTCGGCGAAGGCGGCGAGCTGGTCCGGCGGGGCTTCGTCGCCGAAGCGCTGGGCCCACAGGCGGCGGAAGATGTCGTCGGGCTGGAGCTGGCCCAGCTGGTCGAGCGTGAGCGCCTCGGACGCGTTGTCGGGCGTGGCGTGGCGGCGGGTCGGTTCGATCTTGGCCAGGCGCACCGGTTTGCCGGCCAGCGCCGCCTCGACCCGCGAACGCAGGCCCGGCTCGGGCCCGTCGAGCAGCACGCGCACCTCCAGGAAGGGCTGGGCATGCTGGGGCGCGTCTACCAGGTCGAGCGCTTCGAGTGCGGCCAGGACTTCGTCGAGCGGGGCCGGCTTGGGCGGTACGCGCAGCAATTGCACCGCGCGCGGGACGTAGAGCGGGGTGACGGACGCCACCGAAGGGCCCTCGAGGTCGATGCGCAGCACCTGGTGCTGGTAGCCCACTTCGGAGAAGGACAGCGGCAGCGGGCTGCCGCAATAGCGCCGGTGCTCGTGGCCGCCGACGCGCTGGGCCAGGTGCAGGTGGCCCAGCGCCACATAGGCGACGGCCGGGTCGAACATGGTGGCCGGCAAGGCTTCGGTGCCGCCGATGACGATGCGGCGCTCGGAGTCTTGCGAGGACTGGCCGTCGACCATGTGGCAATGGCCCATGGCGATGATGGCTTCGCCCTGTGTGCAGCGCGACCGGGCCAGCGCGAATGCCTGGCGGTAGAGCAGGGCGGTGCCGTTCAGGTAGGGGTCGAGCGCCAGCGTGTCGTCTTCTGTCACCGCGCGCGGCACGTCGCCGGGACGCAGGAAGGGAATCGCCAGGCACCAGGCGCGCACGCTGCCGTCGCGGCCGCGCAGCGGCACTAGCAGGCGCTCGAGGTCGATGCCGCCATCGGGCGTGCGGCCGACGTTGCCGACCACGATGGTGCCGTGGGCTTCGAGCAGCGGGGTGGGGGCCTCCAGCCGGCCCGGCGAATCGTGGTTGCCGGCGATGACGACCACCTGCAGATGCGGCACCCTGGCCTTGGCCTGCTGCAGGAAACGGTAGAGCTGGCGGTGTGCAGCCGCCGACGGATTGGCGTTGTCGAAGATGTCGCCGGCGACCAGCAGCACGTCGATGTCCTCCGCCGCGAGGGTGTCCACGAGCCAGTCGAGGAAGCACCCATGCTCGTGGGTCCGGTCGAAATTGTGCAGGGTCTGGCCAAGGTGCCAGTCGGAGGTGTGCAGCAGCCGCATGGTTAAAATGGAAAGTTCGGGGTTGGCGCCTACTATATCGCAGACTGCTCGCCCGACCCAACAAATACTGTGTATTTTTACAGTAGTATTGTATCGTCATGAGAAAACGCAAATGGGCGCAAGCATGCCGACACCGGATATCGAACTGACCCCTGGCGCCGCACGCGCCCTGCACCTGGCGGCCCAGGACATGCTCGCCCCGCGCCGCCGGCGCGCCGCCAAGGCCGACGTGCTGGCGGCGATCCGGCGCATGGGCATGCTGCAGATCGATACCATCAGCGTGGTCGCGCGCAGCCCCTACCTGGTGCTGTGGAGCCGGCTCGGCGACTACCAGCCGGCCTGGCTGGACGAATTGCTGGCCGAGGGCAGCCTGTTCGAATACTGGGCGCACGAAGCCTGCTTCCTGCCGATCGAGGACTATGGCCTGTACCGCCACCGCATGCTCGATCCGGAAGCGATGGGCTGGAAATATTCGGCCACCTGGATGCGCGAGCGCGCGCTCGATGTCGCGGCGCTGCTGGCACATGTGCGCGCCAACGGGCCGGTGCGCTCCTCGGATTTCGAGCGCAGCGGCGGCAAGGGCGGCGGCTGGTGGGAGTGGAAGCCGGAAAAGCGCACGCTCGAGGTGCTGTTCACGGCCGGCGAGCTGATGATTGCGCGGCGCCACAACTTCCAGCGCATCTACGACCTGGCCGAGCGGGTGCATCCGCAGTGGCACGACGGCCGCATGCCGGCATTGGGCGAGGTGCGGCGCGCTTTCGTGCTGCAGGCGGTGCGCGCGCTCGGGGTGGCCAAGGCGGCCTGGATTCCCGATTACCACCGCACCCGGCGCCCGCATCCGGATCCGGCGGCGCTGGCCGCCGAAGGGCTGCTGCTGCGCGCCCGGGTCGCGGGGTGGGACGAGCCGGTCTACATCCACCCCGAGCACGCGGCCCTGGCCGGGCAGGCGGCGGCCGGCAAGCTGGCGCCCAGTCTCACGACCCTGCTGTCGCCTTTCGACCCCATCGTCTGGGACCGCCGCCGCGCGCTCGAGCTGTTCGGCTTCGACTACCGCCTCGAATGCTATACGCCGGCGCACAAGCGCACCTACGGTTATTTCACGCTGCCCATCCTGCGGCGCGGCGCGCTCATCGGCAGGGTCGACGCCAAGGCCCACCGCAAGCTTGGGGAATTCGAGTTGCGCAGCATCGTGCTCGAGCCGGGCGTGCGGATCAGCGACCGGCTGGTGGGCGATGTCGCGGCCGCGATACAAGCTTGTGCGCGCTGGCACAGCTGTCCGGATGTGCGTCTCACCCATGCTGTGCCGGAAGAATTTGGCGAACGGCTCATGGCCGCATCTTCGTAGCCGAAACTGACCCCGCCGGCGTGCGTGCGAAGTCGGCAATGTCTTTTCGCCCAGTAATGGACCACGTAGAGCGGCGAACACATGCTTGTGTTTATGGAAATAACTGAATCACAGCCTACTTAACCGATGTCATCTTCCCCAGGAAATTCCAGTCCTCTGATCCGGCTTGCCACCAGAGGCGCATGTTTTGGCAGTCTTTGTCAGGGATAAATATTTTAAAACCCAGATTGTCTTGGCGTTCGACGACGATTCCTTCGCATCCATCGTGCTTGGTCCTGCCGATTTCTCGAAAGGCATTGAAAATGTCACCATTGGGATAGGTTTCGATCCACACCCCCTCTTTCACCTGGTTCCAGTGACGCTCTCCGGCAAACTCCCCGTGGGGGTAATGGAAGATGAACTTGATGGGACGTCCCAGCGATTCGCTGCTCGCGATCGTCCCTTCCTTGCTTGGATTGAGATCGTCCGGCAGCGCACGTTTATCCAGGTCTTTCCCTACGGGCACCGGACCCTGGCATGAGGCATTAGAAAACTGCATTTCTGCTTCACTGGCGCCAAGGGTGACCGGCTTGAGGAAGACCACCATTGCGAAAACCGCTATGGCACCCCCGGATTTTATTCTGGAAGAAGCGCCTGGATCGAGCGTGATGTGTAAAACGCCCGGTATCTGGCTTGCCACCAAGGCAGCCATGAGTCCAAGCGCGATTAGAAAATACCAGCCCTGGGTGCGGGTCGGGCAAGGCACGAACGAGATCAGCGTGATAATCGCGCCGACACCTACGAGCCCCACCAGAAACAAGGTACGTTCGTCTTTCTTCATCGCGGGCCCCTGTTGTCGTATCGCGTAAGGACGATCGTATTTGGACAACACGGTTACCAAAAAGTCTCCAAAGTCCACCGGTTCGGGCTTGCGCCACCTCAAACCCGCGAAGGGACATGTCTCTACACTACGAGATCCCACAGGCCAGCGACAAGAACAACAACTGCGCGCCTGCCACTAACAAAAGCTTCCCCAGCCAAGTCAATGCGGCCCGACCGGGCCCCATGCTGGCGGCGGCATTCTGAGAGGAGACATGATGCTCACGTCAACCTATACGCTGGTCGCGCTGTCCATCGAGCAGGCCAGCGCCCGCATGGCCCTGCAGTCGTTGCTGGAGCACTGGCGCCCGGCCGCGGCGCGGCACGCCGCTCCTACGGCGCGCCAGTTCGAGCTGGCCTGCGATGCCTTGCGCGTAGCGTTCGACAATTGCTATTGGCGCAAGCTCGACAAGTTCGTAGTGCCGGCGCTGCGCCGCGCCGGTGTCGCCCAGGAATTGCTGGCCGAACTCGACGCGCTGACCATGGACGCCATCGAAGCCCGCGCCGACGCCCATGCGGCGGCCGCCGTGCATGACAAGAGTTTCGGCGCTGCGCTGGAGCGTTGCTGCAAGCTGCTGCTCGAGCGGCTCGACCGCGAAGAGCGCGAGCTGTTCCCGGTGGCGCGCACCCATATCCCGAGCGAGTCCTGGTTCGCGATCGCCAACCAGATGCTGGCCCATGACGCCTGGCAGCATGAGAATCGCACGCCGGCGCCGGGCAGCGCACTGCCCCAGCATTCCAAGAGGCAAAACGCTTCCGTGGAAGCCGCACGCTTCGTCACGCATTGAGCTGCGGCGGACGGGCGCCGCCTTGGTTCTTTGCTATGATGGGGGTTTTGGAAGTGCGATTTCATCATGTTCGAATTCCTATTCAAACGGCAAGGTGGCGACAAGCCCGGAGCCGGCGCTGCCGCTGAGGGAACGCCCGGGCAGGCGCCCCAGCCGGCGCAGCCCGGCCCGCCGGGCGCGGCGGCCGGCGCACCGACGCCGCGCGAACGGCAGGCCGAGCAGCTCAAGCATCTGGACGGCGACGAAGAAGCGGCCGTCGCCTTCATCCTGTCTTCCGAATTTTCCGAACTGCGCCTGAGCGCGGCCGAGCTGGTCCACAGCCGGCCCCAGCTCGAGCGCGTCCACACGGCCATGCGCAACCTCGACCGGCGCGTGGCCAAGATGATGCAGTCGCGCCTGGACGCCATCCGCCACCACGAATCCGAGCTGCGCCGCGCGCAGGAAGCGATCACCCAGGCGCGCACGCTGCTCAGCGACGAGCTGCTGACCCCGAACCATGTGGCCGAGCTCGACCGCAAATGGGCGGTGATCGTCGCCCCCGAACTGAAGGCCGAATTCGATGGCGTGCGCGCCGAGCTGGGCAAGCGCCTGGAAGCCCAGGTGCAGTTGCAACGCGCCATGATCGACCGCCTTGCCGCCCTGCGCAAGCTGGACGCAAGCGCCCTGGATGCCGCGGCCTTCGGCGAGCGCCTGGAAGCATTGGCGCGCGAGCAGGCCGAGGCGCTGGTCGCTCCGGGCCACGCGGCGCTGCCGCGCGCGCTGGTGGCCGATTTCGCCACCGAGCATGCGCGCCTGGGCGCCAGCCTGGCCACGCTCGAGCAAGACCAGGCGGCACTGGCCGCGCGCGAAGCCGCGCTGCAGCAGTGGCAGGCCCAGCCTGTAGCCGAGCTGAAAGCGGATGCGCTGCGCCGGGAATGGCAGCGCCTGCCGTCCTTGCCCTCCAGCCCCCAGGGCGCTGAACTGCAGCGCCGTTTCGACGAGCTGGTGGGGAGCCTGCCGCAGGAAGTGCGCCGACCAAAAGAGCCGGCGCCGGTTGCCGGAGGCGCCCCTGCGGGACCGAAGCCAGCGCAAAAGCCGCAGAACAATGGCGCCGACCAGGATTTCCTCGACCGGCTCGACGCCATGGAAGCGGCCTTGCAGCAAGGTTCCTTGGGCACAGCCGCGGAACTCGACAAGTCGCTCAAGGACAGCAAGGACAAGGGCGTACGCCTGACGCCTGCCCAGGCCGACCGCCTGGCCCACGTGCGCGCCGATCTCAAGCGCCTGTCGGACTGGGCGCGCTGGGGCGGCAATGTCTCGCGCGAAGAACTGGTCAAGGCGGTGGAGACGCTGGCCACGCAAAGCCTGGCCATGAGCGAGCTGGCCAAGAAGGTCGGCAGCATGCGCGAACGCTGGAAGGCGCTCGACAGCCTGTCCGGCCCGGCGCCGCGCTCGCTGTGGGAGCGCTTCGATGCCGCCTGCACCGCTGCCTACGCCCCGGCCGCGGCCCACTTCCGCCACCTGGCCGACGAGCGCCATGCGAATGCCGCGCGCGGCCAAGCGCTGGTTGACGAAGCGCAAGGCGAGATCGCCAGGCTCGAATCGGGCGAGGCCGACTGGAAGCATGTCTCCGGCACGGTGCAGCGCCTGCGCACCGCCTGGAGCCACCTGGGCCCGGTCGACCGCAAGGAAAAGAAACGGCTCGACGGTTTGTTCTCAAGCGCCTTGAACACCCTGCAGCGCCCCCTGGAACAGCAGCGCAAGGGCGAGATGGAAGTACGCGAGCAATTGATTGAAGAAGCGCTTGCGCTCGATCCGCACGATCGCCACGCGGTCGACCGGCTGCGCGACCTGCAGCACCGCTGGCAGGAACATGCGCGTGCGCTGCCGCTCGAACGCAAGGCCGAACAGGCGCTGTGGCAACGCTTCCGCGCCGCCTGCGACGCCCTGTTTGCCGGCCGCAAGGAGCATGCCCATTCGCTCGATTCCGAACGCCGCGCCCACGAAGCCGCCAAGGAAGCCCTGTGCGCCCGCCTGGAAGCGGCCGCGCCCGACGTCACTCCCGGCAGTGCCGGCAAGCTGCTGCGCGAGGCAGCCGCCGAGTGGCAGGCAATCGGCCCGGTGCCGCGCGCCCACGAAGCGCGCATCGACAAGCGCTACCACGCAGCCGTGGCGGCGGTGCAGCACCATGCCGACGTGGCGCGCCGCGCCGCCGGCCAGGCGCTGGCCGGCGCCGTGCGCGACAAGCTGCGCCTGATCCAGGCGCTCGAATCTGCGCTGGTCAATCCGGACGCCCATACCAATCCGCAAGACTGGCGCGCGCGCTGGGATGTGCTGCTGCCGCTCGAGGGCGGCTACGAAGCCGTGCTGCGCACGCGTTTCGATACCGCCCTTGCCGCGCTCGAGGGCGACCGCGCGGGCTATGTGCGCCAGCTGGAATCGAACCGCGAGCGTCTGCTGCACGAGCTGTTGCGGCTCGAGATCGGGGCCGGCATCGACAGCGGCGCCGAGTTCGCCCGCGAGCGCCTCAAGCTGCAGGTCGAGGTGCTGCAAAGCTCGCTCAAGTCGGGCCATAAGCCTGGCCCTAAAGCGGGGCAACAGCACGCAGGGAGCGGCCCGGCCGCCGAATTGCGCGCGCTGCTCGCACTGCCGGCGCTGGCCGACGCCCGTACCGAAACCCGGATCGAGCACCTCCTGATGCGCCACGCCAAGGACGGCCGATGAGCAAAGTGCAGGCGTCGCCGGTCACCGAGATCCGGGTGCAGCAGGCGGACTTCGACCTCTCGCGCGAGGTTACACGCCTGCGCGAAGGCGATGGGCGGGTCGGCGCCGTGGTGAGTTTCGTCGGCACCGTGCGCGACCTGAATGAAGGCGCCTCCGTCTCCGAAATGGAGCTCGAACACTATCCCGGCATGACGGAGCGCGCGCTGGAAGACATCGTCGCCCAGGCACGCGCGCGCTGGGAACTGTTCGGCGTGCTGGTGATCCATCGCATCGGCCCGCTGGCGCCGCTCGACCAGATCGTGCTGGTCGCATGCGCATCGCGCCACCGCGGCGAAGCCTTCGCGGCCTGCGAATTCATCATGGATTACCTCAAGACCGACGCCCCCTTCTGGAAAAAAGAGCAGACCCCGGAAGGCGCGCGCTGGGTCGACGCCCGCAGCAGCGACGACTCGGCCAAGGCCAAGTGGCTCAACCCTTGAGCTGGCTGGCGGTCGGTGTGGGCGCGGCCATCGGCGCCTGGCTGCGCTGGGGACTGGGCATCTGGCTCGGCAGCCTGCATGCCCATGTCCAGGCCGGCACGCTGGCGGCCAATCTCATCGGCGGCTACCTGGTCGGCCTGGCACTGGGCTTCTTCACGGCGCATCCGCACTTGCCGCCCGAATGGCGGCTGTTCGCGATCACGGGTTTCCTCGGTGGCCTGACGACCTTTTCCACCTTCTCGGGCGAATCCGTGGTGCTGCTCCAGCGCGGCGAGTATGGCTGGGCGCTGGCGCACACGGTGCTGCACCTGCTGGGGTCGATCCTGTTCTGTGTCGCGGGCTTTGCAACCTGGCGCGCCCTGCGCGCCTGAAGGGCTGCTCCGCGTCAAGGTTCGCTGGGCCGGGTGTGGCAGAGTTGCGGCTGGACAATTAATTGGAGCCAGCCATGACCACTGCTCAACGACCGACCGGCGCTTTCGTCGGCGCCTCCTGGACCGCACTCCTGATCGGCGCCTGCACTTATCTGGTCGGGCTGTGGAACGCGACCATGCAGCTCAACGAGAAAGGGTATTACCTGACTTTGCTGCTGTACGGCTTGTTCGCCGCGATTTCGCTGCAAAAGACCGTGCGCGACCGCAGCGAAGGCATGACGGTGACCAAGCTGTATGCCGGGCTGTGCTGGGTTTCCCTGGTGTCGTCGGTGCTGCTGCTGGCGGTGGGCCTGTGGAACGCCACCCTGGCCCCGAGCGAGAAGGGCTTCTATGCGATGTCCTACCTGCTCAGCCTGTTCGCCGTGGTAGCCGTCCAGAAGAACGTGCGCGACCTCGCCGCGCTCCCCGACACGACGGCCAGGCTTGACCCCGCCTGAACCTTTATTGCTGAGTTAACCGGGCTGCACCATTGCACATCTTGAAAAGCGTGCAGCCATCCCAACTTTGCTCCTCAGTCAAGAACACCACTAGGGAGCAATACCATGCGGCAAGACAAACTGACGACCAAGCTCCAGGAAGCGCTGGCGGATGCCCAGAGCCTGGCGGTCGGCAACGATAACCAGTACATCGATCCGGTCCACCTGCTGGTCGCCCTGTTGAACCAGGACGACGGCGGCGCCCGCTCGCTGCTGCAGCGCGCCGGCGTCAACGTCGGCGGCCTGTCCAATGCCCTGAAGTCGGCGCTGGAACGCCTGCCGAAGGTGACCGGCACCGGCGGCGACGTGCAGGTCGGGCGCGAGCTGGTCGCGCTGATCAACCTGGCCGACCGCGAATCGCAAAAGCGCGGCGACCAGTTCCTGTCGTCCGAGATGATCCTGCTGGCCCTCACCGACGACAAGGGCGATGCCGGCCGGCTGGCGCGCGAGCACGGCCTGGCGCGCAAGGCGCTCGAATCCGCCATCCAGGCGGTGCGCGGCGGCGACACGGTGAACTCGCAGGATGCCGAAGGACAGCGCGAAGCGCTGAAAAAATACACCCTCGACCTGACCGAGCGCGCGCGCATGGGCAAGCTGGACCCGGTGATCGGCCGCGACGACGAGATCCGCCGCGCGATCCAGGTCCTGCAGCGCCGCACCAAGAACAACCCGGTCCTGATCGGCGAGCCGGGGGTGGGCAAGACCGCGATCGTCGAAGGCCTGGCCCAGCGCATCGTCAACGGCGAGGTGCCCGATTCGCTCAAGGGCAAGCGCGTGCTCTCGCTCGACATGGCGGCCCTGCTGGCCGGCGCCAAGTACCGCGGCGAGTTCGAGGAGCGGCTCAAAAGCGTGCTGAAGGAACTGGCGCACGACGAAGGCCAGACCATCGTCTTCATCGACGAGATCCACACGATGGTCGGCGCCGGCAAGGCCGAGGGCGCGATGGATGCCGGTAACATGCTCAAGCCGGCCCTGGCGCGCGGCGAACTGCATTGCGTCGGCGCGACCACGCTCGACGAATACCGCAAGTACGTGGAGAAGGACGCCGCGCTGGAGCGCCGCTTCCAGAAGATCATCGTCGACGAGCCGAGCGTGGAGGCGACCATCGCCATCCTGCGCGGGCTGCAGGAAAAATACGAGCTGCACCACAAGGTCGAGATCACCGACCCGGCCATCATCGCCGCGGCCGAACTGTCGCACCGCTATATCAGCGACCGCTTCCTGCCGGACAAGGCGATCGACCTGATCGACGAAGCGGCCTCGAAGATCAAGATCGAGATCGACTCCAAGCCGGAAGTGATGGACAAGCTCGAACGCCGCCTGATCCAGCTGAAGATCGAGCGCGAAGCCGTGCGCAAGGAAACCGACGAATCCTCGCTGCGCCGCCTGGAGCTGATCGGCGAGGAGATCGCACGCCTGGAGCGCGACTACAACGACTTCGAGGAGATCCTGAAATCCGAGAAGGCGGCGGTGCAGGGCAGCACCCACATCAAGGAAGAGATCGAGCGCCTGCGCTTCCAGATGGAAGAAGCCAAGCGCCAGTCCAACTGGCAGGTGGTCTCGGAGCTGCAGTATGGCCGCCTGCCGGAACTCGAGGCGCAGCTGAAAAAAGCCGAGGAAGCCGCGGGCAGCACGGATGGCGACGCGGCCAACCCTGGCGCGGGCCGGCCCAAGCTCCTGCGCACCCAGGTCGGCGCCGAGGAAATCGCCGAGGTGGTCTCGCGCGCGACCGGCATCCCGGTCTCGCGCATGATGCAGGGCGAGCGCGACAAGCTGCTGCACATCGAGGAGAAGCTGCACGAGCGCGTGGTCGGCCAGGACGAGGCGATCGAAGCGGTGTCGGACGCGATCCGCCGCTCGCGCGCCGGCCTGTCGGACCCGAACCGCCCGTATGGCTCCTTCATGTTCCTGGGGCCGACCGGCGTGGGCAAGACCGAGTTGTGCAAGGCGCTGGCTTCCTTCCTGTTCGATACCGAGGAATCCATGATCCGCATCGACATGAGCGAATTCATGGAGAAGCATTCGGTGGCGCGGCTCATCGGCGCGCCGCCCGGCTATGTGGGCTACGAGGAGGGCGGCTATCTGACCGAGGCGGTGCGCCGCAAGCCGTACAGCGTGATCCTGCTCGACGAGATCGAAAAAGCGCACCCGGACGTGTTCAACGTGCTGCTGCAGGCGCTCGACGACGGCCGCATGACCGATGGCCAGGGCCGCACCGTGGACTTCAAGAACACGGTCATCGTGATGACCTCGAACCTGGGCTCGCACAAGATCCAGTCGATGGACACGGATGAACCGGAAGTCGTGAAGCTGGCCGTGATGGCCGAGGTGCGCGGGCATTTCCGCCCCGAGTTCATCAACCGGATCGACGAGATCGTGGTCTTCCATGCGCTCGACGAGAAGAACATCGGCGCCATCGCCCGCATCCAGCTGCGCCAGCTCGAACAGCGTCTGGCCAAGATGGAGATGCAGCTCGACCTCGACGAAGAGTCGCTGCAGAAGATCGCGGAAGCCGGCTACGACCCGATCTACGGCGCGCGCCCGCTCAAGCGCGCGATCCAGCAGCAGATCGAGAACCCGCTGTCGAAAGCCATCCTGTCCGGCAAATTCGGGCCGAAGGACACGATCCCGGTGCGGGTACGGGGCGGGCAGCTGGTGTTCGGGGAAGTAGTGGAACTGGCCAAGTAAGCCAGGCCGGGCGAGACCGCCCGCCGAAAAAAAGGCGCGTCCCCGCAAGGGCACGCGCCTTTTCTACATCCGGGATGCTCAGGCGGCCGGCTTCCTGCGCCGCGCCATCGCGCCCATCACGCCCAGCCCGCCCAGCATCAGTGCATAGGTCTCGGGTTCGGGCACGGGCGACACCACGTTCGATGCGATCGCCTGCGACAGCAGGCTGCCGACCTTGCGCTCACCCTCGCCAAAGAAATTCACCTTCAGGTGCGGCGCATCCAGCGCCGGCGTGCCGCCCGCGAAGCTGAACTGGAAGACCATGTCGTCCGACAGCGCCAGCCGCGGGCCCGAATAGCACAGGCTGCTCCCGGCATGGCCGCCGCCGGTGCAGCCGTGGGCATTGAGCTCGTTCGAGGACAGGGTCCAGTCGCCGGCCACGCCGGGCGCGGCCACCAGGGTCACGTCCTCGAACGTGCCCAGGTCTTTCAGTTGCAAGGCGCCGATGGTGGTGGCGTTCGCCCAGTCGCCGGTGCGGTTGGCGGCGTCGATTTCCAGCGTGAGCAGGTTGCCGGACCAGGATGAAGTGAAGGTGACGCCCTGGTAGGTGAGGGTGCCGGCCTGGGCCGAGGTGGCGAATCCGGCCGCCAGGGCCAGGCTGATTGCTGCGTTGCGTAAGGTCTTCAATTCAATCTCCTCGATGATATTGAATGACCGGGCCTGCGCGTCGGCGAAGGGCCCGGACTCGCGTACGGATGAGTACGCGAGGCCAGACTAGGCGCTTCGGATCGACCTTTCCGTGTGGCGACTAACCAATGGCTGACTTAGCGCGGCGCCCCGTCAGGCCAAACAAAAGGGCCGCACATGGCGGCCCTCAGATGGTCGTCGGGTTGGGGTCAGGCCGCCGGGCGGCGCTTGCGGCGCACCATTCCCATCAACGCCAGGCCGGCGCCGATGATGGCGATCGATTGCGGCTCCGGGACCTGGGCGGCGGAAGTGCCGCCGATCGTGGCGCCCGGCAGGGGGAGCGCGTCCGGGGAGGCGACGGCGTCCTTGCCGGTTTCGGTCAGGATCGGGGCGGGAATCAGTTCCGGCGGGACCGGGGCGGGAGCAGGCTGGGTCACCACAGGCTGGGTAACAACAGGTTGGGTCACCACAGGCTGGGTCACCACAGGCTGGGTCACCACAGGTTGGGTGACAGGCTGGGTGCCTGCGCCGTTCCCTGCAACAGGGGCGCTGGCAGCCTGGAACGGGAAGTCCATCGACAGCAGGCTGCCGGCCTTGGTGCCGTTCGCGTTCACGAAGTGCACCTTCAGGTGCGGCGCGGTCAGCGTCGGCGTGCCGTCGAAGGTGAAGGTGAACAGCATGTTGTCGGTCAGCGCCACGCCGGCGCCGGTGACGCACAGCAGGCGTTGCGCAGCGCCGCTGCTGGTGGAGGCGCCGGCGCAGCCTTTGGCCTTGAGCTCGCTGGCGCTGAGCGACCATGCCGCGCCGGTCGACGAGCTCATCTGGACGCCCGAGAAGCTGCCGATCGTCTTCAGGGCGAGGGCGTCGATGGCGGTGGCCGCTGCCCATCCGCCGCTGCGGCGGGCCGCATCGATCTCGAGCGTCAGCACGTTGCCCGTAAATGTCGAGGTGAACACCACCCCATCCTGGGTGATGACGCCTGCCGATGTATGACTGGCTGCAACGAGGAGGAGGCTGGACAAAGCGGTGCGGAGAGGGAAGCGCATAATCACTTTCAATGGTTCGAGGAATTATTTGATGAATTTGACGATGCGATCATGGCATCCAATTTTCCGACAGTCAATACAAATAATTAGTCGAAAGTATCTATTGATGCGTCGAGGCAACGAAGTGTGAAATTATCATTTTCACACTGTGAACTGGCGTTCCGATATCACTGCGGATTGCAGCATCCAGAGGTCCTCTTTCGCTCCCATTTTAAGAAAATTCATGCCGCATCATGAAATGATGGAGATAAGCGTCTGAAATCAAACGAGAAAAAATAGTTTCTATGTCTTATATAAGACCAATTGTGCTGCGCACAAACTGATTTATGATTGTGTCAACGGATTCCTCTGCAAACGGCTTTTTTCATTCAGGAGAAACACCATGGCAACGCGTGAACAGCAAATCAGTGAACTCCAACAAGACTGGGACACCAATCCGCGCTGGAAGGACGTCACCCGCAACTACACGGCGGCCGACGTGGTGCGCCTGCGCGGGTCGGTGCGCATCGAGTACACGCTCGCCAGGCGCGGCGCCGAAAAGCTGTGGGACCTCGTCAACAACGAGCCCTATGTGAACGCCCTGGGCGCGCTGACCGGCAACCAGGCCATGCAGCAGGTGAAGGCTGGTCTCAAGGCCATCTACCTGTCGGGCTGGCAGGTGGCGGGCGACGCCAACGTGGCCGGCGAGATGTATCCGGACCAGTCGCTGTATCCGGCCAATTCGGTGCCGCTGGTGGTGCGCCGCATTAACAATACCTTCCAGCGCGCCGACCAGATCCAGTGGTCGGAAGGCAAGGACGACATCGATTACTTCGCCCCGATCGTGGCCGATGCCGAAGCCGGCTTCGGCGGCGTGCTCAATGCCTACGAACTGATGAAATCGATGATCGACGCAGGCGCGGCCGGCGTGCACTTCGAAGACCAGCTGGCCTCGGTCAAGAAATGCGGCCACATGGGCGGCAAGGTGCTGGTCCCGACCCGCGAAGCCGTCGAAAAGCTCAATGCCGCGCGCCTGGCCGCCGACGTGATGGGCACCCCGACCCTGGTCATTGCCCGTACCGATGCCGAAGCCGCCGACCTCCTGACCTCGGACGTCGACCCCAACGACCAGCCCTTCTGCACCGGCGAGCGCACGGTCGAGGGTTTCTACCGCGTCAGGCCCGGCGTCGAGCAGGCGATCTCGCGCGGCCTGGCCTACGCGCCTTTCGCCGACCTGGTGTGGTGCGAGACCGGCAAGCCGGACCTGGAATTCGCCAAGCGCTTCGCCGAAGCGATCCACGCCAGGTTCCCGGGCAAGATGCTGGCCTATAACTGCTCGCCTTCGTTCAACTGGAAGAAGAACCTGGACGACGCCACCATCGCCAAGTTCCAGAAAGAGCTGGGCGCCATGGGCTACAAGTTCCAGTTCATCACCCTGGCCGGCTTCCACGCGCTGAACTACAGCATGTTCAACCTGGCGCACGGCTACGCGCGGCGCGGCATGTCGGCCTTCGTCGAATTGCAGGAAAACGAATTCGCCGCCGCCGACAAGGGTTTCACGGCCGTGAAGCACCAGCGCGAGGTCGGCACCGGGTATTTCGATGCCGTCACCCAGACCATCCAGCAGAACCAGAGCTCGACTACCGCGCTGCACGGGTCCACCGAGGACGAACAGTTCTTCGACGAGAAAAAGGTCGCATAAGCAGCCTTACAGCATGGCTTGATGCATCCAAAACCGCAGTGCCCGCAAGGGCCTGCGGTTTTTTCGCAAGGAGGGGCGCGAGGGCCCGCCCACCCCACGAATGGCCCGGTAATGGGCGATGTAGTGGATAATGGCGACCATCCAGCCGCTTGAACGCACGCGGCGCCGCCACTTTTCTCAGGAATTCCAGCTTATGTTGAGCTACCGCCACGCCTATCACGCGGGTAACCACGCCGATGTCCTCAAACACTTTGTCCAGGTCCAGCTGCACCTGTACATGAACCAGAAGGACGTGCCTTACACCTATATCGACACCCACTCGGGTGCGGGCGTGTACGCGCTCGACGGTGCCCAGGCGAGCAAGAATGCCGAATACAACACCGGCATCGGCCCGCTGTGGAATGCCACCGATGTCCCGGCGGCGCTGGCGCCTTACCTGGCGCTGGTCAAGGGCATGAACCCGAGCGGCAAGATGCGCTATTACCCGGGCTCGCCCTATGTGGCCGACCAGTTGTCGCGCGCCGAGGATCGCCTGCGCCTGTTCGAGCTGCACCCGTCGGATTGCCGCATCCTGGCCCAGAACTTCCGCAAGGTCGAAGAGCACAAGGCGGAGCAGGGCGAGCGCGCCCGCGGCCGGCGCGTGCTGATCGAGCATGGCGACGGCTTCCAGAGCCTGAAGAAACTGCTGCCGCCGCCGTCGCGCCGTGCGCTGGTGCTGGTCGACCCGCCGTATGAAATCAAGGACGACTACAAGAAGGTGCGCGAGGCGCTGGACGAAGCGCTGGGCCGCTTCCCGGCCGGCATCTACGCGGTCTGGTATCCGGTGCTGCAGCGCATGGAGTCGCGCCAGTTCGCCGACCGCCTGAAACGCCTGCCGGCCAAGGAATGGCTGAACGTGACCCTGACGGTGTCCACGCCCGGCCCGGACGGCTTCGGCCTGGCCAGCAGCGGCATGTTCATCCTGAACCCGCCCTACACGCTGGAGCCGATGCTGCGCGAGACCCTGCCCTGGCTGGTGCAGGCGCTGGGCAAGGACGCCGGCGCGCGCTTCACCATCGAGACCGGCACCCAGGTGACCGGCGCCGCGGCACGCATGGCCGCCGACGGCCCGCGCGTGCCGGTGGGCAATGCCCGCCGCGCCAGCCCCTTGTCGGGCAAGGGCAGCCTGCGCCTGCCGGGCCAGAGCATGGTGCGCGAAGGCGAGGAAGATGCGCGCGGCATCGGCCAGGCGGCCGGCGCCGCGCCCGCGAAAAAGACCGGCGCGCGCCGCGTCTGGCATCCGGACGGCAGCGCCGCCCCAAGCCAGCGTCCGGTGGCGCCCGGCGCCGGCACCGGCCTGCGCACCAGCAGCCCGCGCAAGGATGGCCCGCGGCCGGCCGGCGCCGGCGCGGCGCGTGCGGGCGGCAAGAACGGGAAGGGCGGCAAGGCTTAGCAAGCCCGTGCGGACCCGCGATTCGATGTAAAAATGCTAAGGTTAGCGTTTTTGTAGTATAGTTTCCATGCTGGCTTTCCCCCGCCAGCCTGGCGCGCGCATGTGCGCCCCAAACGTTTCCCAGGAGTTTAGATGCATGCCGAAGCAACGGCAGCGGCATCCGTGCCGTCCAACGATTTTTTTCTCGCACGTCAGCCCATCCTCGGCCGTGACCAGCATCTCGTAGCATTCGAGCTGCTGTTTCGTGCGGCCGGCGAGGACGACGATGCGAAGCTGACCGATAACGCTGCAGCGACGGCGGCGGTGATTTCGCACGCCTCGCAACTCGGCATGGAGCACGTGGTCGGCGAGCAATTGGCCTTTGTCAACGTGGACGAAGTCGTCCTGATGAGCGACTTCGTACGCTTCCTGCCTCCACATAAAGTTATCCTCGAAATCCTCGAGACCGTCAAGCCGACCCGGCAGTTGCTGGCGCGGATCGCCGAGCTCAAGGAACTAGGGTTCAAGTTCGCGGTCGACGACGTGGTCGAGCATTCGCCCGAGCTCGACCGCCTGGTGGAACTGGTCGATGTGATCAAGGTGGACGTCAAGGGCGTCCGTCCCGACGAGCTCGCGGGCCTGGTGGCCTCGCTCAAGCGCACCGGCAAGAAGCTGCTGGCCGAAAAGGTCGAGACGCTCGACGAATTCAAGCGGTGCATGGACCTGGGTTTCGAATACTTCCAGGGCTATTATTTTGCGCGCCCGGTGATTTTGTCGGGCAAGAAGATCACCCCATCCGAGATGGCCATCCTGCACCTGCTGGAGCTGGTGAGCTCGGACGCGGACAGCCAGGCCATCGAATCGGCGGTCAAGCGCGACGCCCTGATCAGCCTGAACCTGCTGCGCCTGGTGAACAGCCGCGCCGCGCCGGGGCCGCAGATCGAATCGCTGTCGCAGGCGCTGAACCAGCTCGGCCGGCGCCAGCTGCAGCGCTGGCTGCAGATCCTGCTCTACACGACCGCGGGCGGCGTGGAACTGGCTTCGCCGCTGCTGCAGCTGGCCACCACGCGCGGCAAGCTGCTCGAGCTGATGACCCTGGTGGTGCGCCCGCACGACGCCGCCAGCGCCGACCGCGCCTTCACGGTGGGCATCATGTCGCTGGCCGATGCGCTGTTTTCGATCCCGATGTGCGACATCCTCGACAATGTCGAGGTGGCGGCCGACGTGCGCGCTGCGCTGCTGGCCCGCGAAGGGCAGTTCGGAACCATGCTGAAGGTGGCGGAGCTGCTGGAAGCGGCCGAGGGCGGCTGCAAGCTCGCCGGGGCGCTGCGCAAGCTGGGCTTGACGGTGGCGCAGATCCGCGAGATCGAGCTGGCGGCCTTCGACTGGGTGCGCGAACTGACGCACGAAGTGCACTGACGATGCTTGTCGCGGCATGGACGGGCCCCGTCCATGCCGGCGCTTACTGCGCCAGGAACAGGAACACGGTCGGCTTCTTGTGAAACTCCGGCGCCTTCCCGGCCGCCAGCTGTGCCTTCCACTTCGCCGCCGTCAGGGTCTGCACCGACTCGCTCGCCAGGGTGAGATCCGTCGCCACGCATACCAGCGTGCCCGGCTGGCAGGACGCGACCAGGGCCTCGAGCATCTGGCCATTCCGGTAGGGTGTCTCGATCAGCAACTGGGTCTGCTTTTCCGCCCGCGAACGGCCTTCCAGTTCGCGGATGCGCTTGGTGCGCAGCGCCGCGTCGGTCGGCAGGTAGCCGTTGAACGCGAAGCTCTGGCCATTCAGGCCGCTTGCCATCACCGCCAGTAGCAACGAAGAGGGCCCCACCAGCGGGCGCACCGCGATGCCGTGCTGGTGCGCCAGGCGCACGAGGTCGGCGCCCGGGTCGGCCACCGCCGGCACGCCGGCTTCCGAGACCAGTCCCGCATCGCGTCCGGCCAGCAGGGGCGCCAGCAGTTGCGCCAGCGCGGCCTGCGGGGTGTTCACGTTCAGTTCGGCGATCTCGATTTCCTGCAGCGGCCTGGCCAGCGGATGGTCGATGGCAATCAATTTCAGGAAGGCGCGGGCGGTCTTGGCGTTCTCGGCGACAAAATAGTCGAGCTTCGCGGTGAGCGCCTGCACCTGCGTCGGCAGCAGGGCGGCAAGGGCGCCGGGTGCGGCCTCGACAGGGCCAAGGGTGTTCGGGATCAGGTAGAGGGTGCCGGGCATCGTTCAGGAAAAGTGAAAGTTGTTATAGACCGAACATGCGCACGCCGGCGCGGCGCAGCATGCCGGTCAGCGCAATGAGGGGCAGGCCGGTGAGGGCGGTCGGGTCGTTCGATTCGATGCGTTCCAGGAGGGCGATGCCCAACCCTTCGTTCTTGGCGCTGCCGGCGCAGTCGTAGGGCTGCTCGATGCGCAGGTAGGCGTCGAGCTCGGGATCGGGCAAATCGCGGAAGTCCACGAAGACCTGCACGTTCTCGACTTGCGCGGCAAGCAGGGGATCGGCCACGCGGCCGTCCCACAGGCACAGCGCCGTATGGAAGACGACGCGCCGGCCCCGCATCAGCTGCAATTGCTCCAGCGCGCGGGCGTGGGTTCCGGGCTTGCCGATCTGCAGGCCGTCGAGCGTGGCGACCTGGTCCGAACCGATCACGAGGGCGCCGGGATGGCGTGCCGCGACGAAGGCGGCCTTGTCGCGCGCCAGGCGCAGGGCGGTATCCTGCGGCGCCTCGCCGGGCTGCGGGGTCTCGTCGATATCCGGGGCAATGGCTTCGAAGGGCAGGTGCAGGCGGCCGAGCAGTTCGCGCCGGTAGGCAGAGCTTGAAGCAAGAATGAGGCGCGGCGGCGCGGAACTTGGTATCATATGGGGCTGTCGAAAACGCGGAAACTATAAGCCAGGCAGATAGATAAGCCCTCCCGGCAAGCAAATCTTATGAATACCCGCGAATTGCGCGGCACTGCCTAGGCATGCAACACGCACCGGGCAAAAACGACGCAAGTCTTTGACTCTGCGGGGATAAGCCTGTTATTATCGCAGGTTTTCCGGGGATGTTTTCCAAATGAGCGCTTTTGTCATTGACGCCTTCGAGTTTTGCCGGAATGACGGACACCGCGAGGGCGTGACGCCGGTGGCCGAAATGACCCGCCTGGCAGCCGATTGCGCCGACAATTCCGGCGAGATCCGCTGGGCCATGCAAGGCGGCCAGACCAAGCAAGGCTATCCGTCGCTGACCCTCGAGGTCGCCGGTCCCGTGAAGCTGGTCTGCCAGCGCTGCCTGGGCCCGATGGAATACGAGCTCGACTCGTCCACCATGCTGGTGCTCGGCAAGGACGACGAAGAAGCCGACAGCATCGAGGAAATCCTCGACGACGAGAGCATCGACGTGATTGTCGGCAGCCATGCCTGCGACATCCGCCAGCTGCTGGAAGACGAAGCCCTGCTGGCCCTGCCGCAGGCACCGAAACACGAGGTATGTCCGGACACCAAGCTCCTGGACGCCCTGAAGACCGACAAGGTCTCGCCGTTCGCCGGCTTGAAGACCCTCAAACCAGAATAAGCAGTAACCGAATCAGTAGCAGGAACAAGTAGTGCTGTCTCACCGCAGCATGAAGCAGGACGTGTCAAACGCGTGCAGTCATCGAGTATGGCATTGGGCAGTTGAAGTAGCAGCAAACATGTAGGCAAGCGATGGTCGCAAGACTGGAAATTGCCGATGGGATACTCGATCTGCATGTATTTGCGCATCGGTTGTGTTAAAATTTTAGAACTTATGTATTAGGAGTCATCATGGCAGTTCAGCAGAATAAGAAGTCCCCGTCGAAGCGCGGCATGCACCGTTCGCACGATTTCCTGACCGCACCAAACCTGGCAGTCGAGCCGACCACCGGCGAAACCCACCTGCGTCACCACATCAGCCCGAACGGCTTCTACCGTGGTCGCAAAGTCCTGAAGACCAAGAACGACGAGTAATCGACGTCTTGTCCTTTAGTACCATCAAAGCGGTGCGACGTATGTTTTCTGCGTGGCGCCGCTTTTTCTTTCGCATTCCGGTTTACTGCGGCTCCCACCAGAGCGCTCGCTACCTTGAATTGCGCGGACAGCGGCTGGCCACAAGCCACGCCCCGATCCCCACTGCCGCCCGCTTTGCGTGAGCCGGCAAATCCCAGCAAATGACCATCACAATTTCCATTGACTGCATGGGCGGCGATCACGGCCCCTCGGTGACGATCCCTGCAGCCCTCTCGTTTCTCAAAAAACACGATGACGTCCACCTGATCCTGGTGGGCCTCGATGCGACCCTGCGCGCAGAATTAAAAAAACACCGCGCCGAGTCGCACCCCCGCCTGACGCTGAAGAACGCCACCGAAGTCGTCGAGATGGACGACCCGCTCGAGATCGCGCTGCGCAAGAAAAAAGATTCCTCGATGCGCGTCGCGGTCGAGCTGGTGAAAGACGGCAGCGCCAATGCCAGCGTCTCGGCCGGCAACACCGGCGCCCTGATGGCAATCTCGCGCTATGTGCTCAAGACCATGGCCGGCGTCGACCGTCCGGCGATCTGCTCGATCATGCCGAACCAGAAGAACGGCCCGACCTACATGCTGGACCTGGGCGCCAACGTCGACTGCGAGCCGCATCACCTGCACCAGTTCGCCATCATGGGCTCGGTGCTGTGCTCGGCCATGGAACACATCCCGCGCCCGACCATCGGCCTGCTCAACGTCGGCACCGAGGACATCAAGGGCAACGACATGGTCAAGGCCACCGGCGAACTGCTGCGGGCCGACCATGCGCGCGGCAAGCTCAATTTCCACGGCAATGTGGAAGGCAACGACATCTTCAAGGGCACGGTCGACGTGGTCGTCTGCGACGGCTTCGTCGGCAACGTCACGCTCAAGGCCGTCGAAGGCCTGTCGCGCTTCGTCAAGTCGGTGTTCACCGAGAACATCTTCTCGATGGCCGGCGCCTTGCTGGCCCGTAAATCGCTCAAGAAGCTCAATCCGGAACGCTATAACGGCGCCGGCTTGCTCGGCCTGAAGGGCCTGGTCTTCAAGAGCCACGGCGGGGCCAATGCCTATGCCTTCGAGTGGGCGCTCCAGCGCGCCTACGATGCGGCAAAATACGATGTACTGGAGCAGCTGTCGGCGCTGATCGCCGAACTGATGCCGACCTCGCCAGGCGAAGAGCGCCAGGCGTAACCAACCCAGCAGGATGGTGGAGCAATGACTCTGTATAGCAAGATCACCGGCACCGGCAGCTACCTGCCGGCCAACCGCGTCAGCAACGAGCAGCTGGCAGCCCAGCTGGCGCAACAGGGCGTCGAGACGTCCGACGAATGGATCGTCTCGCGCAGCGGCATCTCGAACCGCCACTATGCGGCGGCCGACGAGAATTCCTCCGACCTGGCCGTGCACGCCGCACGCAAGGCGCTGGAGATGGCCGGCAAGCAGCCCGGCGACATCGAACTGGTGATCGTCGCCAGTTCCACCCCCGACTACCACGGCAGCTTCCCGAGCACCGCCTGCATCGTGCAGCAAAAGCTCGGCATGGCCAACAACAGCGCCGCATTCGACGTGCAGGCCGTGTGCAGCGGCTTCGTGTATGCGGTCGCCACGGCCGACGCCTTCATCCGCTCGGGCATGTATAAAAGCGTGCTGGTGATCGGGTCGGAAGTATTCTCGCGCATCCTCGATTTCACCGACCGCACCACCTGCGTGCTGTTCGGCGACGGCGCCGGCGCCGTGGTGCTGGAAGCCTCGCCGGAAGCCGGCATCCTGGCCACGAAGCTGCATGCCGACGGCAGTCATGCGAACATCCTGTCGATCCCGGGCAACCTGGCCGGCGGCGCGGTCGCCGGCAGCGGCTTCCTGTACATGGACGGCCCGGCAGTGTTCAAGCTGGCCGTCACCGTGCTGGAAGAAGTCGCGAAGGAAGCGCTGGCCCACGCGCAGATGCAGCCGTCCGACATCGACTGGCTGATCCCGCACCAGGCCAATTTGCGCATCATGAAGGGCACGGCCAAGAAACTCGACCTGCCGATGGAAAAGATGGTCGTCACCGTCGATCAGCACGGCAACACCTCGGCCGCCTCGATCCCGCTGGCGCTGGACGCAGCCGTGCGCGATGGCCGCGTCAAGAAGGGCGACAATGTCTTGATGGAAGGCGTTGGCGGCGGCTTTACCTGGGGCGCGGTGCTCGCGCGCATGTAAGTCCAGGTGCAGCGCAAACCGTTCGCCGCGCCCGCGGCGAACGTGGGGCCGCGGGCCCCGTCATCCACAACAATACAAGAAGAGATAACACGATGAGCAAATTCGCATTCCTGTTTACCGGGCAGGGCGCCCAGGCCGTCGGCATGCTGAACGGCTTCGCCGGCAATCCAGTGGTCGAGCAGACCGTGCAAGAAGCATCCGACGCCCTCGGCTTCGACCTTGGCCGCCTGATCGCCGAAGGCCCGAAGGAAGAGCTCGACCTCACCACCAACACCCAGCCGGTCATGCTCACCGCAGCCGTGGCCGTCTACCGCGCCTGGATCGCCGCCGGCGGCCCGGCGCCAAGCATGGTCGCCGGCCACAGCCTGGGAGAATATTCGGCCCTGGTCGCCGCGGGCGTGATCCAGTTCAAGGATGCGGTGCCGCTGGTGCGCTTCCGCGCGCAATCGATGCAGGATGCGGTGCCGGTCGGGCAGGGCGGCATGGCCGTCGTGCTGGGCCTGCAGGCCGACGAGGTCCGCGCCGTGTGCGCGGAGGCGGCCCAGGGCGAGGTGGTGGAAGCCGTGAACTTCAACGAGCCGACCCAGATCGTCATCGCCGGCCATGCGGCCGCGATCGACCGCGCCTGCGAGATCGCCAAGGCCAAGGGCGCCAAGCGCGCCATGAAGCTGTCGGTCTCGGCGCCGTTCCACTCGTCGCTGCTCAAGCCGGCATCGGATCGCCTGCGCGACTACATGGAAAACATCGCTTTTTCGGCGCCACGGATCGATTTGATCAACAACGTCGACGTGGCGGTCCTGCACGATCCGGCGGCGATCAAGGATGCGCTGGTGCGCCAGGCGGCCGGCCCGGTGCGCTGGGTCGAGACCATGCAGAAGATGGCGGCAAGCAGCATTACCCAGGTCGTCGAATGCGCACCGAGCAAGACCCTGGTCGGCATGGCCAAGCGCATCGACCCTGCGCTGGTGGGCGACGCCCTGGTCGACCAGGCCGCGCTCGAACGCGTGCTGGCGTCGCTGCAGGCAGCTTGAGCCTGCCTGAACTAGATTACTACAAGAGGAAAAGCATGAACCTGCAGAACCAAGTTGCCCTCGTGACCGGCGCCTCGCGCGGTATCGGCAAAGCCATTGCGCTGGAACTGGCGCGCCAGGGCGCGAAAGTCGTCGGCACCGCCACCAGCGACGCCGGCGCCCAGGCCATCACCGATTACCTGGCTGAATTCGGCGGCAAGGGCCTCGTCCTGAACGTCACCGACGCCGCCAACTGCGCCGCCGTCGTCGACGAAGTGCAGAAGGGCTTTGGCAGCCTGTCGATCCTGGTCAACAATGCCGGTATCACCCAGGACAACCTGGCCATGCGCATGAAGGACGACGAGTGGGACAGCGTCATTTCCACCAACCTGAACGCGGTCGGTCGCCTGTCGCGCCTGGTGCTGCGCGGGATGATGAAGGCCAAGCATGGCCGCATCATCAACATCACCTCGGTGGTGGGCGCCTCGGGCAACCCGGGCCAGATGAACTACGCCGCCGCCAAGGCCGGCGTGGCCGGCATGACCCGCGCCCTGGCGCGCGAGATCGGCAGCCGCAATATCACCGTCAACTGCGTGGCGCCCGGTTTCATCGACACCGACATGACCCGCGGCCTGGGCGAAGGCCAGCACGAGGCGCTGCTCACCCAGATCCCGCTGGGCCGCCTGGGCCAGCCGGAAGACATCGCCCATGCGGTGGCTTTCCTGGCCGGTCCGCAGGCCGCCTATATCACCGGCACCGAATTGCACGTCAATGGCGGCATGTATATGAATTAATGTGACACACTGCGGTTTCACTCGCGGCTTTGCGGTGGAACCGCCGTATTCACATCTTTTAGCTGTAATTTCGGCGGACTTAGCAGGAATCGCCGAAAGTAGTTTTTCACCGCGCAAACCTGATAAAATGCGCGCACTTTCCGCAACACATACCTAATGGAGCCATAACATGTCGGATATCGAACAACGCGTTAAAAAAATCGTCGCTGAGCAGCTGGGTGTTGCAGAAGCAGACATCAAAATCGAATCCTCGTTCGTTGACGACCTCGGCGCCGACTCGCTGGACACCGTGGAACTGGTGATGGCACTGGAAGACGAGTTCGAAATGGAAATCCCTGACGAGCAGGCTGAGAAGATCACCACCGTCAAGCAAGCCATCGACTACGCCACCGCGCACGTCAAGGCCTAAGTAGTAGATCGCGCTTTAAAAGTTTTTGGGAGAATCGCTTGAGCCGTTCACGCAACCGCCGTGTCGTCGTTACCGGCCTGGGCTGCATTTCACCAATCGGCAACACGATTGCCGAGGCGTGGGACGCGGCGCTGGCAGGTAAGTCTGGCATTGCCAACATTACCAAGTTCGATGCGTCGCAGTTCACGACCCGTTTTGCCGGCGAAGTGAAGAACTTCGTCGTCGAGGACTACCTGCCGGGCAAGGAAGGCCGCCACATGGATAGCTTTATCCATTACGGCATGGCAGCGGGCATCCAGGCCCTGCAGGATTCGGGCCTGGAAGTGACCGACGAGAACCGCGACCGTATCGGTGTGAACATCGGTTCGGGTATCGGCGGCCTGCCGATGATCGAAGCCACGAAAGAAGAATACACGGCCAAGGGCCCGCGCCGCATTTCGCCGTTCTTCGTGCCGGCATCGATCATCAACATGATCTCGGGCGATCTCTCGATCAAGTACGGCCTGCGCGGCCCGAACCTGGCCATCGTCACCGCCTGCACCACCGGCCTGCACTGCATCGGCGCCTCGGCGCGCCTGATCGAGTACGGCGATGCGGACGTGATGATCGCCGGCGGCGCCGAGTCCACGGTATCGCCACTGGGCCTGGGCGGTTTCGCCTCGGCACGCGCGCTGTCCACCCGCAACGACGACCCGGCCACCGCCTCGCGTCCGTGGGACAAGGACCGCGACGGCTTCGTGCTGGGCGAGGGCGCCGGCGTGATGGTGCTCGAAGAGTACGAACACGCGGTCGCACGCGGCGCCAGGATCTATGCGGAAGTCATCGGCTTCGGCATGAGCGCGGACGCCAACCACATCACCTCGCCGGTCGAGGATGGCAGTGGCGCGGCGCGCTGCATGGTCTCGGCCCTGAGCAACGCCGGCCTGAACGCCAGCGAAGTCCACTACGTCAATGCACACGGCACCTCGACGCCGCTGGGCGACGCAGCCGAAGTGCGCGGCATCAAGCGCGTGTTCGGCGACCATGCGCAGAAGCTCGTCGTGAACTCCACCAAGTCCATGACCGGCCACCTGCTGGGCGGCGCGGGCGGCCTGGAATCGGTATTCACCGTGCTGGCGATCCACAAGCAGGTGTCGCCGCCGACGATCAACCTCTTCAACCAGGATCCGGAATGCGACCTGGACTTCTGCGCCAACACGGCGCGGGACATGAAGATCGATTACGCGGTGAAGAACTCGTTCGGTTTCGGCGGTACCAACGGCACCTTGGTGTTCGCAAAAGTTTAAGTTTGTTCTGAACTAGCGTCCCCCATCCCAGTCCAATGGGATGGGGCGTCTGACGGCCTGGACCATTCGGTCCTGCGCATCTCTGCTTTTCCGCTCGACGCTCCGGCCGGCAGCGCCCTTTCTTTCTCCACTCTTTCGCCTGTCCGTCCGCATGTCGATCGCGATGACCGTCGTCGTTGCGCCGTCGCGCCGCCTGCGTGTGTTGCTGGCCGGCTTCGGCGCCTGCCTGTGCGCGGCCGCGCTCGCCGTGGGCTGGCTGGCGCCCGCGCGCTTCGCCGCAGCGCCGCTTGTGGCGGCTGCGCTGCTGTTCGCCGGGCTATGCATGGCGCATGCGACCTGCCGCGCGCCGGCGGTGAATCGGATTGATATTTCTGGACCCGGCCAGCTACGGCTGGCGGTACAACAGGATGTGGGGAAGCAAGCGAACGGCGGCGTGCCGGTAACGCTCCTGCCCGGTTCGACGCTGTGGCCGCGGCTCATGCTGCTGCGCCTTGGCGGCGCCGGCGGCGCGGCGGGCAGGGCCTGCCGCACCGTCCTGGTGTTGCCCGACAGCGTAGAGCCTGGCGCCTTCCGGGCCCTGGCGGTGGCGCTGGGCGGCATCGGCGGGCAGCTTGCTGGCTCATCCATAGAACACAAAATACTTTGAACTTATTGCAGCGAGCCAACTCTTATGGAAGAGGGCCGCTGCAGCCGATGGGGCGTGGTCCGTGACGACAGAACGCGAGGGTGATCAGTTGTTGGTGGAACGGGTCCAGGCTGGCGACCGGGGAGCATTCGACCTGCTCGTGGCGAAATACCAGCGTCGCCTGATGCGCCTGGTGTCGCGCCTCGTCCACGATCCGGCGGAAGCCGAGGACGTGGTGCAGGAAACCTTCATCAAGGCCTATCGCGCCCTGCGTCACTTCCGTGGCGATTCAGCCTTCTACACCTGGCTGTACCGCATCGGGATCAACACGGCAAAGAATTTCCTTGTCACCCAGGGCAGAAGGGCGCCGACCTCCACCGAGGCCGATGCCGAAAAAGCCGAAGGCTTCGAGGACGCAGACAGCCTGCGTGATATCAATACGCCAGAGTCTATGCTGGCGAGCAAGCAGATTGCCCACACGGTGAACGCGGCGATGGAAGCATTGCCGCTGGAACTGCGCACGGCGATCGTATTGCGCGAAATAGAAGGACTCAGTTACGAGGAAATCTCTGAAGTGATGGCGTGTCCAATAGGTACCGTGCGTAGCCGGATTTTCCGCGCGCGCGAAGTCATTGCCGAGAAATTGCGCCCTTTGCTCGATTTCCCGGTTGACAAACGCCGGTAGGTCGCGGGATCGTAGACGGGCGGGTAATTTTGAACATACCGATGCGGCAAGGCAACCAGATGGACACGAATAAAAAAATACGCGAAACGATTTCGTCCTTCATGGACGACGCATTGTCCGATGCCGACGCCGAGCTGGCGCTTGCCGGTTTACGGGAGCGCGACGGCATCGAGGCCTGGCGACTCTATCACGAGATCGGCGATACCCTGCGCGCCGAAACGGACGGCCCGGCGCTGTCGCCCGGCTTCGCCGCCCGGCTGGCCGAGCGCCTGGCCGCCGAGCCCGTCCCCCTGCGGCGCGAGCCGCGCAAGCCGGAACTGCCCCTCGATACGCTGGCGGCCATCGCGCCGGCCGTGGTGGGTGCGAACGGGCCCGCGAATGGGCCGGTCAACGGTGCTGCGGCGGTGGTGGAGCCGGCGGTGCAGGGGGCGCAGCACGAGGTGCAGCCTGCGCAGGCCAGTTCCGTTACCAAGCGCCTGTAGGGCGGTGGGCAAGAGATCCGCCCACCCCGCGAAAAACGAACCGCAAGCGTCCCATCCTCGCGATCCGCATGGCGCCGCACGCCCGCGCACTCCGCGACAATTCCCCTGTTTTGGCTTACCATAAAGTCAATCTCAGCCTTCTCATTCGAACCCCATGACCAGTAAAACTGCCAGCCTGATCCTGTCAGGCCTGCTGCTCTCCGGCGCCAGTGCGCTCTTTGCTCCTGCGGCGCTTGCCGCCGCCCCGGTGCAGACGCCGGTCGTCACCGGCCTGCCCGATTTCACCGACCTGATCGACAAGGTCGGTCCGGCCGTTGTCAACATCCGCACCACCGAGCGCGTGCAGCGCAACGGGGGCGTGCCGGGCGAAGAAGAGATGCAGGAATTTCTGCGCCGCTTCTTCGGCGGCCAGATCCCGCGCGGGCGCCGCGGCGCGCCGCAGGCGCCGGGCGGCGCCGACGAGCAGCAGGTCACGCGCGGCGTCGGCTCCGGCTTCATCATTTCCAACGACGGCTTCGTGCTGACCAATGCCCACGTGGTCGAAGGCGCCGACGAAGTCACGGTCACGCTGACCGACCGCCGCGAGTTCAAGGCCAAGGTGCTGGGCAGCGACCGCCGCTCGGACGTCGCGCTGCTCAAGCTCACCGCGACCAACCTGCCGTATTTGCGCACCGGCGACTCCAGCAAGATCCGGGTCGGCGAATGGGTGGTGGCGATCGGTTCGCCTTTCAACCTCGACAACACCGTCACCGCCGGCATCATCTCGGCCAAGTCGCGCGACACCGGCGAATACCTGCCGCTGATCCAGAGCGACGTCGCGGTCAACCCGGGCAATTCGGGCGGCCCCCTGATCAACATGCGCGGCGAAGTCATCGGCATCAATTCGCAGATCGCCACGCTGTCGGGCGCCTACAACGGCATTTCGTTCGCCGTGCCGATCGATGAAGTCATGCGCGTGGCCGACCAGCTCAAAACCACCGGCAAGGTCACCCGAGGCCGCCTGGGTGTGCAGATCAGCGAAGTCACGCGCGACGTGGCCGAGTCGCTCGGCCTGGGCAAGGCGCGCGGCGCCGAGGTGTCCATGGTCGAAGCCGGCGGCCCGGCGGAGAAGGGCGGCATCAAGGTCGGCGACATCATCCTCAAGTTCAACGGCCAGGCCATCGACACCACCCGCGACCTGCCGCGCGTGGTCGGCGCCACCCGCGTCGGCACCCGCGCCACCGTCACCGTCTGGCGCCGCGGTACCCAGCTCGAGCTGCCGGTGACGGTCGTCGAACTGCAGGACGAGAAAGTTGCCGCCACCCGCCCGGCGCCAAAAAAGGGGGCGCCGCAGGGCGTGGCCAATGCCCTCGGCCTCGTGGTGGCCGACATCACGGCGGCCCAGCGCGCCGAACTCGGCGCCGATGCCGGCGTGCTGGTCGAGAACGCCGACGGCGCCGCGGCCCTGGCCGGGATCCGCGTGGGCGACGTGATTTCGCAGGTCGGCAACACCCCGGTCACCAGCGCCGCCCAGTTCAATGGACTGGTCGCCAAGCTCGACCCGAAAAAGCCCGTGGCCCTTCTGGTGCGCCGCGAGAACGTGTCGCAGTACGTCGTCGTGAAGCCGCGTTCATGACGCGCAGCGTGCCGTTCACCCTGTATTCGCGCAGCTACTGCCATCTGTGCGAAGACATGCGCCTGGCCCTGCTTGCCCTGCAGGGGCCCGGCGAGCGCTTCGAAGTGGCCGTGATCGACGTCGACGCCGATCCGGCCCTGGTGGAGCGTTTCGACGAGCTGGTGCCGGTCCTGTTCGGCGATCCGGCCGGGCTGGAGCTCTGCCATTACTTCCTCGACGCCCGGGCCGCCCGCGCCTGGGCGGACAGCTGCGCAGCCGCCGCCTGAGCCCCGTTTGCGCCGCAGGCCGGGCCCCTGGCCGGCGCAAACCGCGCCAATCCGTGCAGCCGCGGCCAAAAACCGGCTTTCTGCCGCCTATCCAGCCCTGAATTGGGCTTTCCGCTCTGGAATCCGGTAAAATACCGGGGTCGGAAAAGCGTCTGCACGTTGCAACCTCTTTCTTCCGCTTGATGAAGCGCTTCGGCCGGGGACCGGCATGCTCCCCACGGAGCGCTTTTCGCATTTGATCCGTCGCCTTGCGCCACCCTCCGTGCCGAGTTTTTCGCCGGCTGGTGTGCCGCTCACTGCGCCGTATCGTGGCCTCGCCGCACTGTCCGCGGCCTTTTTGGTTTTGAGCTTTGTTAATGAACAACATACGTAATTTCTCCATCATCGCCCACATCGACCATGGCAAATCGACCCTGGCCGACCGCATCATCCAGCTGTGCGGCGGGCTGTCGGATCGCGAAATGGACGCACAGGTGCTCGATTCGATGGACCTCGAGCGCGAGCGCGGCATCACCATCAAGGCCCAGACCGCGGCGCTGCAGTACAAGGCGCGCGACGGCCAGGTCTACAACCTGAACCTGATCGACACCCCCGGCCACGTCGACTTCAGCTATGAAGTCTCGCGCTCGCTGTCGGCCTGCGAAGGCGCGCTGCTGGTGGTCGACGCCTCCCAGGGCGTGGAAGCCCAGACGGTCGCCAACTGCTACACCGCGCTCGACCTGGGCGTGGAAGTGGTGCCGATCCTGAACAAGATCGACCTGCCGCACGCCGATCCGGACAACGCCAAGAAGGAAATCGAAGACGTCATCGGCATCGATGCGACGGACGCCACCGTGTGCTCGGCCAAGACCGGCCTGGGCGTGGAAGACGTGCTGGAAACCCTGATCGCGCGCGTGCCGCCGCCGAAAGGCGACAAGGAAGCGCCGCTGCAGGCCCTGATCGTCGACTCCTGGTACGACCCGTATGTGGGCGTGGTGATGCTGGTGCGCGTGATGAACGGCACCCTGCGCCCGAAAGACAAGATCTTGCTGATGGCGACCGGTTCGGTGAACCTGGTCGAGAGCGTCGGCGTGTTTACCCCGCGCTCGGTGCCGCTGCAGGAACTCTCGGCCGGCCAGGTGGGCTTCATCATCGCCGGCATCAAGGAACTGACCGCCGCCAAGGTGGGCGATACCGTCACCCTGGCCGGCAAGCCGGCGCCAAGCCCGCTGCCGGGCTTCAAGGAAGTCCAGCCGCAGGTCTTCGCCGGCCTGTTCCCGGTCGAGGCGAACCAGTACGACGCGCTGCGCGACTCGCTGGAAAAGCTGAAACTGAACGACGCCGCCCTGATGTACGAGCCGGAAGTGTCGCAGGCACTGGGCTTCGGCTTCCGCTGCGGCTTCCTGGGCCTGCTGCACATGGAGATCGTGCAGGAACGCCTCGAGCGCGAGTTCGACATGGACCTGATCACCACCGCGCCAACCGTCGTGTACGAAGTCGAGATGCGCGATGGTTCGATCCTGCGCGTGGACAATCCGTCGAAGATGCCGGAGCCGTCCAAGATCAACGAAGTGCGCGAGCCGATCGTCAACGTCAACCTCTACATGCCGCAAGAGTACGTCGGCTCGGTCATGACGCTGTGTAACGGCAAGCGCGGCGTGCAGATGGACATGGCCTACCACGGCCGCCAGGTCAAGCTGCACTACGAAATCCCGATGGCCGAAATCGTCCTCGACTTCTTCGACCGCCTGAAGTCCACCTCGCGCGGCTATGCCTCGATGGACTACGAGTTCAAGGAATACCGCGCTGCCGACGTCGTGAAAGTCGACATGCTGATCAACAGCGAGAAGGTCGATGCGCTGGCGATCATCGTGCACCGCGCCAACGCCCCTTACCGCGGCCGCCAGGTGGCCGCCAAGATGCGCGAACTGATCCCGCGCCAGATGTTCGACGTGGCGATCCAGGCCGCGATCGGCGCGACCATCATCTCGCGCGAGAACGTCAAGGCGCTGCGCAAGAACGTGCTGGCCAAGTGCTATGGCGGCGACATCTCGCGCAAAAAGAAGCTGCTCGAGAAGCAAAAAGCCGGTAAGAAACGCATGAAGCAGGTCGGTTCCGTGGAAATCCCGCAGGAAGCCTTCCTTGCCATTCTCCAGGTGGAAGACAAATAAATGGACCTGCAACCCATCCTGGGCAGATTTGCCCTGATCCTGTTCGTCTTGATGGTTATCACGGGCATCATCTGGTGCCTGGATGTGTTCGTCTTCGCCAAGCAGCGCCGCCGCGCGGCGGACGCGGCACTGGCCGAGTTCGACGCGCGCACCAACAAGCTGACCGCCGAAGGCATCAAGGTCGACAGCACCGGCAAGCGCGCCGAAATCGAGGCGGCCCACTTGCGCCAGCCGACCTGGATCGAATACTCGGGCAGTTTCTTCCCGATCATCGCCATGGTCTTCGTGCTGCGCTCCTTCCTGTGGGAGCCGTTCAAGATCCCATCCTCGTCGATGGTGCCGACCCTGCTGGTGGGCGACTTCATCCTCGTGAACAAGTACGCCTACGGCATCCGCCTGCCGATCATCAACAAGAAGGTGATCGACATCGGCGACCCGCAGCGTGGCGACGTGATGGTGTTCAAGTATCCGAAGGACATGAGCCAGGATTACATCAAGCGCGTCATCGGCGTGCCGGGTGATACCATCAGCTACGAGAACAAGCGCTTGACCGTAAACGGCAAGCCGGTCGCCTACACCCCGATGGACGACTACCTGGACGACCAGCACCCGGTCTACCACAAGCAGTTCACCGAGAACCTGGCCGGGGATGGCAAGGCCGTGCCGCACCAGATCCTGAACACGAATGGCAAGCAGGTGTTCGACCTCGGCGCCGTCGAGAACTTCCCCCACCGTGAAGCATGTGACTATTCCTACGATAAATTTACCTGTATCGTACCGGAGGGCAACTATTTCATGATGGGCGATAACCGCGACAACAGTGCCGACAGCCGCTATTGGGGCTTCGTACCGGACAAGAACATTGTTGGCAAGGCGATCGTCGTCTGGATGAATTTCGGCAATCCCAAGCGGATTGGCGGCATCCAGTAACCGGGAGAACCACCATGCGTCAAAAGCAATCCTTTACCCGCGAAGCCGGCGTCTCGCTGACCGGCCTGATGTTCGTGCTGGCCGTGCTGGGCCTGGGCGTGGTGCTGGCCTTCAAGCTGATGCCCGCCTACCTGGAATACGGCGCGGTCAAGGACGCCATGGCGCGGGCCAAGGAAGCTGGCGGCACGCCGCGCGAAATGCAGGTAGCCTTCGACAAGAGCGCGGGCGTCAACGACGTGACCGCACTGCGCGGCCGCGACCTGGTCATTACCCGCGACGGCGGCGAGACGCAGCTCAGCTTTGCCTACGAGAAACGGGTGCCGCTGATGGGCAATGTCAGCCTGGTCATCGACTTCGCCGGCAGCACCGAGGCGGGCGCTGCCGAGTAAGGCACGCCATCGGCAAGCTACGAACAGGACAGCAAACGATGCTCGATCAACACACGACCGCACAATGAATCTCCAGTTATTGCAAACACGCTTGGGTTACACGTTTCGGGACATGGGCCTGCTCCAGCAAGCCCTGACCCACCGTAGCCATAGCGCGCTGCATAACGAGCGCCTCGAATTCCTGGGCGACTCGATCCTGAACTGCGTCGTGGCCTCGATCCTGTACGAACGCTTCAACACCCTCGACGAGGGCGACCTGTCGCGCCTGCGCGCCAACCTCGTCAAGCAGCAGTCGCTGTTCGAGATCGCCCAGAAGCTCGAGCTGTCGCAATTCCTGCGCCTGGGCGAGGGCGAGCTGAAATCCGGAGGATTCCGCCGGCCTTCGATCCTGGCCGATACCCTCGAAGCCCTGCTGGGTGCGATCTTCCTCGACAGCGGTTTCGACGCCGCGCGCGACGCCATCCGCGCCTTCTATATCCCGCTGCTCGATACGGTCGACCCGGCCACCCTCGGCAAGGATGCCAAGACCCTGCTGCAGGAATTCCTGCAAGCCAAGCGCATCGCGCTGCCGACCTATAACGTGGTAGCCACCCATGGCGCCGCCCACAGCCAGGAATTCGAGGTCGAATGCCTGGTGCCGAAACTGAACGTGCAGGTGTTCGGCCGCGGCGGCAGCCGCCGCGCCGGCGAACAGGCCGCCGCCCGCCTGGCGCTCGAGGGCGCCCAGGCGGCGCTGTCGAAGTCGCCTGCCGCGCGCAAGGCCAAGCCGCGTGCCGCCCAGCTCAAGCTGGCCGGCATCGCCACCATCCAGACGGACGCTAGCACGCCGCCGGAACAACCAGGAACAACCTCAGCATGAACACCGATAGCATCGACAACGGCAGCAGCATCGAAGGCGCCGGCAGCATCCCCGAACATTTCCGCTGTGGCTATATCGCCATTGTCGGCCGTCCGAACGTCGGCAAGTCGACCCTGATGAACGTGCTGATCGGCGCCAAGGTGTCGATCACCTCGCGCAAGGCCCAGACCACGCGCCACCGCATCACCGGCATCCAGACCCGTGACGACGCCCAGTTCATCTATGTCGACACGCCCGGCTTCCAGACCCGCCATGCGAATGCGCTGAACAAGACCCTGAACAAGACCGTGTCGAACACGCTCACGTCCTCCGACGTGATCCTGTTCCTGGTCGAGGCCGGCACCTTCGGCCCGGCCGACCAGCAGGTGCTGGACCTGCTGCCGACCAATGTCCCGGTGGTGCTCGTCATTAACAAGTCGGACCGCGTCAAGGACAAGGCCGTCCTGATGCCGTTCGCCCAGAAGGTCGCCGCACTGCGCGAATTCACGGCCATCGTGCCGGTGTCGGCCAAGATGCGCTTCCAGGTCGATGCGCTGGAAAACGAGATCAAGCGCCACCTGCCCGAGAATGCGCCGGTGTTCGGCCCGGACGACATCACCGACCGCAGCGAGAAATTCCTCGCCGCCGAGATCGTGCGCGAGAAGGTATTCCGCCTGCTGGGCGACGAGCTCCCCTACACCAGCACGGTGATCATCGAGCAGTTCCTGCAAGAGGGGAATCTGCGCCGCATCTTCTGCGCGATCCTGGTCGAGCGCGATACGCACAAGTCGATGATCATCGGTAACAAGGGCGCCAGACTGAAAGAAATCTCGTCCCAGTCGCGCCTGGACATGGAAAAGCTGTTCGGCGGCCCCGTGTACCTGGAGATCTGGGTCAAGGTCAAATCCGGCTGGGCCGACAACGAAGCGGGCCTGCGCGCCTACGGCTACGAGTAAGACCCAGGCGCCGGAGGACCGACCCCCACGCATGCCCAGCCAAGACACCATCGCCACGCCGGACGCACCTGACCAGGCGCAGCCGGCCGCCCCGGCAGCGCCCAAGCGCAGCCGTCCTCCCGTGCGCGAGACCCGCGTTACCGGCCAGCCGGGTTTCGTCCTGCACAGCTATCCCTACAAGGAAACCAGCCTGATCGTGGACATGTTCACGCGCGACTACGGCCGCGTGGGGCTGGTGGCAAAAGGCGCCAAGCGGCCGCTGTCGAAATTGCGCGGGGTGCTGCAGACCTTCCAGCCGCTGTCGGTCTCGTTCAGCGGCAAGTCCGAACTGCGTACCCTGATCGATGCCGAATGGGTGGGCGGCATGTTGCCGCTGGAGAAAACGCCGCTGCTATGCGGCTTTTATCTGAACGAATTGCTGGTCAAGCTGATTGCCCGCGACGACAAGCATCCGGCCCTGTTCGACCACTACGTGTCCACCCTGAACCAGCTCGCGCACGGAGAACCTGTGCCCATCGTCTTGCGAAAGTTCGAACGGGCCTTACTTAAGGAAACAGGCGTCGCTGCCGACCTCGGCCGTTGCACGACGACCCGCGGGGCGGTCGATCCAGGCTGCGACTACGTGGTCGATCCGGAAAGGGGCGCGCGCGCGGCCGGCATGGGCGAGGTCTGGCCTGTCGTGACGGGCAAGACCCTGCTCGACATGGAACGCGAAGATTATGCCGACCCGTCCACCCAGGCCCAGAGCAAGCAGCTGATGCGCTTCTTGCTGGCGCACCACCTGGGGGGCGCGCCGCTGAACACGCGCCAGATCCTGATCGACCTGATGCAGTTATGAACAAAGTTAACGCCAACGTTTACAAAGAGCCAGAATGAGCTTCCTGCAACCCGCCGGCCCCGTCATCGACCTGGGCGTGAACATCGACCACATCGCCACCGTGCGCAATGCGCGCGGCACCACCTACCCGGACCCGCTGCGCGCGGCGCTGCTGGCCGAGCAGGCCGGCGCCGACCTGATCACGCTGCACCTGCGCGAAGACCGCCGCCACATCAAGGATGCCGACGTCATCGCGCTGCGCCCGATGCTGGCCACCCGCATGAACCTGGAAGCGGCGGTCACGCGCGAGATGATCGATTTTGCGTGCCAGGTCAATCCGCAGGACGTCTGCCTGGTGCCCGAGCGGCGCGAGGAAGTCACCACCGAGGGCGGCCTGGACGTGATCCGCTACTTCAAGGAAGTCGAAGCCGCAACCCGCCAGCTAAAGGAAGAGGGGATCCGCGTCTCGCTGTTCATCGACGCCGACCCGGCCCAGATCGAAGCGGCCGCTGCCGTGGGCGCCACCGTGATCGAGCTGCACACGGGCCGCTATGCGGAAAGCGAAGGCGAGGAAGCGCTGCGGGAGATCGAGCGCATCAAGATCGGCGTGCATGCCGGCAGGCAGCGCGGCCTGCGCGTGAATGCCGGCCACGGCCTGCACTACACCAATGTGCAGCCGATCGCGGCGATCGCCGACATCCATGAGCTCAACATCGGCCACGCCATCGTCGCCCACGCGCTGTTCGCGGGCTGGGAAAACGCCGTGCGCGAGATGAAGGCGATCATGGTCGCGGCGCGCCTGGGCCACGTCCTACCCGCGTTGAGGAACCCGGCATGATCTACGGCATCGGTACCGACATCGTCCAGATCTCGCGCGTCGAAGCGGCGCTGGCGCGCAGCGGCCCGCGCTTTGCCGAGAAGATCCTGGGTCCCCAGGAACTGGAAAAATACCACGCGCGCAGCGCCAAGAACGCCGCGCGCGGCCTGAGCTTCCTGGCGACCCGCTTTTCGGCCAAGGAAGCGTTCTCGAAGGCGATCGGGCTGGGCATGCGCATGCCCATGACCTGGCGCTCGGCCCAGGTCGTCAATGCGCCGGGTGGCAAGCCTGTCATCGTCTGCAGCGGGGCGCTCGAGGAATTCATGCGCGCCAACCGCTTGACGGCGCAGGTATCGATCAGCGACGAAGCCGACTACGGCGTCGCCTTCGTGATCGTCACGCAGGACGGCAACGGCTAGAATACAAGCGCGATCGGGCAAGCGACAGACAGTGGGCAAGTATCAAGTACCCGCACCGGCGGAGCCGGCGCAGGATGACACCGTGGTGGAACCGGCAGCAGCCCCCGCGGTCTTCGTGGCGGCGGGCGGGGCGGCAATGCCCGCGGCTCCGCGCAAACCGGCGCGCGCCCCCTCCACCGGCAAGACGAACAAGCCAGTGCCGCGGCCGCGCGCACGGCCGGACAGTTGGCAGGCGATGAAAGAAGAATTGAAAGCGACATTGAAGGAAGACGCGCAAGACCCGGTCAAGCCCACCGAACAGGCGCGCCTGCGCGTGCTCGAGACCGTCGCCAAGCTGCCCGACCTGCCGGGCGTCTACCGCTATCTCGACGCCAACGGCAATGTGCTGTATGTCGGCAAGGCGCGCAACCTCAAGAAGCGCGTGTCGAGCTATTTCCAGAAGACGCTGTCGAGCCCGCGCACCGCGATGATGGTGTCGCAGATCGCGAACCTGGAAACCACGGTCACCAGCAGCGAAGCCGAAGCACTGATCCTGGAAAACAACCTGATCAAGTCGCTCAAGCCGCGCTACAACATCCTGTTCCGCGACGACAAGAGCTACCCCTACATCAAGATCTCGAGCGGCCCGGCGCCGCGCATGGGCTACTACCGCGGCGCGCTGGACAAGAAGAACCAGTACTTCGGCCCGTTTCCCTCCGCGTGGGCGGCCAAGGAATCGATCCAGCTGCTGCAGAAGGTGTTCATGCTGCGCACCTGCGAGGACAGCGTGTACGCCAACCGCACGCGTCCCTGCCTGCTGCACCAGATCGGGCGCTGCAGCGCGCCGTGCGTGAACCTGATCGAGCCGGACCAGTACCTGCTTGATGTCGACAATGCCGCGCGCTTCCTGCGCGGGCGCCAGACCGAGGTCCTGCAAGACCTCGAGCAGAAGATGCAGTCGTACGCGATGGAGCTCAAGTTCGAGCAGGCCGCCAGCGTGCGCAACCAGATCCAGGCGCTGTCGAAAGTGCTGCACGCGCAAAGCATGGAAACCGTGGGCGACGCCGACGTCGACGTGATCGCCGTGGTGGTGCAGGGCGGGCGCGCCTGCGTCAACCTGGCGATGGTGCGCGGCGGGCGCCACCTGGGCGACCGCGCCTACTTCCCGACCCATGTGGGCGAATCGCTGGGCGAGTGCCCGATCGAAGTGGAGGTGCTGTGCGCCTTCCTGGCCCAGCACTATTCCGGCCAGTTCATCCCGGGCACCCTGATCCTGAACATCGAATTCGACCAGCCCGACCTGATCGTGGCGCTATCCGAGCAGTGCGGCCACCGGATCAACCTGATCTTCCAGCCGCAGGGCCAGCGCCGCCAGTGGCTGGAAATGGCCTGCAAGGGCGCCGAGCTGGCGCTGGCGCGGCTGCTGTCCGAACAGGGCTCGCAGCAGGCCCGCACCACCGCGCTGGCCGACGTGCTGGGACTGGACCACGACACGCTCGACGAGCTGCGCATCGAATGCTTCGACATCAGCCATACCGGTGGCGAGGCGACCCAGGCATCCTGCGTGGTGTTCCACCACCACCAGATGCAGAACGGCGAATACCGCCGCTTCAACATCAACGGCATCACGCCCGGCGACGACTACGCCGCCATGCGCCAGGTGCTGACGCGCCGCTACGAAAAGGTGGCGAACGGGGAGGGCGTGATGCCGGACATCGTGCTGGTCGACGGCGGCAAGGGCCAGGTGGAAATGGCGCGCCAGGTGTTCGTCGAGCTGGGCCTGGACATCGGCATGATCGTCGGCGTGGCCAAGGGCGAAGCGCGCCGGGTGGGCCTGGAAACCCTGATCTTCGCCGACAGCCGTGCGCCCCAGGAACTGGGCAAGGAATCGGCCGCGCTGATGCTGGTGGCCATGATCCGCGACGAGGCGCACCGCTTCGCCATCACCGGCATGCGTGCCAAGCGCGCCAAGGCCCGCCAGGCCTCGCGCCTGGAAGAGATCGAAGGCATCGGCGCCAAGCGCCGCCAGCGCCTGCTGGCCCGCTTCGGCGGCCTGCGCGGGGTGGTGGACGCCAGCGTGGAGGACCTGATGTCCGTCGAGGGGATCTCGAGCACGCTGGCCGAAGAGATCTACCGCCAGCTGCATTGACGGAAGCGGCAGGGGCGCGTATGTTCCCTGCCGGCCTGCACCTTTTATTCCCCATTGATTCCGGCTGGACAATTCCGTCCGCTACCCCGCGCGCATGTTTGCCTGCCGATCGATGCAATCGACACGTAATTAATATCATCAAATTGAGACTCGGAAACTAACCCGAAACACATATTTTCGGGTATGACACACGGCCTCTCACCTTTGGTAGTGCCGACGAATTTGACGATTTTGCGTTCCAGATTTTGGCACGGATTCCAAGTGCTTGTATTTACTAATATTTACTCCTTGGCATGATTTATGCTTATAAAGTAATGCAGTATTTATAACCATAAAGGGATCGTGCCATGAAAGCCTCGTTACTCAAGAACCTGATGATCACCACTGTCGCCGCTACCGCATTCGCGGCCGGCGCAGTCCAAGCAGCCCCCGTGTCGTTCACCATCACCGCAGCAACCGTCACCGGCGGAACCGGCTACGGTACGGAAACCACCGAAAGCAATGCGTCGACGCTGCTGGACGTGCTGTTCCCGACCACGGCCATCGCCACCCAGAATTTCGCCCTGACCGTGGGCGGCATGCCATACACCTTCAATATCGGCAACATCGTCTTCCGCGAGGCGAACGGCAACCCAGGCATCACCGCCGGTGAAACGGACAACCTGGGCGTCACGGCGACCTTCACCTTTACCGCCCCGGCTGGCGGCGGCACCAAGATCGTCACCACGACCGGTGTGGCGGATCTGGGCCAGACCCAGGATAACGTCACCGATTTCTCGATCGACTGGGCGCCGCTGACCGTCGGCTTCGGCACCTATGGCAAGTACCAGATTTCGCTGAACGACCTGTTCTTCGACGGGCGTGACCAGTCGAACGCACGTACCCGGATGCAGAGCGCCACGGTCACCCTGCTGAGCGAAGACGTTCGTCCTGCCGATGTGCCCGAGCCGGGTTCGCTCGCGCTGGCAGGCCTGGGCATGCTGGCTGCGGCCACGGTGCGCCGCCGCAAGCAGTAATCCTGCCCGGGAGGGCGACGAGAGACTGTGCGGCTCGCCGCGCAGTTTTTTTCGCGCATTTTTCCGGAAAGCCGGGCAGGGCGAGAGGGTAGCGGCAGGAATCTCGGGGATACGGTCGCGTCACCTAGTCCAATTGGCAATAGCCATGTAGACTAGCGGCGCAAACTTTCATTCCTGTAATCAGTGCTTCCCTATGCCTTTCAACATCCCGATTCTCCTGACCTGGTTACGCGTAGCGCTGATTCCCCTCGTTGTAGGCGTCTTCTACCTTCCCACCCACTGGCTGCCGCTGGCCGACCGCAACCTGGCGGCGACCCTGGTGTTTACCATTGCCGCCATCACCGACTGGTTCGACGGCTTCCTGGCGCGGCGCTGGAACCAGACCTCCGCCTTCGGCGCCTTCCTCGACCCGGTAGCGGACAAGCTGATGGTGGCCGGCGCCTTGCTGGTGCTGGTGCAGCTCGACCGGGTCAATGCCATCATCGCCTTCATCATCATCGGCCGCGAGATCACGATCTCGGCCCTGCGCGAATGGATGGCCCAGCTCGGCGCAACCAAGTCGGTCGCCGTCAGCTCGCTGGGCAAGATCAAGACCGCCGCCCAGATGACGGCGATCCCGATGCTGCTCTTCCATGACGTGCTGTTTGGCATCGACACCCATTACTGGGGCGAATACTTCCTGTGGCTGGCCGGCGTGCTGACCGTCTGGTCGATGTTCTACTACCTGCGCCGCGCCTGGCCGCTGATCAAGGAGAAGGCGTCCAGCCTGTAATATTGGGATTGTAGAAATGTTCTGCGTCATCCTTGACGTATGGAATAGAATCTCTATAATGCCTGCCTGTTGCGACAACATCGCAGCAGGATGGTCGACAAAGCGGGAGTAGCTCAGTTGGTAGAGCGCAACCTTGCCAAGGTTGAGGTCGAGAGTTCGAGACTCTTCTCCCGCTCCA
>NZ_JBYTST010000012.1:0-174069 GCF_058111565.1 Telluria sp. AZSoR62
GTAACGGAGGAGTTCGAAGGTACGCTAGGTACGGTCGGACATCGTGCTAATAGTGCAATGGCATAAGCGTGCTTAACTGCGAGACCGACAAGTCGAGCAGGTACGAAAGTAGGACATAGTGATCCGGTGGTTCTGTATGGAAGGGCCATCGCTCAACGGATAAAAGGTACTCTGGGGATAACAGGCTGATTCCTCCCAAGAGTTCATATCGACGGGGGAGTTTGGCACCTCGATGTCGGCTCATCACATCCTGGGGCTGTAGCCGGTCCCAAGGGTATGGCTGTTCGCCATTTAAAGTGGTACGTGAGCTGGGTTTAAAACGTCGTGAGACAGTTTGGTCCCTATCTGCCGTGGGCGTTGGAAATTTGAAGGGGGCTGCTCCTAGTACGAGAGGACCGGAGTGGACGAACCTCTGGTGTACCGGTTGTCACGCCAGTGGCATTGCCGGGTAGCTAAGTTCGGAAGAGATAACCGCTGAAAGCATCTAAGCGGGAAACTTGCCTTGAGATGAGATTTCCCGGAGCCTTGAGCTCCTTGAAGGGTCGTTCGAGACCAGGACGTTGATAGGCTGGGTGTGGAAGTGCAGTAATGCATTAAGCTAACCAGTACTAATTGCCCGTACGGCTTGTCCCTATAACCTTGGTAGGCTATAGACAAGTCAAGAATACAGCTGCTGTTTGTTGATACAGCTACCCCAAAAAAACTACTTCTTCCGGATTCAGAGTGCCTCACTACACGGTGAAGCGCTCGTACAAGTCAAAGCCTGATGACCATAGCAAGTCGGTCCCACCCCTTCCCATCCCGAACAGGACCGTGAAACGACTTTGCGCCGATGATAGTGCTGCAACCAGTGTGAAAGTAGGTTATCGTCAGGCTAGTTATAAGCAAAACCCCACCAGTGATCTGGTGGGGTTTTTTGCGTTTGGAAGCCCGCCCGTTTGGATTCACATGATGGACCCTCTCCTGATGGGCTTTTGCATTTGCACGCTTGGGCGCAGGCAAATAAAAAAGCGGAGCCAAAGCTCCGCTGTTTCCCTGCATTCCTGCAGTTGGCTCAAGGGCGGGCATGCCCGCCTGGCTACCTGACTCAGACGCCCCAGAGCACGTCGGTCTTCTGGTCGCGCGCCGAACGCAGCATTTCCAGCAGCGGGTAGGCACGGGTGGAGAAGGTCACGACCTCGATCGGCTCGTGGTCGTTGTCTTCGGTTTCGCCATGGTGCGCATGGACGTCGCGCTCCACCTGTTCCGATACCTGGTGCTTGCGGCTTTCTTCGATTTCGCCCTCGAGCAAAGCGACTGCGCGCGGTGCTTCTTCCGCCGTGATGACGCCGCGTTCCATATCCTTATGCAGCAGGTCGAGAATGCGCTTGGCATGCTCCTGGTACATCAAGACCTCAGGATAGGACTTGCACTTGAATGTAATCAACATAGCTATTCCAATCGTCAGTTAATGACTAAACGATAACACGACTCGGTAACGCGGTCATCCCCGCACACAATCTTACGGCTGGGGCCGGCGTAAAAACCAGGCCAGGACCAGCGTGGCCAGGGCTGCGGCAAACGCACCGGCCGCGCCGAATACTTGCATATCAGAGGCCTTTCCCGTTGCACTTGACACTAAGCACCACGCAAACCCGCCCCAGGACAAGCCATTGAGCACCTCGAGCATCGACCTGAGCATCCCGCCCTTGCCGCGCAATGCGTAGTCGCTGCGTACGCCCGGTCGCGCGCACCAGTTCACGACCAGCGCGGCCGCGCACACTGCGCCGCTGACTGTAAAGCATGCCAGCAAGCCCGCTACCGGGGCGCGCACCACGAGCCAGAGCAGGGGAACGGCGACCAGCGCCAGCGAGGGCATGACCGCAGCGGCGAGCTTGGCCAGCCGGACGGTGCGCGGCGCCGCCGGCGCCATGCGCAGCAGGTCGGGCGCGTCTTCGGCCGAAACCACAATCCAGGTAAGCGATGCCGTCAGCGAGGCGCACAGCAGCGTCAGGCCGGCAGCCACCGCCGGAAGCTGGATCTCGCTGCGGCGGAACACGATAAAGCACAGCGGCAGCAGGTAGATCAGCTGCAGCGCTACCTGCGAGATCAGGTGCGGGTCGCGCACGATCAGCCGCCACTCCTTGAGCACGACGGTATCGAACAGGCTGCGCCCGAAGCGGTAGCGCACGCCGCCTGCCGGCTGGGGCGCGGCGCGCCGGGAGGACGCGGCCTGCTGCAGGCCGTGCACGAAGAAGCGGTGGATGCGGCCTGCCGTGAACAGCGCTGCCGCCACAGCCAGCAGCACCAGCCCGACCACCGGCAGCGGTTCGCCCAGCAGCGCCCGCCCCGGTAGCCAAAGCGGGCTCGATGCGCCCAGCAGGCCGTCTTCCGCGAACGCGCGGGCAAACGCAGTGGCGGCCTGGGCTTCCATCTTGTCGGAGAAAAAGGAGAACAGCTGCGACAGGATGAACAGCAGCGCGCCGGCGAGCGCCCCGATCACCTGGGCGACCACGCGTGTGCGTCGCGCACCGATCAGCCTGACGAGCCCCAGCGTCATCAGCATGGCGATGCAGGCGACGATGGTGGCGCAGCCGAGGATGACGGGATAGACCGCGAGCCAGCGTGCGTAGCCGAGCATGGCCCCAGCATGCCCGAACGGCGCCAGCAGGAACAGGTAGAGCGCGGAGGTGCCGATAGCGACTGTCCCCAGCCGCACGGCGAAGATGCTGCGCGAGGACAGGGGCGAGGACAGCAGCAGGTCGAGGTCGCCGCGTTCGAACAGCACCATCACGCTGGAACTCAATGCGCTCGAGAGCATGAAGGTCATGCAGCCGAACAGCAGGGCGGTGACCGCGACCAGCACGCGCGGGTCGGCCATGTCGATGCCGGCGCTGCGCGAGACCACGAAAAAGGCCGCGGCATGCAGCACCAGCCAGGCCAGGGCGACGGCGGCGAGCCCGCCTGCGCCCGGACGGAGCTGTGTCGTCTTCCCCTTGCCGGAGGCCGCGTTGTACCAGAACAGCCTGGCCTCGTGCCAGGCCAGCCAGCCGATGCTGCCAGGCGCGCCCATCATGGCTGCGCGGTCAGCTGCAGGAAGACCTCTTCGAGACTCCCGCCGCTGGTGCGCGCGCGCAGCTCGTCGAGCGTGCCTTCGGCGATCAGGCGGCCCTCCCGGATGATGCCGATGCGCTGCGCGAGACGCTCCGCCACTTCGAGGATGTGCGTGGTCAGGATCACGGTGCCGCCCTTCGCGACGTGCGAGAGCAGCAGGTCTTTCACCTGGCGCGCCGCGGCCGCATCGAGACCGGTGAGCGGCTCGTCCAGGATCAGCAGTTCCGGCTCGTGAACCAGGGCTCCGGCCAGCGCCAGCTTTTGCTTCATCCCCCGCGAGAAGCCTTCAGTGAGTTCGTGCGCGTGCTGGCTCAGGTCCAGCCAGTCGAGCAGCGCCCGCGCCCGCGCTTCGGCCGTGGCGGCATCCACGCCCCACAGGCCGGCCACGAATTCGAGGTATTCGGTCGGCTTGAGCTTCCCGTACAACATCGGGTCGTCGGGCAGGTAGGCCAGGCGCCGCTTGGCTTCCTGCGGCTGGGACGCAAGGTCGATGCCGAGGACCTCGATAGCGCCGCTATCGGGCGCCACCAGCCCGGCCACCATGCGCAGCGTGGTGGTCTTGCCGGCGCCGTTGGGGCCGAGCAGGGCGTACAGCTCGCCGCGCCGCACCGACAGGTCCAGTCCATCGACAGCGGGACGGCCGAAAGCCTTGTGTAGCCCGGCGATGCGCAGCGCAGGAGAGAGGTCGTCTTTCATGCGGGCCTTGTATCAACGGGCTGCGAAGGAGCCGAGGAACTGCTCGGTTTGCTCGGGCGGCATGGCGTCCGGCCTGCCGATCACGATCACCTGGTAGACGCGTGCGCCCTTGGCCGTGAAGCGTCCCACCAGGCGCATCGGTCCGCCCTGGCCCTTGCCGGTGGCGTCCACCTCGAGCCCCGCCGCGCCGGGCTTGGGCGCCGCGTCGTCGGGTGCGGCGCCGATATTGCGCAACAGCGCCTGGCGCATCGCCGGCAGTGTCGCCTGCGCCAGCGCCGCGTCGGGCGCCAGGGCGGTGCCGACGGCGAAGGTGGTGCCGTCGACCTCGGCGGCCGTCATGGTCATGTCGACCCGGATTCCGCCCAGGTCGATGCTGCGCGTATGGGTCGCGGGCTTGTCCGGGAACGTGACATGGAAGCTGCCGTCGCTGCTGGTGTAGTCGCGCCAGTTATAGGTGGGCGAGCAGCCGCCCAGCAGCAGGGCGAGCAGGCCGGCTGCCAGCGGCGCATAGGAAAATGGTTTGATGTGCATGTGCCAGATGGTAGCAGGAGGCGCAGCCGCTGCGTGTATCCGGCAAGCGCAAGCCTCAGCTTTCGCGCAGCGCGCGCCGGTACTGGATCGCCTCGGCGATATGCGTGGCCGCTACCGCTTCGGCGCCGGCCAGGTCGGCGATCGTGCGCGCCACCTTGAGTACGCGGTGGTAAGCGCGCGCCGACCAGTGCAGCTGCTGCATCGCTGCGCGCAGCAGCCGGTCGCCGGCCGTATCGGGGCGGCACCAGCGGTCGATCTCGCCCGGCGCCAGGCGCTGGTTGGGCTTGCCCTGGCGCGCCAGTTGCGCGGCATGCGCCTGCGCAACGCGTGCCGCGACCACGCTGCTACGCTCGCCGTCGGCCTGCGCGCCGATGCTTTCGGCCGGCATGGCCGCCACCGTGAACTGGATGTCGATGCGGTCGAGCAGGGGGCCGGAAATACGGCCCTGGTAGCGCTGTGCGATGTCGGGCGTGCAGCGGCATTTGCCGGACGGATGGCCGAGCCAGCCGCAGGGACAGGGATTCATCGCGGCGATCAGCTGGAAGCGTGCCGGGAAGTCGGCCTGGTGCGCCGCGCGCGAGATCGTGATCTGGCCCGATTCGAGCGGCTCGCGCAGCACTTCCAGCACGCGGCGGTCGAACTCAGGCAGCTCGTCGAGGAAGAGCACGCCGTGATGGGCCAGCGAGACTTCGCCCGGGCGCGGCAGGTTGCCGCCGCCGACCAGGGCCACGCCCGAGCTCGTGTGATGCGGGCTGCGGAACGGGCGCCGGCGCCAGCGCTCGGGCGAGAACCCGCCGCACAGCGACTGCACCGCGGCCGACTCGAGCGCCTCGTCGTCGCTCATCGGCGGCAGCAGCGCCGGAAAGCGCGACGCGAGCATGCTCTTGCCCGCACCGGGAGGGCCGATGAGCAGCACCGAATGGGTGCCGGCGGCGGCCACCTCGAGGGCGCGCTTGGCCGACTGCTGTCCCTTGACCTCGGCGAAGTCCGGATACCCGATGGCCGCTACCGGCGCCTGGCCCTGGTGGCGCGGCAGCCGCAGTTTGCCCGCACCATGGGCGAAGTGGGCGCAGACCTCGAGCAGGGTGCGCGCCGGCAGGATGGCGGCGTCCGTCACCAGCGCCGCTTCGTCGGCATTGGCGAGCGGCAGGATGAAGGCGCGCGCGCCGCCCTCGGCATCGCGGTGCATGGCCAGCGTCATGGCCAGCGCGCCGCGCACGGGCCGCAGCTCGCCCGACAGCGACAGCTCGCCCGCGAATTCGTAGCGCGCCAGTTGATCCGCCGGCAGTTGCTGCGAGGCGGCCAGGATGCCCAGCGCGATCGGCAGGTCGAAACGGCCGGACTCCTTCGGCAGGTCGGCCGGGGCCAGGTTGACGGTGATCCGGCGCGGCGGAATGGTGAAGCCGGAATTCTGCAAGGCCGCACGCACGCGGTCCTTCGCTTCGCGCACTTCGGCATCGGGCAAGCCGACGATGGTGAACGCGGGCAAGCCGTTCGCGAGGTGGACTTCGACATTGACGACCGGCGCGGCCATGCCGGCCAGCGCACGGCTGCGAAGGACTGCAAGACTCATGATGTGCCTGGACAGGGATGGGGGACCTGCAAAGTCTGCAGGGTGGCCAGGGCCTTACGGTTGCGCTCGACCAAACGTGCGGGCCGCAGGTTTTCTGGAAAGCATTGTTTGTGCTAGGCTCGCTGCTTTCGCCGGAGAGTATCTTGCAGCGTCCGTCCGTACCCAGGAGCCCCAGCGCGGTCGCCGCGGGATTCCGCTACGCGCAGCCCCGCGAGGGGCACATTCCTGGCCTCGACCTGCTGCGCGCCATCGCCATCCTCTGGGTGATGGCCTATCACCTGACCAGCTATGGCGTGCAGCTGCCGGGAGTGGCGGAATTCGGCTGGATGGGCGTGGACTTGTTCTTCGTCCTGAGCGGTTACCTGGTCGGTGGCCAGGCCCTGGCCAGCTGCCTGGCGCGCGGCGGAGCGCGCTGGGGACAATTCATGGCGCGCCGCGTCCTGCGCGTACTGCCCGCCTACCTGGCCGTGCTGGGCATCTACCTGTGGATTCCGGCCTGGCGCGAAAGCCCGGGCATGCAGCCGGCCTGGCAGTTCCTGAGTTTTACCGCCAACCTCTTCCCCGACTACTTCAATGCCCGCGCCTTCTCGCATGCCTGGTCGCTCTGCGTGGAGGAGCATTTCTACCTGGTGCTGCCGCTGGTGGTGTCCTTCCTCGCATGGCGTCCGGCGCTATGGAAGACGGCGGCGATGGCGCTCGCGATTCTCGCCGGGGGCATCCTGCTGCGCAGCTGGGCGTGGCAGCAGGACGTCGCGCCCTGGCTGGGCGTGACCAGTGGCAGGGATACCGGGGTGCTGCGCTATATCGAGCACATTTACAACCCGACCTGGGCCCGGCTCGACGGCTTGCTGGTGGGCGCCGTGCTGGCGGCAGTACGCCTGTTTCGCCCCACCTGGTGGGCGGCGATGACGGCGCGGCCGTGGGCCTTCCTGCTGGCCGGCGTCGCCGGCGTGGCGTCAACCGGCATCCTGCTGTTCGACGGCCCCCTGAACGCGGGCATGGCCATCGCCGGCTTTCCGCTGCTGTCCCTCGGCCTGGGAAGCATCCTGGTGGGCTGCGCCAGCAGGCAATCGATGCTGGGACGCGTGAACCTGCCGGGTGTGCGCATAATCGCAACCCTGGCCTTCAGCCTCTACCTCACGCACAAGAGCGCCTACCATCTGGTCGGGGAGCACCTCGGCATGCTCACCGGCGGCGGCAACCTGGCAGCGCTGGCGACGTATGGCCTTGCAGCGCTGCTGTGCGCCACGCTGCTGTATCTGCTCGTGGAACGCCCCGGCTTGCAGCTGCGCGGCCGCCTGCTCGGGCAACAGCGCACAGCTCCGGGAGCCGCCCTTACAGCAGCGGGCTCTTCGTGACCGCCACCGCGACGATATAGGCGAAGCAGGCCAGGGCGCCGGCAAAGGCGGCGGTGCGCACGGTCTGCGTGCGGCCGCGTTTCAGTGCGATGGTGCCCAGCACGATATAGCCCACCAGCGCCACCACCTTGGCCGTGAGCCAGGACTGCTGGCCGGGATACTGGCTGCTCCACACGGCCAGGCCGATGGCGCTGACCAGCAGCAGGGTATCGACGACATGCGGCACGATCTTCACCCAGCGCCGCTGCAGCTGCGCGGAGCTTGAGAGCATCCAGATCCCGCGCAGCAGGAACAGCAGGCCGGAGAGGAGGGCAAAGGTGACATGGATGTGCTTCAGGGCGAAATAGGTCATGGCAGGTTAAGAAGTTGACAACCCGCGCAGTATGCCTCAGCCGCACTCTCCCACATAGTGGCATTCGTCGCAGCGGGTGCAGCCGTCGACCTTGCGCAGCGCCCGCGCGCCGCATTCGGGGCATTTGGCTCCACCGGTAGCCGGCAGGGCGCCCGACACCGTCGGCGCCTGCGGTTCGGGCGCGAGCGCCACGCCATCCTCGCGCGCGGCGTACCGGTTCGCCAGTTCGCGCAAGGGCACCTGATTGCCCCAGGCATCCAGGAAGCCGCGCCGGATCAGCACCCGCTGCAGCATGAAGGCGATCGCCGCCACTTCCGAGTCGTGGTAGACCGGCACCTGCACGCCATCCTCGCGCGTGAGGTAGCCGCAGCGCACCGGGCCTTTTTCCCACACCACGTCGCGCATGTCGGCCAGCGCCCGCGCGATCGGCCCGCCGGCGCGCGCCACCATCGACAGCAGGCGCATCGAGGCCGTGATCCATTGCTGGCCGCCGGTACGCTGGTTCGACGGCATGAAGAATTCGAAGGGCCGCTCGACCGTCACCGGCTTGCCTTCGCACGTGCCGTCGGCGCGGATGAAGCTCACCGTCAGGTAGGCCGTCTTGCGGCCTTCCTGGGTCGAATATTCGATTTTCGAGGTCACCGATTCGAGCTCGCCCAGCGGCCGGCGCTCGAAGCGCTTGCGCAATGGGTCGTCGTCGGGCACAGCCGGGCGCTCCGGCTCGGGCGAGGCCGACAGCACGCTGCCCAGCACCGTGTTGGGCCGGTAGGTCGCCAGTCCCTTCAGCCCCGCATGCCAGGCCTGGCTGTACAGGTCGCGGAAATCCTCGAAAGGATAATCTTCCGGCACGTTGACGGTCTTGGAGATCGCCGTGTCGACGAAGGGCTGGACCGCCTGCACCATGCGCAGGTGCTCCAGCGCGCGCATCTCGAGGGCGGTGACGAATTGCGCGGGCAGCTGCGCGGTGTCGTGACCCATCTGGCGATACAGGCGCCAGGCGTGGTCTTCGACCTCGTAGCCGCGCATCGAGCCGTCGGCCATGCGCTTCTTGCGCTGGTAGGTCCAGGAATAGGGCGGCTCGATGCCGTTCGAGGCGTTGTCGGCAAAGGCGAGCGAGATGGTGCCGGTCGGTGCGATCGACAGCAGATGCGAGTTGCGGATGCCATGGGTGCGGATCGCCTCGCGCAATTCGGCCGGCAGGCGCCCGACGAACTGCCCGCGCAGGTATTGCTCCGCATCGAACAGCGGGAACGCTCCCTTCTCGCGCGCCAGTTCGATCGACGCGGCGTAGGCCGCATCGCGCAGCGCCTCCATGACGGTGGCGGCGAATGCACGTCCCTCATCCGAATCGTAGCGCAGCCCCAGCATGACGAGCGCACTGCCCAGGCCCAGGAAACCCAGGCCCACGCGGCGCTTGGCGCTGGACTCCGCCGCCTGTTGCGGCAGCGGCCAGACGGTCGCGTCGAGCACCAGGTCGAGCATGCGCACCGCCACCGCGGCCACCTCGCGCATGCGCTCGAAGTCGAAGGCGGCCTTGTCGCCGAACGGATCGGTAACGAATGCGGTGAGATTGAGCGAGCCGAGGTCGCAGCAGCCATAAGCGGGCAGGGGCTGCTCGCCGCAGGGATTGGTGGCACGCAGCTCTTCGGCATACCAGAGGTTGTTTTCCAGGTTGATGCGGTCGACGAACAGCACGCCCGGCTCGGCATGGTCGTAGGTCGAGGCGACGATGCGGTCCCACAGGGCGCGCGCGGATACCTGCCGGTAGGCCCAGCGGCCATCAATCAGGCGGCGCGCGCCGGCCAGGTCTTCGTCGCCGGGTTCGGCGCGGTGCACCAGCTCGAAGGGCGCATCGGCTTCGACCGCGCGCATGAAGGCATCGGTGACGCCGACCGAGATATTGAAGTTGGTGAGGCCGCCCTCGTCCTTGGCGGCGATGAAGCGCTCGATGTCGGGATGGTCGATGCGCAGCACGCCCATCTGCGCGCCGCGCCGGGCGCCGGCCGATTCGACCGTGCGGCAGGAGGCGTCGAACACTTCCATGTACGAGACCGGCCCCGAGGCGCGCGAACGGGTGCCGTGGACCTTGCTGCCCATCGGGCGGATGGCGCTGAAGTCGTAGCCGACGCCGCCGCCGCGGCGCATGGTCTCGGCTGCTTCCGCCAGGGCGGTGTAGATGCCCGGCAGACCATCGCTGTCGGTACCCGAGATCGAGTCGCCGACCGGCTGGACGAAACAGTTGATGAGGGTGGCCTGCAGACCGAGGCCCGCGGCGGAGTTGATGCGCCCCGCGGGCACGAAGCCCTGTTCCTGGGCCCACAGGAAGCGCGCCTCGAACGCGGCGCGCTGGTCTTCAGGTTCGAGCGCGGCAAGGGCGCGCGCCACGCGCCGGCGCACGTCCTGGATGCTGGTTTCCTGGCCCTTGGCGTATTTCTCGCGCAGGACGTCCAGCGATACCTCCTGCGGCGGCAGGTTAGGCGGTGTGTCCTTGGCATTCATGGTGCGCTGTGCCTCCGCATGAATGCGCCCCGAACATCAGGGCTTGTCGAGGATGACGTGCGGCGCCGACGGGTCGGTGGCGCCGGGCAGGGCGCCGTTCGACGCCGCGCTGGCGGAAGCCGGCGAGCCGGCCTGGGCAGCCAGGCGCGTCTCCAGCTCGACCACGCGCAGCTCGAGCGCTTCGAGCTTGGCGCGGGTCTTGGCCAGCACCTGGGCCTGGATGTCGAATTCTTCGCGGGTGACCAGGTCGAGCTTGGAGAAGCCCTGGGTCACCATCGCCTTGACGTTGCGCTCGATGTCCTTGGCCGGCGTGCTTTCCAGCGCCTGGTTGATCTTGCCCTGCAAGTCGTTGAAGAAAGTATTCATATCCGTGCATTCCTAAATGAGGCGGAATCGGTGCACCACGACGGTGCGTCCGCTGCCCGCCATGGTGCGTGGCCTTGCGGCAAATCGCTGCCGCGCGGTGTTCCTGGGTTGAACGAATGGCACATGGGGCGCATGGCTGAGAAATCAAGCCTGTTTGGCCACATCCGCATCCGGTTTGGGCTGGCACGCATCCTGCTAAAGAGTTGTCAGGCGTGTAGCAAACAGGATTGTAAACCGCAACGGCCAAGACCGTTGAACATGAGGGGAATGTCATGAAGTGCAACACAACCGCGGCAGCAGTGGCCCTGGCCGTCCTGGCCTTGTCGAACGTCACCGCCAGCGCGCAAGAAGCAGCCCCTGAGCATCAAGTCAGCTATAACGCCGCCCTTACCAGCGACTACCGTTACCGCGGCCTGTCGCAAACCAGTCTCGACCCGGCGCTGCAAGGCGGCGCCGACTACGTGCACGGCCCGACCGGCTGGTACGTGGGCACCTGGCTGTCCACCATCAAATGGACCAAGGATCTCGGCGGCGACGGCAGCATCGAGTGGGATATCTACGGCGGCAAGCGCGGCAACCTCGGCGAATCCGTCACCTACGATGTCGGCGGCCTGTACTACCTGTATCCGTCGAACGGCCTGAGCCCGAGCGCGAACACCTTCGAGCTGTACGCGCGCCTCGGCTTCGGCCCGGCCTATGTCAAGTACTCGCACTCGACCACCAATTTGTTCGGCACCGCCGACAGCAAGGGCAGCGGCTACCTCGACGTCGGCGCGGATATCGACGTTGGCAGCGGCTTCCTGCTGAACCTGCATGCCGGACGCCAGGAAGTGCGCCATAACAGCCAGTACTCGTACACCGACTACAAGGTCGGCGTCACCAAGGACCTGGGCGTAGCCACCGTCTCGCTGGCCTGGATCAAGGCCAATACGAGCGCCTACCTGAACCCGCAGGGCAAGAACCTCGGCAAGTCGGGCGCCATCCTGACCGTGTCAAAAACTTTCTGAATGCATAGAGGCACACCATGAAAATGATTACCGCCATCATCAAACCCTTCAAGCTGGACGAAGTCCGGGAAGCGCTGTCGGAGATCAACGTGCAGGGCATGACGGTGACCGAAGTGAAGGGCTTCGGGCGCCAGAAGGGCCACACCGAGCTGTACCGCGGCGCCGAGTACGTGGTCGATTTCCTGCCAAAAATCAAGATCGAAGCCGCCGTGGACGATGCCGTGGTCGACCAGGTCATCGACGCCATCCAGGGCGCAGCCCGCACCGGCAAGATCGGCGACGGCAAGATTTTCGTGGCCGACCTGAACCAGGTCATTCGTATCCGTACCGGCGAGACCGGCAACGACGCACTGTAAGGGGAGCCCAATGAAGCACACCATCACAAAAGTCCTGGCCGGCCTCATGGCCATGAGCCTGGCGCTGCCGGCCCTGGCCGCACCATCCATCAACAAGGGCGACACCGCCTGGATGTTCACCGCCACGCTGCTGGTCATCATGATGGCCATTCCCGGCCTGGCGCTGTTCTACGGGGGCCTGGTGCGCGCCAAGAACATGCTGTCGATCCTGATGCAGGTCTTCATGGTCTTCTCGGTGATCATCGTGCTGTGGTGCCTGTACGGCTATTCGCTGGCCTTCACCCAGGGCAGCGCCTTCATCGGCGGTTTCGACCGCATCTTCCTGAACGGCATCTACGATCCGGTGGCCGGCACCTTCGCCCAGGCTGCCACCTTCAGCAAGGAGACGATGATTCCCGAGTTTATCTTCGTCGCCTTCCAGGGGACCTTCGCCGCCATCACCTGCGCCCTGATCGTCGGCGCCTTTGCCGAGCGCGTGCGCTTCTCGGCGGTACTGCTGTTCATGGTCTTGTGGTTTACCTTCGGCTACCTGCCGGTGGCGCACATGGTCTGGTTCTGGGCCGGCCCGGATGCGATTACCGATGCAGCCTCGCTCGCCACGGTCACCGGCAATGCCGGCTTCCTGTGGCAGAAGGGCGCGCTCGACTTCGCGGGCGGCACCGTGGTCCACATCAATGCGGCGGTGGCCGGCCTGGTCGGCGCCTATGTGATCGGCAAGCGCGTGGGCCTGGGCCGCGAATCGATGGCCCCGCACTCGCTGACCATGACGATGATCGGCGGCTCGCTGCTGTGGGTCGGCTGGTTCGGCTTCAACGCCGGCTCGGCGCTGGAAGCGGGCGACGTCGCCGCGCTGGCCTTCATCAACACCCTGCTGGCGACTGCCGCGGCAGCCGTGTCGTGGATGCTCGGCGAATGGATCTTCAAGGGCAAGCCGTCGCTGCTGGGCGCCGTCTCGGGCGCGGTGTCGGGCCTGGTGGCGATCACCCCGGGCTGCGGCTTCGTCGGGCCGATGGGCGCCCTGGTCATGGGCCTGCTGGCGGGCATCGTCTGTCTGTGGGGCGTGACCGGCCTGAAGCGCCTGCTGGGCGCGGACGACTCGCTCGACGTGTTCGGCGTGCACGGCGTGGGCGGCATCCTCGGCGCGCTGCTGACCGGCGTGTTCGCTTCGCCGGCGCTGGGCGGGCAGGGCATCTGGGACTACATCGCCAACAAGGCCTCCAGCGATTATTCGATCGCGAACCAGGTGTGGGTGCAGGCGCAGGCGGTCGGCATCACCATCGTGTGGTCGGGTGTGGTCGCCTTTATTGCCTTCAAACTGGTGGACATCGTGATCGGCCTGCGGGTGCCGGCAGACCAGGAACGCGAAGGGCTGGACATCACCAGCCATGGGGAGTCGGCCTACCACGCTTGACCCTGGCTTGTTTCCTGAAAGGCGCCTGCGGGCGCCTTTTTTACGTTCAGGCAAGCGTGCGCCTTTAAACTGGCTTCTTCGTCCATATATAGCTGTACCGATATAATTCGAAAAAGCCACTACTAGGACGTCCCACATGGTTCCGCACCTCGCCACCGCCCTTACCGGGCCCCTGCTCGACCTGGAAAAGAAGATCCTCGAAGCCACGCCCGCCATCGAGCGCTGGTTCCGGCTCGAGTGGCAGGAGCATACGCCGCCGTTCTATTGCTCGGTCGACCTGCGCAATGCCGGCTACAAGCTGGCGCCGGTCGACACCAATCTGTTCCCGGGCGGCTTCAACAACCTGTCCACCGAAATGCTGCCGCTGGCGGTGCAGGCCGCGATGGCCGCGATCGACAAGTATTGCCCGGATGCGCGCAACCTCCTGATGATCCCGGAAATCCACACGCGCAACCCGATGTACCTGCAGAACGTGGCGCGCCTGATGCAGATCTTCCGCCAGACCGGCCTGCACGTGCGCCTGGGTTCGCTGTCGCCGGACGTTACCCAGCCGACGCCGCTGGCGCTGCCGGACGGGAACATGCTGGTAGTCGAGCCGCTGGTGCGATCGAGCAATGGCCGCCGCGTCGGCCTGGCCGACTTCGACCCGTGCACGATCCTGCTGAACAACGACCTGTCCGCCGGCATCCCGTCCATCCTGGAAAACATCCACGAGCAGTCGCTGCTGCCGCCAGTCCACGCGGGCTGGGCGCTGCGCCGCAAGAGCAACCACCTCAAGGCCTTCGACGAAGTGGCGAAGAAGTTCGGCAAGCTGATCGACATCGATCCCTGGCTGGTCAATCCACTGCACAGCAAGGTCGGCGAAGTCGACCTGCAGGAAGACGTCGGCACCGAGCAGCTGGCCGATGCGGTCTCGGCCCTGCTCTCGAAGATCAAGAAGAAGTACAAGGAATACGGCATGAAGGAGCAAAAGCCCTTCGTGATCGTGAAACCCGACGCCGGCACCTACGGCATGGGCGTGATGACGGTGAAGGACGCCAGCGAAGTGCGCGACCTGAGCCGTGCCCAGCGCAACAAGATGACCGTCATTAAAGACGGCGTGGCGGTCAACGACATGATCGTGCAGGAAGGCGTGCCGACGTTCGAGAGCATCAACGACGCGGTGGCCGAGCCGGTGGTCTACATGATCGACCGCTATGTGGTGGGCGGCTTCTACCGCATCCACGCCGAGCGCGGCATCGACCAGAACCTGAACGCGCCGGGTTCGCAATATGTGCCGCTGGCCTTTGCCCAGCAACACGCCGTGCCCGACCTCAAGGCCAAGCCGGGCACGGCCGCGCCGAACCGCTTCTACGTCTACGGCGTGGTGGCGCGCCTGGGGCTGCTGGCGGCCTCGCTCGAGATGGAGCGAACCGATCCCAACCCCGAGGTTTACTAAACCTTTACGTATCGGTGGAGACGGCATCCCAGTCGTCTTCCTGATCTGCCCGGATCATCCAGTTCAGCGCGTGGTGCCATTCCAGCACCACGCCCGGGTTGATGCCGGGCGGCTGTTCATGGCCATTCAATTGCGCGTCGCGCACCGCCCAGTGCAGGCGGTAGAGCAGATCGGCCTGGTCCAGGATGTCCGCCTTGCTGCGCAAGCGGATCGCATCGCGCAACATGGCGGCGTCCGCCAGGTCGTGCGGGTAGAGGGGCAGGATGCCTTCCGCGCTGGACGGCGCGCTGGGCAGGAGCGGCTTGTCGGCCAGGCCCGCGCACCAGGCCAGGCACATCATTGCTTCCAGGCGCCACGAGAAACGGATGATGTCTTCTTCGGCCGGCGCATCATTGAACAGGAAGGCGGCCTCGTCGTTCGACAGCATGGCGCGGCGCTCCTCGCCGGCGAAATACTGCTGGAAAAAGGTGTTCTGGCGCACCATGGCCGCGCCCACCACGCCCCACAGCGCCACCAGCCGGCGCCACACCTCGTCCTCGCTGCGCAGGGTAACGTCCCCGCCATCCTCGATCATCGGCAAATGCGGATTGACGGGAATCCCGTAGTCGCGCAATAGCGCTTCGTTTGCTGCCCTGCGTGCTTCTGCTGTCATGTGCTGCCTCCGGAAAGTCTTTGCAGGACATTAACATCAACCGCGCCGGGACCGGCGTACGCCCAGGCGCTTGTGCAGAATGGATGGGCCGCCCGCGAGAAACTGCGTTTCCGGCTAAAATCAGGGCATTCCCCGCATTGGACCGTCCATGAAAATCGCCTTCCTCGCCGATCCCCTTTCCACCTTCAAGATCTACAAGGACTCGACCTTCGCGATGATGCGCGAAGCCGCGAAGCGCGGCCATACCGTCTATGCCTTCGAGCAGCGCGACATGGTGCTGGAAGAGGGCGTGGTCACGGCCCAGGTCAGGCGCCTGACGCTCACCGGCGAGCCGGATGCCTGGTACCGCGCGGATGGGCCGGAAATCCTCGAGCTGTCGGCTTTCGATGCCGTCATCGAGCGCAAGGATCCGCCTTTCGACATGGAATATGTCTATGGCACCTATTTGCTGGAACTGGCCGAGCGCCAGGGCGCGCGCGTGTTCAACCGCCCCGGCGCGATCCGCGACCACAACGAGAAGCTGGCCATCGCCCAGTTCAGCCAGTACACCTCGCCGACCCTCGTTACCTCGAACATGGACCGCCTGCGCGACTTTCACGCCAAGCATGGCGACGTGATCTTCAAGCCGCTCGACGGCATGGGAGGGGCAGGCATCTTCCGCATCAAGGAAGACGGCATGAACCTGGGGTCGGTCATCGAATCGCTGACCGTCAATGGCCTGCATACCATCATGGCGCAAAAATATATCCCGGCGATCAAGGCGGGCGACAAGCGGGTGCTGGTCATCGGCGGCAAGCCGGTGCCGTTCGCGCTCGCGCGCATTCCTCAAGGCAATGAAGTGCGCGGCAACCTGGCGGCCGGCGGCCTGGGCGTGGCCCAGCCCATCACCGAGCGCGACCGCGAGATCGCCGAAGCGCTGGGGCCGGTACTGGCCGCCCGCGGCTTATTGCTGGTAGGATTGGATATCATCGGGGATTTCCTAACCGAAGTGAACGTCACCAGCCCGACCTGCTTCCAGGAAATCACCGACCAGACCGGATTCGACGTGGCCGCGATGTTCATCGACGCGGTCGAACAGCAGCTCCCAGCACACACCGACAGACACTGACATGGTAGGCATCCTCCTGATGACCCACGCACCACTGGGCCAGGCATTCATCACCGCGGTCGCGCACGTCTTCCGCGGCCCCACCGAGCGCTTCGAGGCGATCGACGTGGCCGCCGACCAGGACATCAACGAAGTCAACGCCCTGGCCAAGGACGCAATCGCGCGCCTGGACGAAGGCGACGGCGTGCTGGTCATCACCGACATCAAGGGCGGCACGCCGTCCAATTGCTGCAATTCGCTGGCCAATGCCGGCCATGTGGAAGTCATTGCCGGCATCAGCCTGCCGATGCTGCTGCGTGCAATCACCTACCGCCGCGATACGCTCGACGTCGTGGTGGAAATGGCCCTGGCCGGCGCCCAGAACGGCGCGGTACGGGTGGACAACCGGATCCGCGTTGGATCGAGCTGACGGGCTGCGCTTCCCATCACGACAGTTTTTGGCGACAAGACGATAACGAGAACATGATTCAACAAGAACTAGAAATCATCAACAAGCTGGGCCTGCATGCCCGCGCTTCCGCCAAGCTCACCCAACTGGCCGCGAAATTCCAGAGCGACGTCTGGCTCACCCGTAACGGCCGCCGCATCAATGCCAAGTCGATCATGGGCGTCATGATGCTCGCTGCCGGCAAGGGCGCGAAAGTGCTGCTCGAGGCGGACGGCGCGGACGAGGAAGCCTGCATCGCCGCGCTCACGGGCCTCATCAACGACAAGTTCGGCGAAGGCGAGTAATGCCGCGCGAAGCGGCAGCTCCGCGCCACACGGGACCCTCGATGGCATCGTTCACGCTCCATGGCATTCCGGTTTCGCGCGGCATTGCCATCGGCCGCGCGCACCTGCTCACGCCGGCGGCGCTCGACGTCAAGCACTACCTGGTCCCGGTCGAGCAGGTCGAGGCGGAAGTGAGCCGCCTGCAGCATGCCATCGCGGAGGTGCACCGCGGCCTGCAGGCCCTGTGGACCGAGCTGCCCAAGGACGCCCCGACCGAGCTGGGCGCCTTCATCGACGTGCACGCATTGATCCTGTCCGACCCAATGATCTCGGAGGCGCCGCTCGACATCATCCGCACCCGCCACTACAACGCCGAATGGGCGCTGGTGACCCAGATCGACGAGCTCTCGAGCCAGTTCGACGAGATCGAGGACGAGTACCTGCGCGAGCGCAAGCACGACATCCAGCAAGTGGCCGAGCGCGTGCTCAAGGTCCTGATGGGCACCGCGCTGAGCGTGCCCCCGGTGTTCTCCGGCGAGGACCACGCACCGCCCCAGATGGTCGTGGTGGCCCACGACATCTCGCCGGCCGACATGCTGGCCTTCCGCGACCGTTCCTTCATCGGTTTCGTCACCGACGTCGGCGGCCAGAACTCGCACACCGCCATCGTCGCGCGCTCGCTCGACATCCCGGCGGCAGTGGGCATGAGCCAGGCGTCGCGCCTGATCGAGCAGGACGACTGGGTCATCGTCGATGGCGACGCCGGGGTCGTGATCTGCAACCCGAGCCAGCTGGTGCTGGAGCAGTACCGCGCGCGCCAGGCGGCGCTGAGCCGTGCCCGCAAGCGCCTGCTGAAACTCAAGAAGACGCCGGCCGTGACGAAGGACGGCACGCCGGTCAAGCTGATGGCCAACATCGAGCTGCCGGAAGACTGCGCCGGCGCCCTGGAGGCCGGCGCCAACGGCGTGGGCCTGTTCCGCTCCGAATTTTTGTTCATGGGGCGCGCCAATGTGCTGGGCAATGCGCTGCGCATCCCGAGCGAAGACGAGCAGTTCGAGCAGTACCGCAAGGCGGTGGTGGCGATGAAGGGCCGCCCGGTCACCATCCGCACGCTGGACGTGGGCGCCGACAAGCCGCTCGACCCGACCGAGCACACCGCGCTCAATCCGGCGCTGGGCCTGCGCGCGATCCGCTACTGCCTGGCCGAGCCCCAGCTGTTCCTGACCCAGCTGCGCGCCATCCTGCGCGCCTCCTGCTACGGCAAGGTGCGGATCCTGATTCCGATGCTGGCGCACGCCTTCGAGATCGACCAGACCCTCAGCATGATCGAGCAGGCCAAGCAGCAGCTGCGCGAGGAGGGCGTCAAGTACGATCCGGCGGTCGAAGTGGGCGCGATGATCGAGATTCCCGCGGCCGCGCTGGCGCTGCCGATGTTCGTCAAGCGCATGGATTTCCTGTCGATCGGGACCAATGACCTGATCCAGTACCTGCTGGCGATCGACCGCGTCGATTACGAAGTCGCGCACCTGTACAATCCGCTGCACCCGGCGGTGCTCATGCTCATTGCCCAGACCATCGCCACCGGCCAGAAGGCCGGGCTGGATGTGGCGGTGTGCGGCGAGATGGCCGGCGACACCAAGCTGACCCGCCTGCTGCTGGGCATGGGCTTGCGCGAGTTCTCGATGCACCCGGCGCAGCTGCTGTCGGTGAAGCAGGAAATCCTGAACAGCGACCTGGCCGCGATCACCTCGCGCACGCGCCGCATCCTGCGCTCGATCGAGCCGGACGAGATCGCGAACGCGGTGGAGCAGCTGCAGTCGCTCTGACCTGGCGCATGCGCCGCAACATATAAAACAAGAACACCACGTAAAGCCCCATGGGATCGATCGGAACAGTCACACCACAGGCGATGCAGTTCGCCGAGCCCCTGCGCCTGCAAAGCGGCGCCCATATCGGCGACTACACGCTGATGTACGAAACCTATGGCACGCTCAATGCCGACAAGTCCAATGCGGTGCTGGTCTGCCACGCGCTCAACGCCTCGCACCACGTGGCCGGCACCTATGCCGACCAGCCGAAAAGCGTGGGATGGTGGGACAACATGGTCGGCCCGGGCAAGCCGCTCGACACCAACCGCTTCTTCGTCATCGGCGTCAACAACCTCGGTTCCTGCTTCGGTTCGACCGGCCCGATGCATACCAATCCGGCCACCGGCAAGCCGTATGGCGCGGCCTTCCCGCTGCTGACGGTGGAAGACTGGGTCAGCGCCCAGGCGCGCCTGGCCGACCGCCTCGGCATCGAGCAGTTCGCGGCGGTGATGGGCGGCTCGCTGGGCGGCATGCAGGCACTCTCCTGGAGCATCCTGTTCCCGGAGCGCTTGCGCCACTGCATCGTGATCGCCTCCACGCCCAAACTGTCGGCCCAGAACATCGCCTTCAACGACGTCGCGCGCCAGGCCATCCTGACCGATCCCGACTACCATGGCGGCGACTTCTACGAGCACGGCGTGGTGCCGAAGAACGGCCTGAAGGTGGCGCGCATGGTCGGCCACATCACGTATTTGTCGAACGACGACATGGCCGACAAGTTCGGCCGCAAGCTGCGCAACGCCGCGGAAAACGATGACTACAACTTCGACTTCGGCATCGACTTCGAGATCGAATCCTACCTGCGCTACCAGGGCGACAAGTTCTCGGAATACTTCGACGCCAACACCTATTTGTTGATCACCAAGGCGCTCGACTATTTCGACCCGGCGCGCACCTACGACGGCAACCTGACCCGCGCATTGGCGGGAACGAAGGCGCAATTCCTGGTGGCCTCGTTCAGCACCGACTGGCGCTTCTCGCCCGAGCGCAGCCGCGAGATCGTGCAGGCCTTGATCTCGAACCGGCGCAAGGTCACCTACGCGGAGATCGACGCGCCGCACGGGCACGATGCCTTCCTGCTGGAAGACCCGCGCTACCTCGGCGTGGTGCGCGCCTATTACGACCGGATTGCGCTCGAGCTCGAGGGGAGGGTGGCGGCATGAACTTCAACGACCTGATCGCCCTGCGCCCCGACCTGGCTTTCATCGCCCACTGGGTGAACGACGGCGCCCACGTGCTGGACGTGGGCTGCGGCGACGGCGCCATGCTGCGCTACCTGGAGCTGGGCAAGCGCTGCACCGGCTACGGCATCGAGATCGCCGACGACAAGGTGCTGGCCAGCACCCGGCGCGGCGTCAACGTGATCCAGCACGACATGGAGCAGGGCCTGGCTTTGTTCGGCGACAACGCCTTCGACACGGTGCTTTGTCTGTCCTCGCTGCAGATGATGCAGCACGTCGAGGCCCTGCTGCGCGACATCGTGCGCGTGGGCCAGGAAGCGATCGTCTCGTTCCCGAATTTTGCGCATTGGCCGCACCGGCTGGCGCTGCTGCGCGGGCGCATGCCGGTGTCGCGCACCCTGCCTTACCAGTGGTATGACACGCCCAACGTGCGCTGCGCAACGATCTACGATTTCCAGGAACTGGCGGAAGAATGCGGTCTCGAAGTGCTGGAATGCGTGGCGCTGGCCGACGGCAAGCCGGTCGACTTCCTGCCGAATCTGCGCGGCAGCCTGGCGGTGTTTCGTCTGCGCAAGAAGGTGCGGGCGACCGGCTAGGCAGCCGGGCAGTTGTGCGCTTATGTGCGGTGGCGGCTAGTCGGGCAATCGTGCATCCGCGATGATCGGCGCTATTGTGTGTCCTTCACGGTGTCTTTCTGCGAGGATAGACTGCTAAGAACAGCCTATCGGTAAACGAAATGAAAAAATTCAAGCAATTGGCCGTGTGCCTGTCCCTGTTTGCCGCCGTCGGCGGCGCCTTTGCCCAGGATGGCAAGACCGTGGTGCAGGACGGTATCCGCGTCACCCCGCTCTCGCGCAGCCGCGTCCTGATCCCGGAAGCCCAGCTCAACGAAGCCGCGGCCCAGCAATACACCCAGATGATGGGCCAGGCCCAGCAAAAAGGCGTACTGCTGCCGGCCTCGCACCCGGAAGTGCGGCGCCTGCGCGGCATTGCCCAGCGCATCATCCCGCATGCGCCGCGCTGGAACCAGAACGCAAGCCAATGGCAGTGGCAGGTCAACCTGATCGACTCGAAGGACGTGAACGCCTTCTGCATGCCGGGCGGGCGCATCGGCTTCTTCTCGGGCATCCTGACCCAGCTGAAACTGACCGATGACGAAGTGGCGGCCGTTATGGGCCACGAAATCGCCCACGCCCTGCGCGAACACAGCCGCGAAAAAATGGCCAAGCAGGGCATGACCTCGATGGGCGCGCGCGTGGGCGGCGCCCTCATCTCCGGCATCTTCGGCATCGATCCGGGCATTACCGGCACGGTCGCCAACACGGCCGGCCAGATGCTGGTGCTGAAGTTCTCGCGCAACGAGGAGCGCGAGGCCGACCTGGTGGGCCTGGACATCTCCTCGCGCGCCGGCTACGACCCGCGTGCCGGCATCGCCCTGTGGCGCAAGATGGCGGCCCTGAGCAAGCGCGCGCCGATCGAGCTGCTCTCGACCCACCCGGGCGGCGAGACCCGCATCAAGGACATGGAAGAGCACATGGACGTGCTGCTGCCGCTGTACGCGCGCGCCAAGGGCACCACTGCCGCCAAGCTGCCGCCGTACCGGACCAACGTGGCCCTGCGTTGATGAGACGGTGTTGATGGGCAGTGCCAGGAAAGGGCTGCAAGCGCAGGCCAATGCCTACGTGCCGCTGCCGGTCCGCGACGGGGTCTCGCCCAGCTACCTTTGGCTGACCGAGTCGCTCCCCGGCGGCATGCTGCGCTTCCTGGCCACGCGCTTTCCCGACGTACCCGAAGCCGCCTGGGCCCGGCGCCTGGCGCGCGGCGAGATCGTCGATGCGGCCGGCGCGCGGCTGGAGGCCGCCAGCCCGGTGCGGCAGGGCATGCGCATCTGGTATTACCGCGAGCTCGAACACCCGGAAACGCCGATCCCGTTCAGGGAAGCGGTGCTGTTCCATGACGAGCATCTCCTGGTGGCCGACAAGCCGCACTTCCTGCCGACCATCCCGACCGGGCGCTTCCTGCACGAGACGCTGCTGGTGCGCCTGAAGAAGCAGTTCGATTTGCCGCACCTGACGCCGATCCACCGCCTGGACCGCGAGACCGCGGGCGTGCTGATTTTTTCCCACAATCCGGACACGCGCGGCGCCTACCAGTCGATGTTCCAGAAGCGGGTGGTGAACAAGGTGTACGAGGCCCTGGCGGGCCCGATCGAGGGCAGGGAGTTTCCGTTTACCTATCGCAGCCGCATGCAGGATGCGGAGCAGTTCTTTGTCAGCACCGAGGTGCCGGGCGAGCCCAATTCCGAGACGCTGGTGGAGCTGATCGAGCGGCGCGGAGACTTGGCGCATTACCGGCTGCACCCGCATACCGGCCGCAAGCACCAGCTGCGCCTGCACCTGGCGGCGCTGGGCGCGCCGATCCTGAACGATGCCTTTTATCCGGTGGCGCTGCCCTGCAAGGGCGACGATTTCAGCGCCCCGCTGCAGCTGCTGGCGCGCAGCGTCAGCTTCGTCGATCCCCTGAGCGGCCAGCCGCGCCGCTTCGACAGCGCCTTCCGGCTCGACTGGCCCGACCGCTAGGCTCGCTCCTTACAGGATCGTGAACTGCCACTCCGGCACGCCGATCACGGCGGCATTGCCGGCCAGGTCTTCCACCGCGCTGTTGTTCGCCTGCAGACGCAGAAAACCGGTGAGCCCAATATTGAAGTTCAGGACCGTATCCGCATCCGTGAGATGCCAGCCGTTGCCGTTATGGTTGCTGTCGTAGTCCCGGTTGAGGATCAGGCCGTGCAGCTCGAAGCGTCCGCTCGGGCTGAAGCGGATCGCTTCGGTAAAGCTCAGGGCGAACTGGTTGCCGAGCAGGCTGCCGGCGGCGTTGACCAGGGTCGGGGCGGCGGTATCGATCGTGACCGCCAGTGCATTCGAGTCCACGCTGGCATTGCCGGCGGCGTCGTACTGGCGCACGCGGACCTGGTGCAGGCCGTCGGCCAGCTCCTTGCCGGCTTCGACCGTGTAGCTCCAGTTGCCGGACGCATCGGCGTTGACGCGGCCCACCTCGATGCCGCCCACGACGAGGGCGACCTGGCCGTTGGCCGCGGCGCCGCTGCCCGTGAAGGTCGGCGCCTTGATCCTGGTGAGGTTGTCGCTGCTCGAGACGCCGCTGTCGCTGCTTGCAGCCAGGTCCAGCGTGGGGGCCGCCGCCAGCGCGATGGTGTCGACGACCAGGTTGAACGCGCTCGAATACGGGCTGGCGTTGCCCGCCACGTCGAACTGCCTCAGGCTGACGCTGTAGCTGCCGTCGGCCAGCCCCTGTTCGCCGTCGCCCACGGCGTCGATGGTCCAGTTGCCCAGCGCATCGGTCATCGCGGTCCCGGCTTCGCGCTCGTTGATGTACAGGCCGACGACGGTATTGGCCATGGCGCCGCTGCCGATGAAGGTGGGCGTGGCGTCGCCGGTGATGCCGTCGTTGTCCAGGATGCCGGTGTCGCTGGCCGCTGCCAGCAGCGGCGCCGGCGGCGCGCTGGCGGGGCCGGTGCGGTCGATGGTGAAGCTCAGCGGGCCCGAGGCGGCGCTGGCGTTGCCGGCCTTGTCCTGCTGAAGCACGGTGACGGTGTGCACGCCTTCGGCCAGCGGCGCATCGACATAGGCGGTCCAGTTGCCGTTGGCGTCGCTGGCGCCGGTGCCGAGGAGCGACGCGCCGTTCATGATCTTGATGACGGCATCGGCCTCCGCGCCGGTGCCGGAGATCACGGCGTAGTTTTCGCGCGTGATGCGGTCCGAGTCCGACACGCCGGTGTCGCTGGCCAGGAAGACGCCGGTCAGCGCAGCCGGACCGGTGGCGTCGATGGTCAGCGCCAGCGGGCTGGAAGCGGCGCTGGTGTTGCCGGCGCGGTCGACCTGGCGCACCGTCAGCGTGTGCAGGCCATCGGCCAGCGCATTTTCCAGGGCGAGCGTGGCTTCCCAGTTGCCGGCGGCATCGGCCTGGCTGGACGCGACCAGGGCCGCGCCCTTGTAGACCTCGACCAGGGCGAAGGCTTCCGCGCTGCCCGACAGGGTCGGGGTACGGTCCGACGTGAGCTGGTCGAGCAGGCTGCCCGAATTGCTGGCGCTGGCCAGCAGCGGTGCGGCAGGGGCGGCGGCCGCGGTGTCGATGTCGACGCCGATCAGGCCGTGGCCGAGGTTGTCGTAGATGCCGCTGAAGACGATGTGGGCCGCGTCCAGCACGTTGCCGGCCAGGTCCTGGACCTTGCCGGCCAGGCCGGTGGTGTCGTTGATGGCTAGCGCGCTCTTGTCGTCGCCGGCGGCGACGGTGTAGCGGAAGCTCATCTCGTTGCCGTTCACGCCGGCGAACTGCGCCTGCGCGCCGTTGCTCAGGCCAAGGGTCGGGACCGCGTTGCCGACCGTGCGCACCGCTTCGTCGAAGCGGATGCGGAAGGTCAGGGTTTCGCCGGCGCGGTAGCTGCCGTCGCCGTCGACGAACACGCGCACCGCGCTCGGTCCCCCGACCGTGTGGAAGGCCATCTCGTAGGCCTGCAGCGCATTGCCGGCGATGTCGGTCAGGTTCTGCGGCAGGCGCAGGCTGTAGGCGGAATCGGCCTGCAGCTTGTGCTCGGCCGCCTTGATGGTCAGCGTGCGGCCGTCGTTCGAGAAGCTGGCGGCGCTGAGGTAGACCCGGGTCACGGCCTCGTTCTCGCCGTACAGGTAGAGCACATCGGCTTCGCCTTCCTGCTCCTGCCAGTACACCGCCTCGTCGAAGGTGACGACGATGTCGGCGCCGACCGCCAGGTCGGTCTGGCCGTGCGGCGAAGCGGTGACAGCCGGGGCGGCGGTGTCGAGCACGACCTGCTGCACCACGGTGGCGCTGCTGTGGCCATCGGCCTTGACGACGCGCGCCACGATCGTGTTGGCGCCTTCCTTGAAGACCGGCGGCTCGCCGGCTTCGTCGTTGGCGTCGTAGGTCCAGCTCCAGGCCTCGCCCGTGTTTTCGAGGCGCACCAGCGCCCGGTCGACGGCGCGGCCGTTGATGGTCAGTTCGATGTGCTCGTCGGCGGCCAGGCTGCCGGCCAGGACGCCCGAGGCGTATTGGTTGCGGTCGGCGGTGATGCCGTCGTGCTCGAACGGGCCGGTGTCGCTGACGTCGATGTGCGGATGGAGCCAGGCATCGACGATGGTGTCGACCGCGTAGGGGCTGGAGGCGAGCATGCCGCTGCCGCGCAGGCCGCCGGCGCTGCTCACCTGGCTCATGTCCAGGCGCAGCAGGTTGGCCACGGACTCGACGCTGTCGGCGGCGCCCAGCATGACGGTCCAGGTGCGGCCATCCGGGCTGGCGCTGAGGTCCTTGACGATGGCGTGTTCGGCGCTGAAGGCGCCGGCAGAGAGCGCCGTCACGGACTCGGTGAAGGTGACCGTGACCTTCAGGTCGGCGCCGGCCTTGAGGGTCTTGTCTTCGATCGCGATGGTCGCGCCCAGGGCCGGCGCGGGCGCCCCGGCCGGCGTGGTGAAGGCGGCCTGGCCCGGCGCCGAGATGCCGGCGAAGGCGCGGCCGTCGCCCAGCAGCGCTGCGCCGCCCATGAACACGTTGTAGGCGCCGCCCGGCGTCAATCCGCTGGCGTCGAACTCGACGTGGGCGCCGTTGATCGTTACCCGGCTGAGCGGGATTTCGCGGGTGACCGTGGCGCCGACAACGCGCAGTTCGGGCTGGCCGGTGACGCGGTTGATGACCGTCTGGACCGCACCGTCGGTGACGAAGATCGAGCCGCCACCCTTGGACATGGCGGTCGAAAACGTCAGGTCGATATGGGTGTTCCCGGCAGTCGTCGTGAACGACTTGTTCAGCAGGGTGGGGGCGGCGGTCGTGTTGATGGTCATGGTCGATGCGATCTATTCGTTGGTTTTCCGACAACAGAACATTCTGCTCGGAAAAGTTACCGTACGGATAGTATCAATAAAAAGGCAAGTCGTTTTACCTGGACGGCAAAATAATGCCTTTTAGCATCGTTTTATTGAGGAACCTCTCCCTGATCGAGAGGCTGGGATCAGCTCATCCATAAGACAAGCTGATATATCACTGGTCTTCTATTAGAGATGGTAATCAATAATCAAGGGCGCGTGGTCGCTGAAGCGCTCGTCCTTGTAGACCGATACCGCCTTGGCGCTGGCGGCGATGCCCGGGGTGGCGATATGGTAGTCGATGCGCCAGCCGACATTCTTGGCCCACGCCTGGCCGCGGTTGCTCCACCAGGTATAGTCGGGCGCGTCGGGCGCGACCACGCGGTGCACGTCGACCAGTCCGACTTCGTCGAAGATGCGGCTCAGCCAGGCGCGCTCTTCCGGCAGGAAGCCCGAATTCTTCTGGTTGCTCTTCCAGTTCTTCAGGTCGATTTCCTTGTGCGCGATGTTCCAGTCGCCACAGATCACCACTTCGCGGCCTTCGGCCTTGAGCTGCTCCAGGTGGGGCAGGAACACTTCCATGAAGCGGAACTTGGCCAGCTGGCGCTCCGGCGACGACGAGCCCGATGGGCAATAGACCGAGATCACCGTCAGGTTGCCGAAATCGCAGCGCGTGTAGCGGCCTTCGGCGTCGAATTCGGTACAGCCGAACCCGATGCGCTTGTTGTCCGGCGCCGTGCGGCTGTACACGCCCGTGCCCGAGTAGCCCTTTTTCTCGGCATAGTGGAAATGGCCGTGGTAGCCGTGCGGGGACAGCATGTCCTCGGTCATGTCGGCTTCCTGCGCCTTCAGTTCCTGGACGCAGATGAAGTCCGCGTCCTGCGAGGCGAGCCAGTTGAAGAAACCTTTTTTGTGCGCCGAACGGATGCCGTTCAGGTTCGCGGAGATGATGCGTGGCATGGATCTTGAATGAAAATGAAGGGCCGCCCGGGAGGCGCGCACGGTGGGTTCGGAAGCTGCTGAGCGCGACAGTGTAGCGCGTTTTGCCGCCGCCAGGAATGGCCGGCGGCCACTCCCTGCAGGCAAGCCGAAGCGCGGTTTACAATACGCGCTTTCGGACATTCAGGAGAAGCACGTGAGCGATCTGCGCCAGGAATTTATTGCATTTTCGGTCGAGGCCGAAGTATTGAGGTTCGGTGAGTTCACCACCAAGGCCGGGCGCCTGTCGCCGTACTTCTTCAACGCCGGCCTGTTCCACGACGGCGCCACCCTGGGCCAGCTCGCGCAGTTCTATGCCCAGACCCTGCTCGACTCCGGCGTGCAGTTCGACATGCTGTTCGGCCCCGCCTACAAGGGCATCACGCTGGCGTCCGCCACCGCCGTGGCGCTGGCCGGCAAGGGCCGCAATACGGCGTTCGCCTACAACCGCAAGGAAGCCAAGGACCACGGCGAGGGCGGCACCATCGTCGGCGCGAAACTCGCCGGCAAGGTCGTGATCGTCGACGACGTGATCTCGGCCGGCACCTCGGTGCGCGAATCGGTCGACATGATCCGCGCCGCCGGCGCTATACCTGCCGCCGTGCTGATCGCCCTGGACCGCATGGAGCGCTCCGGCAAGGACGGCGCACTGTCCGAGCATTCGGCGGTGCAGCAGGTCGCGCAGGAATTCAGCATCCCGGTCATCTCGATCGCCAACCTCGACGACCTGTTCGGCTACCTGTCGGGCGCCGGCGCCGATCCGCGCCTTTCCCAGCACAAGGAAGCGGTCGCCGCCTACCGCACTCGCTACGGCGTCTAATAACCCCGAGGGCAATAGCCCCAGGAATAAATTAGGGTCAGAGTCAAATTATTGAGCAATTTTCCAGAATTGCTTTTAATTCGACTCTGACCCTCATTATTTTGCAACGAGTTGCCTGCCCAAAAAATGAGGGTCAGAGTCGAATTGCAGGAAACTTTTCGAAGTTTCCCAACAATTCAACTCTGACCCTATTGGTCTCGCGCGCTTTACCCAACTGCGGTCAGGTGAGCGGGCAGGATCCCCTTATTTGCTGCAGCTGCCTGGCAGGGCCATGTCGAGCTTGGCGACGTCGAGTTTGCCTTGCTCTTCGGCGATCTGTTCGATGCCGGCACCGCCGACAAACGCGCCCATCTTGATGTACTGACGGAGGAAATAGTTTTTACCGGCTTCCAGCGTCAGCTCGAGGTCGTTTGGCGAAAACTCGGATTCGGTCGAGAACTTGTGCTTTCCGCCTGCGACCTGGGTGTAGAAGAAGACATCCGGTGCGCTTTCGCCCAAGCATTTGCCGTCGATCCAAATGTCCTTCTTCAGCGCCTTGCCGACAAAGCTGTTGCGGTAGATGTAAACGCCGGCGTTATCGGCAGTCGGCGCGGCGAATTGCTTTGCTTTGGCGGACTCTTCTTTTGGCGCCATGCCGACGGAAGCGCAACCGGTGAGGAGCAGGGAACCGGTAATGACCAGCAACGAAGCGATTTTCATAAATTTCTCTCAGGTTATAAGTATCAGGTCAATTCTTTTAGCCTAAAGCGAGCTACAGGCAAGGCGGAGAATGATCGGAGAGAATTATCTAAGCGCTTCAATATTGACGCAAGGAATATATTGCTAAAACGTCATGCAACTCGCATAGATTGCCTGCAGCGTGATCACAAAGCGTCCGCCCAATAAAAAACCGGAGCCTCGGCTCCGGTTCTCGATCAAGCGACAGGCGCTCAGGCTGCCAGCTTCTTCTTCAGCAACTCGGTGACCTGGGCCGGATTGGCCTTGCCCTTCGAGGCCTTCATCGCCTGGCCGATCAGCGCATTGATGGCCGCTTCCTTGCCGGCGCGGTACTGTTCGACCGACTTGGCGTTCGCCGCCAGCACTTCGTCGACGATGCCTTCCAGCGCGCCGGTGTCCGAAATCTGCTTCAGGCCCTTCTGGTCGATCACGGTATCGGCCAGGTTCTCGTCATGCGAACCGGCTTCCCACATCGCCGCGAACACTTCCTTGCCGGCCTTGTTCGAAATGGTGCCGTCCTGGATGCGCTTGAGCAGCAGCGCCAGCTGGGCTGCCGATACAGGCGAGGCGTCGATCTCCACGCCCGCGCGGTTCAGGGTCGACGACACGTCGCCCATCAGCCAGTTGGCCGCCGCCTTGGCGTTTTCCTTGCCGGCCCTGGCCACCACCGCTTCGTAATAGGTCGCCATCGCCTTGGACGAAGTCAGCACCAGGCTGTCGTATTCCGGCAGGCCGTATTCCCCGGTGAAGCGCGCGCGCAGGGCGCCCGGCAGCTCGGGCATCTCGGCCTGGATGCGGTCGATCCAGTCCTGGCCAATGACCAGGGGAGGCAGGTCCGGGTCCGGGAAGTAGCGGTAGTCCTGCGCGTCTTCCTTGGTGCGCATGGAGCGGGTTTCCTTCTTGTCCGGGTCCCACAGGCGCGTGGCCTGGACCACCTTGCCGCCGTCCTCGATCAGCTCGATCTGGCGCCGCACTTCGTAATGGATGGCTTCTTCCATGAAGCGGAAGGAGTTCAGGTTCTTGATCTCGCAGCGGGTGCCGAATTCCTGCTGGCCGACCGGGCGCACCGAGACGTTGACGTCGCAGCGGAAGGACCCTTCCTGCATGTTGCCGTCGCAGACGCCCAGCCACATCACCAGCGAATGCAGGGCCTTGGCATAGGCCACGGCTTCGTTCGCGCTGCGCATCTCCGGCTCGGACACGATCTCGAGCAGCGGCGTGCCGGCGCGGTTCAGGTCGATGCCGCTCATGCCGGCATAGTCTTCGTGCAGCGACTTGCCGGCGTCTTCTTCGAGGTGGGCGCGGGTCAGGTTGACGGTCTTGGTTTCCAGCTTGCCGTCTTTTTCGTAGGCGAAGCTGACCGTGCCGCCCTGGACCACCGGGTCTTCGAACTGGCTGATCTGGTAGCCCTTCGGCAGGTCGGGATAAAAGTAGTTCTTGCGCGCGAAGACCGACTGCGGCGCGATTTTTGCGCCCACGGCCAGGCCGAAGCGGATCGCGCGCTCGACCGCGCCGCGGTTCAGGACCGGCAGCACGCCCGGCAGCGCCAGGTCGACCGGGCTGGCCTGCGTGTTCGGCTCGGCGCCGAAACGGATCGAGCTGCCGCTGAAGATTTTCGAGTTGGTCGTGAGCTGCACGTGGTTCTCAAGACCGATGACGACTTCCCATTGCATAGTGTTCTCTCTTTTCTGTGCGCGTGGCTTACACGCCGTCCGGGGCGCGGGTATGCCAGTCCGTCACCTGCTGGTACTGGTGGGCGATGTTCAGCAGCTTGGCTTCGGCAAAATAGTTACCGATGATCTGCAGGCCGACCGGGCGCTTGGCGTTCTTCTCGCCTGCACCGAAGCCGGCGGGAATCGACATGCCCGGCAAGCCGGCCAGGCTGGTCGACAGCGTGAAGATGTCGGCCAGGTAGTTCGCCACCGGGTCGTTCGCCTTGTCGCCCAGGTCCCAGGCCACGGTCGGGGCCACCGGTCCCATGATCACGTCGCACTTGTCGCGGAATGCGGCCTGGAAGTCGTCGGCGATCAGGCGGCGGATCTTCTGCGCCTGCACGTAGTAGGCATCGTAGTAGCCGTGGCAGAGCACATAGGTGCCGACCATGATGCGGCGCTGCACCTCGCGGCCGAAACCTTCGGCGCGGGTTTTGCGGTACATGTCTTGCAGATCCTTGTACTCGGCAGCGCGGTGGCCATAGCGCACGCCGTCGAAGCGCGACAGGTTGCTCGAGGCTTCGGCCGGGGCGATGATGTAATAGGTCGGGATCGACAGCGCGGTCTTGGGCAGCGAGATCTCGACCAGCGAAGCGCCCAGCTTGACGAATTCGTCGAGCGCGGCGCGCACGGCGCTTTCCACGTCGCTGGCCAGGCCTTCGCCAAAGTATTCTTTCGGCACGCCGATGCGCAGGCCGTCCAGGGGCTTGTTCAGGTCGCGCGTGTAATCCTCGGCCACGTTGCCTTGCTCGACCGTCAGGCTGGTCGAGTCGCGCTCGTCGAAGCCGATCATTTCGTTGAGCAGCAGGGCGCAGTCTTCCGCGGTCTGGGCAATCGGGCCGCCCTGGTCCAGCGAGGAAGCGAACGCGATCATGCCGAAGCGCGACACGCGGCCGTAGGTCGGCTTGATGCCGGTGACGCCGCAGAATGCCGCCGGCTGGCGGATCGAGCCGCCGGTGTCGGTGGCCGTGGCCGCCGGCGCCAGGCGCGCGGCGATCGCCGCGGCCGAGCCGCCCGAGGAGCCGCCCGGCACCGCCAGGGTATCCCATGGATTCTTCACGGCGCCGAAGGCCGAATTCTCGTTGGCCGAGCCCATCGCGAATTCGTCCAGGTTGACCTTGCCCAGCGTGACCATGCCGGCTTGCGCGAAGCGGTCCACCACGGTCGCGTCGAACGGGCTTTCGTAATTGGCCAGCATCTTCGAGCCGGCAGTCGTGCGCCAGCCGCGGGTAACGAAGATGTCCTTGTGCGCGATCGGCACGCCGGTCAGCGGACCGGCGCTGCCGTCGGCCAGGCGCGCGTCGGCGCCGGCGGCCTGCGCCAGCGTGCGCTCGTGGTCCACGTGCAGGAAAGCGTTGTAGGGGTTGCTGTCGATGCGGCCCAGGTAGTGGCGCGCCAGTTCGGTCGCGGAGACCTGCTTCGAATGCAGGAGCGCGGACAGCTCTTTGATGGTCTTGTTATGCATGTGCGTGTCGGTGAGGGATGCGTGAATCGGTTACTCGATGACCTTCGGCACCAGGTACAGGCCGTCCTGGGCTTTCGGCGCCGGCGCCTGGTAATCCTCGCGGCGGTTCTCTTCGGTTACCACGTCGTCGCGCAGGCGCAGCGGCAGCGCCAGGATGGCGGCCAGCGGCTGCGACAGCGGCGCAACACCGGTGGTGTCCACCGCCTGCATCTGCTCGGCCAGGGCGAAGATGCCGTTCAGCTCCTGCAGCGCGGTCTCCGCGTGGGCCTCATCCATTTCGAGTTGGGCCAGGTTGGCGATGCGTTTTACGTCTGAAAGTGTCAGGGACATGGCTAAGGGGCGCGGCGCGGGCCGCACGCAAAATGTGGTTGAGCAGTTAACAAACTGGAATCGAGTGAATATCGAATGACTAACGATAAACGGCGGATGTTGGCAAGCCGTCAGCGAACGGCAGGCTACGGACGATAAAACCTTGGTAACACCGTCGATCTCGCTCTGGAATTGGGGTGGAAAACCCCCCGTTTTCAGCGTTTAATCGCCAAATTATAAGGTAGAATGGCGGGCTAATGCGCTATGGGGCCGAAAGCTGGTCCACCGCAGGAAAGACCGCGCTGCCCTCGGCATTCATCGGGGCGGGTACGGCAAGGACAATCCCGATCAATTTTCAGGCGCGCCGCAAAGCGCAATCAGGACACACATGTTTGGTTTTTTACGCAGCTACTTCTCGAATGACCTGGCGATCGACCTCGGCACCGCCAACACCCTGATCTACGTGCGCGGACTGGGCATCGTGCTGGACGAGCCGTCGGTCGTCGCGATCCGCCAGGAGGGCGGCCCGAACGGCAAGAAGACGATCCAGGCAGTCGGCAAGGAAGCCAAGCAGATGCTGGGCAAGGTGCCGGGCAATATAGAGGCCATCCGCCCGATGAAGGACGGCGTCATCGCCGACTTCACCGTCACCGAGCAGATGCTCAAGCAGTTCATCCGCATGGTCCACGATTCGAAGTTCTTCCGCCCGTCGCCGCGCATCATCATTTGCGTGCCTTGCGGTTCGACTCAGGTCGAGCGCCGCGCGATCCGTGAGTCGGCGCTCGGCGCCGGCGCCTCGCAGGTCTACCTGATCGAAGAACCGATGGCAGCGGCCATCGGCGCCGGCCTGCCGGTATCCGAAGCGACCGGCTCGATGGTGGTCGACATCGGCGGCGGCACCACCGAAGTGGGCATCATCTCGCTGGGCGGCATGGTCTACAAGGGTTCGGTGCGCGTGGGCGGCGACAAGTTCGACGAAGCCATCGTCAACTACATCCGCCGCAACTACGGCATGCTGATCGGCGAACAGACCGCCGAAGCGATCAAGAAGGCGATCGGCTCGGCCTTCCCGGGTTCGGAAGTCAAGGAAATGGAAGTCAAGGGCCGCAACCTGTCCGAAGGCATCCCGCGCTCCTTCACCATCTCGAGCAACGAGATCCTGGAAGCCCTGACCGACCCGCTCAACAACATCGTCTCGGCCGTGAAGAACGCGCTGGAACAGGCCCCGCCGGAACTGGGCGCCGACATCGCCGAAAAGGGCATGATGCTTACCGGCGGCGGCGCACTGCTGCGCGACCTGGACCGCCTGCTCATGGAAGAAACCGGCCTGCCGGTGCTGGTCGCCGAAGATCCGCTGACCTGCGTGGTGCGTGGCTCGGGCATGGCGCTCGAGCGCATGGACAAGCTGGGTTCGATTTTCTCCTACGAATAAAACAGCGGCGCAGCCGATGACACTGCGGGCAGGGCGTGCGGATCGACCCGCGCGCGTCTGCCCGCAGTGACATTCGCGCCATACGCCGACTAGACAGGACGCCAAGCCGGACATGCAATACAGTCCTCCGCCGCTTTTCAAACAGGGCGCCCCCGCGCGGGTGAAGGCGATCGTTTTCGCGCTCATTTCCGTCGTGCTGCTGGTCGTCGACGCCCGCTACCACACCCTGGGCGCCGTGCGCCAGGTGGCCGCCACCGTCCTGTATCCCCTGCAGATGGCCGCCCTGATGCCGCGCGAAGCGCTCGGCAACATGGGCGGCTATTTTTCGTCGCTGTCCACGCTCCAGAAGGAAGTGCGCGAGCTGAAAACCCAGCAGCTGGCGCAGGCGCGCGTGCTGCAGCAGGCCCAGTACCAGATGGCCGAGAATACCCACCTGCGGCGCCTGATGGAGGCGCGCGCCCACCTGCCGCTGCAGGCGCAGATGGCCGAGATCCTGTACGACGCGCGCGATCCGTCGACCCGCCGCGTGGTGCTCGACCGCGGCTCGCGCAACGGCGTGGCCGCAGGACTGCCGGTGATCGACCATGCCGGCGTGGTCGGCCAGGTCACGCGCGTGTTCCCGTTCACTTCCGAAGTCACCCTGCTGACCGACAAGGACCAGGCCATTCCGGTGCAGGTGCTGCGCAGCGGCCTGCGCAGCATCGCCTACGGCCGCGGCCACTCCGGCCTGCTCGATTTGCGCTTCGTGGTGGCCAATGCCGACATCCAGGTCGGCGACGTGCTGGTCACCTCGGGCCTGGACGGCATGTACCCGGCGGGCCTGGCCGTGGCCAAGGTGGTGCAGGTCGAGAACGTCGCGGCCGGCGCCTTCGGGCGCGTGGTCTGCCAACCGCTGGCCGGCATCGACCGCCAGCGCCAGCTCCTGATCATCATGTCGCAATCGAATTTGCCGCCGCGCCCGCAGGCGCAGGCGCCAGCCGCCCCCACCACGGCGCGCCGCAAGCTGCCGGACATGGCCCCGGTGCCGCCGCCGCCGCTGGCGCCGATGCCGCTGCCGCCGCAGGGCGTGCCGCAAGTGCCGGGCGCCGCCGCAGGGCAGGGCGGCCCGGCCAATGCCGTGGCCGGCGTCGGCACGCAAGGCGCCGCGCCCCAGGCGGCGCCAGCCATCGTTGCGCCCGCCGCGACGGCGACCCTGCCGCCGGCCCGGCCGCTGGCCGCGCCGGCGACCGGCGCCGTGCAACCGCGCGCCACGCCCGGGACCGCCCCGGCCACCACACAGCCGCCAGCCACGGTGCGTCCGGCGCCGGCCACCTCTAACGGCGCGGCCGCCACGCCGGCGCGCCCCGCCACCACGGAGGGCCAATAATGCCCGGTAACCGCCCGCATTACATCCTGCTGCCCGTCAGCCCGCTGTTCATCACCTTCAGCCTGGTCTGCGCCTTCATGCTCAACCTGCTGCCGCTGGGCCGCTGGGTCGGCGCGCCTGATTTTGTGGCCATGGTGCTGGTCTTCTGGGGCATCCACCAGCCGCGCCGGGTCGGGATCGGCGTGGCCTTCATGATGGGCCTGCTGATGGACGTGCACGACGCCAGCCTGCTGGGCGAGAATGCACTGGCCTATACGCTGCTGTCCTACCTTGCCATCATGATCCACCGCCGCGTGCTGTGGTTCCCCATGATGACCCAGGCCATGCACGTGTTCCCGCTGCTGCTGCTGGCGCAGGCGGTGCAGGCCTTCGTCCACTTCACCGCCTCCGGCCGCTTCCCGGGCCTGCTGCATTTCGCCGAAAGCGTGGTCGCGGTCGCCCTCTGGCCCGTGCTCACCTGGCTGCTGCTCGCGCCCCAGCGCCGCGCCGTCGACCGCGACCACACCCGCCCGATCTGAGCGCACCCGAAACGAGTCTTTTGCCGTGACCGAATTCAAGGACAACGACCGCGAGATCCACCAGTTCCGCACGCGCATGACGGCGCTGGTGGCCCTGGTCTTCATCTGCTTTGGCCTGCTGGTGGCGCGCTTCGTCTGGCTGCAGGTGCTGCGCCACGACCAGTTCGCGCTGCAGGCGGAAGACAACCGCATCGCGCTGGTGCCGATCGTGCCCAACCGCGGACTGATCGTGGACCGCAACGGCGTGGTCCTGGCCCGCAACTATTCCGCCTACACGCTCGAGATCACGCCGTCCAAGCTGCAGTCCAACCTGGAGTCGACCATCGACGAGCTGGCCAAGCTGGTGTCGATCGAAGCGCGCGACCGCCGCCGCTTCAAGCGACTGCTGGAAGAATCGCGCAGCTTCGCCAGCGTGCCGATCCGCACCCGCTTGAGCGACGACGAAGTGGCGCGCTTCACCGCGCAGCGCTTCCGCTTTCCCGGCGTGGAAGTGCAGGCGCGCCTGTTCCGCCAGTACCCGCTGGGCGAAACCGCCTCGCACGTGATCGGCTATATCGGCCGCATCAACACCAAGGAAGCGGCCAAGCTGGAAGAAGACGAGCTGGCCGCGAACTACAACGGCACCGAGCATATCGGCAAGGAAGGCGTCGAGAAGCGCTACGAAAGCCACCTGCACGGCACCACCGGCTACGAGCAGGTCGAGCGCTCGGCCGGCGGGCGCGCGATCCGCACGCTGTCGCGCACCGCGCCGGTCCCGGGCAGCAACCTGATCCTCTCGCTCGACATCGAGCTGCAGAAGATCATCGAGGAAGCCTATGGCGAGCAGCGCGGCGCCCTGGTGGCGATCGAGCCGGCCACAGGCGACGTGCTGGCCTATGTCTCGCGCCCGGGCTTCGACCCGAACCTGTTCGTGGACGGCATCGACAGCCAGAACTGGAACGAACTCAATACCTCGCTCGACAAGCCGCTGATGAACCGCCCGCTGTCGGGCACCTATCCACCGGGTTCCACCTTCAAGCCCTTCATGTCGCTGGCCGCGCTCGAACTGGGCCACCGCAGGCCGAGCGACGCGATCCGCGACCCGGGTTTCTTCATGCTCGGCGGCCACCGCTTCAACGACGACAAGCCGGGCGGCCACGGCACCGTCGACATGTACAAGTCGGTGGTGGAATCCTGCGACACCTATTACTACCAGCTCGGCAACGAGATGGGCATCGACAAGATCTCCAGCTTCATGGGGCAGTTCGGCTTCGGCCATCCGACCGGCATCGACCTCGACTTCGAGAAGACCGGCGTGCTGCCGTCCAAGGAGTGGAAGGCCAAGCGCTTCGCCAAGAACCGCGCGGCCCAGAAGTGGGTGGGCGGCGACACGATCTCGATCTCGATCGGGCAGGGCTTCAACAACTACACCATGATCCAGCTGGCCCATGCGGTGGCCAACCTGGCCAACAACGGCGTGGTCATGAAGCCGCACCTGGTGAAGATGATCGAGGACGGCGCCACCAAGCAGCGCACCCTGACGGTGCCGAAGGAAACCCGCCGCATCCCGCTCAAGCAGGAACACATCGATTTCATCAAGCACACCATGGTCGGCGTGACCCAGGAATCCTACGGCACCGGCCACCGCGCCTTTGCCAACGCCGGCTATATCTCGGGCGGCAAGACCGGTACCGCCCAGGTGATCGGCCTGAAGGGCCAGAAATACAATGCCAACGCCATCGACGAGCGCCACCGCGACAACGCGCTGTATGTCGCCTTTGCGCCGGCCGACAATCCGCGCATCGTGATCGCCCTGGTGGTGGAGAACGCCGGTTTCGGCGCCGCCTCGGCCGCGCCGATCGCGCGCAAGGCGCTCGACTACTACCTGCTGGGCAAGCGCCCGGCGCCGCCCAAGCCCAAGGACCTGCCGCCCGGCGCCAAGGCGCCGCCGGCCGCCAAGCCTGCCGTGCCTGCAGCGCCGGCCGCCGCGCCGGTCATCCAGGCCGCCGCGCCTGCGGCCGGCATCCCTGCCACCAGAAAGGAATAAGCCCATGGCGCGCATCCCAGAACGCCGCTCGCTGCGGCGCCGCCTGCGTCCGTATTTCACGGTCTTCGACTGGCCGCTCGGGCTGGTGCTGTTCGTCTTGATGATCACCAGCGTGATCATCATGAGTTCGGCCGGGGCCGAGTTCCCGGACCGCCTGGAACACCAGATCCGCAACTTCCTTCTGGCCTTCGCCGTGATGTGGGTAGCGGCCAACGTGCCGCCGCAGATGCTCATGCGTCTGGCGGTACCGATCTATACGGTCGGCGTCGCGCTCCTGATTGCGGTGGCGATGTTCGGCATCATCAAGAAGGGCGCGCGGCGCTGGCTGTATGTGGGGGTGGACATCCAGCCCTCCGAGATCCTGAAGATCGCGACGCCGCTGATGCTGGCCTGGTATTTCCAGCAGCGCGCCAATGCCAATAACTGGAAATCCTTTGCGATCGCCGCGGTCCTGCTGGTGGTGCCTTTCACCCTGATCGCCAAGCAGCCCGACCTGGGCACCGCGCTGATGGTCGCCTCGTCCGGTTTCTACGTGATCTTCCTGGCCGGCCTGCCATGGAAGGCGCTGGCCGGCATCGCTGTCGCCGGCGCCGCGGCGCTGCCGATCGGCTGGTCGATGATGCACGACTACCAGCGCGAGCGCGTGATGACCCTGATCGACCCGACCTCGGACCCGTTGGGCAAGGGCTTCCACATCATCCAGTCCGAGATCGCCATCGGTTCCGGCGGGCTGATGGGCAAGGGCTATGGCAAGGGCACGCAGAGTTACCTGGAATTCGTCCCCGAGCAGACCACCGACTTCCTGTTTGCCGTGTATTCGGAAGAGTTCGGACTGATCGGCAACTGCTTCTTGTTGTTCGTCTACCTGCTGCTGATCGGGCGTGGGATGATGATCGCGGCCAATGCCCCGAATACCTTCTGTCGCCTGCTGGCGGGCGCCATCACGATGATTTTCTTCACCTACGCCTTCGTCAACATGGGCATGGTGAGCGGCATCCTGCCGGTGGTCGGCGTGCCTTTGCCCTTGATGAGCTATGGGGGAACCGCCTTCATTACCCTGGGCCTTGGTGCTGGCATATTGATGAGTATCCAAAGACATCGTAAACTAGTGCAGACGTAATTGAACAAGGACTGCGAATGGCCGTTCCAAGAAAACAACTTGCTGCGGTCACCGTAGTTACTGCATTCACCACCCTGCTCACCGGCTGCAGCACCACCGGCGAGCACAAGAGCCTGATACCGCTGCCCTGGGGCCACCGCCCCACGGCGCAGCACCCCGAGGCGCCCAAGCTGCCGGCGGCCAACTCCGGCCGCGGCGGCTACTACAAGGACGACGGCCCCGGCGCCAATCCGCCGCCGGGCCTGCTCGACCTGCCCGACGCCATCGTGCGCGCCGAGCCCTACGCCAAGTGGGCCAACCGCCCGTATTCCGTGCTCGGCCAGAGCTATACACCGATCGTGCACGAAGACCCCTTCACCCAGCGCGGCGTGGCCAGCTGGTACGGCGTCAAGTTCCACGGCCAGAAGACCTCGTCGGGCGAACTGTACGACATGTACAAGATGACCGCGGCGCACCCGACGCTGCCGATTCCCTCCTATGTGCGCGTGACCAGCGTCGACAGCGGCAAATCGGTCGTCGTGCGCATCAACGACCGCGGCCCCTTCCACGCCAGCCGCATCATCGACGTCTCGTACACGGCCGCCCTCAAGCTCGGCCTGCTCGGCCGCGGCAGCCATCAGGTCGAGATCGAACGCCTGTTCCCGAACGACCACCCGAGCCGCATCGCCACCGTGCGCCGCGCCATGACCTCGCAGGCGCAATCGGCGCCGCCCGAAATCACGGCGCTGATGCTGGAAGATACCGTGCGCTCCGACAGCGCGGCCGTGGCCCAGGTGGTGCCCAAGCTGGTGCCGGCAGGGAGCTTCTACGTGCAGCTCGGCGCCTATGGCCGCGCCGGCATGGCCGAGGCGATGAGCGAGCGCCTGTCCCAGGCCGGCCTGGCGCTCGGCGCGCTCGAAGTAGTGAAGGTGGGGGCGGTCAACCGTTTGTACGGCGGGCCGTTCGCCACGCGCGACGAGGCGCAGGCGGCGGCGCGTGCGGTGCCGGCATCGTTCGGCCTGAAGCCGATCGTGGTCAAGCGCTAGGTTCGCCGGCAGGCCGGACCCGGCACTGCCGCCATCATTGATAAAGGAACGCATGCGCCGCCTGCTCGCCCTCTTGCCTCTGTTGTGCAGCCTGCCTGCGGCCATGGCTGCCGCCCCGGTCGACATCTACCCGCCAGCGCGCGTGCAGGCCTGTAGCGAGGCCAAGCCATGCCCGGTCGCCATCGTCAGCCCCGGCTACGGCATGCATGGCTCGGAATACTCCTTCGTCACCGCGCATTTATCCCGGATGGGCTACCTGGTGATCGCCGTGCGCGACAGCGCCGGCGGCGCACAGGTCGACCGCAATGCCCCGATGACGCCGCAAGTGCAGGCCATGGCACGGACGGCCTCGAAGGCGATCTCCGCCGCGATCGACGAGACCGCGCCGCGCTTTCCACGCTTCGACTGGCAACGCCTGCTGCTGGTCGGGCATTCGCTCGGCGGCGACAGCTCGGCCCAGTTCGCCGCCGACAACCCGCGGCGCGTGTCCGCCCTGGTCAGCCTCGACAGCCGGCGGGTCGCCTTGCCGCGCGCGGCCGGTATCCGCGTCCTGAGCATTCGCGCCAGCGACACCGTGGCCGACCCCGGCGTGCTGCCGGACGAGGCGGAGCGCAGCCGCTACGGCGCCTGCGTGGTCCGCATCGAAGGCGCGCGCCACAACGACATGTTCGATGGCGGCAGCGAGCAGTTGAAGGCCAGGATCACGTCGGCCATCGATACCTTCCTCGCTCCGGCGGCGCATCCGGCCTACGCCTGCGCCAGGGATTCCCGGCTGGACTGAAGCTAGCTGCAGGGCCGCAGCTGCACCCCGGCGAAGTCGTCCGCGATGCCGGCCAGGCTGGTGCGTTCGTCCACCGTCAGGTTGCGGAACTGCCAGGCCGTACGCGTGCCCTGGGGCCCGCGCGGCAGCACGCGTACGCCGCGCACGCCCTGGCGTCCCAGGTCGGCCACCAGCTTTTGCGCGGCGGCGTCGGTCTTGAACACGCCCAGCGAGATCGCCCATTTCAAGGGCGACTCGCCCTGCATCACGAAGAAATTGGCGACGCCGCTTTCCTTGAGTTCAGCCACGCGCTTGTCGGCGCCTTCCTTGCCGCCATTCGGCGGCAGATACACCAGGTGGCTGGTCACTTCCTGGAAGGGCACGCTGGTGCGCGCCTGGCGTTCGCCGAAGCCCAAGCGACTGATGCGCGACTCGAAGCGGCGTGCGTCCGTATTGGAAAAGGCGCCGGCCTGCATGCAGGCGATGGTGGCGGCCGCCGGCGCGGCCGGCTGCGGCGCAACGGGGGGCGCGGCAGCGACAGGCGCGCCGGCCGCCGTGCTCTCGGTTGCGGCGCGCGCCTCGGCTGCGGTGAGCATCACGATGCGTTCGGCGGCGAGCTGGTTCTTCAGGCGCTGCGGCTCGCGCTCGCTGCCTTCGACTTTCCCGAGATAGCCCTGCGCATAGGCGAACAGCGCGGCGTTCGCTGCCAGCAGTACCCAGAATACGAATTTCAACAAGGTCGGTCTCCCATCTTCAGGCGGCGGCTGCGGCATGCAGGCCGACCAGCACGATATTATCGACCAGCCGATGGCCGACCTTGAGGGCCGGCGCGATATAGGGTGCTGCGCCGCCCGAGACGATGCAGGCGGTAGCGCCGTGCGCGGCGCAGGCGCGCTCGATCGCCCCGGCCTGGGCCGCCAGGATGCCCGAGACGATCGCGTCGTCGGTATTGTCCCCGAACACCGGCGGCGGCGCGGCGCCCGGCACGACTTGCGGCAGTTGGGCGGTGTTGCGGGCGAGCGAAGCGGCCATCAGCGCCAGCCCGGGCAGGATCATGCCGCCCACGAACAGCCCATCGGCGCGCACCGCATCGACCGTGGTGGCGGTGCCGCAGGTGGCGACCACCAGGTCCTGGCCGGGCGCCAGGGCGCGCGCGCCGATGGCGGCGGCAAAGCGGTCGCAGCCCAGCTGGCCGGGATGGCGATAGCCGTTGCGCAGGCCGGCGCGCTCGAGCGTCGAAGCAAACCACTCGACGTCGATCGCCGCCGGCAAGGCAAGCAGGATGCGCTCGCGCACCTCGCTGCCTGCGACATTCGACACGATCGCGCGGCCGATTCCGGCGCGGCGCCAGGCCGCGGCGATATCGGTGAGGTCGGCGTGCGGCGCGGCATGGCTGGTTTCCCATGCGCCGGGGGCCGCGCCAGGGGCGGCAATCGCCCACTTGATGCGTGTATTGCCGGCGTCGACCAGCAGCAGCTTCATGGCTTCACCCGCAACGAGACGTCGCCCGCCAGGATGGCAACGCGGCCGTGAGGCGTATCGAGCAGCAGGCGCCCCAGCTCGTCCACGCCGGCGGCCAGGCCCTCGTGCAATACTACGCCGTGGTCGACAATGGTGACCGTCCGGCCCTGCCAGGCATGGCGCAGGTTCCAGCGCGCGCAGAAGGCGCCGAAGCCCTGGCGCGCGAACAGCTGCAGCGCTTCGGCCAGGCCGTCGAGCAGGGCGGCCATCAGGACCTCGCGGTCCATGCGCGCCAGCCAGGGCGCGCCCGCGGCGCTGCGGCCCAGGCGCGCTTCCATCTCGTCGGGCATGACGAGGTTCAGCCCGATGCCGATGACGGTCCAGGTGCCGCCGCCCGGTGCGTTCTGCGTTTCGACCAGGATGCCGGCCAGCTTGTCGCCGTCTTTCAAGACGTCGTTGGGCCACTTGAGCTGCACCTGCACGCCCAGCTGCGCCAGCGTCTCGCCCAGGGCCACGCCCACCGCCAGCGGCAGGCCGCTGAGCGCCTGCGGGCCGCCGTCGAATTTCCAGGCCAGCGAAAAGGTGAGCGAGCCTTCGCTCGAGGACAGCCAGCTGCGTCCGGCGCGGCCGCGGCCCGCAGTCTGGTGCTCGGCCACCAGCAGCAGGGGGCCGCTTAGCTGCGCCGCGCGCGCCAGCAGGTCGGCATTGGTCGATCCCGTCTCGGCCACCACCTCGACGGCGACGCCGGCCCGCGCCAGCGCGGCGATACGTTCGGCCTTCATGCTTCGCCCTTGCCCTGCTTGGTCGGCGCGCGCGAGAACGCCAGGTCGAACAGGCCGTTGGGCAGCAGGCGCAGCACTTTGGCCACGAGGCCCATCTGCCAGGGCAGCACGCGGTAGCTGTGGCCGCGCGCGATGACTTCGCGTGCCTGCGCGGCGAAGCGGTCGGCCGGCATCAGGAAGGGCATGGGAAAGCGGTTGTGGCGGGTCATGGGCGTGTCGATGTAGCCGGGGGCGATGGTGACGACCTTGATGTTGGTCGCGCGCAGTTCCAGGCGCAGCGATTCGCAATAGCTGTGCACGGCCGCCTTGGAGGCGCAGTAGGCGCCGGCGCCGCGCATGCCGCGGATGCCCGCGACGCTGCCGATGCCCACCAGCCGGCACGGGCTGCCGAGCTCCTTCATCGACGCGATGAAGGGCGCGAAGGTCGCGACGGTGGCGTTCACGTTGGTGGCGAAGACGGCGTCGAACACCGCCAGGTCGGCCGGGCGTTCGGTCAGCGTGCCGTGCGAAATGCCGGCGCTGGCGATCACGATGTCGGCGCCGCCCTTGGCCGCGATGAAATCGCGGGCGGCCGCCTCCAGGCCCGCGCGGTCGGTGGCGTCGACCGCATAGATCCGGTGGCGTTCGGGGGAGGGCAGGCTGGCCGCGAGGTCGGCCAGCAGGTCGCCGCGGCGGGCCAGCAGGCCGAGGGTGGCGCCGCGCGCCGCGTAGTCGCGGGCCAGCGCCGCGCCGATGCCGCTCGAAGCGCCGGTGATGAAGACCCGGTCCGAGCGGCCCGGCGCCAGGGTCATTTCTTGTCCGCTTTCGCGCGCGCGACCAGGCTGTCCATCACCTGCAGGGTGCCCTGCAGTGCGTCGCCTTCGCCGCGGGTGGCTTCCTGCACCATGCCGGGCGAGGTGATGAAGCGGCCGTCGACAGCGATCATCGGCCAGTGGGTGATGCGGTAGGCTTCCATCATCGACTGTGCACGGCGCACCTTGGCCTGCACGCCGAACGAGCGGTAGGCGTCGATGAAGCGTGCGCGGTCGATGCCGGCGCGGCTGGCCCAGTCGAACACCTGTTCGTCCTGCGCCAGGGGCAGGCGCTCGACGTGCATCGCGGCGAAGGCCTTGCCATGGTATTGCTCGAGCAGGCCGAGCGATTCGAGCGTGAAGAACAGGCGCTGCTGGGCCGCTACCTGCGGGCCGCGCGGCACGTGCACGCGGCGGAACACGATATTGTCGCCCTGCTTTTTCACCCATGCCGCGAGCTGGGGTTCGAAGGCGTAGCAGTGCTGGCAGTAATATGCGAAGAACTCGAGCACCTCGGTCTTGCGTCCGCTGTCGGTCGGCTGCACGTTCGCGAGCGTCTGGTACTCCGCGCCATCGCGCGGCGCCGCGGGCGTAGCGTGGGCGCTGCCGGCCAGCAGCAGCAGGGCGGACGTACAGATCAGGCGGCGTAGTGCGTGCATGGGCTTCCTCAGCGTTGGTTGCGGACGATGGCCACGTCGATGCCGCTGTCGAGCAGCTTGGCGCGCGCCTTGTTCATGGATTCGACCCCGTTGTACGGGCCGACACGCACGCGGTGCAGCACGCCGCCGTCGGTGGTGCGGTCGGTGATTGCGGCCTCGAAGCCGAGCAGGGCCAGCTTGGCGCGGGTGTTCTCGGCGTCGGACATCTCGCGGAAGGCGCCCGCCTGCAGGAAGTAGATATAGCCGTCGCTGCCCGCAGCCGGGGCGGCTGCCACTGCCGGGGCAGGGGCGGCGGCCGGTGCGGCGGCGGGCGCCGCGGCAGGCGCCGGTGCAGCCGCCGGCGCCTGCATGCCGGCGATCGCCTGGCCGAGCGGATCGGCTTGCGCCGTAGTCGCAGCCGGGGCCGGGGCCGGCGCCGGAGCGGGCGCCGCCGCAGCCTTGGTGGCGCGTTCGGCGATCTCGCGGTTCGCTTCGCGCGCGGCGTCGCGGTTGCCGTACAGCGGCTTGTTCGGGTCGCTCGCCTGGCTCGGCTCGAGGTCGGCCGGGCGGCCCATCTTGTTGGAGCGGTCGGTGAACGGCGACTGGCCCTTGGTGATCACGAGCGCGACCGCCACCGCGATTCCCAGGCCGATGATCAGGCCGATGATGACGCCGGTCAGGGTGCTGCCGCGCTGGCGCAGCGCTGAGAAGGATCGAATGGCGGTCATGGGCTTACTCTTGTGGTTCGGTAGGGGCGCGTTCCATCTTGCTCGGGGCCGATACGCCGATCAGGGCCAGGCCGTTGCGCAGCACCTGGCGGGTTGCCGCAGCCAGGGCCAGGCGCGCCAGCTTGAGCGGCTCGTCGTCGTCGAGCAGCCATTTGTGCGCAAAATAATAGCTGTGCAGTTCGCCGGCCAGTTCGCGCAGGTAGAAGGCGACCTGGTGCGGGCCGAGTTCCAGCTTGGCGCGCGCCAGCATTTCCGGATACGACGCCAGCTTGGCCAGCAGGCCCGCTTCGTGCGGAGTGGTCAAGGGCGACAGGTCGGCCTTGGCAAGCTGGGCTTCGTCGCCGCCCCAGTTGGACAGGGCCGAGCAGATGCGCGCGTGGGCGTACTGCACGTAATACACCGGGTTTTCCTCGCCGGTCGCCAGCGCCACGTCGACGTCGAACACGAACTCGGTGTCGGCCTTGCGCGAGATGAGGAAGAAGCGCACCGCATCGCGCCCGCGCGTCACGTCGCCATTGCCCGACCATTCGATCAGGTCGCGCACCGTCACGTAGGAGCCGGCGCGCTTGGAGATCTTGACCTCTTCGCCGTTCTTCATCACCGTGACCATCTTGTGCAGCACGTAGTCGGGGTAGCCCTGCGGGATGCCGATGTTCACGGCCTGCAGGCCGGCGCGCACGCGCGCGATGGTGCCGTGGTGGTCGCTCCCCTGGACGTTGATCGCCTGGTCGAAGCCGCGGCGGAATTTCTGCATGTGGTAGGCGACGTCGGGCACGAAATAGGTATAGCCGCCGTCGGACTTGCGCATCACGCGGTCCTTGTCGTCGCCATAGTCGGTGGTGCGCAGCCACAGCGCGCCATCGAGCTCGTAGGTCACGCCGGCGTCGACCAGGGCCTGCACCGCCTGCTCGACCTTGCCGTCGGCATACAGCGACGACTCGAGGTAGTAGTTGTCGAACTTAACGCCGAAGGCTTGCAGGTCCATGTCCTGCTCATGGCGCAGGTAGGCCACGGCGAAGCGGCGGATCGATTCGAGGTCGTCGGCGTCGCCGCTGGCGGTGGCCGGTTCGCCGTCGCTGGCCGACACGGTCTTTTTCGCCAGGAAGTCGTCGGCGATGTCCTGGATGTAGTCGCCGTTATAGGCCGACTCGGGCCAGGCGGCGTCGCCCGGCTTGATGCCGCGCGCGCGCGCCTGCACCGAATTGGCCAGGGTGGCGATCTGCACGCCGGCGTCGTTGTAATAGAACTCGCGGGTCACCTCGTGGCCCTGCGACTCGAACAGGGACGACAGCGCGTCGCCCAGCGCGGCCTGGCGACCGTGGCCGACGTGCAGCGGACCGGTCGGGTTGGCCGAGACGAATTCGATGATCGCGTGGTGGCCCTTGCCGGAATCGCCCGCCCCAAAAGCCGCGCCCTGCTCGAGCACGGTCTTGACGACCGATTGCTTGGCGCTGGCGGCCACGCGCAGGTTGATGAAGCCGGGGCCGGCCACGTCGGCGGACTCGACCAGGCCTTGCGCGCCCGGTTCGGCCAGCACGGCGGCGACCACGCGGGTCGCCAGCTCGCGCGGGTTGGTCTTGAGCTGCTTGGCCAGCTGCATCGCGATATTGCAGGCGATGTCGCCGTGGCTCGGGTCGCGCGGGCGCTCCAGCACGACGTTGGGGACGAGGTCGGTGCCGGCGACGATCGGCGCGAGGGCGGCCTGGAACAGGGCAACGATTTGTTGTTTTTGTTGAGCGAGCATGGGGAAGTCGGTCTAATTAGATAGCGAACTGCGGAGGCAGGCCTGCGGACAGGCAAACAGCCGTCATTATACTGGTTTGGGGTTCGGCGCAACATGTTCATCCCGGCAAGAACTGCAAGCATGGTTTAAGTTGCACCAAAGCCGATGCCGTTACAATGGGGGCCTTTTTCGACCGTATTGATCCTGCCATGACCGACAAGCGCCCGACGCTCTCCCTGAAACCCACAGCCAAGCCGGCCCGTTCCACGGCGCCGAAGGGCGGGGCGCGCCCGGCCTGGCCTGCCGCCAAGCCGGCGCAGGCGCGGCCGCCGCGCCAGGAGACGCGTCCGCAGGCCAGCGCACCCGCGCCCAATCCGGGGCAGGACCGTCCGCCGCGTCCGGAGCCTTACCGCCCGGCCGCCGAGCGCGGCCAGCCGCCGCGCCGCGAGCAGGCCGAACGCCCCGACAAGAAGCCGGCCCCGCGCCTGCGCGAAAGCCACGAGGTCGTGGTGGCGCCCCAGCAGGACTTCCGTCCCGACCTGAAGGCCGATTCGCTGGCGCTGGCCCTGCTGGGCGCGGCCAATGCCGTGGCGCGGGTGCGCGGCGGCACCGCGCTGCCGCAGGCGCTGTCGATCGTGTTCTCGGTGTACGACGTGACGCCGCAGGCGCGCGGCGCGATCCAGGACATCGCCTACCGCACCATGCGCCAGCTCGGGCGCAGCGAGGTGCTGCTCGGCCTGATGACGACCAAGGCGCCGGAGCCGGCCATGCTGGGTGGCCTGCTGTGCGCGGCGCTGGCCCTGCTCGACCCGCCGCCGGACACCCCGGCCCCCTACGAAGCGTTCACGGTGGTCGACCAGGCGGTGCACGCGGCCGCCCACCACCCGGACTTCGCCCATGCCAAGGCGATGGTGAACGCCGTGCTGCGCCGCTTCCTGCGCGAGCGCCCGGTGCTGGCGGCCGAAGCGATCAAGCAGCCGCTGGCGCGCTGGAACTACCCGCAGTGGTGGATCGACAGCACCCGCGCGGCCTATCCGGACCGCTGGGAGGCGATCCTCGAGGCCGGCAACGTGCATCCGCCGTTGACCCTGCGCGTGAATGCGCGCCGCGGCGACACGGAATCCTATCTGGCCACCCTGGCGCAGGCCGGCATCGAGGCCACGCGCCTCGGGCCCACCGCGGTGCGCCTGGCGCAGCCGGTCAACGTCAGCCAGATCCCGGGCTTCCACGACGGCCTGGTATCGGTGCAGGACGCCGGCGCCCAGCTGGCCGCGCCGCTGCTCGACCTGCAGGACGGCATGCGCGTGCTCGATGCCTGCGCGGCGCCGGGCGGCAAGAGCGGCCACATCCTGGAATCGGCCGATGTGGAACTGACCTCGGTCGACGCCGATCCCCAGCGCCTGGCGCGGGTGCGCGACAACCTCGGGCGCCTTGGCCTGGAGGCAAAGCTGATCGCGGCCGAGGCGCAAAGCGCGGCCTGGTGGGACGGCGTGCCCTTCGACCGGATCCTGGCCGACGTGCCCTGCACGGCCTCGGGCATCGTGCGGCGCCACCCGGACATCCGCTGGCTGCGCCGCAAGTCCGACACACTCCAACTTGCAACACTTTCAAGCAAAATACTCGACAACCTTTGGCAGATGCTGCTGCCCAATGGTAAATTGTTGTTTGTGACATGTTCGCTCTGGCCCCAGGAATCGGAGGCGCAGGCCGCCGCGTTTGCGGCGCGCCACGACGCCATCCGCCTCGACGCGCCGGGCCAGCTGCTGCCAGCCAGCGGTGCCGGGCAGGATCATGACGGCTTGTTCTACGCCCTGTTCCAGAAACGCGCGGCGTAATCGTCATCCCGACATAATGCTTCAATTTAAGGCTCCGGCTCACCCGTGACGTTACGATTTTTCTGCCTCCTCGCCTGCCAGCTGTTGCTGGCATTGGTGTGTACGCAGGCACGGGCTGCGGACGCCGTCGACATCACCCAGGCGGAAATCCAGTTCTCCGAGGACGGCTACCGGCTGAAGACGCGCTTTGCCTTCGAGCTGAACCACGAGCTCCAGGACGCCCTCCAGAACGGCATCAAGCTGCACTTCACGACCGAGATCGAGATGACGCGCCCGCGCTGGTGGTGGCGCGACGAGAAGGCCGTGCTGGCCAAGCGCACCGTCGGCATTTCCTACGACGTGCTCACGCGCCAGTACAACGTGCTGATCGCCGGCAGCCTGCCGCAAAGCTTCACCACCCTGGAAGACGCCATGTCCCAGATCCGCAGTCCGGCGCGCTGGCTGATCGCGCCCAAGGGCGCCCTCAAGCAGGGCGAGGTGTATGACGTCTCGGTGCGCATGTACATGGACCGCGACTACCTGAACAAGCCCCTGCAGGTCAATGCCATCAACGACTCGAGCTGGCGCCTGGCCTCGAGCCGCAGGACCTTTGCCTACCGTGCAGGCTAGGGCGCATGGCCGGATTTCGCATCAGGGCTAAAGCCATCAACCAGGCGCTGCGCTACGCGCTGGTCGTAGGCGGCTTCATCGTCTCGGTCCTGCTGTTCCTGCTCGCGGGCGCGTCCGACAATTCCAGCTTCTTCGACCGCTACTACACCTGGCTGCTGGGCGTGAACGCCGGCATGGCCGGGCTGATGCTGGTGCTGGTGGCCGTCGCACTGGGGCGCCTGTATTCGCGCTACAAGGCCGGCAAGTTCGGCTCGCGGCTGGTGGCGCGCCTGGTCCTGCTGTTTGCCGGCATCGGCATCCTGCCCGGCCTGGTCATCTTCATGGTGTCGGTGCAGTTCGTGTCGCACTCGATCGATTCCTGGTTCGACGTCAAGATCGAGGCCGCGATCGAATCGGGCCTGAACCTGGGCCGCGCCGCGCTCGACGAGGCCGTGGCCGAACTGGGCGCCACCGGCCAGACCGCCGCCGCCACCCTGGCCGGCCAGGATGCGGTGATGGTGCAGGGCATCCTGACCGGCCTGGTCAACGACATCAGCGGCATGCAAAGCGCGATGCTGCTCACCGCCGACGGCACCGTGCTGGCCTCGAGCGCGCAGGACCGCAACGCCAACCTGGAACTGGACCGTCCTTCGCCCGACATGCTCAAGTCGGCCGCGCTGCCGGGCGGCTATGCGCGTCCCGAAGGCAGCAGCGACGCCTCGGCGGCCGGGCCCAATGCGCTCGATGCGGCCACCGGCCTGCGCCTGCGCGTGCTGCTGGCGGTACCGGAAGCCTCCGGCATGGAGCCGCGCTACCTGCAGCTGCTGCAGGCGGTGCCGGTGAACCTGGCCTCGAATGCGGTGGTGCTGCGCAGCGCCTCCGACGAATACCGCTCGCGCGCCCAGGCCAGGACTGGCCTGCGCAAGATGTACATCGTGACGCTGACCTTGACCCTGCTGCTGGCGATCTTCGGCGCCATCGGCAGCGCCTTCCTCATCGCCGGCAACCTGGCGCAGCCGCTCCTGGTGCTGGCCGAAGGCACGCAGGCGGTGGCCGAGGGCGACCTGTCGCCGCGCCCGATCATCGAGACCAACGACGAACTGGGCACGCTGACGCGCTCGTTCAACGCCATGACCGGCCAGCTGTTCGAGGCGCGCAGCGCGGTCGAGCGCAACCGCACCGCGCTGCAGAACGCCAAGGCCCACCTCGAATCGGTGCTGGCCAACATGTCGGCCGGCGTGATGGTGCTCGATGCGGAAGGGCGGGTGGTGAACTCGAACGACGCCGCCTACCGCATCCTGCAGGTCGAGCCGGGCGCGCTGGCCGGCCCGCTGGTGCGCATCGCTGGCCTGGAGACCTTCTACAACTGCATCACGCGCGCGATCTCGGCGCAGAGCGCGCAGAGCGCGGCCGGCAGCAGTGGCAGCGACGACCGCCGCCGGCGCGCGCACTGGCAGCAGCAGATCGAGATTCCGCGCCGCGGCACCGGCGACGAGCATGACCACGACATCACGCTGCTGGCGCGCGGCTCGCGCCTGCCGGTCGGGAACGGCCATGGCTTCATCGTGGTGTTCGACGATATCTCGGACGTGATCTCGGCCCAGCGCTCGGTGGCCTGGGGCGAGGTGGCGCGCCGCCTGGCGCACGAGATCAAGAACCCGCTCACCCCGATCCAGCTCTCGGCCGAGCGCCTGCAGATGAAGCTCGAGGGCTGCCTGCCCGAGCGCGAGGCCGAGCTGCTGAAGAAGAGCACGACCACCATCGTCAACCAGGTCGATGCGATGAAGCGCATGGTCGACGACTTCCGCGACTACGCGCGCACGCCGCCGGCGATGCTCGAGCCGCTCGACCTGAACGCCCTGATCGAAGAGATCCTGCAGCTGTACCTGTCCGAGGACAGCTCCGACATCATCCACGCCGCGCTGGCGCCGAACCTGCCGCGCGTGATGGGCGACGCCACCCAGCTGCGCCAGGTGATCCACAACCTGGTGCAGAATGCCCAGGATGCGCTGGCCGACCGCGTCGGCGGCGCGGCGCCGCCGCGGGTGGACGTCACCACCGAAGCCATCCACTACGAAGGCGCGGACGGCGCCACCGGCACCGCGGTGCGCCTGGCGATCCTGGACAATGGCCCCGGTTTCGCCTCGCGCATCCTGGCGCGCGCGTTCGAGCCCTATGTCACCTCGAAAGCGCGCGGCACGGGGCTGGGACTGCCCATGGTCAAGAAGATCATCGACGAACACGGCGGCCGGATCGACATTGGGAATCAATCGGATGGATCTGGCGCGTCGGTATTCATTTTGCTGTTAAAGTTAGCCCCCGAGGCGAACTTGTCCGAAATATAATGGGGGCATAGAATCCCCGTTAGCGGCAAGGCAGCAGACAGCAGACATTAGGCGAGTAGGCACTGAGCGGGTAAGAGATCAGGAAGGCAAACAGATGGCGAATATACTCGTAGTTGACGATGAAATGGGCATCCGGGAATTACTCTCGGAAATCCTGGGCGACGAAGGCCACGCCATCACCCTGGCCGAGAATGCGCAGCAGGCACGCGAGGCGCGGGCCGCCGGCGCGCCCGACCTGGTGCTGCTCGATATCTGGATGCCGGACACCGACGGCGTCACCCTGCTCAAGGAATGGCAGCGCGACGGCTTGCTCACCATGCCGGTCATCATGATGTCCGGCCATGCCACCATCGATACCGCCGTCGAGGCCACCCGTATCGGCGCCCTGAATTTCCTCGAGAAGCCGATCGCGCTGCAAAAGCTGCTCAAGGCCGTGCAGCAGGGCCTGAACCGCGCGCAGGAAGTGGCGCGCGCGCCCCTGGCGCCGCCGCGCCCGGCCGTCACCGCCGCGATGCCGATGATGGACAGCGGCGCCAGCGCCGTGCCCAGCCCCGCCGCGCCGATGTTCGCGCCGCCGGCCCCGCCGATGGGCAATGGCTCGCGCATGGTGCATGCGATGTCGCAGGGCGAAAGCGCCGGCTACACGCTGTCCTTCGACCTGCCGCTGCGCGAGGCGCGCGACGCCTTCGAACGCATGTATTTCGAGCACCACCTGGGACGCGAAGGCGGCAGCATGACGCGTGTCGCCGAAAAGACCGGCCTGGAACGCACCCACCTGTACCGCAAGCTCAAGCAACTCGGCGTCGAGCCGGGCAAGCTCGCCAAGAAAGGCGTCTGATTGACCAGGCGGGCCGCGACCACCCTGGTCACGGGCGCGTCCGCCGCCGCACGCGAGCGCGCGATCGCCGCGCTGCTCGCCGCATCTCCCCCGACAGGCTTTGACGCCGTCATCCTCGAAGGGCTGCCCGCCGGCAGCCCGCTCATTCCCGAAAGCTCTTCCGTAAGACTTGTCCGACTCGCAAGCGGGTGTCCGTGCTGCGCCGGGAACCTGGTTTTGCGTGTAACATTAAATCGACTGTTACGCCAAGGGCCGGAACGCCTGTTCATCGGTTTGGCGAGCAGTACACATCTTGATCAGTTGCGATCGTGGTTGCAAGACCCACCATACGATCAGCTGTTGGCCCTGGAACCGGTTGTCTCACTTGAAATCGGTCCGGACAGCCCCACCTCTTAACCGAAGTGAACAGCCAGTCGCCCGCCGCCGCGCGGCTGGTACGCACAACCACTCTGATCGAGAGAAGGAGTCATCATGAACATGATCTACAACAGCGAACAGTACAGCGTCGTCGAGTTCGGCGTGGATCGCGAACTCGAAGCGCTGCGCTTCGGCGGCTATGAAATCGTCGACAAGGCCGGGCGGCGCGAAGCCTTCATCGGCGGCAAGCTGGCGCAATCGTTCCGCCGCGACGTCAACAACCTCATCGCGAGCGAACCAACCATGGAAGAGATCGACGACTTCCTGGGTTCCTACGACACGCTCATGAGCCAGCCGGTCGTCCTGCATTGAACCCTCCCTTCGCCATTGCCGCTTGACGCGGCGATGGCGCATCCCGCGCCCCTGGGCGTGGTAAGCTGCACCTCATGTGCCAGCTACTCGGAATGAACTGCAACGTCCCCACGGACATCGTTTTCTCCTTCACCGGCTTCGCCCACCGCGGCGGCCGCACCGACACCCACCACGACGGCTGGGGTATCGCTTTCTTCGAGGGCGCGGGCGTGCGCCACTTCGTGGACCACCAGGCCGCAGTCGCCTCGCCGATCGCCGAACTGATCAAGCGCTACCCGATCAAGTCCACCAATGTCATCGCCCACATCCGCAAGGCCACGCAAGGCCAGGTGGCGCTCGAGAACTGCCATCCCTTCGTGCGCGAACTGTGGGGCCGCTACTGGGTCTTCGCCCATAACGGCGACCTGAAGGAATTCGCGCCCGCGCTCACCGGCCCGTTCCGCCCGGTCGGCAACACCGACAGCGAACTGGCCTTCTGCTGGCTGATGCAGAGCCTGCGCGAGGAATTCGGCGATACGGCGCCCGGCCTGCCGGCGCTGCGCGCCGCGCTCGAGCGCCTGGTGGCGCAAGTAGCCGCGCACGGCACCTTCAACATGATGCTCTCGGACGGCACCGCGCTGTTCACGCATTGCTCGACCAAGCTGTGCTACGTGGTGCGCAGCTATCCGTTCGTCACCGCCTCTTTGTCCGACGAAGACCTGTCGGTCGACTTCTCGCAAGTGACCACGCCGAACGACCGCGTCGCCATCATCGTGACCGAACCGCTCACCACCAACGAGACCTGGACCCAGTTCGCGCCGGGCGAATTGAAGCTGTTCGTGGACGGCTTGCCACAGTAATGGTCCTGTCATGACAATCAGGTATCATTCCGCTAATAAATTAATGCCTAAAAGCCACTAAAACTGACGGATACGGTAAAGTAGGCGTGTTCGCGAGCCCAACCAGACGACATGACCGATACCGCCAGCCTTGACCAGTCCGCGCAGCCCCTGCGCCTGCGTAATTTCTACCTCGGGCGCCAGCCGGTGCTCGACCGTAACCAGGCGCTGTTCGGCTATGAGCTGCTGTTCCGCGGCGGCGCCCAGGGACCGGCCCAGATCGAGTCGGGCATCTCGGCCAGCGCCAGCGTGATCCATCACGCCTCGCAGCTGGGCCTGGCGCGCGCGATCGGCGACGCCACTGCCTTCCTGAACGTCGACGAAGAGGTCTTGAAGAGCGACATGTTCGCCTTCCTGCCACGCGAGCGCACCGTGCTCGAGATCGTGCGCACGGTCGAGCCGACCGATGCAGTGATCCAGCGCATGACCGAACTGTCCACCCACGGCTTCCGCTTCGCGGCCGAGGCCTCGGCCCACGGCGCGTCGCTGGCGCGCCTGCTGCCGGTGATCGACTTCGTCAAGATGGACTTGCGCGAACTGCCGGTGGTGACCCTGCTGTCGCTGGCCCCGCGCCTGCGCGGCACGGGCAAGCGCCTGGTGGCCGAAAAGGTCGAGACCCACAACGAATACCGCACCTGCCTGGACATCGGCTTCGATTACTTCCAGGGCTATTATTTCGCCAAGCCGACCGTCATCGCCGGCCGCAAGCTTTCGCCCTCGCAGGCGGCGGTGCTGGACCTGATGAACCTGGTGACCTCGGATGCCGACAATGCCGAGATCGAGCGCGCCATCAAGAAGGACATCACGCTCGGCCTGAACCTGCTGCGCCTGGTGAACACGCCGGCGGCCGGGGCAGGGCGCCGCATCGAATCGATCAGCCAGGCCCTGATGCTGCTGGGCCGCCGCCAGCTGCAGCGCTGGCTGCAGATCCTGCTGTACGCCGAGCCGGGCGTGCGCGGCCACAACCTGAGCCCGCTCCTGATGCTGGCCACCACGCGCGCGCGCCTGATGGAACTGCTGGCCAAGCGCCTGCGTCCGCAGCAGCGCAACGTCGCCGACATCGCCTTCACGGTCGGCATGATGTCGCTGATGGATACGCTGTTCTGCATTCCGATGCACGACATCGTCGACCAGATCCCGGTGATCGACGAAGTACGCCACGCCCTGCTGGTGCGCGGCGGCTTCTTCGGCGAATTGCTGCGCCTGGCCGAATCGATCGAGCGCATGGAAGACACGGAAGACGAAGTGATGCCGGCGCTGAACAGCCTGTCGATCAACGGCGACGACCTGGCCGAGCTGGAAGTGTCGGCTTTCGAGTGGAGCGACAAGGTGGTTCGCTACGCCATCTGAAGCTTGGACGTGGGCGGAAGATCCGCCCACGCCATCACTGCACACCCTCTACGTTACCCGGCCGCCAGAGCGCCACTGGCTGTACAACTCCGGATCGCTGCGCAGCTCCCACAAGCCCAGCACGATGGTCGCGATCCCCGCGACGACCAGGCTCCAGGTCATCGCCGTGTCATCCAGCGTACCGACCATCCACGGCGAAATCGTCACCCACGCGCCCACGATAATATTGAACAGTACGGCCCAGACATAGGTCTTGACCAGGTCGAAGGCCGCCAGGATGCCGATGACGGCGCCGGCCAGCGTGGCGTTCCACGCCGCCGGCGTGCCGGGCGGATAAGCGAATACCCAGGGCGAAACGAATAGCCAGACGCCGACCACCACCATCAGCTGGTCTTGCCAGCGCCTGGTCGACAGATGCATTGCCATGATGTCCTCCTCCATCATCGAGATGCTGACACCGGCTTAGACAAATCGGGTGGGGCGGACGTTCCGTACGCAGGTGCTCAGGGAGAAGGGGAGCCGTGCCGCCGGCGCGCGGCCGGCGGCAGGTGAAGTGACGATTACAGGTTCGGCGCCAGGTGGCGCTCGAGTTCGGTCTTGTCCATGCCGCGGCGTTTGGCCATGTCCTCGACCTGGTCGTCGCCGATCTTGCCGACCACGAAATACTTCGACTCCGGGTGGGCCAGGTAGAAGCCCGACACGGCCGCGCCCGGGTACATCGCGTACGATTCGGTCAGCTCCATGCCGATCTCGTCGGCCTGCAGGGTGCGGAACAGCTCGGCCTTCACGGTGTGTTCCGGGCAGGCCGGGTAGCCCGGCGCCGGGCGGATGCCGCTGTAGCTCTCCGCGATCAGGGCGTCGCAGCCCAGGTCTTCGCCCGCCGCATAGCCCCACAAATCGGTGCGCACGCGCTCGTGCAGGTATTCGGCAAAGGCTTCGGCCAGGCGGTCGGCCAGGGCCTTGAGCATGATCGACGAGTAGTCGTCGTGCGCCGCTTCGAAGCGCTGCTCGTGCTTCTCGATCCCCAGGCCCGCGGTCACGGCGAACATGCCGATATAGTCCGCCACGCCGGAATCCTTCGGCGCGACGAAATCGGCCAGGCACTGGTTCGGGCGCTGCACGCCGTCGACCACCGGTTTGACGCCCTGCTGGCGCAGGCCATGCCAGGTGAAGGCCACCTCCTGGCGCGATTCGTCCGTATAGATTTCGATGTCGTCATGGTTGACCGAGTTTGCCGGCAGCAGCGCGATCGCGCCATTGGCGGTCAGCCAGCGGCCTTCGATGATTTTCTTGAGCATCGCCTGCGCTTCCTCGAACACCTTGCTGGCCGCTTCGCCCACCACCTCGTCCGTCAGGATGGCTGGGTAGGGCCCCGCCAGGTCCCAGGTCTGGAAGAAGGGGCCCCAGTCGATGTAGCGTGCAAGCGTCGACAGCTCGACGTTCTTGAAGACGCGGCGGCCGATGAACTTCGGTTTCACCGGCGCATATTCCAGGCGGGCGCGGTTGCCGCGCGCCTGCTCGAGGGTCAGCATCGGCAGCGCCTTCTTGTTGGCGTGCTGGAAGCGGATACGTTCGTAGTCCTGGGCCAGCTCGATGATGTAGGCGTCGCGCGTGTCGTCGGTGAGCAGCGACTGCCCCACCGACACCGAGCGCGACGCGTCCGGCACGTAGACCACCGGGCCGTCGTAGTGCGGCGCGATCTTCACGGCGGTGTGGGCGCGGCTGGTGGTGGCGCCGCCGATCAGCAGCGGGATTTTCTTCTCGCGGAAATAGGGGTCGCGCTGCATCTCGCGCGCCACGTGGGCCATCTCTTCCAGCGACGGCGTGATCAGGCCCGACAGGCCGACGATGTCGGCGTTCTCGGCCTTGGCCTTGGCCAGAATGTCCGAGCAGGGGACCATCACGCCCATGTTCACGATCTCGAAGTTATTACATTGCAGGACCACCGAGACGATGTTCTTGCCGATGTCGTGCACGTCGCCTTTCACCGTGGCGATCACCATCTTGCCCTTCGGTTTGGCGACCACGCCGGTGCGCGCTTCTTCCAGTGCCTTTTCTTCTTCGATGAAGGGCACCAGGTGGGCCACGGCCTGCTTCATGACGCGCGCCGATTTCACCACCTGCGGCAGGAACATCTTGCCCTGCCCGAACAGGTCGCCGACGATGTTCATGCCGTCCATCAGCGGCCCTTCGATCACGTGGATCGGGCGGCCGTTGGCAGCGAGCACCTGCTGGCGCATCTCTTCGGTGTCCTCGACGATCCACTGCGTGATGCCGTGCACCAGCGCGTGCGCCAGGCGCTTCTCGACCGTGGCGTTCCTCCATTCGAGGTTCTGCTCCTGCTTGCCGCCGCCGGCCTTCAGGGTGCCGGCAAATTCGATCATGCGCTCGGTGGCGTCCTCGCGGCGGTTCAGCACCACGTCTTCGACGCGCTCGCGCAGCTCTGCAGGCAGGTCGTCGTAGACGCCAACCATGCCGGCGTTGACGATGCCCATGGTCAGGCCGGCCTTGATCGCGTGGTACAGGAAGACGGTGTGGATCGCCTCGCGCGCCGGGTCGTTGCCGCGGAAGGAGAACGAGACGTTCGACACGCCGCCCGAGACCTTCGCGTGCGGCAGGTTCTTGCGGATCCAGGCGGTGGCTTCGATGAAGTCGACCGCATAGTTGTTGTGCTCTTCGATGCCGGTGGCAATGGCAAAGATGTTCGGGTCGAAGATGATGTCTTCCGGCGCAAAGCCCACCTGCTCGACCAGTATCTTGTAGGCGCGGCCGCAGATCTCGGTCTTGCGCGCGAAGGTGTCGGCCTGGCCCTGCTCGTCAAACGCCATGACGATGACGGCGGCGCCGTAGCTGCGGCACAGCGCGGCCTGGCGGATGAATTCTTCTTCGCCTTCCTTCATCGAGATCGAGTTGACGATGGCCTTGCCCTGCACGCATTTCAGGCCCGCCTCGATCACGCTCCATTTCGAGGAGTCGATCATGATCGGCACGCGCGAGATGTCCGGTTCCGAGGCGATCAGGTTCAGGAAGCGCGTCATGGCCGCCTGCGAGTCGAGCATCGCCTCGTCCATGTTGATGTCGATGACCTGGGCGCCGTTTTCCACCTGCTGGCGCGCCACCGACAGCGCCTCGTCGAACTGCTCGTTCAGGATCATGCGCGCGAAGGCTTTCGAGCCGGTCACGTTGGTGCGCTCGCCGACGTTGACGAACAGCGAGCTGTCGTCGACCGTGAAGGGCTCCAGGCCCGACAGGCGCATCGCGACCGGGATCTCGGGGACGGCGCGCGGCGCGTGGCCTTCGAGGATTTTCGAGATCGCGGCAATGTGCTCGGGCGTGGTGCCGCAGCAGCCGCCGGCGATGTTGATGAAGCCGGCGTCGGCGAATTCGCGCAGCAGGGCCGAGGTGTCCGCCGGGAGCTCGTCGAAGCCGGTATCGCTCATCGGGTTGGGCAGGCCGGCGTTCGGGTAGATGCAGACAAAGGTGTCGGCGATCTGCGAGAGCTCTTCGGCATAGGGGCGCATCAGGGCCGCGCCCAGTGCGCAGTTCAGGCCGATGGTCAGCGGCTTGGCGTGGCGCACCGAATTCCAGAAGGCCGGCACGGTCTGGCCCGACAGGATGCGTCCCGAGGCGTCGGTGACGGTGCCCGAGATCATGATCGGCAGGCGCAGCACTTCCGGGCGCTCGTTGAAATACAGGTCGATCGCGAACAGCGCGGCCTTGCAGTTCAGGGTGTCGAAGATGGTCTCGACCAGCAGCAGGTCGGCGCCGCCATCGACCAGGCCGCGGACCTGCTCGTGGTAGCTCGCGACCAGCTGGTCGAAGGTCACGTTGCGCGCCGCCGGGTCGTTCACGTCGGGCGAAATCGAAGCGGTCTTGGGCGTCGGCCCGAGCGCGCCGGCGACGAAACGCGGTTTGTCGGGCGTAGAGTATTTGTCGCAGGCCGCGCGGGCCAGCCTGGCCGCTTCCACGTTCATCTCGTAGGCGAGATGCGCCATGTGGTAATCGTCCTGGGCCACGCCGGTGGCGCCGAAGGTGTTCGTCTCGAGCAGGTCGGCCCCGGCCGCCAGGTAGCGCTCGTGGATTTCCTGGATGATCTGCGGCTGGGTCAGGGTCAGCAGCTCGTTGTTGCCCTTCACGAACAGCTCGCGGTTGCCTACGCCTTCGGGAGCCGCAAAGTCCGCGAAACGCTCGCCGCGGTAGGCTGCTTCATCGAGCTTGTACTGCTGGATGATGGTACCCATCGCGCCATCCAGGATCATGATGCGGCGCGACAGGATGTCGCGCAGCTGGGCGTCGATCGGGGAAAAATTGGCGTGGCGGGCGTTCATGATGGGCGACTTTCTGGATAGGCGGCAATGGGATTGCTGCAGGCCGGTACTGTTGGGCGGTCTGAAATTATACGTCAAGGCGTTGCTTTCCTCTGGAGGGCCCCGATTTGAGGTTTTGTGTATGTATCTTTATGTAAGCAAAACGTGAACTGATACATGACGTTACAAAACCCGGTGTATCCGCAATCTTTACGTTACATACACGGACGACAATTACCCCATCGACACAATGTTGGCGATGCTTTTAACGGGATAATTGTATGAACAAAGAATATGTGCCGGACTGGGACCAAGCGGTCATGCGTGATGACGAACCGGCGGTTGCGCCGAAGCCGCCAATGATCAACGGCGTGAAGCAGATCGTGACGATCCGCCTGGATGTGGACATGCTGGAATGGTTCAAGGCTGCCGGTCCGGGCTACCAGACCCGTATCAACCAGGTGTTGCGTGAACACATGGACGCGCAGCGCGCTGCCGCGGCGGATTACGACAAGTGATGCGATAGGGCGAAGGCCCTTGTTCGTGAAGTGTTCGGGGGCGCAAGCCCCCGTTTCATTTGGTTGACGCCCGACGTCGTGCCTTCGGGGTCAGGTCTGACATTCGGACACGAGCCCAGCATTACACCGGTTGAGCCCGTGCGCCTTCGGGGTCAGGTCTGACATTCGGACACGAGCCCAGCCTTACATCGGTTGAGCCCGTGTCCGAATGTCAGACCTGACCCTGATTTTGTTTGGCGTGCAGATGGATGCGCAGCGCGTTGCTGCGGCGGATTACGACAAGTGATGCGCTGGGGCGAAGGCCCTGGAGATCTGGAGTGTTCGGGGGCGCAAGCCCCCGTTTTGTTTGGCGAGCCTGGCTGGCCTGCCCTATGAAAAGCTCAAACCCGCCAGCGGGAAGCTTTTGAGGAATTCCTGCGCAGCGAGGCGCTTGCCACCGGGCTTCTGCAACTCGGTCAGTCTCAGCGCGCCATCCCCACAGGCCACCACGATTCCCTGCTGGCCATCGGCCGACAGCACCTGCCCCGGCGCGCCGCTGCCCTGCGCCAGTTCGGCATTCCAGATCTTTACCGTCACGCCATCGACGAGGCCATGCGCCCCCGGGAAGGGGTTGAAGGCGCGAATCCGGCGCCACAGCAGGTCGGCCCGCAGGCTGAAATCGAGTTTCGCTTCTTCCTTGCTGATCTTGGCCGCATAGGTCACGCCATCTTCCGGCTGCGGCGCCGATTCGAGGCTGCCTTGCTCCAATTTTCGCAGCGCCTCGACGATCATGCGGCCTCCCAGCGCCGCCAGCTTGTCGTGCAGGCTGCCGGTGGTGTCCGCATCCTCGATCGCCACGCGCTCGACCAGCATCATCGGCCCGGTGTCCAGGCCTTCTTCCATGCCCATGATGGTGACGCCGGTCTCGACGTCGCCCGCTTCGATTGCGCGGTGGATTGGCGCGGCGCCGCGCCAGCGCGGCAGGAGCGAACCATGGATATTGATGCAGGGCTTGATATCGAGGGTGCTGAGCGGCAGGATCAGGCCGTAAGCCGCCACCACCATCACGTCATAGTCGAGTGCGAGCAGGCGCGCGTGGGCGGCGCGTGCTTCGTCGGCGCGCTGCGGGTCCTTGCTGTCCATGCGCAGCGAGAGCGGCTGCGCGACGTCCATGCCGTGGGCCAGCGCATATTGCTTGACGCTTGATGCCTGCAGCTGCATGCCGCGTCCGGCCGGGCGGTCGGGCTGGGTCAGGACCAGGGGAATCTCGAAGCCGGCCTCGTGCAGGGCACGCAGGGCGACAGCGGCGAACTCGGGGGTGCCGGCAAAAACGACTTTCATCGGGGCGCCGCGATCAGTAGCGGCGGCCGGCGGCCTTCAGGGCGGCTTCGCGCTCCATGCCGCGCTCTTCCTTCTGCAGCTTGGCCTTGATGCGGTTGCGCTTGAGCGGCGACAGGTATTCCACGAACACCTTGCCCACCAGATGGTCCATCTCGTGCTGGATGCACACGGCCAGCAGGCCGTCGGCTTCGACTTCGAATTCCTTGCCGTCGACATCAAACGCCTTGCACTTGACGCGCGACGGGCGCTCGACGCCGTCGTAGACGCCCGGCACCGACAGGCAGCCTTCGTCGTAGACCTGCTTGTCGTCGCTGGCCCAGGTGATTTCCGGGTTGATGAAGACCATCAGGTTGTCGTTGGTTTCCGAGACGTCGATGGTGATCACGCGCTCGTGCACGTCGACCTGGGTGGCGGCCAGGCCCACGCCCGGCGCGTCGTACATCGTGGCGGCCATGTCCGCCACCAGCTGGCGCAGGCGCTCGGTGCCGAATTCGGTGACCGGGGCGGCGATCTTGTGCAGGCGCGGGTCAGGGTAGCGGAGGATATTCAGTAAGGCCATAGTCGGGGAGCTTCAGGAATTGGTAGGGATTCAATGGGTCCCGGAACGACCAAAAATGCAACACTCATCAAACCTTGCAGGACGCGGTTTGTCTTGCTAGTTCGGGGAATTGTGTGCAGAATTTGATTCAGTACGGCAACCCTTTTACGATCAGGGAGCGGCGCATCGTGCTGTCGGCCTGCCCATTTGCCGGGGCCTGGTAACGCACGCTGCCAAGCGATCCGGTGTAAAAGCCGCAATTTACGGACGCAATAACGGACGTCTCAATGAAAAATTTTAGCACAGTCGTGACCCGCGCTGCTGCCGTGGCGCTCGTTGCATGTGCCGTGGCCAGCCCGGTCCAGGCCGCCCAGTGCGCCTTCCGCCCGAATGCACCCGACCAGCATGTCGTGGTCAAGGGCGATACCCTCTGGGATATTTCCGGCACCTTCCTGCAGAACCCATGGTGCTGGCCCCAGGTCTGGGGCATGAACCGCGACGAAATCCGCAATCCGCACTGGATTTATCCCGGCCAGGTCATTTATTTCGACCGCGCGCGCGGCCGCCTGTCCTTGACCCGTCCGGGCGGCGACGGCCGCGGCGACCCGCCTATCACGAAACTCTCGCCCCAGGTGCGCACCGAGCCGATCGAGCGCGACGCCGTGCAATCGATCCCGGCCGGCATGATCGAGCCTTACCTGACCCAACCGCTGGTGGTCGAGGCCAATGAACTGGCAGGCGCGCCGCGCATCGTGGCGTCGCAGGAAGGCCGCGTCTTCCTCGGCGCCGGCGACCGCGTCTATGTAAAGGGCAACCTGCAGGGCGGCACCAGCTTCCAGGTGTTCCGTCCCGGCGGCATCCTGCGCGACCCCCAGACCCGCAAGGTCCTGGCGCGCGAAGCCGCCTACCTGGGCAGTGTTGCGCTCGACACCGAAGCCAAGCCGGGCGTGGACGTGCACACCTTCCGCGTCAGCGAAACGCGCCAGGAGATCGGCGTGGGCGACCTGCTCATCCCGATGCCGCCGACGCCGGTGCGCAACTACATGCCGCACGCGCCGCTCCAGCCGGTCGATGCGCGCGTGATGTCGATCTACGCCGGCGTCACCTATGCCGGCCAGAGCCAGGTGGTGACTGTCAATCGGGGTTCGCTTGACGGACTCGATGTCGGCTCCGTGCTGCAGCTTTATCATCTCGGCAGGACGATGGTCGACCCGGCCCACAAAGGCGTGTTCGGCATCGGCAAGCAGAACATCAAGCTGCCCGACGAGCAATACGGCAGCCTGTTCATTTTCCGCGTGTTCAAGAACGTCTCGTACGGCTTGGTCATGCAAGTGACGGCGCCGGTGGAAGTCGGCGACGTGGCCCGCTCACCGGAGTAAACCCACCCGTGCAGGACACGGCCCCCCATCCCGCCAGCAACGCCGCCCCTTCACCCGTCGCCGACTGGATCCGCCTGGAACAGGCGAGCGGGGTGGGGTGCCGCACGGCCCACCTGCTGCTCGGCGCCTTCGGCTCGCCCGCGGCGATCTTTCGCGCCGGCTACGCGGCCCTGGCCGCGCACGTGCCGGCGGCAACGGCCGCCGCGCTGTGCGCTCCCGTCCCGCCGGCGCTCGCGCAACTGCTCGACGCTACCCATGCGTGGCTGGCCCAGCCGCTGCACCACATCCTCGCCCTGCACGACGACGGCTACCCCGCGCTGCTGCGCCATATTCCCGATCCGCCCTTGCTGCTCTATATAACAGGGCGGCGCGAACTGCTGGATGCGCCGATGGTCGCAGTGGTCGGCAGCCGCAATGCCAGCACGCAAGGCCGCGCGAATGCGGAAGGCTTTTCGCGCGCGCTGTCCGAAGCCGGGCTGTGCGTGGTATCGGGCTTGGCGCTGGGCATCGATACCGCGGCGCACGAAGGCGCGCTGCGCGGGGCGGGTTCCACCATTGCCGTGATCGGCACCGGCATCGACCGCGTCTATCCGGCGCGCAACCGCGCACTCGCCCACCGCATCGCCGAAGAAGGCTGCCTGCTCAGCGAATACGCGCTCGGTACGCCGCCGGTGGCCGGCAATTTTCCGCGCCGTAACCGCATCATCAGCGGCATGACGGCCGGCGTGCTGGTCGTCGAAGCGGCGGCGCAGTCGGGTTCCTTGATCACGGCGCAACTGGCGGCCGAGCAGGGCAGGGAGGTGTTCGCGCTGCCGGGCTCGATCCACTCGGCGCTGGCCAAGGGCTGCCACCAGCTGATCCGCGAAGGCGCGCGCCTGGTCGAGACGGTCGACGAAGTGCTGGACGCCATGCAGGCCTCGCCGCTGGCGCGCCGGCCTGCATGCGCGGCGCCTGCAGGCAACACGGTGCTGCTCGATGCGCTGGGCCACGACCCTGTCGAGCCGGATGCATTGCTTGCTTGCGTCGACGGCGATGCCGCCGTGCTGGCGGGCGAACTGCTGGCCCTGGAACTGGCTGGACTGGTCGAGCGCCTGCCTGGCGGCAGGGTGCAACGGGTGGTCCGAATCGCTTGAAGCGCGTAGCATGTCGGTTCTTCCATATTCACTTTGCATGGATTGATGCGATAAAGAATATTCTTCCTGAGATGTCCTAGTGGAATGCCTGGCCTTGATTCCCAAGGAAATAAGGAAAACTGTACGAACCGATAAGGCCTCGATACAACGGTTTTTATCGGCCGCACGCGCGCCTGCGGGACACACTTGTGCCGCGACGAGCTTAGCTGCTACAGTAGCGACACTATGTTCGACATCCTGGTCTACCTCTACGAGACGTACTATCGTCCTGACGCCTGCCCCGAGCCGGCGGCCCTGGCACGCAAGCTGTCCGCCGTCGGTTTCGATGACATCGAAATTTCCGAAGCGCTGGACTGGCTGTCCGGGCTGACCGAAGCGGAAGTTACCGACGCCATCGATGCCTGCACCGGCACGCGCTATTACGTGGACGAGGAATACATCGAGCTGGGCAGCTCTGCCATCGGCTTCATCCAGTTCCTCGAAAGCGCCAAGGTACTCAGCCCGACGCAGCGCGAGATCGTCATCGAGCGCGCGCTGGCCTGCGACGAGTCGCCGGTGGCGCTGGGCAAGCTCAAGATCATCGTGCTGATGGTCCTGTGGAGCCAGGGCAAGGAGCCCGATGCGCTGATGTTCGACGACCTGTTCGGCGACGACGACGAGCAGGAACCGCGGCTGCTGCACTAGGCAGATCGACAGGATGAACGACGGGGCTGATGGCCCCGTTTTTCATTTCTGGCGCACCCTTGATGCGCATCCTGACCATGCCATGCCGCGCGCTACCTGCCGAATGTGCACTTGCGGTATGCGCGTCATCGCGCTTATCATTGGCCGCTCAATCGAGACAGTTACCATACAGACACTACGGCGTTGAACCGCCCACAGGCTCGCAAGCATGTATGATGCGCGTGGCCGACAGCCAGGCCGGGCCCCACACTATATATAAGCAAGTACGAGAAACTATGACCAAATCCCTCATCATCGCCGAGAAGCCGTCGGTCGCGAACGACATCGCGAAGACGCTGGGCGGCTTCACCAAGCACGATGAGTATTTCGAATCCGACGAGTACGTATTGTCGTCGGCCGTCGGCCACCTGCTCGAGATCGCGGTGCCGGAAGAATACGACGTCAAGCGCGGCAAGTGGAGCTTCACCCACCTGCCGATGATCCCGCCGTACTTCGCGCTGAACCCGATCGCCAAGACCGAGTCGCGCCTGAAGGTGCTGAACAAGCTGATCAAGCGCAAGGACGTCACCACCCTCATCAACGCATGTGACGCGGGCCGCGAAGGAGAACTGATCTTCCGCCTGATCGCGCAGAACGCCAAGGCCAAGCAGCCGGTCAAGCGCCTGTGGCTGCAGTCGATGACGGCCAATGCAATCCGCGAAGGCTTCAAGCAGCTGCGCACCGACGACGAGATGCTGCCGCTGGCCGATGCCGCGCGCTGCCGCTCGGAAGCGGACTGGCTGATCGGCATCAACGGCACCCGCGCCATGACTGCCTTCAATTCGAAGGAAGGCGGCTTCTACCTGACCACCGTGGGCCGCGTGCAGACGCCGACCCTGTCGATCGTGGTGGAGCGCGAAGAGAAGATCAAGAAATTCGTCCCGCGCGACTACTGGGAAGTGCGCGCCGAATTCGTGTGCGCGGCCGGCGTGTACGAAGGCCGCTGGCTCGACCAGGCCTTCAAGAAGGACGAGAACGATCCGGAGAAGCGCCCCGAGCGCCTGTGGAGCAAGCTGGCGGCCGATTCGATCGCCGCCGCCTGCCGCGGCAAGCAGGGCAGCGTCACCGAAGAATCCAAGCCGACCACCTCGATGGCGCCGGCGCTGTTCGACCTGACCAGCCTGCAGCGCGAGGCCAACGGCCGCTTCGGTTTCTCGGCCAAGAACACGCTGGGCCTGGCCCAGGCGCTGTACGAGAAGCACAAGGTGCTGACCTACCCGCGTACCGATTCGCGCCACCTGCCGGAAGACTACATCCAGACCGTCAAGGACACGATGGGTGCGCTGGCCGATACCAACAACTACAACCAGTTCGCCAAGCAGGTCACCAAGAACGGCTGGGTCAAGCCGAACAAGCGCATCTTCGACAACACCAAGATCTCGGATCACTTCGCGATCATCCCGACCGGCGTGGTGCCGAAGAACCTGACCGAGCCGGAACAGAAGCTCTACGACCTGGTCACGCGCCGCTTCCTGGCCGTGTTCTTCCCGCCGGCCGAGTTCCTGGTGACCACCCGCTACACCGAAGTGTCGGGCCACCAGTTCAAGACCGAAGGCAAGGTCATGACCAACCCGGGCTGGCTGGCGGTGTACGGCAAGGAATCGCAGACCGACGACAAGGACGGCGCCAACCTGGTGCCGGTGCAGAAAGGCGAGAAGGTCCTGACCGACAAGATCACCGCCAATGGCCTGGTCACCAAGCCGCCCGCACGCTACTCCGAAGCGACGCTGCTGTCGGCGATGGAAGGCGCGGGCAAGCTCGTCGACTCCGACGAGCTGCGCGACGCCATGGCCGGCAAGGGCCTGGGCACGCCGGCCACGCGCGCGGCCATCATCGAAGGCCTGCTGACCGAGAAATACCTGATCCGCGAAGGCCGCGAGCTGATCCCCACCGCCAAAGCCTCGCAGCTCATGACGCTGCTGCGCGGCCTGGGCGTGAACGAACTGACCGCGCCCGAGCTCACCGGCGAGTGGGAATTCAAGCTCTCGCAAATGGAGAAGGGCAAGATCTCGCGCGAGGAATTCATGCGCGAGATCGCGCAGATGACGCAGATTATCGTCAAGCGCGCCAAGGAATACAGCAACGACACGATCCCGGGCGACTACGCGACCCTCTCGACCCCATGCCCGAACTGCAGCGGCGTGGTCAAGGAAAACTACCGCCGCTTTGCCTGCACCAAATGCGAATTCTCGATGTCGAAGACGCCGGGCAGCCGCCAGTTCGAGATCAATGAGGTCGAAGAGCTGCTGAAGAACCGCACCATCGGTCCGCTGCAGGGCTTCCGCTCGAAGATGGGCCGTCCGTTCGCCGCCATCCTGCGCATCGTGCGCGACGAAGAGATCAAGAACTTCAAGCTCGAATTCGACTTCGGCCAGGACCAGGAAGGCGAAGAAGGCGAGGGCGTCGACTTCACCGGCCAGACCCCCGTGGGCCCGTGCCCGAAATGCGCCGCCGGGGTGTTCGAGATGGGCCTGGCCTATGTGTGCGAGCACAGCATGGCCAAGCCGAAGACCTGCGACTTCCGCAGCGGCCGCATCATCCTGCAGCAGGAAATCCTGCCGGAGCAGATGACCAAGCTGCTGGTGGACGGCAAGACCGACCTGATGCCGGGTTTCGTGTCGCAACGCACGCGCCGCGCCTTCAAGGCGTTCCTGGTACGCGGCAAGGACGGCAAGGTCAGCTTCGAGTTCGAAGAGCGCAAGGCCAAGCCGGGCGCCAAGCCCAAGGCCGGTGCTGCCGATGGCGCGGAGGGCGCGGAAGGCGAGGGCGAGGGCGCGGTCGCAGTGAAGGCGGCGCGCAAGGCTCCGGCCAAGAAGGCTGCAGCCAAGCCGGCAGCCAAGAAGGCCGCGGTGCGCAAGCCGGCGGCCAAGAAAATTGCGACGGCCTTGAAAAAATAAGCAGCGCTGCTTCATCGAACGACGCGAACCCGAGGGTTCGCGTTTTTTTTTGCGTGCTTGTTTTTCAGGGCGAAGCACACTCCCCCCCTCGATTTTATGCACCATGCAAACCGTGCATTCCCTACAACAGCTTGTACTACCGATAAGCAATATTTTTCTTTCCAGTATCACTTCTCCAAGTAATAATCAGACAAGCCCTTAAAGCTTGAAGTTTCGTCATGCGGCCTGCCCGGCTTTCCGGGCATCACTCTTATAACTATCTACCCGTCTGAACTTATGAAGCTCTCCGACCTGAAAATCGCCACCCGGCTGTATCTCGGCTACGGTGTCCTGATCGGCATTACCGGCATCGTCGTCGCCATCGCCTATGCCAACGTGATCGCGCTCGATGCCGCCACCGATGCGAACGTGCGCACCTACCAGGCGCTGGTCGAGGTCGACGGGGCGATGCAGGCGCTGGTCAATATCGAGACCGGCGAGCGCGGTTATGCCTTGACCGGCCAGGAAGGCTCGCTCCAACCCTATAAGACAGGCAAGGAGGCGTTCGGCACCCACGTCGACAAGGCGCTGGCGCTCGTGGACGACAGCCCGGCACAACAGGAGCGCCTGAAGCAGCTGGCGGCGCACCAGCGCACCTGGCTGGCCCAGGCCGTCGATCCGGTGATCGCCCTGCGCCGCGCGGCGGTGAACGAAGACCTCTCGGCGGTCGTCGCCACGGTCCAGGCAGGCAAGGGCAAGGCGGGCATGGACGCGATGCGCGGCCTGGTCGAGCAGGTCCGCGAAACCGAGAACGCCCTGTTGGTGGAGCGCGAACAGGCCATCGTCACAGCCCGTTCGGCCATGCGCCGCACCCTGGTCGGCGGCGGCCTGATCGCGGCCGTGCTGGCGGTCTTCATGGCTTACCAGCTGGGCCGCAACATCAGCATCCCGCTGCGCCGCGCGGTCACCCTGGCCGAGCGCGTGGCGCGCGGCGACCTGACCGGCGAGGTCAAGGTGCGCACCAACGACGAAGCGGGCGAGCTGATGGCCGCGCTCAAGGCCATGAACGCCTCGCTGGTGGCGATCGTCTCGAAAGTCCGCGCCGGCACCGGCGCCATCGAAACGGCGGCCCAGGAAATCTCGGCCGGGAACATGGACCTGTCGGCGCGTACCGAACAGCAGGCCGGATCGCTGGAAGAAACGGCATCCTCGATGGAAGAGCTGACATCGACCGTCAAGCAGAACGCCGACAATGCGCGCCAGGCCAACCAGCTTGCCGCCAGCGCCGCCGACACCGCCGCGCGCGGCGGCGAAGTGGTGGCCGAAGTGGTGGTGACCATGGGTTCGATCAACCAGGCCTCGCGCAAGATCGCCGACATCATCACCGTCATCGACGGCATCGCCTTCCAGACCAATATCCTGGCGCTGAACGCGGCGGTCGAGGCGGCGCGCGCGGGCGAGCAGGGACGCGGGTTTGCCGTCGTGGCAGGCGAAGTGCGCAACCTGGCCCAGCGCTCGGCCGCGGCCGCGAAGGAAATCAAGGGCCTGATCGGCGAGTCGGTGGCGCGCGTGGACGCCGGTTCGCGCCTGGTGGACCAGGCCGGGCAGACGATGGACGAGGTGGTGGCCAGCGTGAAGCGCGTCTCGGACATCATCGGCGAGATCGCGGCGGCCAGCCAGGAACAGCGCGACGGCATCGAGCAGGTGAACCAGTCGATTATGCAGATGGACCAGGTGACGCAGCAGAACGCGGCCCTGGTGGAGCAGGCCGCCGCCGCGGCCGCCGCAATGCGCGAGCAGGCCGGCGCGCTGGCCCAGCTGGTGGGCACCTTCCAGCTGGCGCAGGCAGGCCAGCCAGCGCAGGCCGCGCCGCCGCCTGCGCGTCCTGCGCTGGCGGATGCCCGCAAGCCGGCACGCAAAGGCGGGCACAAGGGCGCAAGCAAGGGCGCACACAAGGCGGCCGCGCCGGCCCAGGCCGAAGACGCGGTGGCACCGGCCGCGGAAGCGGCGTGATGGCCGAGCCGTTCCTGACCCGGGCGGCGGCGCTGCTGTGCTGTACGCTGATGGCCTCGTCCGTGCTGGGCGAAGGCCGCGGCGCGCCGCCGGAGCAGCGCGCCAGGCAGGAGATCGTCGCGCAATCGATCGCGGCCTATCCCGGCCGTTGCCCCTGTCCCTACAATGTCACGCGTAACGGCAGTTCCTGCGGTGCACGCAGCGCCTGGAGCCGAAAAGGGGGCTATGCTCCCATTTGCTACGAGGACGAAGTCACCAGCGAGATGGTGAAGCGCCATTCGCAGCAGGCATCACCCAAACTGACCCGCGTGGACAGGCAAAAGACGCCGCCGCAGTAAAGGCAGGCCGCTGCCGTTTCCGCGCTCTTGAAAGGAGAATGCAATGTTCAGCCTGGACGAGTTTGCGCAGCTGCAGTTCCTGGAAGGCCGCTGGAAGGGCACCAGCCCGGACGGCAAGGAATTCTTCGAAGAGTACGACCGGCCCGAACCCACCGTGTTCCAGTCGCGCCGCTTCCCCGACCGCGATTTCGGCAAGCACACCGACGGCGCCACCATCAGCCTTGACAACGGCGAGGTCGTCTCGCGCTGGGGCGAATACACCTGGAAGGCCAGCGCCATCGGCGCCGACAGCGCCGCGTTCGAGCCGGTCAGCGCGCCCAGCCAGTTCTGGTGGCGCCGCGTGGATGCCGATACGCTCGAGGCGCGGCAGCGCTGGAGCGTGGACGGCAAGGAGCAGGAGCACACGATGCGGCTGACCAGGGTGTGAGCCGGCTACAGGGGACAAGCGCTGCATGGCGAAGATGCTGGGCCTCATCCTGGTGCTGGGCGTGTGCGCCTATGCCGCCGCCTGCCTGTTGCTGTTCGTCTCCCAGCGCGGGCTGATCTACTATCCGCCGCCCTCCGCGGCCTTCCCCGCACCCCACACGTCCAGGCTTGCCGTGCCCGGCGCCACCCTGGTGGTGTCCGAACGCCCCGTCGCGGGCCCGAAGGCATTGATCTACCTGGGCGGGAATGCGGAAGACGTCAGCGCCAGCCTGCCGCTGCTGGACCAGACCTTCCCGGAGCGCTCGCTCTACCTGCTGCACTACCGCGGCTATGCGGGCAGCACCGGCAAGCCGACGGAAACCGCGCTGGTGGCCGATGCGCTGGCGCTGTTCGACACGGTAGCGTCCAGGCACGGCGACATCGTGGTGGTCGGGCGCAGCCTGGGGTCCGGCGTGGCGCTGCAGCTGGCCAGCCGGCGCCGGGTCGGCAAGCTGGTGCTGGTCACGCCCTTCGACAGCCTGCGCGGGCTCGCTGCCCGGCAGTTCCCGTATTTTCCCGTGCGCTGGCTGCTGCGCGACGGCTACGACAGCTGGCGCCACGCGCCGAAGGTTGCGGCGCCCACCCTGCTCGTCGCCGCGTCGAACGACGAGATCGTGCCGGCCGACAGCACGCGCCGGCTGCTGGCGCATTTCCCGGCTGGCGTGGCGTCCATGCGCGTGATCGCGAAAACAGGACATAATTCGATTTCCGACAGCCCCGACTACCTTGCAGCGCTGCAGTGGGCGAGGTAGTCCCAACCATGAAAAGGAGTGTCATGTCCGCCGATTCCATCCTGCGCCACGTGGTGCTGTTCGCCTTCCGCAAAGACGCCGCGCCGGGCGAGGTCGCCGCCATCGTCCACGACTTCGCCCGCCTGCCCCAGGAGATCCCGGGGATCGCTTCGTATGAATGGGGCACCAATGTCAGCCCCGAGGGGCTGGACGACGGCTTCACGCACTGCTTCACGCTGGGCTTCGCGTCGAACGAGGCGCGCGACGCCTATCTGGTGCATCCGGCGCACCTGCGCTTCGTGTCCACCCTGGGCGGCTGCCTGGAGCGCTCGCTGGTGGTCGATTACTGGGCGCAGGGCTGAGGCCAATCCCCCGGGCCGGAAAGCAAAAACCGCGGACAAGCCGCGGTTTCTTTCATGCGCGCCCGAGGCGCGAGGTAGAACTTATTCCTGCCACTCCTGCAGCGCGCGGATGGCCGCTTCGCCGTTGCGGATCGCCTTCACGCGGCGCACCACTTCATTGCGCCAGGCTTCGTCCGCGTCTTCGTCGGGACCATCGATATCCTGAAGCAGCATCCGCACCAGCGTATGTTTCTCCTCTTCGCTCAGCAGCTTGATCTTTTCAGCGATCTCGGCAACCACGTTCGACATGATGATCTTTCGTATAAACAGTGGTTCGATAATAACGCGAGAATCAAAGGTTGTCGACTGGAACCATGTTGTCCGTTGGTTTTCTGTCAATTAGCTTATTGTCAGGATCGATGCCGGCGCGCGCGGGGCGCGCATTGACGACTAACGTGACGGTCTGCGCGGCCCGGTCGACCAGGCGCCGCTCGCGCACCAAGGGATTGCCGTTGCGGTCATCGACGCCGAATTCGATGTAATCCTTCAGGGGCGCCGGCTGTTCGTCGCCCAGTTCGCCCGCCCGCACCTTGCCGGCGCGCGCCTTGATCGTCACCTCGTACTTGCCGTCCTTGCGCTGGCGCGCGACCGCGCCGTCGGCGCGGTTTTCATACAAGACGATCGATTCGAACAGGTCGCCGATCAGGTAGGCCTTGTCAGGCGGCGCCACGGCCTTCAAGGCGTCCACCAGCACCGTGACGCTGGGGTAGGGCGCGCCCTTGAACGCGTGCTGCGCCAGCAGGCCGCGCAGCACGCCGTTGACGGTGTCTTCGCCCAGCAGGTCCTGCAGCAGGTAGAGCGCCAGGCTGCCCTTGCGGTAGTGGATGTAGTCCTGCTGCTCGTTCTGCGCCAGCGGCAGTTCCTTGCGGCGCTCCATCGCGCGGCCCCGCAGGTAGGCGTCGAGGTTGTAGCGCAGGAAGCGGCGCATCTTCTGCGCGCCCACGCTGCGCTTCATGACCATCAGCGCCGTGTACTCGGACAGGCTCTCGGACAGCGCGCTGGCGCCGCGGGTGTCGGCGCCCACCAGCTGGTGGCCCCACCACTGGTGCGCCGTTTCGTGCGCGCTGACGTAGAACGGGTAATCGATGTCCTTGGGCGAATCGCTGTCGATGCGCGCGATGAAGCCCATGCTCTCCGAGAACGGGATGGTGCCCGGGAAGGCCTGCGCATAGCGGGCGTAGCGCGGGAACTCGACGATGCGCAGTTCGCGGAAAGGATAGGGACCGTAGCGGCGCGAGGCGTAGTCCAGTCCCGCCTGGGCCCCGCGGATCATGCGCTCGACGTTGTAGTCGTGGCCCGGGTGGTAGTACACGTCGATGGTCACGTCCTGCCAGCGGTCGTGGCGCACTTCGTACCTGGCCGACTGGAAGGCGTAGAAATTCAGGATCGGATTGTCCATCCGGTAGTGGAAGCGGCGGCGGCCCTTGTCGATCCATTCGCGTTCCAGCGTGCCCGGTGCGATCGCGACCTGGTCGGGCGTCGTGCTGACGGTGGCCTCGAAGCCGATCCAGTCGGCGTCCACGCCCAGGCCGTTGTTGGCGCGCCCGGCCGCGTCGTCGTGCGCCGCCATCGGGGCGCGCGGCGGCAGGCCGTGGCGCTTGCGGTCGCGGTCGTCCAGCAGTTCGATCGCCGGCTGGTAGCCCAGGCGCGGCATCACCTCGTTGGTGAAGAAGCTGCCATTGCCCACCACCGGCGTCTCGCTTCCCACCCCCAGCAGGCCGCGCGGCGCATACGCCAGGCCGAAGGACATCGCCATGCGCGCGCCCGGCGCCAGGGGCGTGGCCAGGCGGTAGTGGTAGAAGCCGCGTTCCGCGTCGGCCGCGACCTGCCGCGCCGGGCGCGAGAAGCGCGTGGACAGCAGCGCGCCGCGCTGCTGGTAAAGGACGATGTCCGCTACCGGCTTGCCGCTGCGGTTCTCGAGCTGGTAGACGCCCTTCACGCCAAGTTGGCGCTGCTCGGGACGGATATCGACGTCGAGCTTGACGCCGGCGATGCGCGGCTGCGGCAAGGTGGCGAAGCGGCGGTAGCGCTGCTCGTATTGGGCGCGCGTTTTTTCCACCTGCACGGTGGTCTGGTAGCCGCCGGCGCACAGCTCATAGGCCAGCAGGGCGCCGGTGCCCGCAAACACGACCAGGCCTGCACCAAAGCCCAGCAGCACCGGCCTGGACAGGTTGCGGCGCGCCAGGCGCAGGCGTTCGCGCCAGCCGGTATCCACGCCGCGCGCCCACAGCACGCGCGCCGCCACCATCAGCATCAACGCGAAGCCGGCCCAGTAGAGCTGGAACAGGTATTCGCGCAGCAGGTAATGGCCGAAGCCGTTCATCGCCGAATAGGTGAAGGGCGGGGTGTAGCCATAGACCAGCATCGGGTGGTCCAGCCCATAGCCCTGGGCGGTGCCGGTCACCAGGTAGATCGCGATCAGGATGAAGTACGCCAGGTACTTGTTGTTGACAATGACCTGCATGGCGATTGCCACTACGGCCAGCAGCGCGTATTGCGGCAGCAGCACCGTGAACAGGAAGCGCAGGTAGAGGCCCGGTTCGAGCCCGAAATAGCCCTTGAACAGCTGGATCAGCATGCCCACCGCCATCGCCATGAACAGCAGCAGCGCCTGCAGGCCGACCAGGGCCAGGGTCTTGCCGGCCAGCGGCAGCCAGGTCGGCGCCGGCAGGGCGTCGAGCATCTGCGCCATGCGCGCCTCGCGCTCGCGCCATACCAGTTCTCCGGCAAACAGCGTGGTCACCACCAGCATGTAGAGCTCGAACACGTCGCGGATCAGCTCCAGCACCATGTAGGTCACCGGCAGGGTCGAGGTGCCGTAGATGGAACCGAGGTCGATCGCGCTGGCCGCCAGGATCAGGGCGCCGGCCAAGGCCAGCGCCAGGAAGTAGATGTTCTTGGTCACTTCGCGCAGGTTGTACCAGGCCGACTTGGCGAGCAGGAGGCCCAGGCTGCGGTGGGCGAAGTCGGGCGCCTCGCGCGTGTTCACGGCGGCCTGCGACAGCTGCACCGGGGTTTCCTCGGGCGGCAGCAGCTGGCCCTTCCTGTGGCGCTGGTCGACGCTGCCGGTGGTATGGAAGCGCCAGTAGCCCAGCAGCAGGACGGTCAGGCCGAAGGCCACCCAGCCCAGGCGGTTGACCAGGAATACGCCCTCGAGCAGCACCGGGCGCGTATTGCGCTCGGCAATCGGCCAGTATTCGGTGAGGCGGATCAGCGCGGTGGTGCCGAAGGGGTCGATCAGCGCGGCCAGGGTCTTGTAGTCGAGGTCGCGCGCCAGCGAGGGCGCGACGATGTAGCCGATCATCATGACGATGCTGGCCACGTAGACCGGCAGCATGCGCCGCGACAGCGCGGCCAGCACCCAGAACAGGGCGCCGAAGATGAAGGTGTTGGGCAGCAGCGTGAACAGGTAGGGCAGCAGGAAGGTCGAGAGCGGGGCCGGACCGAGGCGGTCGGCTTCCACGCCGGGGATGAAGCTGCCCAGCCAGGCGCCCAGCACGATGCTCGACAGGATCACCGCCAGCGTGGCGAAAGCCCCCAGGAAGCGCCCCAGCACGTAGTGGTGCTTGCGGATCGGCGCGCTGAAGAAGAAGTGGTGCATGTCGTACTCGAAGTCCTGCTGCACCGAGCGCCCCATCACCGCCGCCACCACGATCACCCCGAAGCAGCCGAGGAAGGAAGCGGTCAGCGCGACCTGGCGCGGCCCGTTGATCAGGAGCCGGCCGCCGAAGGTGACCATGGCGTCGCGGAAGACCCCGCCGGCCGCCGCCATCCACAGCATGGCCAGCGCCAGGAACATGCCGAAATAGATCCAGGTCGAGAGCAGGCGCAGGCGCTGGGCCGCCTCGAAGCGGGCGATGGCAAGAAGCGGGCCCATTGCCTCAGCAGGTCCCTGCCGCCGCGTTGTGGCGGCCGGCGATGGTCGCGAAATACACGTCGTCCAGGCTGGCGCGGGCCGGCTCGAAGCCGTCGCCCGGGTCGCTTTCGGCATACACGTGGATCAGGGTGCGGCCGGTGAGCAGGCGGGTGGAGATCACCTGGTGGCGCTTCTGGAACAGCGGCAGCTCCTGGCGGGTGACGATGCGCGCCCAGATATAGTCTTCGATCTCGTAGGTCAGCTCTTGCGGGTCGCCGCACAGCAGCACGTGGCCCTTGTTGATGATGGCCATGTTGGCGCACAGGTCGGCCACGTCGGACACGATGTGGGTCGACAGGATGACGGTCTTGTCTTCGCCGATCTCGGACAGCAGGTTGTGGAAGCGCACCCGCTCCTGCGGGTCCAGGCCGGCGGTGGGCTCGTCGACGATGATCAGGCGCGGGTCGCCCAGCAGGGCCTGGGCGATGCCGAAGCGCTGGCGCATGCCGCCCGAATAGGTGCCCAGGCGCTGGTTGCGCACTTCCCAGAGGTTGGTCTGCTGCAGCAGGCCGTCGACCACTTCGCGCCGGCGGCCCTTGTGCGACAGGCCCTTGAGCTGGGCGAAATGGTCGAGCATCTCGACCGCGCTCACTTTCGGGTACACGCCGAAATCCTGCGGCAGGTAGCCGAGCATGCGGCGCACCTCGTCCTTGTCGTCGAGGACATCGATGTCATCCAGGAAGACCGAACCGGAATCGCATTCCTGCAGCGTGGCCAGGATCCGCATCAGCGTCGACTTGCCGGCGCCGTTCGGACCGAGCAGGCCGAACATCCCGGGGGGGATGGTCAGCGTGACACGGTCGAGCGCCACCACGCCATTGGCGTAGGTCTTCGACAGATTGCGGATGCGTAATTCCATGCTTGCTCCATGACAACGCGACAAAGATGCGCGTGGAAACCTTCTTTAACGCTTGCATTGTATTAAATTGTTCAGCCGCATGTGGACTCTCTGCGACGCACGGGCCATTCGATGGCCCAGACTGCATAAATCCAGTGACAGGGCGCACGGGTAGTTTCCTCGTGCAAACATTGCTCGCCTTGCCGGTGTAAACGTGGATAATGGAAGGATGAACAAGGTCATCGAGGACAAGCTGCTGGCATTGATGCGCGAGGGCCGCGACCGGGTCGAGGCGACCGACTGGTTCCGCGTCGGCCTGGGGCTGTATTACCTGGCCGGGCTGATGACCCAGGAGGCGATCGACTTCAAGGCCGTGGACCGCGCCTTCAACCGCTTCATCTACCATACGCTCGGCAAGGGCCACAGCATCGCCAGCGTGCTGCAGTACATGAGCGGCGAGAAGGTGATGCCGACCGTGGAGTCGCCGCGCTTTACCGAGGCCTTCCGCCGCCACTGCCCGGACCTGCCGATCGAATCGATTCCCTTCCTGCTCGAGCTGAACCTGGGCGTGGCCAAGAATATCTCGGGACTGGAGCCCGACGGCCCGCTGGCCGACTGGGTGGCGCGCCAGAAGGCGCTGGCGGCGGGGCAGGGCGGCGCCTGATGCGCCGAGGCGGGCGTCCCGGCCCGGGCGCTCGGCCTATAATGGTGTTTTCGAATACTGCATCGACGACACCATGAGCGCTTACCGTTCCAACTCCCCCCTCGACAGCCTGATCACGGGTTTCGACAAGGCCCTGCGCGTGGTGGGCGGCGTGGCCGCCTCTTCGCGCCCGAACCCGGGCGCCCACGCCACCGACTGCGAACTGAGCGACGACGAGCGCCGCCACAGCGCAGGCCTGATGCGCGTGAACCACGTCGGCGAAGTCTGCGCCCAGGCGCTGTACGACGCCCAGGCGCGCTTCGGCAAGAGCGAGACGATCCGCGCCCAGTTCAAGAAATCGGCGCGCGAGGAAGAAGACCACCTGGCCTGGACCGCCGAACGCCTGTCGGAACTGGGTTCGCAGCCGAGCATCCTCAATCCGCTGTGGTATGCCGGCTCGTATGTGCTGGGCTCGATCGCGGCCAAGCTGGGCGACCCGCACAGCCTGGGCTTCGTGGTCGAGACCGAGCGCCAGGTCGAGGCCCACCTCAACCAGCACCTCGAACAGCTCCCGCCCCAGGACGCCCGCTCGCGCGCGATCGTGGAGCAGATGCGGGTCGATGAAATCGCCCACGGCGCCTCGGCGCAGGCGCTGGGCGCCTCGGAGATGCCGGCGCCGGTGCGGATGGTGATGACGGCGATGTCGAAGGTGATGACGACGACGGCGTATCGTATTTAGTTATTTGCGAGATCCGCCTGAGCGCTGATGCGCGCGCTGGCTATCACCGCGTGGGCAGGGGACCTGCCCACCTTACGGTTCGCCGGCTACTCGTAGCGTGGGCAAGTTCCTTGCCCACGCGTTCAACCAGCTTCCGAGCAGCCAACAAGCGCGATCAAACTTCGACGATCTCGATCGAATGCGTGATCTGCGCGGTCTGGGCCAGCATGATCGACGCCGAGCAGTACTTGTCGTGCGAGAGCGTCACGGCGCGCTCCACCGCCGCCGGCTTGAGGTTGCGCCCCGTGACCGTGAAGTGGAAATTAATCTTCGTGAACACCTTGGGATCGGTCTCCGCGCGCTCGGCCTGCAGCGTCACGTCGCAGCCGCGCACGTCCTCGCGCCCGCGTTTCAGGATCAGGACCACGTCGTAGGCGGTGCAGCCGCCGGTGCCGACCAGGACCATCTCCATCGGGCGCGGCGCCAGGTTGTGGCCGCCGGCTTCCGGGGCGCCATCCATCGCCACCATGTGGCCGGTGCCGGTCTCGGCCCGAAAACTCATGCCCGACGGGCCATTCCAGCTGACTTTCACTTCCATGCGATTTCTCCGCTATTGAACCAGTGCCGGTGATTGTAAGGCAGGGCGGGCGCCTGTGCCGGCGCCCCGCCAAAGCCTACACCGCCAGCACGTAGCGCTCGCTCTTCATGCGCCAGCTGGCAAAGGCCACGATCAGGAGCGCCGGCACCGCCGAGCACAGGAAGGTCAGCAGGAAGGGCAGGCTGCCCAGGTCGCCGCCCTTGGACAATTCCTTGATCAGGGTCTGGTTCGACAGCATCGGCACCGCATACATCCACAGCGCGGTCTTGAGGTCGAGGAAGGACACGACGATGCCCGGGACGATCGGCAGGATCAGAACGAAGCTCAGGACCGTCTGCGCTTCCTTGAAGGTCTTGGAATTCATGGCCAGCGCCACGTACAGGGCGCCTGCCAGCAGCGACAGCGGCGCCGATACCAGGCAGACCAGGGCCAGGTCGCCCCAGCCCAGGCTCCAAGACATGCCGATTTCCTCGAGCGGCAGCCACATGAGCATGATGTGGGCCAGTACCAGTTCCACGGTCACGCCGACCACGCCCAGCAGGCTCGCGGCCAGCCACTTGCCGCCGATGAGTTCCCAGGTATGCGCGGGCTGCGCCATCAGCACTTCGAGCGAGCGCCGTTCGCGCTCGCCGGCGGTGCTGTCGACCGAGGCCGACATGGTCAGCATGAAGGCCGGCAGGAACAGCACGCCCATGATGCTCCCGACCAGCATGGCCGAGCGCGAGGCATTGGTGCCGGTGTCGTAGCGCTGCACGTGGATCGGCGTGAGCGCCGCCGGCGACACGCCGTGCGCCAGCAGGCGCGCGCTGGCCACGTTCGAGCCATAGGCGTCGAGCACGTCCTGCACTTCGCGGCGCTGCGAATTGCTCTCGGCCGCCGAGTCGTACCAGATCTCGACCCGGGCCGGACGCATCGCGTAGTAGTTCTCGCTGAAGTCGTCCGGCAGGCGCAGCACCGCCGCCACCTTCTTGGTGCGCAGCAGCTCGCCGATGGCGTCCTCGCTCATCGGCGCGGTGTCCTTGACGGTGATGTTCTTCTGGCCCAGCTGGGCCATCAGGGTCGGCGCCTTCGCGCCGCCGATCACCGCCAGGTCGACGCCTTCGCGCTCGGTCTTGGTGCTCTTTTCGATCAGCTGGTGCATCGTCAGGCCGATGATCAGCGGGTACAGCAGCGTGAACAGGGCGAGCATGCCCAGCGTGCGCTTGTCGCGCAGGGTTTCGCGCAATTCCTTGAGATAGACGATCAAGAGCCGGGATTTCATGCGATTCCTTCTTCGGTGCCGACCAGGCTGACGAAGGCGTCTTCCAGGTTGGCGATGCCGGTGCGCCGGCACAGTTCTTCGGGCGAGCCCTGGGCCACGGTGTGGCCGCCGGCGATGACGATCACGTCTTCGCACAGGGCCGTCACTTCCTGCATCACGTGGGTGGCCATGATCACGCAGCAGCCGTCGGCGCGCAGGGCGCCCAGGGCGGTGCGCAGGGCGCGCGTGCTCATGACGTCCAGGCCGCGGCTCGGTTCATCGAGCAGCAGGTGGCGCGGGCGGTGCAGCAGGGTGCGCGCCAGCGCGACCTTGATGCGCTGGCCCTGCGAGAAGCCCTTGCTGCGGCGCGCCAGGATGTCTTCCATGCCGAGCAGCGCCGACACTTCCTCGATGCGCTTGCCGATGGCGGGACGGTCCATGCCATTGAGCTCGCCGAAATAGGTGAGGTATTCGCGCGTGGACAGGCGCTCGTAGAGCCCGAACTGGTCGGTCAGGAAGCCGATGCTGCGGCGTACCGCCATCGGATCTTTTTCCGGGTCGATGCCGTCGATCGAGATCGTGCCGTGGTCGCGCTTGAGCAGCCCGACCAGGGTGCGCAGCAAGGTGGTCTTGCCGGCGCCGTTGGGGCCGAGCAGCGCGGTGATCTGGCCGTCGCGCGCGGTGAAGCTCACGCCCCCGAGCGCCTTGACGGCGCCAAACTGCTTGCGTACATCGTGGACTTCAATCATGTCTGTCGCCTTAAGGTTGCGGGCCGGCGCTGCCGAGCTGGAAGGTGGGAGCCGGGATCTCGCCCAGGCACTTGGCGTCGAGCGGGGCTTGCGGCTTGTCGAGGAACGCGCGCAGCAGGCGCGGGGCGCAGCCGAGCTGCGAGACGCCGTGGCCGGCATTGTCCACGACTACCTGCTGGGCATGGGTCATGTACCTGGCGGCGGCGGCGGCGCGGTGCGGCGGCGTGACCGGATCGAGGGCGCCCGACAGCAGCAGGGCCGGGGTCGCGATCGGGCTCGGGCTGCGGTACGCCACGGCCGGCACGTTCATCGCCTTGCACATGGCCGGCATCTTGTCGGCCAGGGTCTTGGTCAGCTGGCCCACATCGGACTTGAGCAGCTCGGGCGTGAAGCGCGGGATGTCTTCGGCGCACACCACGGCCAGGTGCATCAGCATGGCCATGTTGCCTTCGGCGCCGAAGTCGCTGGCCAGGTTCTGGCGCGCCACGAAGGGCTGCCAGCGGCCCTGGGCCGCGTTGTGGATCAGGAAGGGCAGGCGGCGCGCGTCGGCCGGCGAATACAGGATGTTGTGCACGGTGCCCAGGAAGCGCGCCGAGGTCATCGACAGCGCCAGTGGTTTCGCGGTGCGCGGGTCGGTGATCGACAACTGCACCGGGCCGGCGGCCAGCTTGGCCACCAGGGCGTCGAAGTCGGCGCGCACGGTGGGGAAGGCCTTGTTGCAGGCGGGGTCCCTGGCGCACAGGGCAAAGGTCTTGTCGAGGGCGGCCTGGGCGTCGCGCGCGCCGGCCGGGATCACCTGGTCGGGCGCGGCCACGCCGTCGAGCACGATGCTGCGCAGGCTGGCCGGGTACAGGCGGGCATAGGCCTGGCCCAGGCGGGTGCCGTAGGAAGCGCCCCAGACGTTGACGGCGCCGTAGCCGAGCGCGCGGCGCACCAGCTCGATATCGCGCGCGCTGGCTTCGGTGGTGTAGGCGCTCCATGGCGCCTTGTTGGCGGCGATGCAGGCGCGCAGCTCGGCCTCCAGCTGCGCTTCGGTCATGGTCTCGTGCTCGGGCTTGTTCTTGCAATCGAGCTTGCCCGACAGGCCGGTGCCGCGCTGGTCGATGAAGACGATGTCGCGGGTGGCGCGCACGCGGCCGAAGGCCAGCGACAGCAGCTGCACCACGTCGCTGCCGGCCTGGCCGGGACCGCCGGCCAGCACGAACAGCGGGTCGCCCCGGGTGCCGTCGCGGTGCGCCGGCGCCACGGTGACGTGCAGCTTCATGCTGCCGGCGCGCGGGTTGGCGTGGTCGACCGGAACCTGCAGGCTGATGCAGCGCAGCGCATCGGTGGCGCCGGGCAAGTGGCAGCTGCGGCTGGCCGCGGGGACCGGCTTGGCTGCCGGGCCGGCGCTTGCTGCGCCGGTGGGCGCTGCCGCGCCGGCAGTCGATGCCGCCAGCCAGATGGCGGCGGCGGGCAGGAACGATCTTGTCTTCACACAATCTCCTCAGGGGTTGCCTGCATAGTAGGTTGCCATCGTTTTGCCGGTCAATAACTTAGTTGCAAGCTCGCACGAAATTATGCGGGAGAGCTTGATTGGCGCGGAAGGAGGCAGGGTCGGCAGGCGAGGGAGCGTAAAAAGCCACAGCGGGCGGCAGGCGGATTGACGCCTCTACCGTGAATCGGCTATCATCGTGGGCTTTCCCTTTGCTCGGGGAAGATAATAAGGCAGAGTCCGCTGCAGCAAGGGCGGAACCACCACAGTGAGCACTTTTAATTAGGAAGTCAACATGAAAACTTTTTCCGCTAAGGGCCATGAAGTCCAGCGCGACTGGTTTGTGATTGACGCGACGGACTTGGTCCTCGGACGTGTTGCCAGCGAAGTGGCACTCCGACTGCGCGGCAAACACAAGCCAGAATTCACTCCGCACGTCGATACCGGTGACTTTATCGTCGTCATCAACGCAGGCAAGCTGCGCGTGACCGGCACCAAGGCCACCAACAAGACGTACTACCGTCACTCGGGCTACCCGGGCGGTATCTACGAAACCAACTTCCTGAAAATGCAACAGCGCTTCCCGGGCCGTGCCCTGGAAAAGGCTGTCAAAGGCATGCTGCCGAAGGGCCCGCTGGGCTATGCAATGATCAAGAAGCTGAAAGTGTACGCGGAAGGTTCGCACCCGCACGCAGCACAGCAACCACAAGCACTGACCCTCTAAGGAACTGACATGATCGGTAACTACAACTACGGCACCGGCCGTCGCAAGAGTGCAGTCGCTCGCGTGTTCATCAAAGCGGGCACCGGCCTGATCATCGTGAACGGCAAGCCTGCGAACGAATACTTCTCGCGCGAAACCGGCCTGATGGTCATTCGCCAGCCACTGGAACTGACCGGCAACGTCGAGCGTTTCGACATCAAGGTCAACGTGCACGGCGGCGGCGAGTCCGGCCAAGCTGGTGCAGTGCGCCACGGCATCACCCGCGCCCTGATCGACTACGATGCAGGCCTCAAGGGCGACCTGGCACGTGCCGGTTTCGTCACCCGTGACGCCCGTGAAGTCGAGCGTAAGAAAGTCGGCCTGCGTAAAGCACGTCGCGCAAAGCAGTTCTCGAAGCGTTAATTCGACTTCGACAGCGCCCCTGGGCGCTGCTGCAAGAAAGCCGTCCTCCGCAAGGTGGGCGGCTTTTTGTTTTTGGGCCGCGGTTTTGCGGCAAGGTGCCGTGCGAGTACCTGCCCGCTAGCCGGCAGCCGGATGGCGAGCCCGGGCAAGGTTGGCGGCCAGCGCCGCCCGGTCATGGCGTTCCTGCTTCCACGCCGGCTGGCCAGGAGCGCTGCGCCAGGATTCGGCCAGCGGGCTGTGGTCGACGGTATCGAAGCCGAAGGCGTCGTACAGGCTCGTCACCAGTGCCACAGCCTCCGGATAATCGCTCGAGGTCGACAAGGCCACCCGGTCCGGCGCGCCCGGCGGCCGCGACCAGGCCGTGATGCGTGGCGCCTGGATATGGGTGAAGGCTTTCGCTACCCTGGATGTCGGCAACTGCTGCTGGCGCAGTTCGTGCACGGTCTTGTCCCCGCTATCGACCACGGCGAAATGACCGTCGCGCCAGGCCATGTAGTTGTTCGTATCGAGCACGATCTTTCCGGCGAGTTCGGCGACCGGCATGTCGTTGGTCATTTTGAGCGGCACGGCGATGACAACGAAGTCGCCTGCCGCGGCCGCGCCGGCCGCCGTAGCCGCGCGCGCTGCCGGCCCGAGTTCGCCGACCAGGCCGGCAAGCGTTTCCGGTCCGCGTGAATTGGCGATGACGACGTGGTAGCCGCTGGCGATGGCGGCGCAGGCGACCTGGCTGCCGACCTCGCCGGCGCCGATGATGCCGATGGTAGTCATGGGCATGACATTCCTCTCTGAGTTGAAATTTACCGTAACGACTATTACGATAACGGTCAGTATATAATTTTGACCTGTGATGCTGTCAAGGCATTTCTGTAGCAAACATTATTAAAAGGGGGAGGTCATGGGACGCCACCGTGAATTCGACGTGGAGACGGCGCTTGACGCCGCATTGTGCGTATTCTGGCGCAAGGGCTATGAAGGCACTTCCTATGTCGACCTTACCGAAGCGGCCGGGGTCGAGCGGCCTGCCCTGTATGCTGCCTTCGGTAACAAGGAAGCCTTGTTCCGCCAGGCTCTGGCTCGTTACAACGAACGCTACCTGGCCTACATTCCCGACGCCCTGGCGCTGCCGACCGCGCGAGAGGTGGCAGCCCATGTCCTGCACCGGGCAGTCGAGCTCAATACCATGTTCGACGACCAGCGCGGCTGCCTCGGCGTCAATGGCGTGCTGGCCGGCTCGGACAGCGCGGAACCCGTGCGCCAGGCCCTGATTGCGTTCCGGGCCGAAGGCGAGGGCCGGCTGCGCGAACGCTTCGAGCGCGCCAGGACGGAAGGAGACTTGCCGGCAACGGCAAGACCAGAGGCGTTGGCAGCTTTCCTGATGGCCGTCACCCATGGCATCGCCGTGCAGGCCAAGGCCGGCTTCAGCCGCGAGATGCTGCAGGCCGTCGCCGAGCAAGCCCTGGCGGCGTGGCCCGCCGGCCGCGCCGAACAGGCAGCCTAGGGGCATGCACAGGATATTCGGCGTTATGGTGCGGAATGCAAACATTGTTTGCATGGCAAGCACAGCTGTCCCAGGTGCCCCAGGAGGCACGCATTTTTCTGCGCTGTTAAAATGCAGCCTCGTCCTGAAAAGGTCATTTTTACATTACGAAGGAACAGAACATGATCAAAGTTGGCATCGTTGGCGGAACCGGATACACGGGCGTGGAATTGCTGCGGCTGTTGGCCGCGCGCCCCGACGTGCAGCTGACCGCGATCACCTCGCGCAAGGAAGACGGCCTGCCGGTGGCCGACATGTTCCCTTCGCTGCGGGGCAGCGTCGACCTGGCCTTCTCGAGCCCGGACAAGGCCGACCTGACCCAGTGCGACGTGGTGTTCTTCGCGACCCCGCACGGCGTGGCGATGGCGCAAGCGCCGGCCCTGCTGGCGGCCGGCGTCAAGGTGATCGACCTGGCGGCCGACTTCCGCCTGAAGGACCAGGCCACGTTCGAGAAGTGGTACAAGATCCCGCACACCGCGCCCGAGCTGCTCGAGGAAGCCGTGTACGGCCTGCCGGAACTGAACCGCGAGGCCATCAAGGGCGCGCGCCTGATCGCCAATCCGGGCTGCTACCCGACCACGATGCAGCTGGGCTTCTACCCGCTGTTGAAAGCCGGCGTCATCGACGCGGGCAACCTGATCGCCGACGCCAAGTCGGGCGTGTCCGGCGCCGGGCGCAAGGCCGAGATCGGCACGCTGTTCTCGGAATCGAGCGACAACTTCAAGGCCTACGGCGTGCACGGTCACCGCCACACGCCGGAAACCTCGGCCCAGCTGGCGCGCTTCACCGACCAGAAAGTCGGCCTGGTGTTCACCCCGCACCTGGTGCCGATGATCCGCGGCATGCACGCGACCCTGTACGCGCGCCTGACGAAGGACATCGACGATGCCGCCCTGCAGGCCCTGTTCGAGAACGAATACAAGGACAGCGCCTTTGTCGACGTGATGCCGTTCGGCTCGCACCCGGAAACCCGCTCGACCCGCGGCTCGAACATGCTGCGCCTGGCCGTGCACCGTCCGGACGGCGGCAACACCGTCGTCATCCTGGTGGTGCAGGACAATCTGGTCAAGGGCGCGTCCGGCCAGGCCGTGCAGTGCATGAACCTGATGTTCGGCCTGGACGAAACGACCGGCCTGAAGCACATCGCGCTGCTGCCTTGAGATTTCGCCTCCCGGCGAGGGCCGCGGACAGCGTTTCCGCGCGGCATTCTGGCAACACTTCCACCCTCCCGATCTAGATCAAGACCACCCCTGTTGAGCACGGTAAATTGACCAATGCACAGGTGATCTCGCGTTCCGGCAGCCGCCGCGGGCGCCATTCAGGAGGGGTGGAACATGTTCGGTCGACAAGTAAAGAGCGAGATTGACAGCCTGGTCGGCATCTCGGCCCGGATCGAGGGCGACCTGTGCTTTACCGGCGGACTGCGCATCGACGGTGAAGTGCACGGCAACGTGGTCGCGGCCGACGGCGCCGACAGCATGCTGATCGTCTCCGAGCACGCCCGCATCGAGGGCGAGGTGCGCTGCGCCAGCCTGGTGGTCAACGGTTATATCGCCGGCTCGGTGTATTCGTCGGAACTGCTTGAATTACAGCCGAAAGGCCGCATACATGGTGATGTCCATTACCGTTTGCTCGAGATGCACGGCGGCGCCCTCGTGACCGGGAAACTGACCCACGAACCAGCCGGCGAACCGGTGTTTCATCTGGCCGACGCCGAGGCAGGGTCCGCAGCATGACTTGCCACTAGGGTCTATAATGGGCGTAATTCGAAATTCACCAGGAGTTCTCCCATGACCGCAGTCGTCGAAGTGCAAGACCTTGACACGATCCCCGTCCCGATCAACTTCACCGACAGCGCGGCACAAAAAGTTGCACAGCTGATCGAAGAAGAAGGCAATCCCGACCTCAAGCTGCGCGTCTTCGTGCAGGGTGGCGGCTGCTCCGGCTTCCAGTACGGCTTCACGTTCGACGAAATCGTCAACGAAGACGACACCACGATGGAAAAGAACGGCGTCCAGCTGCTGATCGACTCGATGAGCTACCAGTACCTGGTCGGCGCCGAGATCGACTACAAAGACGACCTCGAAGGCGCCCAGTTCGTCATCAAGAACCCGAACGCCCAGTCGACCTGCGGTTGCGGCTCCTCGTTCTCGGCGTAAAGTTCCCCCAGGCCGCCCGGTGATCCGGGCAGTCGACGGCCCGGTTGATCCGGGCCGTTTCTATTTGTGCGCCGATTGTTATGCCGGATACAGGGCGCCCAGGATGCGCGGTCCGCGTGCGCCGGTGACGGCCGCCAGATTGCCCGGCTCGCGCTGGGCGAAGCGGTAGCCCAGCCAGGCGAAGGCCAGCGCCTCGACCCGGTTCGGCGCCACGCCCAGGGCCGCCGTCGATTCCACCTGCACGCCGCCCAGCGCGGCGCCGATGTCGCGCAGCAAGGTAGCGTTATAGGCGCCGCCGCCACAGACATAGATCGCTTCCACGCCCGTGCTGCCGCCGCGGATCGCTTCTGCAATCGTGACGGCCGTCAGGCGCGTCAGCGTCGCCATGACGTCCTGCGGCGTCACCTCGGAGAATCCCGCCAGCTTTTTATCGAGCCATTGGTCGTGGAACAGGTCGCGGCCCGTGCTCTTGGGCGCCGGCTGGCGGAAATAGGGCTCGTCCAGCAGCGCCTGCAGCAGCGGCTCATCGACACTGCCGCCCGCGGCCCAGGCGCCGTCCTCGTCATACGGCTTGCCCAGGTGGCGGCCGATCCACAAATCCATCAAGACATTGCCCGGCCCGGTGTCGAAACCGGTCACGCGGCCATCGCCGTGCAGCACGCTGATGTTGCCGATCCCGCCGATATTCACCACCACGCGCGCGGTGCCCGGCTTGCCGAAGGCGGCGTCGTGGAAGGCCGGCACCAGCGGCGCGCCCTGGCCGCCGGCCGCCACGTCGCGGGTGCGGAAGTCGGCAATGACGTCGATGCCCGTGAGCTCGGCCAGCAGCGCCGGATTGTTGGTCTGGCGCGTGAAACCCAGTTCCGGGCGGTGGCGGATGGTCTGGCCATGCACGGCCACGGCCGTCACCGGCACGCTTGCCGATGGCATCAGCTGGCGCACGCAGTCGGCATAGCACAGCGCCAGCGCGTTGGCGGCCAGGGCCTCGCGTTCCAGTTCGTTCTCGCTGGCCGCCTGCAGCGCCATCAGTTCGCTGCGCAGCTCCGCAGGGAAGGGCGTGAAGGCGGCGCCGAGCGAGCGGATGCTGCCACCCGCGAAGTCGGCCAGCACGCCGTCGACGCCGTCGAGGCTGGTGCCGGACATCAGGCCGATGTAGAGGGAAGGGGAGGGGCTCATAGGGCGTTCTCGCTCGATTGACATGGGACAGCGCGGGCGGTGCCGGCGCCCCTGCATACTAAACGGTGCGCCCGAAAAGCGGAAGGCGGGCCGGGCAGCCGCCGGCGTGACAAATGACGCATTTGCAGCAGGGCCGTGTCTGCTACCCTGAGTCAAAACCATTCAGGAGAGCATTGTGAACAAGGTCGCCATCGTTGTACAAGGTCTTTGCTGGCTGGCGCTGGCCGGCACGGCGCAGGCAGCTCCAATGGTGTCGCATTTTCCGAAGCAGGGGCTCGGCCAGTTCCTGGCGGACCAGTTCGACCTGGCCTCGATCCGCAGTTCCTTCGGCCCGCGCCGCACGCCCGGCCAGCGCACCTTCGCGGACTTCCAGCTGAAGCCGACCCGGGTTACGGAGTCGCTGGCCGAGTTTGCGCGCCCCGACTGGTTCTACCAGATGGTGGTCACCGAGCGGCGGGATATCAATGGGGACGGTATCGAGGACCTGGCGGTCTGTTTTACCGACAAGGCGGTGGGAGCGGGCAATTACGATGCGCAGCATGGCCTTCTGGTGACCCGCTATGCTCCCAATGGCTATGCGCTTGCGCTCGACTACCATATCGATGCCTGCGCCTCCGTGCGGGAGGCAGCGGTGCGCAGCAGCGCTGCGGCGGTGGGGCGGCAACCCCCGGAAGCGCCGTATTACGAGACGCTCGGGCGCTTCATCTACGCCTACCACCGCGAAGGCGTCTCGATCGACGAAATGAACAACCCGGAACTGGCCCGGCGCGGCCCGCCCGAACTTGCAGCACGCGCTCGCGGCATGGCGCAACAATTCGACTGGATCCTGCATGGCGAGATCAAACCGCCCGAATCGGAGCTGAAGGACATCTTGCGCGAGGCGGTGGCGATCAGCGCGGCAATCCGGGAATGGCATCAGAGCGCCAAGCCGTAAAACGCACACCCAAGTCAAACATGAACGCCCCGCGGCATGCACGATGCGGCGGGGCGTTTCGTGTCGTGCCTGCGTCCTAGCGCTTGCCGCCGGCGATCAATACGGCCGCACCCGCCACGATGGCAGCCAGGCTGGCCCACAAGGGGATATTCACCTGTTTCTCTTCCTCGACAGACAGGTTGAACGGCCCGACGCTGGCCTTGTGCGTGTCCTGGGTAAAGCTGAAGCCTCCCAGCGCGGCGCCGAGCAGGCCTGCGACGAGGAGGACGATGCCGATGATCCTGGTGCTGTTCATTTTTATTATCCTTTTGGTTTTATGTGAAGAACTGCCGGTCAGTCATCGTTCCTGCGGTTGGGCACGACGCGCGGCAGGCGCGCGGAAATGACGACACCGTCATCTTCGTTCGAGATCACCGAGACTTCGCCCTCGTGCGCTGCGACAATTTGTTTGACGACATACAGCCCCAGCCCCAGGTTCTGGGTGCGTGCAGAGGCGCGCTCGCTCGCCGGACGGATGGCGAAACGCTTGACCGGGTCGAACAGCGTGCGCAGCTTGGCCGGCGAAATGGGATCGGCCTGGTTTCGCACTTCGTAGATGACTTCGGCCGGCAGTCCGCGCAGGGCGACCTTGACCGCTGCCTCCGGCCGGCCATGCTGGACGGCATTCGAAATGAGGTTGGAGAAGGCCTGCGACATGCGCGCGCCGTCCCAGGCGCCGGTCAGGTCGCCCTCGACCAGCAGGTCGATCGTGCGGTCCGGATGGAAGGTGCGCGCTTCGTCGACCACGCCCTGGCTGATCTCCGCCAGATCGACGGTGTGCGGATCGACCGGAATGCCCTCGCCGAGGTGGGTGGTGGAAAAGTCCAGCAGGTCGCGGACGATCGCGTCCATCCGTTTCGAGCTGTTGAAGATGCGCAGGGCGACCTTCAGCACTTTCGCCGGCAGGGTCTGGTCCTGCAGCAGCACCTGGGCGCCCATGCTGATGGCGCCCAGCGGCGTGCGGACATCGTGGCCGAGAATGGCCAGGAACAGGTTCTGGGCTTCGCGCAGCATCTTTGCGTAGCGCGCCATGGATTCGGTCTGGGCCTGGTCGATCGACTCGTTAAAGCGGATCATGTCCTGGATGTCGCCGGCGGTCGCGATCTCGGCCTGGCGCGCCCACAGGCGCAGCACGCTCGAGCGCAGGGCCCGGTATTCCGCCATCACCTGCTCGCCGGTAAAGCCCGAGGCGACCCGGTCGGCTGCGTGGATCTCGGCCGCGGTATCGTCGGTCGCCTGCGGGCCCTGGCCCTTGGACTTGGCAATGCTCTCATGCTCGGCCTGGGGTGTGTCCAGGTCGGTGGCAACCACTTTCAGGACGGCCGCAGCATGGTCCCGCAGTTCTTTTTTATTGGCATTGGCAAGTGGTTCGAGGGTCGACGCGAAGTCTTCCCACTCCTGCAAGATGCATTCAAGATTATTGCGGATAAAGTCTGATAATTTCATTGATTTCCTGAATGTGCCTGGGTGGTGCATGCGCTGTTCTGAAGTAGCGTGCGCACCTGTAGTAATAGGTCTTCTGCAAGGAACGGTTTGCGCAGGAAAGCGTCGTACGCCTTTCCGCCGGCTACCTTGCACTGCATGGAGCCGCTCATCAGCAAGATGGGGAAATGCCCATCGGCGGGTCGGGATTTGAGTTGCTCGCTCAACTCCAGCCCGGTCATGCCCGGCATGCAGCAATCGGAAATGAGCAGCTCGGGCTGCTGGCGCGAGATGCGCGCCATTGCTTCCGACGCGCTCAATACGACGCTGACGTCGTAGCCGTGGGACTCCAGCATCATCGAGCAGTTTTCCGCCAGGTCCGAATCATCGTCTGCTATTAAAATCATGCTTCTCTCCTTAGGTGGGACGGGTGTCACGACGCTTGCAGGCAAAGCCGGCGGCCGCAGCCGCCAGCTTGGCATCAGCGCTGCGGCACCACGATCACCGTGTCGCCGGTCCTGCCCTTGTCGCCTTTTTCGCCGTCGACACCCTGGTCGCCGGTGTCGCCGGTCTTGCCCTTGGCGCCGTCGTAGCCGGTCGCGCCGGTATCGCCCTGCACGCCTTCTGCGCCGGTAGCGCCGGTCACGCCCATGGCGCCGGTATCACCCGTGGCGCCGGTCGCGCCGGTCGCTCCAGCCTGGGCTTCGGCGCCGGTGGCACCGGTGGCGCCGGTCGCGCCAGGCGCACCGGCCGGACCGGCAACCACCTGGACGACCGGCGGCGGCGCTTCGCGCTGGCAGGCCGACAGGGTGAAGGTAGCGGCGAGGGCGAGCAGAATGAGGGAATGTTTCATGGTGAATCCTTGTGTGGGTCGTGCGCCGCAGCAGGCGAACGGCGCGACGGCGTCGGGCAGCGTTGCATGGCGGGAGGGGAAATCGGCCCGGAGGCGCTGCCCCAGGTCAGGATCGGGAGGCGGTAGCGGGGAAGTGGGACCATCATGCTCCGCCGCTTGAGGTAGTTCCGTTCGGAACCGAACACAAGTTCTTGCCGTCCTGCAGTTTGCAGGCGGCGTCCTTCCCATCAAGCTGTTCGCTGCATGCGCTCGCTGATATCGAGCCCGATGCCGCGGTAGCCCACAAAGGCACTGGCTGCGTCGAACATCGGTTCGCCGCTCACTTGCAGGTACTGGATCCGCCCGTCCGGCAGGGTACGGCTGTAGACGAAGTCGAGGAAGGGCTGGCGGTTCGCGATGTTGGCGTCGAGTGTTGCCCGTTCTTCGACGTTCCAGCCGGCCACCGCCAGTTCCTCGGCAGTTGCAGCATGGCTGATGCCGAGCATTTCTTCCACCGGGCCCGAGAATTGCGTCAGCTTGCCCGTGGCATCCTGCTCCCAATACCAGTCCGACGACAGCTCCGTGAAGCGCTGGAAACGCGCTTCGCTCTGCCGCAGCTCGGCCGTGCGCTCGAGCACGGTCTGCTCGAGCAGGCGGTTGTGGTCGTTCAGCCTGCGGTAGAGCAGGCGCACTTCCAGCATGTTGTGGATGCGGGTCTGCATTTCCACGAAATCGAAAGGCTTGCTGACGAAGTCCTTTGCGCCCGCCTGCAGGGCGCGCAGCTTGTGCGCCGGCTGGGCCGTGATCACCAGTACCGGCAGGTAGCCGCCGTCTTCGATTTCCTTGAGCGCCTCGATCACCTCGAAGCCGTCCATCTCCGGCATCTGCAGGTCGAGCAGGATCAGGTCGAAACGGTGCTCCCGGTGCAGCGCGCGCACCGTGCGCGGATCCTGGGTGGTCGTGACGTTCCGGTAGCCCTCGTTGTGCAGCATCATTTCGAGCAGCATGACGTTCGCTTCCTGGTCATCCACGATCAGGATGGTGGCGTTCAGAATTTCGCTGGCTTCAAGCATGGCAGTTCCGTGGATGGTCATCGTCGTGGTGAGGTGGGAGTTGGTCGTCGGGCGGCACCGGGCAGTAGGCGGCGGCGTGCACCAGCGCGAGATCGAGCGCATTCATGAATTCGTGCACGCGGATCGGCTTGGTCAGGTAACGGAAGAAGCCCGCTTCCAGCCCTTTTTCGATATCGCGCGGCACCGCATTGGCCGATAGCGCCAGCACCGGGATGTGGGCCGTGAGTGGATCCTCGCGCAGGCGTTTCAGTGCGCCGTAGCCGCTCATGCCCGGCAAATTGATGTCCATCAGGATCACGTCCGGCAGGTAGGCGCGCGCCAGCTCGATGCCGAGGTGGGCGTCGATGGCCGTGAGCAGTTTCAGGTCGCCCCGACGCGCGATCAATTGCTCGACCAGGGCGAGATTGGCCGGGTTGTCTTCGACGTACAGCAGGGTCGGCTGCTCGCCCAGTTCCTTCGGAACGACCGGGCGGCGCTCGAGCGAGTCTTCGTCGATGTTGTCCAGCAGCAGGGTCGGCGGCGCCGAGGCTGCGAACTCCACCCAGAACACCGTTCCCACGTCGACGATGCTGTCCACACCGATGCGTCCACCCATCAGCTCGACCAATTGTCGGGTGACGACTAGCCCGATGCCGGTGCCTTCTTCGACGCTGTCGTGCTGGCCGAGGCGGTTGAATGGCTGGAACAATTGCGCCAGCTGCTCGGCCGAGAGGCCGGCGCCGGTATCCTTGACGCTGATGCGCACGCGCTCGGTGCCGCTGTTGGCGCACTGCACGATGACGCTGCCGCCCAGGCCGTTGTATTTGATGGCGTTCGACAGCAGGTTGATCATGACCTGCTTGATGCGGGTGCGGTCGGCATGCACATAAAACACATTGTCGGGCGAGGGGAAGCTCATCCCGATACCGCGCTTGGTGGCCTGCGGCTCGATCATGCCCTTGCAGTCCTGCAGCACCTCGTTGATCGACATCGATTCCTGCGACATCGTCACCTTGCCTGCCTCGATCATGGTCAGGTCGAGGATCTCGTTGATCAGGCGCAGCAGGTACCAGCCGCCTTTCAGGATCTGGTCGATCGAGCGCTGCTGGCGCGGTTCCGGCGCCGGAACTTCCGAGCCCATCAGCTGGGCAAAGCCAAGCACCGCATTGAGCGGCGTGCGCAGCTCGTGGCTCATGCTCGAGAGGAATTCGGATTTGGCCAGGTTGGCCTTGTCGGCCGCTTCGCGGGCGGCGTGCAGCTCGACATTGGTTTCCTGCAGCGCGTGTTCGAACTGCTTGCGCTCGGTGACGTCGCGCGCCGCGGCAAACACGCCCTGCAGCTTGCGGTCGCGGTCGTGCAGCGTGGTCGCGTTGAACGAGACCACCGTCTGCTTGCCGTCGCAGGCCAGCACCGTCAGTTCGTAATTCCTGACCTTGCCTTCCTGGAGCACGCGGGCAATGGCCTCATCGCTGCGCTGCGTCTCGGTAAAGCAGCTCCTGAACGGTGAACCGATCAGTTCGTCGCGGGTACGGCCGGTCAGCATTTCCATCTGCTGGTTGACGTCGCTGATGATGCCGCAGGGATCGGTGGTGATCAGCGGGTCGATGTTCGATTCGATCAGCGAGCGGGTATAGAACTGCTGGTCGCGCAGGCGCTGGTCGAGCAGTTCCTGCTCGGCTTCCACCTGCTTGCGGGCGGTGTTGTCGGTGCCGATCAGCAAAAAGCCGATGACTTCATCCTTCGCGCCGCGCAGGGCCGTGACCGAGACCAGTGCCGGGAAGCGGGTGCCGTCGGCGCGGATATAGGTCAGCTCGTAGATGTCTTCGATGCCGCGCACGGCCTTGTAGACCAGCGCCTCGAAGCCGGGCCGGATCGTGGCGCCGGACTCCAGGCTCAGTGCGGCCGCGCGCTCGATCAGCTCCTTGGCATCCGAAATGCTGGCCGGGGTCAGCTTGTTGACCACGTCCTTCGGGGCGTAGCCGAGCATGCGCTGGGCGCCGACATTGAAGATCTGGATCACGCCTTCGGCATCGGTGGCGATGCTGGAGAAATTTTCGCTGTTGAAGATCGCGTCCTGCAGCGCGCCGGCCTTGAGCAGGGACTCGGCGGGGGCCGGTTCCTGTTCCTTCATGATCTTGCGCTGGCGCGCCTGGCGCCTGGCCACGACCAGCAGGCCGGCCAGCACGCACAGCAGCAAGCCGAGGCTGGCGCCGATGCGCAGCGCAGCCGCGCTGCTGACGGCGCCCTCGTCGAGGGCCATCGCGCTGACCAGGAGCAGCACGATGAAGGTGGCAGTAAAGCCGGTCGCCATCAGGCGCTCGACGGAGAGATGTCGCTTGTTTTGCATTGGTACTAACTAAAATGGAACAACGGGCGCCATCCGGCGCCAGGGGATGACTGCAATAAAGAAGCTCAGGCGGCGCGCACGGGCTGGCCGTCGGGCCGGCGTTGCCGCAGGTCCGGCAGCAGGCGCGCAAATTCCTTCTTGACCACCCCGTAGCATTCGCACACCTGGCCTTCGAGACCGACCCGGTCGAGCACGGTGATGTGGCCGCGCCGCGAGCTGATATACCCACGCAGCTGCAGCCTGCCGGCAGCCTCGGTCACGCCTTCGCGCCGTACGCCCAGCATGTTCGAGATCAATTCCTGAGTCATCCTGAGTTCGCCGGATCCGAGGCGGTCGAGCGTCAGCAGCAGCCAGCGGCACAATTGCTGTTCAACACTATGGTGGCGGTTGCACACGGCTGTCTGCGACATATGGGTCAGCAAGGCCTGGGTGTAGCGCAGGAACATGCGCATGGCCGGACCGCCACGGTCGAATTCTTCCGCCAGGATCCGCACCGGCAGCCGGAAGCCGAAGCCGCCGGTCTGGATCACGGCACGGCTCGGCGTGCTGCTGCCGCCCATGAACAGGGACACACCCAGCATGCCCTCGTTACCGACCCCGGCAATCTCCGATGAACCGCCGTTTTCCAGCAGGTAGTGGATCGAAATGATGGCCGTCGTCGGAAAATAGACGTAATCGGGTTTGGCGCCGGACTCGGACAGGACGTCGCCAAGGAGCAGTGGTAAGAGCTCGAGGTGAGGAGCGACGCGGTCGAATTCTTCGTCGAGCAGGGCAGCGAGAAGCTGGTTCTGGTTGGGGTCTTGCCGAGATTGCATACTGCCTTATTGTTCAGTCAGGAAAGACTGATTAAGGGGCAGGGTAGCATGCGATTTACCTGAAACCTACAACTATCTGGGCTGCAATAAATAAAGGAAGTTGCGCGTGCTACCGAACGGAACGGGCTCCTGTAGAGGTAGATATTCAAGCAACGGGAGCAAAAAAGCTGTCAATACAACGCGCTCCGGCATTTCCAAACTTGCATGACCTCGTGCTGAGAATTCGGGAAATGATCTACTAGAAAGTACCGATATGCGCCTCGACCGCGGCTATGCAGCAATCACAGGATTCTCGGCCACCGGCTGGCACAATCCTCTCGCGTCGCCGCTTGTGGCGCTGGCAGCGGGCCGGATCGCCGCCCTGGCCTGGGCCTTCCAGCAACAGGGCTGGGCCTGCTGCATTCCCCTGATCGCCGTCCTTGCCGGAAAGACCGCCCGGCTGGCTGGAAGAACCTATTCGAAATGGTAGAGCAGGCCATGCCTGCCTGCACCAAACAAAACGCCCCGCTGCATCCAGGATGCGGCGGGGCGTTGTTACGTCAGGAGACGACGGTCAGCGGGCTGCCATGGCGTTGCCGCTCGGTGCCAGCAGCGAGAAACGGTGGTTCATTTCGGCTGCGGCCATGCGGAAGCGGTTCAGTTCGGCCGGGGTCAGCGGCTGCTGGGCCAGCGACTTGAAGCGGTTCGGATCCTTGGCGTCGCCTGCAACGCGGAACTCGTAGTGCAGGTGAGGGCCGGTCGACCAGCCGGTCGAGCCGACATAGCCGATGACCTGGCCCTGGCTGACCTTGGCGCCCTTGCGCAGGCCGGGAGCGAAGCGGCTCATGTGGGCGTACGCGGTGCTGTAGTTCGACCAGTGCTTCAGGACAACCTGGTTGCCGTAGCCACCGCTGTTGCCGGCGAAGTCGATCGTACCGTCGGCGACTGCGCGGATCGGGGTGCCCGTGGTTGCCGCGTAGTCGACGCCCTTGTGTGCTTTCCACTTGCCCGACAGCGGGTGCACGCGCATCGAGAAGCCCGACGAGATACGCGAGAATTCCAGCGGCGACTTGAGGAAGGCCTTTTTCAGGGCCTTGCCGTCGAGGCTGTAGTAACCGCCCTGCTTGGTGACCGGGTCTTCGAACCAGACCGACTGGTAGGCCACGCCGCGGTTGACGAATTCGCCGGCCAGCACGCGGCCGGTTTTCACCAGTTCGCCGTCGAGCCAGAAGGTTTCGTACACGACGTTGAAACGGTCGCCGCGCTTGATGTCCGAACGGAAGTCGATGTTGGTCGAGAACATCTCGATCATTTCGCGAACGATCGAGTCCGGCATGCTGCCGCCGTCGACGTTCGAGTCGGTGGCCGAGAACAGCGAGCCCTTGATTTCGCGCGAACGCATCTCGACGCGGCGCTCGAGCTTGGCCGGCGCTTCGATGGCGACGAAGTCTTCGCCCTTGCGCTCGACCGTCACCTGGCGTGCTTCGCCGCCCTTGGTGTCGGTGATGGTGGCGCGCATCGACAGCAGCAGGCCGTTTTCATCGGTTTCGGCCTGGATGCGCTTGCCGGTCTTGAGCGACAGCAGGCGGCGGGCGGTTTTATCGGTACGGACGAATTTTTGCGCTTGGGCGTCGTCGACACCGAGGCGGTTGAAGAGGGAGCCGAGCGAATCGCCAGGGCGGATGCGCTCTTCATGGATGAATTGCTGCTCGTTTTGCTGGAGGGCGGCGATCTGGTCTGCCAGGTTCGGCATTTCCAGGTTCTGCTGGATCGACTTGACGGCCACGTCGGACGTGTCGGCAGTGATCGGCGAGACACCAATGGCGCTGAAGGCGCACGCGCTCAGGAACACGGCGCCGGCGCTGAGGATACGCGCCTTGCGGGTGACCGGCACCAGCTGGAGCAGGCTTTTAGGGGTAATTTTATGTGTAATGTTCATGCAATCAGTTAAAATTTGCGGCTGAACTTCCAGGATTCCTTCTTCTTGTCATCTTGAAAAGATGTTGACAGGAAACAGAAACGGGATCGGGCATTATACCAAAAGATCTGGTCCTACAACCGCTTTAGCCAATTTCCTACAAGAATTTATGACTTCAATTGCTTCGTCCGGTAACGGCGCCCCGGTGAATTCGTCTGCCCCATTGCCGTTGACGGACAAGGTGCGCGAGGCGCTGGCCATTGCCAAGCGCGGTGTCGATGAACTGCTGATCGAGAGCGAATTCGCCCAGAAACTGGCGCGCTCCGAACAAACCGGCAAGCCCCTGCGCATCAAGCTGGGCCTGGACCCGACCGCGCCCGACCTGCACCTCGGCCACACCGTGGTGCTCAACAAGATGCGCCAGCTGCAAGACCTCGGCCACCAGGTAATCTTCCTGATCGGCGACTTCACATCGATGATTGGCGACCCATCGGGCCGAAACGCTACTCGTCCGCCGCTGACCCGCGAGCAGATCGAAGAAAATGCGATGACTTATTTCCGGCAGGCATCGCTGGTGCTGGATGCCGCGCGCACGGAAATTCGCTACAACTCAGAGTGGTGCGACCCGCTGGGCGCACGGGGCATGATCCAGCTTGCCTCGCGCTATACCGTTGCCCAGATGATGGAACGGGACGATTTCACCAAGCGCTACAAGAGTGGGACACCGATTGCGGTGCATGAGTTCCTTTACCCTTTGATGCAAGGCTATGATTCGGTCGCCTTGCAGTCGGACCTGGAACTTGGGGGCACCGACCAGAAATTCAACCTCCTGGTGGGCCGCGTTCTGCAAAAAGATTACGGCCAGGAGCAGCAGTGCATCCTGACCATGCCGCTGCTCGAGGGCCTGGATGGCGTCGAAAAGATGTCGAAATCGAAAAACAACTACATCGGCATCACCGAAGCCCCGAACACCATGTTCGGCAAGCTGATGAGTATTTCCGACGACATGATGTGGAAGTACTACAACCTGCTGTCCTTCCGCTCGATCGCCGAGATCGAGGCCGTGAAGGCGGAAGTGGCCGGCGGCGCCAACCCGCGCGACGCGAAAGTAGCGCTGGGCAAGGAAATCGTCGCACGCTTCCACTCGGCCCAGGCCGCCGACGACGCGCTGGCCGACTTCGTCAACCGCTCGAAGGGCGGCATCCCGGACGACGTGCCGGAAATCAGCCTGTCGGGCGCCCCGATGGGCGTGGCGCAATTGCTCAAGCAGGCAGGCCTGTGCGCTTCGACCTCGGAAGCCATGCGCATGATCGACCAGGGCGGCGTGCGCATCGACGGCGCCGTGGTCAGCGACAAGGGCCTGCAGATCGAGGCCGGCACGTTCGTCATGCAAGTGGGCAAGCGCAAGTTCGCCCGCGTCACGTTCGCCGGGGCGCCGGCCGCATGATTGCCCTGCTGCAGCGCGTCAGCGAAGCCAGCGTGCGCGTCGACGGCAAGGTCGTCGGCGCCATCGAGGCCGGCCTGATGGTGCTGGTCTGCGCCGAGAAGGGCGACACCGAGCGCGAAGCCGAGCTGTTGCTGGCCAAGCTGCTGGGCTACCGGGTGTTTTCCGACGACGCCGGCAAGATGAACCGCAGCATCCTGGATACCGCCGGCGGCCTGCTGCTGGTGCCGCAGTTCACTCTTGCAGCCGACACCAAGTCGGGCACGCGTCCCTCGTTTTCGCCGGCGGCGGCGCCCGAAGACGGCCGGCGCCTGTTCGACCATGTCGTGCGCCAGGCGCGCGCACGCCTTGGCATCGTCGAGACCGGCGTCTTCGGCGCCGACATGAAAGTCGGCCTGGTCAACGATGGCCCGGTGACTTTCTGGCTGCAAGTTGATCCAGTTGGAGTTTTGCGTTGACTGGCGCCTGTTTGCCTTGAAACCCGTGCAGGCCGCGGGAGTCAATAGCAATATGGCCTGGGAGGACGTATGCGAATCTGGAGCGACTCATTTATCGAAGGCGAGGCGATCCCGCCCGAATGCGCGTTTGCGGCAATCGACCCCGACCGTCACGTCAGGCTGTCGAACAACCGCAACCCGCACCTGGCCTGGGAAGACGTGCCTCTCGGCACCAAATCGCTGGTGCTGATCTGCCATGACCCCGACGTGCCATCCAGCGGCGACCGGGTCAACCAGGAAGGCAAGACCGTGCCGGATACCTTGCCGCGGGTCGATTTCTTCCACTGGACCCTGGTCGATATCCCGATCGTGCTGAAATCCTTCCCCGAAGGCGTGTTTTCCGACATGGTCACGCCCCACGGCAAGCCGGGCCCGCTGGTGCCCTTCACCATCAAGAACGGCACCGAGCACCAGTTGCGCCATGGAATCAACGACTACACGAACTGGTTCGCGGGCGACCCGGACATGGCCGGCGAATACTACGGCTATGACGGCCCGTGCCCGCCCTGGAACGACGAGCGGGTCCATACCTATGTGTTTACAATGTATGCGCTCGACGTCCCGCGCCTGCCTTTGGAGGGCGCCTTCACCGGCGCCCGGCTGCAGCAGGCCATCCGCGGCCATATCCTCGACGAAGCCCGGACCTTCGGCATGTATTCGCTCAATCCGGCCATCGCGCCTTTATTAACGATCTAACCAGACAATCATCCGCCCCGAGGTTCGGGCGAACGGACCTCATGCTTTCGAACGACACTGCGCATCCCACCACCATTCTCCTGATCCGCCATGGCGAAACCGCCTGGAACGCCGAACGCCGGCTGCAGGGCCATATCGACATTGCCCTCAATAGCGAAGGCGAGCGCCAGGCCGCGCTGCTTGCCGCCGCCCTGGCGCCGGAACGCATCGACCACATCGTTTCCAGCGACCTGGCGCGGGCGCGCCAGACCGCCGAAGCCATTGCCGGCGGCCGCGGCATGGCGGTCGCCCTTGATCCGGCGCTGCGCGAGCGCTGCTATGGCGGCTTCGAAGGCTTGCTCTACAGCGAGATCGCGGTGCGCTTCCCGCGCGAGTTCGCCGCCTGGCAGGGGCGCGACATCGACGGCGTGTTGCCGCCGGGCGCGAACCGGGGCGAGAGCTTCCGCCAGTTCTTCGACCGGGTGCGGATGGCCATCCTCGCGCAGGCCGCCGCCCATCCCGGCCGAACCCTGGCCCTGGTGGCCCACGGCGGCGTACTCGAATGCGCCTACCGGGCGGCGCTGGGCCTGTCGCTGGAAACGCCGCGCGACTTCAAGGTGCTCAATGCGAGCGTCAACCGCTTCGTGGTGGAGCCGGGCGGCTTGCGTCTGGTGAGCTGGGGCGAAGTGGGGCATCTCCAGCCGGCGGTGCTGGATGACCTGACCTAGGCGGCTGCCGGCGCCTTTACCCCCGCTGCCGTCCCCTGCCAATATCACACAAACAACACTCCCGAAAAATTCTGCCGATAATTTGAGCAGCGATTAAGGTAAAATAATAGGTTCCCCGAGAAACTTCTGAGATTTCTGCTGTGCAAATCGGACCCTACATCCTGCGTAATAACGTCTTCGTCGCCCCCATGGCCGGGGTGACGGACCGGCCGTTCCGCCAGCTGTGCAAGCAGCTCGGCGCCGGCTACGCCGTGTCCGAGATGGCGGCCTCGAACCCGCGCCTGTGGGCCAGCGAAAAGACCTCGCGCCGCACCGACCACACGGGCGAAATGGAGCCGAAAGCGGTGCAGATCGCCGGCGCCGATCCGAAAGACCTGGCCGATTGCGCGAAGTTCAACGTCGAGCGGGGCGCCCAGATCATCGACATCAACATGGGTTGCCCGGTTAAAAAAGTGTGCAACAGCTGGTGCGGCTCCGCGCTGCTGCAGCACGAAGACCTGGTCGAGCGCATCCTGCACGCCGTGGTCGAGGCGGTGGACGTGCCAGTGACCCTGAAATTCCGCACCGGCTGGGATCGCCAGAACAAGAACGCCCTGCGCATCGCGCGCCTGGCCGAGCAGGCCGGCATCCAGATGCTGACCCTGCACGGCCGCACCCGCGCCGACGGCTACAAGGGCGAGGCCGAATACGACACCATCCGCGCCGTGAAGGCCTCGGTCGGCATCCCGGTGGTGGCCAACGGCGACATCACCACCCCGGAAAAAGCGAAGTTCGTGCTCGACTACACCGGGGCGGACGCCGTGATGATCGGCCGCGCCGCCCAGGGCCGTCCCTGGATCTGCCGCGAGATCGACCATTTCCTGCGCACCGGCGAGCACTTGCCGGCGCCGCTGGTGGAAGAAGTGCGCGAGCTGATGAACGAGCACCTGCCGGCCCACTACGCCTTCTACGGCGACTTCATCGGCGTGCGCTCGGCCCGCAAGCACATCGGCTGGTATGTACAAGACCTGGCTGGCGGGGAAGCATTCCGCCAGCGCATGAATCTGCTGGAATCGACCGCCGAGCAGCTCGCGGCAGTCGACTTGTTTTTCAAATCGCAACTCGAGCATGGGGAGCGGTTACAATACCGCCCCGCGCTTCGCGACGCGCTTCCTGCCGATGAGGCGTTGGCGGCGTGAGGCAGCCAGCGCGCCGCATCAAGTGACGCAAGCAGCAAGAACACGCAGTGCATAAAAAATAGAACACACGGGGACACGCTGCGCCAGCAGCGAGCAATCATTAACCAGGATGAAGCAGCAGAGAACATGAGCAAAGAAAGTATCCAGGAAGTCGTCCAGAAAAGCCTCGAGGATTATTTCAATGATTTGGGCGAGCAAAAGCCGACGAACATCTACGACATGATGGTCCTGACCGTGGAAAAACCGGTCCTCGAAGTGGTAATGACGCGCGCCGACGGCAACCAGTCGCACGCCGCGCAGATGCTGGGCATCAACCGGAACACTTTGCGCAAGAAACTCCAGGAGCACGGTCTCCTCTAAAGCACTGCATGGCGTGGGCCGTGCGTTGGGGCGCGGCCGGTACAAGGTCCGCGCGCCCGGACGCACCAATTCTCAACAACAGGCCACACCATGATCAAACAAGCACTGATTTCCGTCTCCGACAAGACCGGCGTCCTCGATTTCGCCAAGGCCCTGGCTAGCCTCGGCGTCAACATCCTGTCCACCGGCGGCACCGCCAAACTGCTGCAGGAAAATGGCGTGCAGGTGACCGAAGTCGCTGACTACACCGGCTTCCCGGAAATGCTCGACGGCCGCGTCAAGACTCTGCACCCGAAAGTGCACGGCGGCATCCTGGCGCGCCGCGACTTGCCCGAGCACGTCGCCAAGCTGGAGGCGCATGGCATCCCGCAGATCGACATGGTCGTGGTCAACCTGTATCCCTTTCAGCAGACCGTCGCCAAGGACGAATGCTCGCTGGACGACGCGATCGAAAACATCGACATCGGCGGCCCGACCATGCTGCGCTCGGCCGCCAAGAACCACCGCGACGTGGTCGTCATCTGCGACCCGCTCGATTATGGCGTGGTGCTGGCGGAAATGAAGGGCACGGGAGCATCAGCCGGCCCGGTCAGCTACGAGACCAAATTCCGCCTGGCCAAGAAAGTGTTCGCGCACACCGCGCAGTACGACGGCGCCATCACCAACTACCTGACCAGCCTGGGCGAAGACCGCCAGCACGCGACCCGCGCCAGCTATCCGCAGACCCTGAACATGACGTTCGAGAAAGTCCAGGACATGCGCTACGGCGAGAACCCGCACCAGGGGGCCGCCTTCTACCGCGACCTGACGCTCGGCGCCGGCGCATTGGCCGCCTACACCCAGCTGCAGGGCAAGGAACTCTCGTACAACAACATCGCCGACGCCGACGCGGCCTGGGAATGCGTCAAGTCGCTCGGCGGCCTGGGCCAGCCGGCCGGCTGCGTGATCGTCAAGCACGCCAACCCCTGCGGCGTGGCGATCGGGGGCGATGCGCTGGACGCCTATTCGCGCGCGCTGCAGACGGACCCGACCTCGGCCTTTGGCGGCATCATCGCCTTCAACGTCGAAGTCGACGCCAGGGCGGCCGAAGCGGTCGCCAAGCTGTTCGTCGAGGTCCTGATCGCGCCCTCCTTTAGCGAGGAGGCGCGCCGGATCATGGCGGCCAAGCAGAACGTACGCCTGTTGGAAATCCCGCTGGGCGACGCCCAGAACGCCTACGACGTCAAGCGCGTCGGCGGCGGCCTGCTGGTGCAGGCGCCGGATGCGAAGAACGTGGGCCTGGGCGAACTGCGCGTGGTCAGCAAGAAGCAGCCGACCCAGCAGCAGCTGCAAGACCTGATGTTCGCCTGGCGCGTGGCCAAGTTCGTGAAGTCGAACGCCATCGTGTTCTGCGCCAACGGCATGACGCTTGGCGTCGGGGCAGGGCAGATGAGCCGTATCGATTCGGCGCGCATCGCCTCGATCAAGGCGCAGAACGCCGGCCTGTCCCTGAGCGGTTCGGCGGTGGCCTCGGATGCCTTCTTCCCCTTCCGCGATGGGCTGGACGTGGTGGTCGATGCGGGCGCGACCTGCGTGATCCACCCGGGCGGCTCGATGCGTGACCAGGAAGTGATCGACGCGGCCGATGAGCGCGGCGTGGTGATGCTGTACACGGGTGTGCGTCACTTCCGTCACTGACCGTACAAGCCTGGATCCCGGCCTGCGCCGGGATGACGGTCTCGAGGCTCACGCTACGCTTGAAGCCGTCGTCCCGGCGAAGGCGGAAACAATGCCCCGGCATTGTTTCCGCCAAGTCCGTTGCGTACCACGCACGCGCCTGTCGCCCAAAAGCCGACGTCACCTGTGTTTTTACACAGTATTTTTCCCACCAACCCCCTTCCGCCGTATATCATTCCACAATGATTATTCTCGGCATCGACCCGGGCCTGCGCACGACGGGCTTCGGCGTCATTGAAAAACACGGCACCAAGCTGCGCTACATCGCGTCCGGCACCATCAAGACCGGTCTGGAAGGCGCATTGCCGCCGCGCCTGAAGGTGATCCTGAAGGGCGTGAGCGAAATCGTCGCCGCCTACCAGCCCGGCTGCGCCGCCATCGAAAAAGTGTTCGTCAACGTCAATCCGCAATCGACGCTGCTGCTGGGCCAGGCGCGCGGCGCCGCGATCACGGCCCTGGTCGGGGCCGACCTCGACGTGGCGGAGTACACTGCGGTGCAGGTCAAGCAGGCCGTGGTCGGCACCGGCAAGGCGGCCAAGGCGCAGGTGCAGGACATGGTCGCGCGCCTGCTCAAGCTGCCCGGCCTGCCCGGCAGCGACGCCGCCGACGCGCTGGGCGTGGCGATCTGCCATGCCCACAGCATCGACACCCTGGCGCTGCTCGGCGCGCTGGCGCCGGCAGCGCCCGTGCTGCGCATGAAGCGCAGCCGCCTCGTCTAAGAACCAAGAACAACAAGGAAACAGCGATGATCGGTCGTCTCTCCGGAACCCTGCTCGAAAAAGCGCCGCCGCACGTGCTGGTGGACTGCAACGGCGTCGGCTATGAAGTCGACGTGCCGATGAGTACCTTCTACAACCTGCCGCATACCGGCGAGCGCGTGGTGCTGTTCACCCACCTGGTGGTGCGCGAGGATGCCCACCTGCTGTTCGGCTTCGGCAGCGCGTCGGAGCGGGCGCTGTTCCGCCAGCTGATCAAGATCACCGGCATCGGCGCGCGCATGGCGCTGTCGATCCTGTCCGGCATGACGGTGGCCGACCTGGCGCAGGCGGTCACGCTGCAGGAAACCGGGCGCCTGGTGAAGGTGCCGGGCATCGGCAAGAAGACCGCCGAGCGCCTGCTGCTCGAACTCAAGGGCAAGCTGGGCGCCGACATCGGCATGGTCGCCGGCAGTCCGCGCGACGATACCCAGACCGACGTGCTCAATGCCCTGGTGGCCCTGGGCTACTCCGACAAGGAAGCGCTGCTCGCGATCAAGAACATGCCTGCGGGCAGCTCCGTCTCGGACGGCATCAAGTTTGCGCTGAAGGCGCTCTCCAAAGCTTAAGTACCCATGAGCATCCAGACCGACAATTTCACCGAACAGCGCGTCATCGACGCGGCCCCGGCTTCGCCCAACGAAGAGGCGATCGAACGCGCCTTGCGCCCGAAGCAGCTGGAAGAGTACGTCGGCCAGGAAAAGATCCGCGCCCAGCTCGAGATCTTCATCCATGCCGCCCGCAACCGCCGCGAAGCGCTCGACCACACGCTGCTGTTCGGTCCGCCGGGCCTGGGCAAGACCACGCTGGCGCACATCATCGCGCGCGAGATGGGCGTGAACCTGCGCCAGACTTCCGGCCCGGTGCTGGAACGCCCGGGCGACCTGGCCGCGCTGCTGACCAACCTCGAGCCGAACGACGTGCTGTTCATCGACGAGATCCACCGTCTCTCGCCGGTGGTCGAAGAAATTTTGTATCCGGCGCTCGAGGACTACCAGATCGACATCATGATCGGCGAGGGGCCGGCCGCGCGCTCGGTCAAGCTCGATTTGCAGCCGTTCACGCTGGTCGGCGCCACCACCCGCGCCGGCATGCTGACCAACCCGCTGCGCGACCGCTTCGGCATTGTGGCGCGGCTGGAGTTCTACAACGTCGACGAGCTGACCAAGATCGTCACCCGCAGCGCCGCGCTGCTGGAAGCGCCGATCGACCAGGATGGCGCGCGCGAAGTGGCGCGCCGGGCGCGCGGCACGCCGCGTATCGCCAACCGCCTGCTGCGCCGCGTGCGCGACTATGCGGAAGTCAAGGGCAACGGCGAGATCACCAAGGACATCGCCGACCTGGCGCTGAAGATGCTCGACGTCGACTCGGTCGGCTTCGACGTGATGGACCGCAAGCTGCTCGAAGCGGTGCTGTTCAAGTTCGGCGGCGGGCCGGTCGGCATCGGCAACCTGGCCGCGGCGATCGGCGAAGCGGCCGACACCATCGAAGACGTATTGGAGCCCTTCCTGATCCAGCAGGGCTACCTGCAGCGCACCCCGCGCGGGCGGATCGCCACGCCGCTGGCCTACCAGCATTTCGGCGTGACGGCGCCGCGCATCAGCCCGACGGGCGACTTGTGGGACAACCTGCCGCCGGCGTGAGTCCGGCTTGCCGGCAGCGCGTCATGCGCTGAGGCGGTAGGGGTGGCCGACGCAATGCCCCTGTGCGTAATCGATACCCAGGTCGCGCACGATAGCGAGCGTCTGCGCGTCTTCGACATACTCGGCAACCGTCTGCAGGCCCATCACATGCCCGACCTCGTTGATGGCCTTGACCATGGCCCGGTTGGTGGGGTTGTTGGCGATGTCGCGGATGAAGACCCCATCGATCTTGAGGAAGTTGACCGGCAGCGAACGCAGGTAGGCGAACGACGACAGGCCGCTGCCGAAGTCGTCGAGCGAGAAGCGGCAGCCCAGCTTGCGCAAGCTGCCCATGAGTTCCTGCGCCTTGGGCAGGTTGGCGATGATGGCCGTTTCGGTGATCTCGAAACAGATGCGGGCAGGATCGATTGCGTAGCTGTCGAACTGCTGCAGGATATGGGCCAGCAGGCCCTCGTCGTTGAGGGAAATGCCCGACAGGTTGATCGAATACAGGTCGGGCAGGGCGCCATTGGGCAAGCTCGATGGGTCGGCGTCCCGTTCGCGACGGATGTGCTGGCACACGGTCTTGATCACCCAGCGGTCGAGTGCCGACATCAGGTCGTGGCGCTCGGCCGCGGGGATGAACGCGCCCGGCAGGATCAAGCCGTCGTTGGCGCTGGGCAGGCGCAGCAGCACTTCCTGGTGGACCGTCTTCTCGGGGCCCAGCGGCACGATCGGTTGTCCGTAGAGCTGGAAGCTGCCGGACGACAGCGCATCGTTCAGGCGCGCAACCCATTGCAGTTCGCCCTTGCGCCGCGCCTGCAGCACGTCCGAATCCTTGTACACGTGTATCCGGTTGCGCCCGCTTTCCTTGGCCAGGTAGCAGGCCTGGTCGGCAGCCGTGATCAGTTCGGTCGTGGTCGTGCTGTCGGGATCGATCTCGACCAGGCCGATGGAGACGCCCAGTTCGAAGGTGCGTTCGGCCCACACGAAACGGAAGTCCTTCACGGCCTTTCTCAGCCGCTCGGCAAGCTCGAGCGCCTGCTGCATGGGGCAGTGGCCCAGCAATACCCCAAGTTCGTCGCCGCCCAGGCGCGCCAGGACGTCGCTTTCCCGCATGTGGTGCTGCAGCATGTGCGACAGCATCTGCAGGAGGACGTCGCCGGCCGCGTGTCCGCAGGTGTCGTTGACGATCTTGAAGCGGTCGAGGTCGAGGTAGAGCAGGGCATGGTGGTGGCCGTCTTCCTTGGCGCTCGATAGCGCGCCCGCGACCAGGTGCTCGAATTCGCGCCGGTTGACCAGGCCGGTGAGGGCGTCGTGCGAGGCCTGCCAGCGCACTTCGTGGGCCAGCTTGCGTTCGTGGCTGACGTCGCGGAATACGGCCACCGTACCGATGACGCTGCCTTCGCGCGACCAGATGGGGGCGACCGCGTCCTCGATGGGAACCAGGCGCCCGTCGCGCGACAGCAGCTGGGAATGCCCCGATACGCCGATGGCCTGGTGCGACTGCAGGCACTTGTATACGGGGTTGTCGAGTTCGTTGCCGCTACGGTCGTCGACGAGGCGCATCAGGTGGCGCACATCGAGTGCCCGGGCATCGGCGTCGCTCCAGCCGGTCAGGTGTTCGGCAACCCGGTTGAGCATGGTGACCCTGCCCTGTGCATCGGTGGTGACCACGGCGTCCCCGATCGACGCCAGCGTGACTTCGGCCAGTTCCCGCTGTTCGAACAGCTGCTGTTCCTGGAGCTTGCGTTCGGTGTCGTCCCAGACGATGCCGATGGTGCCGACCGGCCGCCCGTCTTCGCACAGCGTGTGCGCCCTGGCCCTGAGCCAGCGCAGCTCTCCATCGGCGCGGACGACGCGGTAGCCCACTTCATACTGGCGGCATTGGTCGACATGGGCCTGCATGTTCTCGAGCACCGCCGCGCGGTCGTCCGGATGGATAAAGTCGAGAAATTTACGGAACGGCTGTTCGAACGCGTGGTCGCCCAGTCCGATGAGGCGGCTACCCGTGCTGGACCAGTGGACAACACTGTCGAGGACGCTCCCTCCTGATAGTGTCGAATCCCAGATCGCCATGTGCGCCGCATCGAGCGCAAGTTTCAGTCGTTGCTTGGTGATGTCCATAAAGTTCCGATCTGGTCAGGTGAGAGCGGAGCGAGCTGTAGCAACTGCACACTTCATGTACGAGTAAATTGTAATCCCGGCGGGAGCGCCTGTCAGGCGGCGCCGTATTGTGCGCGTGCGTGCAGTAGCCAGGCTGGCGGGCGCATCTGCTTCGGATACCGGGACGCTCCACGCCGCTTGGTGACAAATGTCATGGCAAACCGGTGGCGCATGCTTCTATCGGCGCGGGGGCCTTGTTCGCATACTGGTTCCATCCCAACCAAGCGAGGAACGCATGAACACCACCCTGAAAGCCCTGTCCGCCGCCGCATTCTGCCTGGCGAACGCCGCCATCGCCGCCCCGACCCTGGTCCAGGATGTACGCGTCTTCGATGGCGAGCGCGTCCACGAGCGCCGCTCGGTCCTGTTCGACAAGGGCGTCATCGTCGACGCCGACTATCGCGGCGCCACCCCGAAAGACGCGCGGGTCGTGAACGGGCAAGGCCGCACGCTGCTGCCGGGGCTGATCGATTCCCATACCCATGCCTTCCGCCACTTCGAGCTGCCGGTGCTGTTCGGCGTGACGACCCAGATCGACATGTTCACCGACGTGGGCATGATGAAGCAGGCCAAGAAAGCGATGGCCGAGGGCGGCAACCACCACCATGCCGACCTGTTTTCCGCCGGGACCCTGGTCACCGCGCCGAATGGCCATGGCACCCAGTTCGGCCTCGCCATTCCCACCATCACCAAGTCGGAACAGGCCCAGGCCTTCGTGGACGCGCGCATCGCAGAGGGTTCCGACTTCATCAAGATCGTGATGGAGACCGGCTACGGCTTCCAGTCGCTCGACCTGGCGACGGCGACCGCCGTGATCGAGGCGGCGCACCGGCGCGGCAAGCTGGCGGTCGTCCACATCGGCAACGAAAAGGATGCGCGCGCCGTCTTATCGGCCGGCGCGGACGGCCTGGTGCACCTGTTTCCCGGGACTTCGAGCGATGCCAAAGGCCTGGCGCAACTGGCTGCCAGCCGGGGCGCCTTCGTGATCCCGACCTTCACCGTGCTGGAGAGCATGGCCGGCTGGCGCGGCGACGACCTGCTGGCCCATCCCGGCTTTGCCGCCTTGCTCGACAAGGATGCACAGGCCCCGCTCAAGACCAGCTATGGCAACACCGCACGCCACGAACGGCTGCTGGCCCCGAAGGCGGTCGCGGCGGCGATGGTGGCGGCCGGCGTGCCGGTGCTGGCCGGGACCGACGCGGGCAATCCCGGCACGCAGTACGGCGTGAGCATGCACCGCGAACTCAAGGCCCTCGTCGAAGCGGGCATGAGCCCGGCGCAGGCGCTGGCGGCGGCGACCAGCGTGCCGGCGAAGGTGTTCAGGCTCGGGCAGCGCGGCCGCATCCAGAAGGGCTACAAGGCCGACCTGCTGCTGGTCGACGGCAACCCGGCCGCCGACATCCTGGCCACGCGCCAGATCGTCGAGGTGTGGAAGAACGGCGAGAGCGCGAACGGCCTGCGCGACGCCCAGCGCGAGCAGGTGGCGAAGGCGGCGCAGCCGGTCAGCAAACCGATTGCATTGCCGCCTGGCGGGCGTATCAGCCAGTTCAGCGAGCAGCACCTGGCCAGTCCTTTCGGCATGGGGTGGGGTCCGTCGACCGACAGTTATGTCGGCGGCAAATCGACCGTCGCCCTGGCCGCAGGACCGGCATTGCCGGGCGGCGAGGTACCGCTGGCGATCGATGCGAAGGTTGCGCCGGGCCTGCCCTTTGCCTGGGCCGGCGTGGCCTTCATGCCGGGCGCGGCGCCGATGCAACCGGTCGACCTCTCGGCCGCCAAGGTGGTCCGCTTCAAGGCCCGCGGCGACGGCAAGCGCTACCAGCTGATCGCGATGTCGCAGGGGGTGCGCATGCCCGGTGCGACGTCCTTCACGGCGGGGCCGGAGTGGACCGAAGTGACGGTGCCCTTCAGCGACTTCAAGGGCATCGATCCGGCGGCCGTGACCATGTTAGGATTCAACGCCGGTCCACAGCCGGGCGATTACCGCTTCGAGATCGCCGACGTGCGCCTGCTCGCACAATAACCACCTGTTAAACACTCACACTATATGAACCGGATCGGGCAGGGCATGGGCAGAGTATGGACGGGACCCTGGATCCCGCCCGAGCAGGGCAAGATGCCGTACTTCTGGCTGCTCAGCCTCGGCTACATGGGCTGGAAGTACGCCTACGTCGCGCCGACTCCCTTCGAGGCGCTGATGCTGGCGCTCACGCTGGTGGTGTTCCTGGCGCTGTACTTCGCCAGCTACTGGGCGCGCGGCTGGCAGTCGGTCGGCTGCATGCTGGCGGGCTGCCTGATCGGCGCGGCCTGGGTGCGCTGGAACGCCGGCGCCGCCACCTTCTTCATCTTTGCCTGCGCGGCCGCCGCCGGGATCACGCAGCTGCGCCTTGCCATGCTGGCGATCGTGGGCGTGGTGGCCCTGGCCGGCCTGGCGTCCTTCCTGATCCCCGGCATGCAGATGCGCTTCCTGTTCCTGATGCCGGTCCTGACCATCAGCCTGCCGGTGGGCGTGGGCGCCGTCATGGATGCGCGCCTGCGCCGCTCGCGCCAGGCGCTGGTGCGCAAGCAGGAAGAGGTCGAGCACATGGCCACCATCGCCGAGCGTGAACGCATCTCGCGCGACCTGCACGACCTGCTCGGGCATTCGCTGTCGCTCATCGCGCTCAAGGCCGAACTGGCGAAAAAACTCGTGCACCGCGATGCCGGCGCCTGCGCACGCGAAATCGGCGACATCGAAACCAGCGCGCGCCAGGCCCTGGCCGAAGTGCGCGCGGCCGTGAGCGGCTACCGCGAGAGCGGCCTGGCCCATGCGCTGGCCAGCGCACGCGCCAGCCTGGCCGCGGCCGACGTCCAGCTGCATGAAAACGTGGAGCGCTTCGCACTGGCGCCGGCGGCCGAGAACGTGGTGGCGCTGGCGCTGCGCGAGGCGGTCACCAACGTGGTGCGGCATGCGGGCGCCAGGCGCTGCAGCGTCTCGCTCGCGCTGGAGCACGGCGTGGCCGTACTGCGCATCGCCGACGATGGGCAGGCGCGCAGCGAAGCCGATATCCGCCAGGGCAACGGCTTGTCCGGCATGCGCGAGCGCGTGGCGGCGGTGGGCGGCAAGCTGGCGCTGCGCGCCCGCGCCGGCCTCGAACTCGAACTGCGCATTCCCGCGGGAGCCACGACATGATCCGCATCCTGCTGGCCGAAGACCAGAACCTGGTGCTGGGTGCGATGGCCGCGCTGCTGCGCCTGGAGCCCGACTTCGAGGTGGTCGGCACCGCCACCAACGGGCGCGAAGCGCTGGCGCTGTGCGAAACGCTGGGGCCCGACATCGTCCTGACCGACATCGAGATGCCCCTGATGACGGGCCTCGAGCTGGCGGGGCAGATCAAGGAGCGGCGCCTGGCGGCGAAGGTGATCGTGGTGACCACCTTCGGGCGCAGCGGCTACCTGCGGCGCGCGCTGGAAGCGGGCGTGCGCGGCTACCTGCTCAAGGATGCGCCGGTCGACGCGCTGGCGGCGGCGATCCGCGCGGTGCACGAAGGCGGCCGGGCGATCGCGCCCGAGCTGGCGCTGGAGAGCTGGAGCGGCGGGGGCGACCCGCTCACCGAGCGCGAGCGCCAGGTACTGCGCCTGGCCGGGGAAGGGCGTACCAGCGGCGACATCGCGCGCCAGGTGCACCTGTCCGAAGGGACCGTGCGCAACTACCTGTCCGAGGCGATCAGCAAGCTGGGCGCGGCCAACCGGGTCGAGGCCTACCGGATGGCGCGCGACGCCGGCTGGCTGTAGTCGTCGAGCGGCCGCGCCTTGTTCCTGGGCTTGGGCGTGTACATCAGCGGATAGATGAAGCTCAGGTAGAGCACCAGGGTGAGCACCATCAGGAAGCCGCATACCCGCAGCAGCGTAGGGCTGCCGCCATGCCAGACCACGATGGCGCTGGCGGCGAAGGGCATCATCATCAGCAGCGAGGCCAGCGAGCGCAGCGGCGGCGAGCGGCGCATGCGGTTGCCCGCCAGGCCGATCACGAAATAGCCGCCGGCCGCCAGCAGCATCCCGCCCAGCATCACGAAGGGTTCGACCAGGTCGGGGATGGCGTGCGCGATCGAGCGCAGCAGCAGCGGGGGATGGATGAGCGCGAGCACGCCTGCGAACAGGCTCAGCAGCCGCAGGTAGCGCAGCGCGCGGCCCCGCACCACGGGGCGCGCCGGCTTGGGAACGCTCGTCGGTATGCTCATCGGCCACGCAGGAAAAGCGGATCCAGGGAACCCGACGATAGCACAATCGCGCCGCCCGGCGGGCGGCGCAAGGACGGCCTGCGGCTCAGGCCCGGTAGAGCACCGGCTCGCGCCGGGTCGGGCGGGCGTCGCGGGCGCGCTGGCGGCTCGCGCTCGGACCCTGCAGGATCGGGTACACCAGCGCCAGGCCGGTCACCAGCGTAAAGCTCAGCAGCAGGCCGCCCATCCACAGCACGTTCGGGTCGGTGCCGAACCACAGCGTGGCGATGCCGGCCAGCAGCGGTGCGCCCAGCAGCATCACGCACAGGCGGCGCAGCGGGGGCGAGCGCTTGATCCGGTGCGCCGAGAAGGTGATGAAGAAGAAGGCGGAGGCGGCCAGCATCAGCATCAGCCCCATGGCGAGCGCGCCAAGCAGGCTGGACGCCACGGCGCCGTTCGGGAACAGCATGGCTGGCGGCACGACCAGCACTGCTACGCCGGCCATCAGGCAGGCAAGGCGCAGGAAGATCATCGGCTGCCTCCGGGAAGCAGCGTCGGTTCTACGGTATTCATGGTTTCCTCGGGTGGGTGTGCTCGTTGCGGAGAACTCAGCAATACAGAGAAGTTAGCGGAAAAACAATTTTCGTGGCGCACGGCTGGACCGCCGTCTTCGACGCTCGTCCACATTCTTGACGGCTTGTTTACGCCGGCGGATTTGAATTTTAGAAAATATTTACGGCGTGCTTGCTACGCTTCTTCACCTCAGTCACCCACCTTGAAGAAGCCACATGACAGCATCGATGACCATTGCCGGCCGGCTCCGCCGCGGCTGCACGCCGCCGGAATCCACGACAAGCGCTACCGTCCTCGCAGCAGCCTTGATCACCGCCTGCTCTGCCGGCAACGCGTTTGCCGACGAAGCCAGGGCGACCGAATTGAGTGCCAACGCCGCCGTCGCCAGCGACTATCGCTACCGCGGCATCTCCCAGACCCGTCTCCAGCCTGCCCTGCAGGGCGGCGCTGATGCCGTGCACACCCCTTCCGGCGCCTATGCCGGGGCCTGGGCCTCGACGATCAGTTGGACGAAGGATGCCGGCGGCGGCGGTTCCGTCGAGCTCGACCTGTATGCCGGCAAGCGCGGCGAAGTGGCGCCGGGCCTCGGCTACGACGTCGGCGTGTTGGCCTATGTCTACCCGTCGAATGGCTTGAGGAGGGTCGCCGGCTTTACCACCGCCAACACGACCGAGCTGTATGCCCAGTTGTCGTACGGGCCGGCCGTGCTGAAGTACTCGCATGCCGTCACCGACCTGTTCGGTTTCGTCGACAGCAGGAACAGCGGTTATCTCGATCTGGCCGCCAACCTGGACGCCGGCGATGGCACGGTGATCAACCTGCATGCCGGACGCCAGCGCGTCGCCGGCAATGCCGCGGCCAGCTATACCGACTGGAAAATCGGCGTCACCCGCGACTTCGGCATCGTCACCGGATCGCTCGCCTGGATCGGCACCGATGCCGGCAAGGCGGCCTATGCCTCGCCCGCCAACGGGAAGTTCCTGGGCAAGCCGGCGCTGGTCCTCACCATCGGCAAGACCTTCTGATTTTTACGGCTTGTTTACAGGCGCCACAGGAGTCTTTACACCATTTTTAGACGGCCGGCGCTACCCTGGTTTCCTGTCGGCCGAACTACCAAAGGAAGAACATGGATGCGATCTATATCGGGGCATTGGTGCTGTTGTGCGCACTGAGCTGGGCGCTGGCGCAGGGCTGCGCCAGGCTGGGAGAACAATAATGGAAATCTGGCATATCGGCGCGCTTGCGGCCGCGGGGCTGATGGTCTACCTGGTCCACGCCCTGCTGAACGCGGAGGAACTGTGATGACCCTGCACGCCTTGGCGCTGCTTGGCGCCTTCCTTGCCGTGCTGTTCGTCCTTGCCTGGCCGCTGGGCAGCTTGCTGGCTCGTGTGGGCGATCGCGGCGCGGTGCCCGGCCTGGGCTGGCTGGCGCCGGTCGAGCGCCTGCTTTACCGCGCCGGCGGCGTGGCGCCCGACTGCGACATGGGCTGGAAAGCATATGCCACCGCGCTGCTGGTGTTCAATACGCTGGGCGCCCTGTTCGTGTTCGCACTCCAGCGCCTGCAGGCCTGGCTGCCGCTCAACCCCCAGGCCCTGCCCAACGTCGGCCCGGATTCGTCGTTCAATACCGCCGTCAGCTTCGTCGCCAACACCAACTGGCAGGGCTATAGCGGCGAGCAGACCATGAGCTACCTGACCCAGATGCTGGCGCTGACCGGGCAGAACTTCTTCTCCGCCGCCACCGGCATGGCCGTGGTGTACGCCCTGATCCGCGGCTTCACGGCGCGCTCGGCCGCCAGCATCGGCAATTTCTGGGTCGACCTGACCCGCTCGACGCTGTATGTGCTGCTGCCCTTGTCGCTGCTGCTGTCCGTGTTCCTGATGGGGCAGGGCGTGATCCAGAACTTCGCGCCTTACCAGCAGGTCCGACTGATCGAGCCGGTGGCGTACACGGTTCCCGTTACCGGGGCCGACGGCCAGCCTGCCGAGGATGCGCAGGGGCGGGCCGTGCTGCGGAGCCTGACAGCAGGCTCGCAGACCATCCCGATGGGGCCGGTGGCCTCGCAGGAGGCGATCAAGATGATCGGCACTAACGGCGGCGGCTTCTTCAATGCCAATTCCGCCCATCCGTTCGAGAATCCGACGCCCTTGTCGAATTTCGCGCAGATGCTGGCGATCTTCCTGGTGCCGGCGGGCCTGTGCTTCGCCTTCGGCCGCCTGGTCGGCGACCGGCGCCAGGGTGTCGCCGTGCTGGCGGCCATGAGCCTGATCTTCGTCGCCGCCAGCCTGGTGGCGATGGGCGCCGAGCAGGCGGCCCATCCACAACTGGCGGCGCTCGGCGTCGACCAGGGCGCCAGCGCCCTGCAGGCTGGCGGCAACATGGAGGGCAAGGAAACCCGCTTCGGCATCGCGGCCTCCAGCCTGTTCGCCGCCGTCACCACGGCCGCCTCCTGCGGCGCCGTGAATGCCATGCACGATTCGTTCTCGCCGCTGGGCGGGGCGGTGCCGATGCTGCTGATGCAGCTGGGCGAAGTGGTCTTCGGCGGCGTCGGTTCGGGCCTCTACGGCATGCTGGTGTTCGCCATCCTGGCCGTCTTCATTGCCGGCCTCATGATCGGCCGCACGCCGGAATACCTGGGCAAGAAGATCCAGAGCCATGAAATGAAGATGAGTTCGATCGCCATCCTGGTCACCCCGGTGCTGGTGCTGGCCGGTACGGCCGCCGCGGTCCTGCTCGATGCGGGCAAGGCCGGCATCGCCAATCCCGGCGCCCACGGTTTCTCGGAAATCCTGTACGCCTTCAGCTCGGCCGCCAACAACAACGGCAGCGCCTTCGCCGGGCTGTCGGCCAACACGCCTTTCTACAACACGATGCTGGCCATCGCGATGTGGTTCGGGCGCTTCGCCGTGATCGTGCCGGTGCTGGCCATTGCCGGCGCGCTGGCGGCCAAGCCGCGCCTGGCCGCCAACCCGGGCACCATGCCGACGCATGGTCCGGTCTTCGTCTTGCTGCTGGTCGGCGTGGTCCTGCTCGTCGGCGTGCTGAACTACGTTCCCGCCCTGGCGCTGGGCCCGGTAGTCGAGCACCTGCAGCTGTACACCAAATAACACCATGGATTCGGAGTTCACGATGTCCCAAGCAAAGACGCTCGCTCCCGCAGCGCAGCCGCGCGCCCCGCTGACCCTGTTCGACGCCAGCCTGGCCTGGCCGGCGGTGGGGGAGGCCTTCGCCAAGCTCGATCCGCGCACCCAGGCCCGCAGCCCGGTGATGTTCGTGGTCTATGTCGGCAGCATCCTGGCCACGCTGATGCTGTTCCAGTCGCTGGGCGACCCCGCCAGGCTGGACCGCGGCTTCATCCTGGCGATCACGGTCTGGCTATGGTTCACCGTCCTGTTCGCGAACTTCGCCGAAGCACTGGCCGAAGGCCGCAGCAAGGCCCAGGCCGCGTCGCTGCGCGGCCTGAAGCAGGCCGTCATGGCCAAGAAGCTGGCCGCGCCCAGGCACGGCAGCAGCTGGCTTGCCGCACCCGGGACCGAACTGCGCAAGGGCGACGTCATCCTGGTCGAAGCGGGCGACGTGATCCCGATCGACGGCGAGGTCATCGAAGGCGTGGCCTCGGTCGACGAGAGCGCCATCACGGGCGAATCCGCGCCTGTCATCCGCGAGTCCGGCGGCGACTTCTCGGCCGTGACCGGCGGCACCCGCGTGCTGTCCGACTGGCTGGTGGTGCGCGTGGCGGTCAACCCGGGCGAAACCTTCCTCGACCGCATGATCTCCATGGTCGAATGCGCCAGGCGCCAGAAGACCCCCAACGAGATCGCGCTGACCATCCTGCTGGTGGCGCTGACCATCGTGTTCCTGGTGGTCACCGTGACCCTACTGCCGTTCTCGCTGTTCGGCGTGGCGGCGGCAGGCGCCGGCGCCCCGGTCAGCGTCACCGTGCTGATCGCGCTGCTGGTGTGCCTGATCCCGACCACCATCGGCGCCTTGCTGTCCTCGATCGGCGTGGCCGGCATGAGCCGGATGATGGGTGCGAACGTCATCGCCACCTCCGGCCGCGCGGTCGAAGCAGCCGGCGACGTCGACGTGCTGTTGCTCGACAAGACCGGCACCATCACCCTCGGTAACCGCCAGGCCGCCGGCTTCTTCCCGGCGCCCGGCGTGACCGAGCAGCAGCTGGCCGAGGCCGCGCAACTGGCCTCGCTGGCCGACGAAACGCCGGAAGGCCGCTCTATCGTGGTGCTGGCCAAGCAGCGCTTCGCCATCCGCGAACGCGACATGGGCACGCTCCAGGCCGTGTTCGTGCCCTTCAGCGCCAACACCCGCATGAGCGGCGTCGACGTGGGGGCGCGCCAGGTGCGCAAGGGCGCCGCCGATTCGGTGCGCAAGCACGTCGAGGCGCTGGGCATGTCGTATCCGGCCGAGATGGCGCTGCTGGCCGACGAGGTCGCGCGCCGCGGCAGCACGCCGCTGGCGGTGGCCGACGGAGGCCGCGTCATGGGCGTGGTCGAGCTCAAGGATATCGTCAAGGGCGGCATCAGGGAGCGCTTCGCCGAACTGCGCCGGATGGGCATCAAGACCGTCATGATCACCGGCGACAACCGGCTGACCGCCGCCGCGATCGCGGCCGAAGCCGGCGTGGACGATTTTCTGGCCGAAGCCACGCCCGAGGACAAGCTCAGGATGATCCGCGACTACCAGTCGCAGGGCAGGCTGGTCGCCATGACCGGCGACGGCACCAACGATGCGCCGGCCCTGGCCCAGGCCGACGTGGCAGTGGCCATGAATTCCGGCACCCAGGCCGCCAAGGAAGCCGGCAACATGGTCGACCTCGATTCGAACCCGACCAAGCTGCTGGAAATCGTGGAGATCGGCAAGCAGATGCTGATGACGCGCGGCGCGCTGACGACCTTCTCGATCGCCAACGATATCGCGAAGTATTTCGCCATCATCCCGGCCGCCTTCGTGGGCACCTATCCGCAGCTCGAAGCGCTCGACCTCATGCGGCTCACCAGCGCCGACTCGGCGATCCTGTCTGCGGTGATCTTCAATGCCTTGATCATCATCGTGCTCATTCCCCTGGCGCTCAAGGGCGTGCGCTACCGGGCGATCGGTGCTGCAGCCTTACTGCGCCGGAATATCCTGGTCTATGGCGGCGGCGGCATCGTCCTGCCCTTCATCGGCATCAAGCTGATCGACATGCTGCTGTCGGCGCTGAACCTCGTCTAAAAAAGGAAAGTCATGCAATCCCATCTACGTCCCGCGCTTGGCCTGCTCGCCGCCCTCACGCTGCTGGTCGGCGTGCTGTATCCGCTGGCGGTGACCGGCATCGGCCAGCTGGCCTTTCCCGACCAGGTAGCCGGCAGCCTCGTAACGCGCAACGGCCAGGTCGTCGGATCCAGGCTGATCGGCCAGTCCTTCAGCGCGCCCGGCTATTTCTGGGGCCGCCCCTCGGCCACCGCCCCGATGGCGAACAACGGCGGCGCCAGTGCCGGCTCCAACCTCGGACCGCTCAACCCGGCCCTGGTCGACGCCGTCGAGGGCAGGCTGGCCGCCCTGCGCGCCGCCGACCCGAGCAACACGGTGGCTGTCCCGGTCGACCTGGTGACAGCCTCGGCAAGCGGGCTCGACCCCGAGATCAGCCTGGCCGCGGCACGCTACCAGGCTGGCCGGGTGGCCGCGGCCCGCGGAATAGTGCGCAGCCGGGTCGACGCGCTGATATCGGAGCATACTATCGGGCAATTCCTCGGTGTGTTCGGCGAGGCCAGGGTCAACGTCCTCGCGCTGAACCTGGCGCTCGACGCCGAGCCGCGCTGAAACCAACAGGAGAAACCTGCCGATGTCTGCAAGCGAGAGCCAGCGCCCGGATCCGGATGCGCTGCTGGCCCAGGTCCAGGACCAGGAGCGCAAGGCGGCGCGCGGGCGCCTGCGCATCTATTTCGGCGCGTCGGCCGGGGTGGGCAAGACCTACGCCATGCTGGCCGCCGCCCGCAAGCTGCAGGCCGCCGGACAGGCGCCCCTGGTCGGCGTGGTGGAAACCCACGGCCGCGCCGACACCGCCGCCATGCTGGACACGCTGGAAGTGCTGCCGCCGGCAAGCCTGGGTCACCGCGGCAAGCTGCTGGCCGAGTTCGACCTCGACGCGGCGCTGGCGCGGCATCCGGTCCTGCTCCTGGTGGACGAGCTGGCCCACTCGAACGCGCCCGGCTCGCGCCATCCGAAACGCTGGCAGGACGTGGAGGAACTGCTCGATGCCGGTATCGACGTGTTCACCACCATGAACGTGCAGCACCTGGACAGCCTGAACGACGTGGTCGGCGGCATTACCGGCATCCGGGTCACGGAAACCGTGCCCGATACGGTGTTCGACGGCGCCGACGAAGTCGTGCTGGTGGACCTGCCGGCCGACGAGCTGCTGGCGCGCCTGAAAAGCGGCAAGGTCTACGGGGCGCCGCAAGCCGAGCGCGCCACCCGCCATTTCTTCCGCAAGGGGAACCTGATCGCCTTGCGCGAGCTGGCCTTGCGCCGCACCGCCGACCGGGTCGAGGACGACGTGCGCGCCTACCGCGTGGAAAAGTCGATCGAGACGGTCTGGAAGACCGGAGGCGGCCTGCTGGCCTGTATCGGCCCCCGGCCCGGCAGCGAGCACGTGGTGCGCAATACGGCGCGCCTGGCCGGGCAGCTCGGCGCCGACTGGCATGCGGTGTACGTGGAGACGCCCGGCCTGCAGCGGCTTGCCGCGCAGCGGCGCGAACGCATCCTGCTCAACCTCAAGCTGGCCAAGGACCTCGGCGCCAGCACGGTGGTTCTCGCCGGTGCCGACATCGGCGCCGCCCTCGTGGACTATGCACGCGAGCACAACCTGTCGAAAATCGTGATGGCGCGCGGCCATCGCGGCTGGCGGTGGCGCACCCCGCACCGCCGGCGCATCGCCGCGCTGGCGCCGGACATCGACCTGGTCGAGATCGGCGAGGCGGCGCACCAGCCGGCGCCCGTTGCCGGCCCCACCCCCATGGCGCAAGCCGCCAGCAGCGGCAAGCGCAGATGGAAGGCCTGGGCGATCGCGGCGGCGAGCAGCCTGGCGACGGCGCTGCTGGCAACGCCCTTGCTCCCTTACCTGGACCTGGCCAACATCGCCATGCTGTTCCTGCTGGTCGTGCTGCTGGTTGCCGTGCGCCTCGGACGTGGGGCGTCCGTGGTCGCCACCTGCGTCGGGGTGGCCTGCTTCGACTTCTTCTTCGTCCAGCCGCGCTTTTCGTTCGCCGTGTCCGACCTGCAGTACCTGGTGAGCTTCGGGGTCATGCTCGCGGTCGGCCTTATTACCGGTCACCTGACCGCGGGCCTGCGCTTCCAGGCCCATGTGGCGGCGCACCGCGAACGGCGCTCGCGCGCCCTCTACGAATTCGCCAGCGACCTGTCGGGCGCCCTGCAAGCCGAACAGATCGTCGACATGACCCGGGATGTCGTCGAGCGTAGCTTCCGCGCCAGGGCCATCCTCCTGGTGCCGGACGCACAGGGCAAGCTGCAGGCGCCCGCCCAGCCAGGCGCCGCCGGCGGGGCCGACCTGGGCATCGCCCAATGGGCCTACGACCGCGGCGAAAGCGCCGGCCTGGGCACCGGGACCCTGCCGGCCAGTCCCTATTTCTACCTGCCGCTGGTGGCCCCGATGCGCACCCGCGGCGTGCTGGCCATCGCGCCGGAACAGCAGCGCTGGATCCTGATCCCCGAGCAGCGCGCCCAGCTCGACACATTCGCCGCGCTGGCGGCGATCGCGCTCGAACGGGTGCATTACATCGAGGTCGCGCAAGCGGCGCTGGTGAGCATGGAGACCGAACACCTGCGCAATTCGCTGCTGGCGGCGCTGTCGCACGACTTGCGCACGCCCTTGACCTCGCTGGTCGGCCTGTCGGAATCGCTGGCGCGCGCCCGTCCGGCGCTGCCGGCGGCCCAGCTGGCGCTGGCCCACGGATTGCATGACGAAGCGCTGCGCATGAGCGCCCTGGTGGCCAACCTGCTGGACATGGCGCGCCTGCAAAGCGGGGAAATCAAGCTGCGGCGCGAATGGCAGGCGCTGGAAGAAGTGGTGGGCACCGCCTTGCGCCTGAGCGCTCCGCTGCTGGTGCGGCATCGCGTCACCACCAGCATCGCGCCGGATTTCCCGCTGGTGCGCTTCGACGCCGTCCTGCTCGAACGCGTGCTGTGCAATTTGCTGGAGAACGCCGCCAAATATACAATGCCGGGATCGCGGATCGACATCGCTGCGGAGCTGCATGGCGCCAGCGCCATGTTGACGGTGGCCGACGACGGCCCCGGCATCCCTCCGGGGCGCGAAGAAGACATGTTCGAGAAATTCACCCGCGGCGAACGCGAGTCCGCGCGCAGCGGCGTCGGCCTGGGCCTGGCGATCTGCCGCGCCATCGTCGAGGCGCACGGTGGCCGGATACGCTACGCGCAGTCGGCGCTGGGCGGGGCCGCCTTCGTCATCCTGCTGCCCCTCGGGCAGCCCCCATCCACCGAGGAACCCGCCATGGAAGCGAAGAGCGCCGCATGAAAGACACCGCCCCCCTGGCGCTGCTGGTGGAAGACGAGCCGCAGATCCGCCGGTTCGTCCGGGCCGCGCTGGAAGAAGAAGGCTGGCAGGTACACGAGGCCGACACGGTCCGTCGCGGCCTGAGCGATGCCGGCACGCGCGCTCCGGACCTGGTCATCCTCGACCTCGGCCTGCCAGACGGCGACGGCCTGGGTTTCATCAACGATGTGCGGAAATGGTCGGGCGTCCCGGTGATCGTGCTGTCGGCGCGCACCGCCGAGGCGGACAAGATCGGCGCGCTCGATGCCGGCGCCGACGATTACCTGACCAAGCCCTTCAGCGTAGGCGAACTCCAGGCGCGCGTGCGCGCGACGCTGCGGCGACAGCGGCAGCCGGACGGGGACAATACGGGATTGGTGTGCTTCGGGGACGTGACGATCGACCTGAAGGACCGGCGCGTGTTCAAGCAGGGCAAGGGCGTGCACCTGACCCCGACCGAATACCGGCTGCTCGCGATGTTGGCAGGCAGTGCAGGGCGGGTGCTGACGGCCCCCCAGCTACTGCGGTCCGTCTGGGGGCCCTCGCACACCGAGGACGGACATTACTTGCGCATCTACATGGGGCATTTGCGCCACAAGCTGGAAGACAACCCGGCGCAGCCGCGCTACCTGCTGACCGAAACCGGGGTTGGCTACCGCTTGTCGACGGGCGGCGATTGAACGGTTCCGGCGCCGCCCACCCTGGCGCGGCGCCATCCCCGTGCAGCCTGCTTACTGCTCGCGGACCCAGGTCTGCGAACGGCCGAACATCGGCGCGCCGATGTAGCCGCGCACTTCCAGCTTGCTGCCGTTGTCCTTCAGCTGCGCCTTGCTCTTGTAGGTCTTGCCCTTGCTTGGATCCATGATCTCGCCGCCGGTGTACTCGTTGCCGTCCTTCTTCAGGCCCGACAGGATGGTCATGCCGATCAGCGGCTGGTCCTTGAGCGCGCCCTGGCAGGCGGTGCATTTCGGGTTCTGGTCCTGGTCCGCAGGGCGGAACAGCTTTTCGATCTTGCCGGTCAGGACGCCGCCTTCCTCGGTGATGCGCACCAGGGACTTCGGCTTGCCGGTTTCGTCGTCGATCGTTTTCCAGGTGCCGGCCGCCGAGGTGCTTTGCGCCATGGCTGCAGGAACCGCGACCATCATGGCAATCAGGCTTGCCCAAATCAGTTTACGCATTGTGAGTCTCCATTGTTGTTGTCACGCGGGACCAGTGTAGCAAACTGCGTCGGCCGTGGGGTGATCGGAATCCGAAGAACCATTCCAATCCACACCTGGGCGCAGCAGCAATGAAAAACGCGGCCGCCAGGGCCGCGTTCTCCATGAAGCGCCGGCAGCTTACGCCGCCAGCTTGCCCAACTGCTCGCGCATCTTGTCCAGCGTCGCCGAGAAGTTCGCGACGCGTTCCTTTTCCTGCGCCACCACCGCGGCCGGGGCGCGGGCCACGAAGCTTTCGCTCGAGAGCTTGCCGTTGGCCTTGGCGATCTCGCCTTCGATGCGCGCGATCTCCTTCGACAGGCGCTCGCGTTCGGCGGCGACGTCGATCTCGACTTTCAGCATCAGCTTGGTGGTGCCGACGACCGACACCGCGGCCGGCGACTCCGGCAGGGCGTCGACGATCTGCACTTCCGCCAGCTTGCACAGCGACTGGACATAGGGCGCGAAGCCGGCCAGGGCGGCGCGTTCGGCCCCGGCGCCCGGTTCGACGATCAGCGGCACGCGCACCGAGGGCGAGAGCTTCATCTCGCCGCGCAGGTTGCGGGTGGCGTTGGTCAGGTCCTTGAGCTGGGCCATCCAGGCTTCGGCTTCGTCGCTGACCTGGGACAGGTCGGCCAGCGGGTAGGGCTGGACCATGATGCTGTCGCCAGTCTTGCCGGCCAGCGGAGCGATGGCCTGCCACAGCGCTTCGGTCACGAACGGGATGATCGGATGCGCCAGGCGCAGGATCACTTCCAGCACGCGCAGCAGGGTGTGGCGGGTGGCGCGCTGCTGCGCTTCGGTGCCCTGCTGGACCGAGACCTTGGCCACTTCCAGGTACCAGTCGCAGTATTCGTCCCAGACGAACTTGTAGATGGTGCTGGCGATGTTGTCGAAGCGGTAGTCGGCGAAGCCCTTGGCCACCTCGAGTTCGGTGCGGTTCATCAGCGAGATGATCCAGCGGTCGGCCTGCGACAGGTCTTCCGGGTTCGGCGCGCCGCAGTCCTTGCCTTCGGTATTCATCATCACGAAGCGCGTCGCATTCCACATCTTGTTGCAGAAGTTGCGGTAGCCTTCGCAGCGGCCGAGGTCGAAGTTGATGTTGCGGCCCAGCGAAGCGTAGCTCGCCATCGTGAAGCGCACGGCGTCGGTGCCGAAGGCCGGGATCCCATTCGGGAATTCCTTGCGCGTGGCTTTCGCGATCTTTTCCGACGCGCGCGGGTCCATCAGGCCGGTGGTGCGCTTGGCAACCAGTTCCTCGATGCCGATGCCGTCGATCAGGTCGATCGGGTCGAGCGTATTGCCCTTCGACTTCGACATCTTCTGGCCCTGGCTGTCGCGCACCAGGCCGTGCACGTACACGGTCTCGAACGGCACCTTGCCGGTGAAGTGGGTCGTCATCATCACCATGCGGGCGACCCAGAAGAAGATGATGTCGAAGCCCGTCACCAAGACCGACGACGGCAGGAACATCGACATGTCCTTCGTCTGCTCGGGCCAGCCCATGGTCGAGAAGGGGACCAGGGCAGACGAGAACCAGGTGTCGAGCACGTCGTCGTCGCGGCGCAGGGCGCCCGCGATGCCGGCTGCCTTGGCCTTGGCCTGCGCTTCTTCCTCGCTGCGCGCGACCACGATCTGGCCGTCTTCCGCATACCAGGCCGGGATGCGGTGGCCCCACCACAGCTGGCGCGAGATGCACCAGTCCTGGATGTTGCCCAGCCACTGGTTGTAGGTGGTGGTCCAGTTCTCGGGCACGAACTTGATCTCGCCGCTGGCGACTTTTTCCATCGCCACTTCGGTGATCGACTTGCCCGGATTGAAGGTGCCTTCCGGGGCCGGCTTGCTCATGGCGACGAACCACTGGTCGGTCAGCATCGGCTCGATGACGACGCCGGTACGGTCGCCGCGCGGCACCATCAGCTTGTGCGGCTTGACCTGTTCCAGCAGGCCTTGCGCTTCCAGGTCGGCGACGATCTGCTTGCGCGCGGCGAAGCGGTCCATGCCCTGGTACTGGCTCGGGGCGTTCTCGTTGATCCTGGCGTCGAGCGTCATGATCGTGATCGGCGCCAGGCCCGCGCGCTGTCCGACGGCGTAGTCGTTGAAATCGTGGCCCGGCGTGATCTTCACGCAGCCGGTGCCGAATTCCTTGTCCACATACGAGTCGGCGATCACCGGGATCTGGCGGCCGGTCAAAGGCAGCACCAGCATCTTGCCGTGCAGGTGGGTATAGCGTTCGTCGGTCGGGTCCACCGCCACGGCGACGTCGCCCAGCATGGTTTCAGGACGGGTGGTGGCCACCGTCAGGTGGCCCGAGCCGTCGGCGAGCGGGTACCGGATGTACCACATCGAGCCGTCTTCTTCCTGCGAGTCCACTTCCAGGTCCGACACCGCCGTGCCCAGCACCGGATCCCAGTTGACCAGGCGCTTGCCGCGGTAGATCAGGCCCTGCTCGTACAGGCGCACGAAGACTTCCGACACCGTCTTGGAGCGGGTCTCGTCCATCGTGAAGTATTCGCGCTGCCAGTCGGGCGAGGTGCCCATGCGGCGCATCTGGCCGGTGATGGTGTTGCCCGACTTTTCCTTCCACTCCCAGACCTTCTCGATGAAGGCGTCGCGGCCCAGGTCGTGGCGCGAGATCTTCTGCGCGTCGAGCTGGCGCTCCACCACGATCTGGGTGGCGATGCCGGCGTGGTCGGTGCCCGGGATCCAGGCGGTGTTATGGCCGCGCATGCGGTAGTAGCGGGTCAGGCCGTCCATCACGGTCTGGTTGAAGGCGTGGCCCATGTGCAGCGTGCCGGTCACGTTCGGCGGCGGCAGCTGGATGCTGAACGACGGCTTGCCGTCTTCCATGGTGGCGGCGAAGTAACCGCGCCCTTCCCACTCTGCACGCCAATATTGTTCGATGTCGGCTGGTTCGAAAGACTTGGCTAATTCCATGATATGGCGATGTGATTTGCTGAAAAGAACATTATAGAGGAGGACAGGGTGGATGCGGCGACGCTGGCCGGGCCGCCCGGAAATACGTGGCGCCGGCGCGCCGCCCGCAGGCCTCCCATGCACTGCCCTTATGAGCTTATAGTATTTACACATGGGCGGGCAAGCGGCTATAATCCGCTCCGTTGCCGAAACGGCAGCACACGCTAGGGGTCCTGCACATGCATATCGAAGCATGCGCGGGTGAGAAATACCCTCCGAACCTGATCTGGATAATGCCAGCGAAGGGAAGCAGTCGGTCCGGCGGCCGTGCGCATGCGCACAGTCACGCCACACCCGATCAATCCTTTGCTGGCTCCTCGCAAAGGAGCCACATGAATGCACCACTCGACGCGGCCTTGACGGCAGCGCTTCCCGCTTCACCTGCTTTCGATGCCGCGACCGCCACGGTCGACAGCGCGGCCATCGCCCCCTTCCCGAATTCGCGCAAGATTTATATCGAAGGCAGCCGGCCCGACATCCGGGTACCGATGCGCGAGATCTCCCAGTCGCCCACGCCCGGCAGCTTCGACGGGGAGCCGAACCCGCCGCTGTTCGTCTACGACACCTCCGGTCCCTACACCGACCCCGCCGCCGCGATCGACCTGCGCTGCGGCCTGAAGTCGCCGCGCCTGCCGTGGATCCGCGAGCGCGCCGATACCGAGGAGCTGGCCGGGCCGAGCTCGGAATACGGCCGGGCGCGCCTTGCCGACCCGGCGCTCGCCGCGCTGCGCTTCAACCTGCAGCGCAAGCCGCGCCGCGCGCTCCCGGGCCGCAACGTCACCCAGATGCACTACGCGCGACAGGGCATCATCACGCCCGAGATGGAATTCGTGGCCCTGCGCGAGAACCTGCGCCGCCGCGAATACCTGGCCTCCCTGGTGGAATCGGGCCCGGTGGGGGCGCGCACCGCCGGGCTGCTGGGACGCCAGCATCCGGGCCAGTCGTTCGGGGCCAGCATCCCGCTAGAAATCACGCCGGAATTCGTGCGCAGCGAAGTGGCGCGCGGCCGCGCCATCATCCCGGCCAACATCAACCACCCGGAGGTCGAGCCGATGATCATCGGCCGCAACTTCCTGGTGAAGATCAACGCCAACATCGGCAACTCGGCGGTCACCTCATCGATCGGCGAGGAAGTGGAAAAGATGACCTGGGCGATCCGCTGGGGCGCCGACAACGTGATGGACCTGTCGACCGGCAAGCATATCCACGAGACGCGCGAATGGATCATCCGCAATTCCCCAGTGCCGATCGGGACGGTGCCGCTCTACCAGGCGCTGGAAAAGGTCAACGGCAAGGCCGAGGACCTGAGCTGGGAGATCTACCGCGACACCCTGATCGAACAGGCGGAGCAGGGCGTCGACTATTTCACCATCCACGCCGGCGTGCGCCTGGCCTATGTCCCGATGACGGCGAAGCGCCTGACCGGCATCGTCTCGCGCGGCGGCTCGATCATGGCCAAGTGGTGCCTGGCCCACCACAAGGAGTCCTTCCTCTACACGCATTTCGAGGACATCTGCGCCATCATGAAGGCCTACGACGTGTCGTTCAGCCTGGGCGACGGCCTGCGTCCCGGCTCGATCTACGACGCCAACGACGAGGCCCAGCTGGCCGAACTGCGCACCCTGGGCGAACTCACCCAGGTGGCCTGGCGCCACGACGTGCAGACCATGATCGAAGGCCCGGGCCACGTGCCGCTGCACCTGATCAAGGAGAACATGGACCTGCAGCTCGAGCAGTGCAGCGAGGCGCCGTTCTATACGCTGGGCCCCCTCACCACCGACATCGCGCCGGGCTACGACCACATCACCTCGGGGATCGGCGCGGCCACCATCGGCTGGTACGGCACCGCCATGCTGTGCTATGTCACGCCCAAGGAGCACCTGGGCCTGCCCGACAAGGCCGACGTCAAGGATGGGATCATCACCTACAAGATCGCGGCCCATGCCGCCGACCTGGCCAAGGGACATCCGGGCGCCCAGATGCGCGACAACGCGCTGTCGAAGGCGCGCTTCGAATTCCGCTGGGACGACCAGTTCAACCTGGGGCTCGACCCCGACAAGGCGCGCGCCTTCCACGACGAGACCCTGCCCAAGGAGTCGAGCAAGGTGGCCCATTTCTGCTCGATGTGCGGCCCGCATTTCTGCTCGATGAAGATCACCCAGGAAGTGCGCGCCTACGCCGCCGCCAATGGCATGGGCGAGGAAGCGGCGCTGGCGCAGGGGATGCAGGAAAAGGCGATCGAGTTCGTCAAGGGCGGCGCCCGGCTCTACCGGGAGGCCTGATGCCGGCAATCGAATTGAACGGCGCACCTTACCAGGTGCCGGCCGGGCAGTCGCTGCAGGAACTGACCGGCGAGCTTGGCCTGGCCGGGCAGGCGGTCGCGGTGGCGGTGAACCGCGAAGTCGTGCCGCGCCAGTCCTGGGCAGGGCGGCGCCTGCAGGCCGGCGACAGGGTGGACATCGTGCGCGCCATCGGCGGCGGTTGAACATGGAGACGACAATGAACGCAACGAACGCAATGAACGAAGACTTTCTTACCATCGCCGGCCGCCGCTACGCGTCGCGCCTGCTGGTGGGCAGCGGCAAATACCGCGACCTGGTCCAGACCCGCGACGCTACGCTGGCGGCGGGCGCCGAGATCGTCACGGTGGCGATCCGGCGCGTGAACATCGGCCAGGACCGCAATACGCCGAACCTGCTGGACGTGCTGCCGCTGAGCGAATTCACCATCCTGCCCAACACGGCCGGATGCTATACGGCGAAAGACGCCGTATACACGCTGCAGTTGGCGCGCGAACTGCTGGGCGGACGCACCCTGGTCAAGCTCGAGGTGCTGGGCGACCCGGCGACCCTGTTCCCGCAGATGCCGGAAACCCTGAAGGCGGCGGAAGTCCTGGTGCGCGACGGCTTCGACGTGATGGTCTACTGCAGCGACGACCCGGTACAGGCGCGCATCCTGCAGGAGATCGGCTGCGTGGCGGTGATGCCGCTGGCCTCGCTGATCGGCTCGGGCATGGGCATCCTCAACCCGTGGAACCTGGGTCTGATCATCGAGCAGGCGAGTGTTCCGGTGCTGGTCGACGCCGGCGTGGGCACGGCGTCGGATGCAGCGGTGGCAATGGAGCTGGGCTGCGACGGCGTGCTGATGAACAGCGCGATCGCCGGCGCGCGCGACCCGGTGCGGATGGCGCGCGCGATGCGCCATGCCGTCATCGCCGGCCGCGAGGCGCACCTGGCCGGGCGCATGCCCAAGCGCTTTGCCGCCGCGCCGTCCTCGCCGCTTGAAGGAGCCGTGGCCTGATGGTGCCCACCGTACTGGTGTTCGCCGGGCTCGATCCCGGCGGCGGGGCCGGGCTGGCGGCGGACATCGCCGCCATCGGCGCGCTCGGTGCGCATGCGCTGCCGGTGGCGACCGCTCTTACCGTGCAGGACAACAACCGCGTGCACGAGGTGCGCGCGGTCGATGCCGCTTTCATGCTGCGCCAGGCCGATGCGCTGATCGACACCTGCAGCATCGACGCGGTGAAGATCGGCATCCCGGGTAGCAAGGAGAATGCCGCTGCGATCGCCACGCTGCTGCGCCAGCTGCGCGCAGCCGATCCGGCGCTGCCGGTGGTGCTCGACCCGGTGCTGGCCAGCGGCCACGGCGACCTGCTGGGCCGCGGCAATCCGCTCGAAGCCCTGGCCGAGCTGGTGCCGCTGGCCACCGTGCTGGTGCCGAACCTGCCGGAGGCCCGGGCCCTGGGGGCCGTGCCCTGCGAGCACGTCTTCGTCACCGGCGGCCATGGCGAGGGCGAGATCATCCTGAACCGCTGGCTGCGCGACGGCGTCGAGCAGCGGACCTGGCGCCTGCCGCGCCTGCCGCACACCTACCACGGCAGCGGCTGTACCCTGGCCGCCGCCATCGCCGCGCGGCTGGCGCTGGGCGACCCGATGGAGCTGGCGCTCGAGCGCGCGCAGGACTACTGCCACCAGACCCTGGCCCACGCCTTCTGGATCGCCCCCGGCCAGCGCATCCCGCGCCGCATCCTCCATACCCACTGAAAGACCGCCTTGAAGAACACCCACACCCTGCAAGGACTCTACCTGGTCACGCCCGACTGGGCCGACACCGACCGCCTGCTGGCGGTCACCGACACCGCGCTGGCCGCCGGCGCCGCGCTGCTGCAATACCGGAACAAGAGCGCCAGCCCCGCGCTGCGGGCGGAGCAGGGCGCCGCCTTGCTGGCCCTGTGCCGCCGCCATGGCCGCCCGCTCGTCGTCAACGACCACGTCGAGCTGTGCCGCGCGCTCGGCGCCGACGGCGTGCACCTGGGCGGCACGGACGCTTCTGTGGCCGAGGCGCGCGCGCTGCTCGGTCCCGGCGCGATCGTCGGCGCGTCCTGCTACGGCGAACTGAAACTGGCCGAGGCGGCCCAGCAGGCCGGCGCCAGCTACGTCGCCTTCGGCGGCTTCTATCCTTCGACCGTGAAGAAATACAGCTTTGTCACGCCACCACAGCTGCTCGACGTCTGGCGCGACCGCGTCGCCTTGCCGATGGCGGTCATCGGCGGCATGACGCCGCAGAACGCCGCGCCGCTGGTCAAGCGTGGCGCGGCGATGGTGGCGGCGATTACCAGCGTGTACGCGGCAAGCGACCCGGCGCAGGCCGTGCGCGAATTTCGCGCGCTGCTGGAAGCGGGGTGAAACTACAATGGCAACTTGATCACTTTGCTTTTCCGCCCATGCGAACCCTGCGCCTGCTGAGCCATACCCGCCGCCATCCCTCCGCCATCCTGTTGCTGGTGCAGCTGCTCGGCATGCTGCTCTACCCCTTCATCGAGAGCGAGCATACGGGACATGGCGCGCTGAACGTGTTCGGCGTGCTGGTGCTGGCGCTGACGATCCGCATGGTGCGGCGCACGCCCGGCGAGACCTGGATCAGCATCTCGCTGGCGGTGCCGATCATCGCGCTGCTGGCGGCCCAGACCATCTTCGACATGCGCAGCACGCTGCTGCCCTGGTCGTCCGCGCTCGAAGCGCTCTTCTATTTCTATGCCGCCGGCAGCCTGATCGCCTACATGATGGGCGACCGCCAGGCCACCACCGACGAGCTGTTCGCCGCCGGCGCCACCTTCACCCTGCTGGCCTGGGGCTTCACCCACCTCTACCTGATGGTGCAGGAGCTGCACCCGGGCACCTTCGCCGCCGCCGTCAACGCGTCCGCCCCGCGCACCTGGAGCGAGCTGAATTACCTGAGCTTCGCGCTGCTGTCGAGCACCGGGATCGGCGACGTGATCCCCTTGACCACGCATGCGCGCGCGCTGTGCAGCATCGAGATGCTGGTGGGGGTGATGTACCTGGCGGCCGTGGTGGCGCGCCTGATCGGCTTCACCACCCAGGGCAAGGTGCACCGGCGCCATCCGAACGAGGCGCCCGAGCCCTGGGAAAAGGATTGATCAGCTCTCGGGCGCGGGCTCGGGTTCGCCTTCGCTCGTGGCGGCTTCAACGGCCGGCTGCTCGCGCGGCGCCGGCTTGCGCGTCAGGGTGCCCGAGTACGAGAAGCTGAAGCTGGGCGTACCGGGAGGGAAGGGCCTGGCGGCGCGCAGCGCTTCCTCGACGGCCTTGTCCAGCCGGATGTCGCCGGACGAGGTGAGCAGCTCGACCTTGGCAACCTTGCCCTGGCGGTCCGGCAGGACGCGGTAGACGACGCGGTACTCGCCTTCGCGGGCATAGCGCGTGGGCGTGAAATTCACCGGCGGGATGTGCTTGCGCAGCAAGGCCTGGGTGATGCGCACCGGCGGCTTGCTCAGGTCCAGGGCCGGGGCCGGCCGCGGCGGACCGGGGCGCGCCATGGCGCCGGTATAGCGCACCTGGAACTCGCGCGGCGTCTCCGGCGGGAAGGCCTTGGCCGCAGCCAGCGCCTCGCCCACGGCCTGGTCGAAACCGGGCTCGCCCGAGGTCTGCCAGTTCTGCACGCGCTCGACCCTCCGGTCGACGCTGAGATAGACCTTGTAGATCACTTCCAGCTTGCCGGCGTCGGTTCCCGGTGGCGGCGTGTACAGTACCGGCGGCACCACCCGGTCGAGCACCGCCTGCGGCACGGCCGGCGCGTCGCTGGACGATGGTGGAATGAAGCCCCTGCCGGCGTCCTGGTCGCCGCCGGCATAATTGAACATGGCCCGCAGCACGGCGGTCAACGCCAGGAAGATCAGGATGCCTTGCCAGGTCGAGAAGCGGCGCTTCGGCGCCGCCGGTTCCGCGGGCAGCGCGTTTACATCCACGGCGATCGGCGCGCCGCCCGATGCCTGGTACTGGGTGCGCCAGCGCTCCACGTTCTCCATGCTGGCGACGATGGCCGCAAAGGCCGGGAAGCGCGCCAGCGTGCGCTCGACGTCTTCCATCGCGGCGCGGATACGGCGGATGCTGGGCAGCCCGTCCTGGCGCAGCAGCTTGAGCAGGTCGCGCATGCGGGTGCGCTCCGGCGTGGGCAGCGCCTCGTAGAGCTGGCGCTCCTCGATCGCCTGGTCCAGCATGCGCCCGGCCTGGCCCAGCTGCCACAGGCGGCGCCGGTCGCGGCTCCAGGCAAACACGTCCTGGGCGGCGGCGAACAGCGCTTCGTGCCCGGGACGCCAGCCTGATGCCAGCAACGCGGCCACACAGGCCTCGAAATAGATGCGCGCATCGATGTTGACCAGCTCGTCGTCGGCAAAGCGCGCCTCGATGGCGGCCTGCCAGGCCAGCGGGTCGCCCTGCCTCCCGCTGGCGAGGAGAAGGTCGGCGGCCTGCTCGAAGCGGTCGAAGACCTGCCTGCCGAGTTGGGCGGCGTCCGCCGGCGCTTCCTGCGGCGCGCTGGCCTGCGCCGGCTCCGCGGGCGGCGCCTGCGTCGGCGCTTCTTCTAGTGTCGGGCCGGAGGGCGCGGGCGGTTCAGCGCCTTGCGCCAGCTTCCAGCGCGCCCAGTCGAGCGCCACTTCATAGGCGTCGCGCAGGGCCTGGAAGGCGGCCGGTTCGGTTTCCTGGTCGATGCGCTTGAGCTTGCGGGCATAGGCGCGCCGGATGTCGCGTTCCTGCGCGCTGGCGTCCAGTTCGAGCGCGTGGAGAAAATCGTAGGTGGTCTGCATCGCCTTGTTCACGCCTCGGGCAGCAGGAAGCTCTGGTGGTCGAAATAGTCGACCACTTCGCGGAAGGCCTTGGCGGCAGGATGGATCACGTGGTGGTCCTGCGACTCCAGCGCGGTCTCGAAGCGGACGATCTCGCGGCCCAGCTGCTCGCGCGGCATGCCGCGCAGGTGCTGGTAGAGCCGTTCGGCGCGCGCCAGCAGGGTGCGGTGCTCGATGCGGTCGCGCGGATGGATCTTCAGCTCGGACAGGGCGATGAAGCGCTGCGCGACTTCCTGCTCGCTGAGCATGCCCGGATTGCCCTCGATGACCAGCGCATGCACCTCCTTCGTGGCCACCAGCGTGGCCTCGACCTGCAGCAGGCCGTTGACGTCGTAGGTAAAGCGCACGTCCACGCCATTGTCGTCGCGCGGCCCTTGCGGCAGGCGCACTTCGAGCTGGCCCAGCTTGATGTTGTCGCTCGCCATGCGCGCTTCGCCCTGGTACACGTTCAGTTCGATCAGCTGCTGGTTCTGGTCGATCGGATAGTAGCGTTTGACCCGGCTGACCGGGACCACCGTGTTGCGCTCGATGATGGGGTCGAAGTGGCCGTGCGAAAAATGGTCGCCGGCGATGCGCACCGTGGTGGCCACGCCGAGCGAATAGGGCGCGACATCGGTCATCACCACTTCGTCCAGCGCCGCATCGCGCATCTTCAGGCCGGCCTGCACCGCCGCGCCCAGCGCCACCACTTCGTCCGGATTGATCTCGCAGGAGGGGAAGCGGCCGAACATGCGCGCCGCCATGCGCCTGACCATCGGCATGCGGGTGGCGCCGCCAGCCAGCACGATGTTGTCGAGCTCCGACAGGGGCAGGCTGGCGTCGCGCAGCGCGCGCTCGACCGGGCTGCGCAGGCGCGCCAGCAGCAGGGCGCAATGCTTCTCCAGCGTGGCTTCGTCCAGCTCCATGCGGTAATCGGTCTTACCGTCGCCGACCTGGATCAGCGCGCGCGGCGCATCGCTCAAGGCGCGCTTGGCGTGTTCCGCCTGCGCCACCAGGCGCTGCATGAAAGCCGCATCCATGCGCAGCGCGTCGGGCACCCTGGCCTCCTCGAAGAAGCGGTCTACCAGCACGGTGACGAAGTCCTCGCCGCCCAGGTAGTTGTCGCCGGCCGAGGCGCGCACTTCCATCACGTTGTCGAACAGGTCGAGCACCGAGACGTCGAAGGTGCCGCCGCCCAGGTCGATCCCGACGATCATCGCTTCTCCATACCGGTGTGGCAAATCCGAGGATAGTAACCCGGCAGCCGGCGCCTGGCGCGGGCAGGCCGGGGATTACCCAGGATGGATAATGCGCGAGCCCCCCGTGCATTGACCGCGCCCCTCCGGCCATGCGATATTGCCTTTCTTGCCACTTGAACCGAAAGCCTGCGCATGCGCCTCTACCTCACCGCCCTCGTCCTCGCACTGGCCAGCGCCGGCTGCGCCCATGTCCCGACGCATGCCGACATCTCGCCCGGGGCGCTGCGCAGCCACGTCTCCTTCCTGGCGTCCGACCTGCTGGAAGGCCGCGGCACGCCCTCGCGCGGGCAGGACCTGGCGGCCGAATACATCGCGGCCCAGTTCCGCGGGGCGGGCCTGGAGCCGGCCGGCGACGACGGCTTTTTCCAGACCGCGACCTGGCAGTACGCCGAGCGCAAGGCGGACGATATCGTCCTGAGCGTGACGGCAGGGGCAAGCAGCATCACGGTGCCCGCGGGCGGCGCGACCGGCAACTTCCTCGACCCGGTCACCTTGAAGGCCACGCCGGCCGTGTTCATGGCCTGGAAGGACGCGCTGGAAAACAGCGACGCGGCCAACGGCAAGGTGCTGGTGGTGCCGGCTGCCCCGGTACCGGGCGCGGCCCGCACCCTGCAGGAAAAACTCAAGGGCAAGCCGGCGCTGGTCATCATGATCGACCGCGAGAAGCGCCATGGCGCCGGCACCGGGGGCTGGCTGATCGATCCGGAGCAGGCGGCCGTCAAGGGCGGCGCGCCGGTGCTGGTGCTGCATGCGGCCGACGCGGCCGGCCTGCTGGAAAAAGGCGGGGCGAGCGTGAGCGCGCGCGTGGCCGCGGCCGCGGTGCGCCCGGTGAAACTGCAGAACGTGGTGGGCGTGCTGCGCGGATCCGACCCGGCCCTGAAGAACACCTATGTGCTGCTCACGGCGCACCACGACCACGTCGGCATCCGCAACGGCGAAGTCTTCAACGGCGCCAACGACGACGCCAGCGGCGTGGTCTCGGTCATCGAGGTGGCGCGCAGCCTGGCCGCACAGAAGGAGCGTCCGCGCCGCAGCATCGTGTTCATGACCTATTTCGGCGAAGAGCTCGGGCTGCTGGGCTCGAAATACTATGCGCGCCACCCGGTGTTCCCGCTGAAGGACACCGTGGCCAACCTGAACCTGGAGCAGACCGGCCGCACCGACGACAGCGAGGGCGCGCAAGTCAATTCCGTGGCGATGACCGGCTTCGATTTCTCGACCGTGAGCGAGATGCTGCGCAAGCCGGCCGAGCAGGCCGGCATCCGCCTGTGGAAGCATGCCTCGTTCAGCGACCAGTTCTTCGGCCGCGCCGACAACCAGTCGCTGGCCGATGCCGGCGTGCCGGCGCATACGCTGTCGGTGGCCTACGGCTTCTCGGACTACCACGGCAAGGACGACACCTGGGACAAGCTCGATTACGACAACATGGCGCGCGTGACGCGCATGCTGGCTCTGGGTGTGGCCGCCATCGCCAACAACCCGCAGCGCCCCGAGTGGACCGCGGCGCCGAAGGCGGCGGGGTATGCCGCCAAGGGGCGCGCGCTGACGACGGCGCCTTGACCACGTCCACGCAATCCGTGACGACAGGCGTGGCGATCCGCAGCCTGCGCGCCGACGAATGGCCGGCCTACCGCGCCATTCGCCTGCGCGCGCTGCGCGAGTCGCCCGACGCCTTCGGCAGCACGCTGGCGCGCGAAGAAGCACTGGCGCCAGAGACCTGGGCCGCGCGTGTGGCCAAGGCCGCGGTCTCCGGCATCGACTGTCCGCTGGTGGCCGTGGCCGAGGGCGGATTCGCCGGCCTGGCCTGGGCCAAGGCCGATGCCGACGATGCCGCCATCGTCAACCTGTTCCAGATGTGGGTGGCGCCCGAATGGCGCGGGCAGGGCGTGGCCGCTTCCCTGTTGCGCCATGCCGTCGCCTGGGCCGATGCGCGCGGCGCCGATGCCGTGCAGCTGGGCGTGAACTGCGCCAACGAGGCGGCCGTCGCGCTGTATGCGCGCCATGGGTTCGCAGCATGTGGCGCGCCGTATCCGATGCGCGAAGGGACGGCCTTGCTGGAACAGCGCATGCGGCTGACGCTGGCGCGCTAGCAGTTCGCAGGGCCGATAAAAAAGGGACGCCGAAGCGTCCCTTGTTCACGAAGCGAGGTAAGGATTAGTTACCGCAGCCCAGCGATGCGATACGGTCGCGTGCAGCTTTTGCCTGCACCAGGCCGAAACCGTACTTGGTGTCGCGGCCGGCGGTGCCCAGGTCCTGTGCGCTCTTGGTGAGCGAGGCACGCATCTGCGCAGCGGTACAGGTTGGCGAGTAGCTCCACACCAGTGCAGCGACAGCCGACACGTGCGGGGTAGCCATCGAGGTGCCGTCGAAGTAGGCGTAGTTGCTTGCCTTGATGCCGACGGTGGCGCTCTGGCCCAGCTGTGCCTTCATCGCGGTGCCATCTTCCATGGTTGCGGTGACCGACGGGATGCTGGTCACGGTGGTGCCCAGCGTGCCGCCGAATGCGCCGGCCACGTTGTTGTACACCACGGCGCCGACGCCGCCGCTGTTCTGGCAGTTCGAGACCTTGACCGCGAAGTCCACGGTGCCGCGCTGGATCAGGCAGACCTTGCCGGAGACGGCGGTGTTGACCTTGTCGCCGATGCCGAAGTCGGCCAGCGGTGCAGTCGCGGTCTTGACCGGCGAGCCTTCCATGGCGCCTGGAGCATAGCTCGAGGTACCGACGGTCAGGACGGCTTCCTGGCCGGTGCCCATCGGCACGGTCGACAGGACGCTCACGCCAGGACCGGCCAGTTCGACCTTGCTGTTGTACTGCGAGAAGGTGGCCCAGGCCTTGTTCTCGTCGACGGCGCCGACCATGATCACGCTCGCGTAGCCGGCAGGGTAGGAGACGACGGTGTTGCCGTCGTTACCGGCCGCGGCCAGGTTCAGCACGCCGCCCGCGTACAGCTTGTCGAAGGCGCTCTGCTCGGTACGGCTCGAACGGCCGCCGCCCAGCGACATGCTGATCACGTTTGCGCCGGCTGCGCCGCACTTGTTGGCAGCGGTGGCCAGGGTCGACGAATAAGCCCAGCCGTTGGCGCCGAAGACCTTGACGATGTGCAGCTTGAGCATCTTGTTGGCGGCAACGCCGACCACGCCGGTGCCGCTGTTGTTGACGGCGGCAATGGTGCCGGCCACGTGGGTGCCGTGGCTGTTCTCGTCGGTGTACCAGTTGCCGGTGCCGGCATCGTATTCGCCGGTGGCCGGGTTGGCCGAAAGGTCTTCGTGGTTGCGGTCATAGCCCGAGTCGATGATGCAGACCTTGCGGTTGCCGGCGCTGGCGTCGGACAGCAGGTCGGCCTGCACTTGCTTGATACCGTAAGGGACTTGCTGGCCGCTCAGGTAAGGCGTGCCGGTCGACGGGGTGCTCAGGGCGAAGGGCTTGCGGATCACGTCTTCTTCGATGTATTCGACGTTCGGGTTGTTCTCCAGGCCTTTCAGCGCAACCGCCGGCACTTCGATGGCCATGGCGTTCATGCCGAAGATTTCGTGCTTGACCGAACCCTTGGAAGCCGCGACGGCGGATTTCACTTTGGCTGCAGCGCCCGGTTTGAACGCGACGATGACGCGGGTCGTGTCCGGTGCGGCGGCTTGCGCGTTGCCGAAGATGCCGGCAGCGACCAGGGCTGCCATGCCAACGCGAAGGGAGGTTGCGCGAGTGTTCTTGTCTACCATTGATATTCTCCGTTTGAAAACAGTGAGTGCTCGCCTCGGCTCTGCTGGCCTCGTGCGAATTTTTTTACCCGCAATATTTATGCGGCAATTAAGTCTATTTCAAAATTATGTTTGTATGCATAGAAAATTCAACTGTGCGCGGGAAACATTTGATCTAACGCAGTGCAGCATGGATTTATGTATGAGGCATATCTAAACCCATGCTATATTTTCCCCCAAACGTCCCAACTGCCGGGCTCCAACATGCCGGGCGCGCAGCCATCCTGCGCGGCGTTTTCGAGGCCGCTTCCTGCCATTGGCGCTGCCGTGCACACGCTTGCGCTCACCTTGCTATCATTGCCATCCCGATGCCGCCGCCGCGCGCGGCCTCCACGCATACGCACGTATTTAGCTCAAGGACCAGGAAGGAATACATGAAGACCAAGGCAGCAGTTGCATGGAAAGCGGGCCATCCGCTCACGATCGAGGAAGTCGAGCTCGAAGGTCCGAAGGCCGGCGAAGTGCTGGTCGAAATCAAGGCCACCGGGATCTGCCACACCGATTACTACACCCTCTCGGGCGCCGACCCGGAAGGCCTGTTCCCGGCCATCCTCGGCCATGAAGGCGCGGGCGTGGTGGTGGACGTCGGGCCGGGCGTGACCAGCTTGCGCCGCGACGACCACGTCATCCCGCTGTACACGCCGGAATGCCGCCAGTGCAAATTCTGCCTGTCGCAAAAGACCAACCTGTGCCAGGCGATCCGCTCCACGCAAGGCCGCGGCCTGATGCCGGATGCGACCAGCCGTTTCTCGCTGAACGGCGAACCGCTGTTCCACTACATGGGCACCTCCACCTTCTCGAACTACATCGTGGTGCCCGAGATCGCGCTGGCCAAGGTGCGCTCGGATGCGCCCTTCGACAAGATCTGCTACATCGGCTGCGGCGTCACCACCGGCGTGGGCGCGGTGATCTTTACCGCGAAGGTGGAGGCGGGCGCCAATGTGGTCGTGTTCGGCCTGGGCGGCATCGGCCTGAACGTGATCCAGGCCGCGAAAATGGTGGGCGCCGACAAGATCATCGGGGTCGACCTGAACCCGGAACGCGAAGCCATGGCGCGCAAGTTCGGCATGACCCATTTCATCAACCCGACCAAGGTCGAGAACGTGGTCGACACCATCGTCCAGCTGACCGACGGCGGCGCCGACTACAGCTTCGAATGCGTGGGCAACGTCACCACCATGCGCCAGGCGCTGGAGTGCTGCCACAAGGGCTGGGGCCAGTCGATCATCATCGGCGTGGCGGCGGCCGGCCAGGAAATCTCGACCCGTCCCTTCCAGCTGGTGACGGGGCGTGTGTGGAAGGGCTCGGCCTTTGGGGGCGCGCGCGGCCGCACCGACGTGCCGAAGATCGTCGACTGGTACATGGAAAACAAGATCAACATCGACGACCTGATCACCCACCACCTGCCGCTCGAGCGCATCAACGAAGGCTTCGACCTGATGAAGTCGGGCGAGTCGATCCGCTCCGTCGTCGTGTTCTGATTTTTTCGGGCGGGCCGTCCTGGCCCGCCCATCCCGCCTCTTTCTCCATCCTGCACCGCCAATCCTGCCTTCTGTCGCAAGAGGCTGGCCGGTACGCGCACGTCCCCCTACAGTCCTTCCATCGCCGGCACGCTCCGGCACAAAGTAGAAAAAAAGTTCTAGACAAAATTATCTAGAACTTTTAATCTAGTTGCCAAGGATGGAGAAGCGATGACCCTGCCAGGATCCACGATGACGGAGACGACCCGATGAACGCCCTGCTGGACGCATGGGCGCCGGCCCTGGCCTGGGCGCTGATCGATTTCCTGTGGCAGGGCCTGCTGGTCGGCTGGCTTGCTGCGCTGCTGCTGGCGCTGATGCGCAAGGCGCGGCCGCAGGCACGCTATGCGCTGGCCTGCGGCGCGCTGCTGCTGTGCGCGGCCTTGCCGCTGGCGGGTACGGTGCAGCGGCTTGCCGGGGTGGATGCCGGTGTGGAACCTGGTGCGACGACGCTGCTTGCGGCGGTGGCGCCGGTGGCGCAGTCTTCGGCGCTGCCGGCCGTGCTTCTCGACGGCAACCGCTTCGCCGGCTGGGAAATGCTGTTGCAGGAAAAACTGCCCCTGGTCGTGCTGTTCTGGTCGGTGGGCGCCGGCCTGCTGGCGCTGCGCATGATGCTGGGCCTGGCCTGGGTCCGGCGGCGCAGCCGGCCGGGGCAATACCTGACCGATCCCGTGTGGCAGGCCCGGCTCGATGCGATGGCGCGCCGCATGGGCATCGCCCGCCGGGTCACGCTGGGCCTGGTCGACGAAGTGGCCGATGGATTGAGCGGGCCGGTGACGGCCGGCTGGTGGCGCCCGGTGGTGCTGGTGCCGGCTTCGCTGCTCTCGGGGATGCCGCCGCAGCTACTGGAAGCGCTGCTGGCGCACGAGCTGGCCCACGTCCGGCGTTGCGATTACGTAGTGAATTTGATCCAGGGCGCGATCGAGATCCTGCTGTTCTACCACCCGGCCGTGTGGTGGCTGTCGAAGCGGATCCGCATTGAACGCGAACAGATTGCAGATGATGTAGCCGCAAGCGAGCTTGGCGAACCGCGGCGCCTGGCACTTGCATTGTCCGAACTGGATTTGTTCCAGTTCACCCCGCAACTTGCCCCAGCAGCACATGGAGGAAATCTTATGTCCCGCATCAAACGCCTGGTTCGCCCTGAAGCCGAACCGCTGAACTGGAAACTGGCGCTGCCGATCCTCGGCCTGGCCACCTGCGCCGCCTTGTATTCGTGGGCCGGCCCGGCCCACGCCGCCGATCCGCGTCCGGAGCCGGCGCCGCACGGCCAGCAAGCGGCCGAGCAGCGTGCCGAGCAGCGCACCGAGCAGCGCAGCGCGGCGCTGGACGCGAAGAAGGAGCGGCGTGTGGTGCGCAGCATTTCCGGCGGCCGCGAGGAGCCGTATTCCATGGTGCGCGCCGGCGACAAGGGCACGACCATGAGCGGCAGCAGCGACGACTGGGACGACATCAAGGAAGCCCGGCGCCGCATCGGCGGCGAATTCCTGTGGTTCCGCGAGGGCGGCCAAGCCTATTACGTGCAGGACCCGGGCGTGCTGGCGCGCGTGACGGCGGCCTGGGCCCCAGTCGACAAACTTGGCGCGCAAATGGACGTGCTGGGCAAGGAGATGGATGTGCATGGCAAGCGCATGGACGCACTCGGCAAGGAAATGGACAGCGCGGCGCGCGGCATCAAGCCGGACGACGCGAAGCTGCGCGCCCTGGAAGCGCGCATGAAGACCCATGGCGCTGAGATGGAAGCGCTCGGCAAGCAGATGGAAAAGGCCAGGACCGACGCCGAGCGCGACCGTATCGGCCGCCAGATGTCCGAGGCCGGCGAGCGCATGTCCGCCGCAGGGCGCGAGATGGGCGAGGCGCACAACGGTCCGGGCATGCGCCAGGCGCAGCAATCGATGGACGAGATCGGCCGCCGCATGGGCGAGGCCGGCAAGCCGATGGATGCCCTGGGCAAGCGCATGGGCGCGCTCGGCAAGGACATGGAACGCGAGAGCAAGGCCGCCGACAAGACCGTGCGCGCCCTGATCCGCGAGGCGCGCGAAAAAGGCCTGGCCAAGCCGGTGCCGCAAGCGGGCTAGGCGAAGTAGAGCAAGGGCAGCGCGCCGGCGATTGATATGCCAGACATATCAGAGGGCAGGGATCGATACGCCACACATATCACCCCCTGAATCTTTCCTCGGCGCGCCAAACAAAAAACGGCCCGGTCGCATCAAGCTACCGGGCCGTTCGAACGCTGTCATGGCGCTGCGCGGCCGGAGCCGCAGCGTCACCGGGACGGTGTCATGCCTGGGCGGGAAGCATCCCGCCCGACACGCTTATTGCTGGGCGATCTTGCCGCGCCATGCGCCGGTTTCCGACCCACGCTTCTCGAGCATTTCCTTGAAGTTCGACAGGTTCGAGCGCAGTTCCATGCGCACGGCGCCCATCGCATCGCCAACGGCCTCGAGCGCGCCGTCCGGCTCGTAGTCCATCTGGACCATGACGCGGCAGACATTGTCCGAGATCTTGTGGAAGGTAGCCACGCCGCCGTTCTTCACGCCGGTGACGCTGCGCCATGCGATGCGCTTGTCAGGGATCTGCTCGGTGATCTCGACGTCCCATTCCTTGGTTTCGCCGGCAACGTTGGCGACCCAGTGCAGGTGCTTGTCGTCGAGCTGGCGGATTTCCTTCACGCTCTTCATGAACTGTGGGAAATCTTCGAACTGGGTCCACTGGTTGTAGGCAGACTTGACCGGGACGTTGATCTCGATCGATTCTGCAACCGAGGAGCTGGCGCCGAAGCCACGATTCTGTTTCAGTTTTTTCGACAGCATCATGCCGCCGACCGCAAGTGCAGCAACAGTAACTACGCGATTGAGCATTTTTAATCTCCTTGTTGGTGAAAAAGCCGCTCCGCATGCATGATGAATATGGCCCGTACCGATGGCATGCGGCGCTGGTGGCTTTGTAACTGCTAGGTACGACGGGCCACGCGATCTGTCGTGAATCTTTAGTTAAAATAAGCGAAAAGATAATTAAGTGGCGCGCGAAAGGATGGGCGGCCGCGCGCACTTCCTTACTGATGAGTTACTGATGAGCACGCTTTTTCCAGCGTGAAAGGGGATCGGTATGAGCTTGCAAGGTGGATGTTTCTGCGGTGCAGTAAAGTACCTCGTCAGCGGGGCGATTTTCAACAGCACGCTATGCCATTGCACCGACTGCCGCAGGGTGTCCGGCGCGCCGGCCCTGGCCTGGTTCAGCGCGCGCCGCGCCGATTTCCGTTTCACGCACGGTCAGCCCACGCGCTTCGCCTCCAGCGCAGGCATCCTGCGCAGTTTCTGCCCGCAATGCGGCGCCACGCTCACCTTCGAAGACGCGCGCTGGCCGGAAGAGCTCGACATCACCAGCGCCTCGCTCGACGACCCGGAAGCCGCGCCGCCGGGCGACCATACCTTCGTGCGCAGCCGCCTGCGCTGGATGAAGCTGCACGACGGGCTGCCGGAATATCCGACCACGCGCTCGGCCGGGCAATAGCGGCGTGCAAGCGCTGTCGACCGTCCCTTTGCAAAGCTGGATGGGCATACAGTAATCGCGGCGGTATAATGGGCCCATGCAGAATCTCCTCCATAACCTCAATCCTGAACAGCTCGCCGCCGTTACCCTGCCGTCGCAGAGCGCCCTGATCCTTGCGGGCGCCGGTTCCGGCAAGACCCGCGTGCTCACCACGCGCATCGCCTGGCTGGTCCAGACCGGCCAGGTCTCGCCGGCCGGCATCATGGCGGTGACGTTCACGAACAAGGCGGCCAAGGAGATGCTGACCCGGCTCTCGTCCATGTTGCCGATTAATACCCGCGGCATGTGGATCGGCACCTTTCACGGTTTGTGCAATCGCCTGTTGCGTACCCACTACAAGGATGCGGCACTGCCGCAGACCTTCCAGATCCTCGATTCGCAGGACCAGCTCTCGCTGATCAAGCGCATGCTCAAGGCCGCGAACGTCGACGACGAGAAGTATCCGGCCAAGAACCTGATGTACTTCATCAATAACGCGAAAGACCAGGGCATGCGCGCGGGCGCGGTCGAGGCCTACGACCCGATCGAACGCCGCATGGTCGAGCTCTACGAGCTCTACGACCAGCAATGCCAGCGCGAAGGCGTGGTCGATTTCGCCGAGTTGCTGCTGCGCTCGTACGAACTGCTGGCGCGCAACGGACCGCTGCGCCACCATTACCAGATGCGCTTCCGCCACATTTTGGTGGACGAGTTCCAGGATACCAACGACCTGCAATACAACCTGCTCAAGCTGCTCGCCGGCCACGACCAGGAAGGCGGCGGCGCCATCTTCGCCGTGGGCGACGACGACCAGAGCATCTATGCCTTCCGCGGCGCCAACGTGGGCAACATGCAGGCCTTCGAGCGCGATTTCCGGGTCCAGAACCTGATCAAGCTCGAGCAGAACTACCGCTCGCATGGCCACATCCTGGACAGCGCCAACTTCCTCATCGCGAACAACACCAAGCGCCTGGGCAAGAACCTGCGTACCGACGAAGGCCAGGGCGAGCAGGTGCGCGTCTACGAAGCGTCCAGCGACCTCGAAGAAGCGCAGTGGATCATCGAAGAAACCAAGAGCCTCATGAACGAGGGCCTCAAGCGCAGCGAGATCGCCATCCTCTACCGCTCGAACGCGCAAAGCCGCGTGATCGAGCACGCGCTGTTCGCCGCCGGTTTGCCTTATACGGTGTATGGCGGCCTGCGCTACTTCCAGCGCGCCGAGGTCAAGCACGCGATCGCCTACCTGCAGCTGATGGACAACCCGCACAACGATTCGGCTTTCCTGCGCGTGGTGAACTTTCCCACCCGCGGCATCGGCGTGCGCTCGATCGAGCAGCTGCAGATGGCGGCCGACAGCTATGGCATTTCGCTGTTCGCGGCCGTGCCCTACATGACCGGCAAGGCCGGCACTTCGCTGGGTCATTTCGTCAAGCTGATCGAATCGGCGCGCTTCGAGACCCAGCAACTGGCGCTGCCCGAAATGGTGCGCGTGGTGCTCGAGCGCAGCACCCTGCTCGATTTCTACGGCAAGGAAAAAGAAGGCGCCGACCGCATCGAGAACCTCGAGCAGATGGTCAGCGCCGCCACCCATTTCGTGCAGGAAGAAGGCTTCGGCCAGTTCGCCCCGGCCCACCTGGGGCCGCAGGCGCTGCCGCAGGCCGGCGAAGCCATCCTCAACCAGGACGGCATCGAAGTCTTCGACGGCGACGCGCCGCTGCCCACCGTGATGTCGCCGCTGTCGGCCTTCCTGTCGCACGCCTCCCTCGAAGCGGGCGATGCCCAGGCCCAGGCGGGCCAGGACGCGCTGCAGCTCATGACGGTGCACTCGGCCAAGGGCCTGGAATTCGACGCCGTGTTCATCACCGGCCTGGAAGAAGGCCTGTTCCCGCACGAGAGCAGCGCGCGCGAACTCGATGGCGTGGACGAAGAAAGGCGCCTGATGTACGTGGCGATCACGCGCGCGCGCCGGCGGCTGTACATGAGCTTTACCCAGCAGCGCATGCTGCACGGCCAGACCCGCTTCAACATGAAGTCGCGCTTCTTCGAAGAGCTGCCCGAAGAATCGCTCAAGTGGCTGTCGCCGCGCGTGCAGACCAACTGGTTCGCCGGCCGCAAGTCCAGCACCGCCTGGGACGACGCGTCCTTCCGCGACGGCGGCAGCGACAACCGCATCGCCCAGCAGATCACGCAGAAGTCGGCCAACGGCAACGGCACCGGCTGGCGCGTGGGCGAGTCGGTGGCGCACGCCAAGTTCGGCGAGGGCGTGATCGTCAATATCGAGGGCGGAGCGGGAGCGGCGCGCGCCCAGATCAATTTCGGCGCGGCGGGGATGAAGGTGCTGGATCTGTCGATCGCGAAGCTGGAGCGGATCGGACGCTGATGTGCAAGGCTTGGCCGGCATTGCCGGCCAAGCCCTCAATTCTTACTTGGCGAGGTTGACGACGCCGGCATCGGGCTTGCCGAAAATCTGCCGATACCCCACATACATCGCGCACTGCAGCAGCAGCACGAACAAGAAGATCAGCCACATGATCAACACGCGCACCAGGTTGTCCCCGCCCAGCACCAGGGACAGCACCAGCGTGATCGCGAAGAAGATCGCGAACCAGGCCAGCAGCAGCACCAGGAACACGCGCGCGCTGCGCAGCACGGCGAAGAAGCTGTAGAAGGTTGCTTTCCCCGGCGGCATCTTCTGCCAGTAGGTGAGGGGCCCGGCGAAGCACATCGCCACCATGCCCGCCATGTTCACCATCACGATCGCGAAGATCGACAGCATGAACGAACCCGATACCTGCGGCTGGCCGCCTTCGCGGCTCTGGCGCGCCATTTCCTGCATGGCGTCCGGGTCGATCAGCAGGCGCACCAGCACCAGCTGCACGATGCCGATGCCCAGGTAGACCAGGCCGATCTTGCACAGCGCCTTGAAGGCCGGCTGGCGGAAGCCCGTGAGCAGCACGCCGGGCGTGACGCGCTCGCCGTTCTCGATCATCAGGCAGGCCTGCATGAAGGCCATCGAGAACGAGGGAATCAGGACCGAGACGATCAGGGGCCCGAGCAGGGGCACGGCGCTGATGCCGATGCTGACCAGGATGTTGGCGAACAGCAGGGTCGTCAGCGCGGCAGGCTGCTTGCGGAACAGGGCGGCGCCTTGCTTGAGCCAGTGCCAGCCAGTGATTGCAGGGAGAGTATTCATACGGGAAGCTCCGGCGCGCCGCCAGCGATGCGCTCGCGCAGGATGCGTTCAAAATGGGTGGGGTCGTGGGGCGTGAGCAGCTCGGCTGCCCGCGGCAAATGGAAATCGTACAGGCGCGACAGCCAGAAACGCAGCGCGCCGGCGCGCAGCAGCGGCAGCCAGGCGCTGCGTTCGTCCAGTGTAAACGGACGCGCGCCGTGGTAGGCCTCGAGCAGGGCGCGCACGCGCGGCTCGATCAGCTTGCCGGTGGCCAGGTCGATGCACCAGTCGTTGACGGTGACGGCGACGTCGAACAGCCAGGTGTCGACGCCGGCAAAATAAAAGTCGAAGCAGCCGGTCAGGCGCTCGCCTTCGAACATGACATTATTGCGGAACAGGTCGGCATGGACCGGACCGCGCGCCAGCCGCGCGTAGCCGGCGGTGGCGGCAAAGTCGGATTGGAAGGCGACCTCGGTGCGCAGCAGCGCCGCTTCCGGTTCCGACAGGAAGGGCAGCACCTGGGGCGCCGTGGCCACCACCCAGTCCAGGCCACGCAAATTCGGCTGGCTCATGGCGAAATCCTGGCCCGCCAGGTGCATGCGCGCCAGCATCCGGCCGACTTCGGCGCAATGCACGGGTTGCGGGTCCATCTGCGAGGCGCCGCTCAGGCGGCTGACGATGATGGCCGGCTTGCCCTGCAGGGTCACGACCAGTTCGCCATCGAGCTTGGCCACCGGCGCCGGCACGGGAATGCCGCGCTCGGACAAATGACGCATCAGCTGCACGTAGAAAGGCAGCTGCTCGACACCCAGGTTCTCGAAAATGGTCAGCACGAACTCGCCACGCTCGGTGGTGAGAAAGAAATTGCTGTTGTCGATGCCGGAGGAAATGCCCTGGAGCGCGAGGGCGCGGCCTAGAGGGAACTGCTTGATCCACTGGGAAAGGTCGTCCAGCGAGACCGCGGTGAAAACTGCCATGTGCCTAGCAAAGGTGAGGGGTCGGCTGCCGAATGCCTCGGCAGCGGAGGATTATTTTTTCTCGACTGGGTCCATCGGCGGCGGCGGCGGTGCGTCGGCGCGGGCCGGAACGCCTGCCTTGGCCGGCGCCGGGGCCGTGGCCGACGGGTCGGGCGCGGCCTGCTTCTTCGGATTGCCGATGTCGAATTCCATGACCTGCCATTGCGGGGCGCGAATCGCGCTGCTCTGGGCGTCGCCCGGCTGGGCGTTGCCTGCCGCGACGTTCGGCTTCATCATGTAGCGGCTCTTGCCGCTTTGCACTTCTACTTCCTTGACCATGCCGTCGTTGCCGCGCTTTTCGGTGATGCGGGTGCGTTCGCGCGGCGGGATGGTGGTGGCCGGGGTATCGCTGCCCGGCTCGATACGCTCGAGCTGGGGCGGAGCCTGGCTCGGGCGCTGGGCCGGCTGTTGCGCCTGCGCTTGGGTGGGCTGGGCGGGCTGTTGCGCCTGGGCCGACGCGAGTCCGGCATGGGCAAGCAGGCACAGCGAGAGAAGTTTCAGGCGGGAAGAAGTGCGCAACATGATGGTCACCCTTGTATCGTTTAGTTCATTGTAACAAACACACACGCTTCCCTGTGAAAAGTGTGCGGCGAACCCCGGCAGTGGCGCATGCCGGGTCCGCCATGCCCCGTGCGTCGCCCCGCTTGATTCTGCGATAATGCCGGTTACCCCGCGCACCCGCGCCACTGCCCCTTTTTGATCGAACTGCATAGTCGCCCTATGGAAAATACCCTGCTGCTCGTTGACGGTTCCAGCTACCTTTACCGCGCCTTCCACGCGCTGCCCGACCTGCGCAGCCCCGACGGGTTCCCGACCGGCGCCATGCACGGAATGGTCAACATGCTGCGCCGCCTGCGCGCCGACTATCCGGCGGCCTATATCGCCTGCGTCTTCGATGCCAAGGGCAAGACTTTCCGCGACGATTTGTACCCGGAGTACAAGGCCACCCGCGCCTCGATGCCGGAAGACCTGGGCAAGCAGATCGAACCGATCCACGAGATCGTGCGCCACATGGGCTGGCCGATCCTGATGGTCGAGGGCGTGGAAGCCGACGACGTGATCGGCACCCTGGCCGTGCAGGCCACCGCGCGCGGCATGAAGACCGTGATCTCGACCGGCGACAAGGACCTGGCCCAGCTGGTCAACGACAAGGTCATGCTCATCAATACGATGAGCAACGAGAAGCTCGACGAAGCCGGCGTCGTCGCCAAGTTCGGCGTGCCGCCGAACCGCATCATCGATTACCTGACCCTGGTGGGCGACACGGTCGACAACGTGCCCGGCGTGAGCAAGTGCGGTCCCAAAACCGCCGTGAAATGGCTCACCCTGCACGGCTCGCTCGACGGCGTGGTGGAGAACGCCCACGCCATCACCGGCGCGGTCGGCGAGAACCTGCGCGCCGCGCTCGAGTGGCTGCCGAAAGGGCGCGAGCTGATCACGGTAAAAACCGACTGCGACCTGGTGAATCACGTGATCTCCTTCGAGGAAACCCTGGTCGGCCGTCCCGAGAATGCCGAAGCCCTGCGCGAGTTCTTCCAGCGCTACGGCTTCAAGACCATGCTGCGCGAACTGGGCGGCAGCCCGCGCGCGGACGGCGCCGTGGCCCCGGCCCGCGGCCGGGGCGCCGACGGCGGCCCCATGAATTCCCCTGAAGGCGCGCTGGGCGGCTCCGGCACGCTGCCGGGCATGGCCATCATCAAGGGCGAGTACGAGACCGTCCTCACCGTCGAGCAGCTGGACAAATGGCTGGCGCTGGTCGATGCCGCCGAACTGACCTCGGTGGACACCGAAACCACCTCGCTCGACCCGCTGGCGGCCGAGATGGTCGGCATCTCGCTGTCGGTGGAAGCAGGCAAGGGCGCCTACATCCCGCTCGCGCATCGCTATGCCGGCGCGCCCGACCAGCTGGGGCGCGAGTTCGTGCTGGAGCGCATGCGCGCCTGGCTGGAGAACCCGGCCAAGCCGAAGCTCGGGCAGAACCTGAAGTACGACATGCACATCTTCGAGAACCATGGCGTCCAACTGAAAGGCATCGTGCACGACACGCTGCTGCAGTCCTATGTGTTCGAGTCGCACAAGCCGCACGACATGGACACCATGGCCATGCGCCACCTGGGCTACACCACGATTCCCTTCGTGGACGTGTGCGGCAAGGGCGCCAACATGATCTGCTTCGACCAGGTGGAACTCGGGCGCGCCACCGAATACGCAGGCGAGGATTCCGACATCACCCTGCGCCTGCACCAGGCCATGCTGGGCCACGTCGAAGCCGACAAGGGCCTGGCCTACATCTACCGCAACATCGAGATGCCGACCATGGAAGTGCTGCAGAAGATCGAGCGCAACGGCGTATTGATCGATGCGGAACTGCTCGGCGTGCAGTCGAACGAACTGGGTGCGCGCATCCTGGAGCTGGAGCAGCAGGCCTACGAGCTGGCCGGCGGCCCCTTCAATCTCGGCTCGCCCAAGCAGATCGGCGAGATCTTCTTCGGCAAACTCGGCCTGCCGGTGGTCAAGAAGACCGCCACCGGCGCGCCGTCCACCGACGAGGAAGTGCTGCAGAAGCTGGCCGAGGATTATCCGCTGCCGAAGATCCTGCTCGAATACCGCGGCATGTCCAAGCTCAAATCGACCTATACCGACAAGCTGCCGAAGATGGTGAACCAGAAGACCGGCCGCGTGCACACCAATTACGCGCAGGCCGTGGCCATCACCGGTCGCCTGTCCTCGAACGAGCCGAACCTGCAGAACATCCCGGTGCGCACCAGCGAAGGCCGCCGCATCCGCGAAGCCTTCATTGCCGCGCCGGGCAATGTGATCGTCTCGGCCGACTATTCGCAGATCGAGCTGCGCATCATGGCGCATATCTCGGGCGACCCGGCCATGCTCAAGGCTTTCGCCGAGGGCGAGGACATCCACAAGGCCACCGCCGCCGAGATCTTCGGCGTCGCCCCCGACGAAGTGCAGAGCGAGCAGCGCCGCTACGCCAAGGTGATCAACTTCGGCCTGATCTACGGCATGAGCGCCTTCGGCCTGGCGGCCAACCTGGGCATCGAGCGCTCGGCCGCCGCCAGCTACATCGACCGCTATTTCGCGCGCTTCGCCGGCGTGAAGCAGTACATGGACGAGACGCGCCTGCAGGCCAAGGCGCGCGGCTACGTGGAGACCGTGTTCGGCCGCCGCCTGTGGCTCCCCGAGATCAACTCCCCGAACGGCCCGCGCCGCGCCGGCGCCGAACGCGCGGCGATCAATGCGCCGATGCAGGGCACGGCGGCGGACCTGATCAAGCTGGCGATGATCGCGGTGCAGGGCTGGATCGAAGCCGACGGGCTGGCGACGCGCATGATCATGCAGGTGCACGACGAACTGGTGCTCGAGGTGCCGGAAGCCGAACTGGAACTGGTAAAGGCGAAGCTGCCGGAGCTGATGGCCAAGGTCGCGACCCTGAAGGTGCCGCTGCTGGCCGAGACCGGGGTGGGGCCGAACTGGGAGCAAGCCCATTGAATAGGGGCGCCCGCAAGGGCATCCCGGCCGCGCCGCCATATTGACCCGCCAGCCGCGCAGCGGCTGTGCGCGCGCTCCCTGGACTTTGCTACTATTGCAAGCCTGTCCAACACTACCTTGGGGGTGCACATGAAAGATCTCATCAGCGACGCCGAAAGCCTGCTCTCCGCCAGCGCGTTCGGCGACGGCGTCGACCGCCGCGTCTTCCTGAAAGCGGCCATGGGCGGCGGCTTTGCCGTCGCCGCACTGCCTGTCGTGGCCCAGACCCAGATCCAGACCTCGACCGAGGGACTAGACGCCGGCGAGCACATCATCGTGATCAACGGCCAGGACGTCCCGGTCTACCGCGCCCAGCCCAAGGACCGCACCAACCTGCCGGTGGTGCTGGTGATCTCCGAGATCTTCGGCGTGCACGAGCACATCAAGGACGTGGCGCGGCGCTTCGCCAAGGCCGGCTACATGGCGGTGGCCCCCAGCCTGTTCGTGCGCCAGGGCGATGCGACCACGACCCCGATGCCGGACCTGATGAAGAACATCATTTCCAAGGTGCCGGACGCCCAGGTGATGTCGGACCTCGATACGGTGGTCACCTGGACCAAGCAGCGCGGCGGCAACACCGACAAGCTGGGCATCACGGGTTTTTGCTGGGGCGGGCGCATTACCTGGCTGTACGCGGCGCACAATCCGAAGGTGAAAGCCGGCGTGGCCTGGTATGGCCGCCTGGTGGGCGAGGCCAATGCGCTGCAGACGAAGCACCCGATCGACGTGGCCCAGGCGCTGAAGGTGCCGGTGCTGGGCCTGTACGGCGCCAAGGACGGCGGCATTCCGCTGGAATCGGTCGAGCGCATGCGCAAGGCCCTCGATGCCGGCAACAGCCGCTCGATGATCCACGTGTATCCGAACTCGGGCCACGCCTTCCATGCCGACTACCGTCCGAGCTTCAACGCCGAGGATGCGAAAGACGGCTGGAGCCGCGCCTTGAACTGGTTCGCCAAGCACGGCGTCGCTTGAACCTGCGCGGCCGCAGGGCCGGGCAGGTTACAATGCCCGGTTTGCGGCCCGGGTTCCGGGTTGTGAGCTCGATTAGAACAAGAAGCCCGACGCGACCCGATGCCCGACCCGATTTTCGATCCCATACTGAGCTCCATCCTGCTGGCGACCATCGTCGCCGGCGTCGTCAGCATCACGGGCGCTGCCATCTTTTCCTTCACCCTGCTGTCGAAAGTGGTGGAGCGCATGGTCAGCCTGTCGGTCGGCATCATGCTTGCCACCTCGCTGCTGCACGCACTGCCCGAAGCGTTTGAATCCGGCGCCGATGTGCGCAGCCTGTTCGCCACCTTGCTGGGCGGCCTGCTGGCCTTCTTCGTGCTGGAGAAGCTGGCGATCCTGCGCCATTCGCACCACCACGAAGGCGACGGCCACCACCACGCGCACGGCCACGATGCGCACCAGGCGGGCAAGTCGGGCTGGATGATCCTGCTCGGCGACGCCATGCACAACTTCACCGACGGCATCCTGATCGCCGCGGCCTTCCTGGCCAATCCGGAGCTGGGCATCATGACCGCCGTGGCCATCGTGGCGCACGAGATCCCGCAGGAGATCGGCGACTTCATCGTGCTGCTCAATGCCGGCTTCTCGCGCCTGCGCGCCTATGTCTTCAACCTGCTGTGCAGCCTGATGGCGGTGGCGGGGGGCCTGCTCGGCTATTTCACGCTCGACCAGGCCAGCGGCCTGATTCCCTACGTGCTGGTGTTCGCCTCCTCGGGCTTCATCTACATCGCCGTGAGCGACCTGATGCCGCAGATGCAGCGCCGCGCCACCGTCAGGGAGTCGGTGCCGCAGGTGGTGCTGATCGCGATCGGCGTGGCCATCGTGCTGGCGCTGAACCACGCCTATTGAGAGTGCGGCTGGGGCCGCATCTTCCTTTTCCGCCTCCCCGGGGTTTTGCCGAAGAGAGCAGCACGCCTGAAGCTTGAGCTTTTAATGATAATGGCTTATCATTACCAAAAGGTGGCCGCAAGCGGCCGCTGCCTGTTCAATCTTCACGAAGGAAGCTTCTCATGTCTCCGACCCTCCGCCGCACGCCGCTCGCCCTGGCGATCCTGTTCGCCTTCAACGCACCGCTGGCCCAGGCCCAATCTTCCCGGGCCCACGCCGACCCGGACAGCGTGCCGACCGTGGTGATCTCGGCTTCCGCGCTGGGCCTGCTGGGCGACGACATGATCACGCCGGTGACCGCGCTCTCCGGCGGCGAACTGGTGCGCGTGCGCGAGTCGACCCTGGGCGAGACCCTGAACAACCAGCCCGGCATCACTTCCAGCCACTTCGGCGCCGGCGCCAGCCGCCCGGTGATCCGCGGCATGGACGGCCCGCGCGTCAAGATCCTGTCGGACGGCGCCGAGATCCAGGACGCTTCCACCATCAGCCCGGACCACGCGGTGGCCTTCGAGCCGGTGCTGGCCGAGCGCATCGAAGTGCTGCGCGGCCCGTCGGCGCTGGCCTATGGCGGCGGGGCAGTGGGCGGCGTGGTGAACATCCTGGACCGCAAGATCCCGACCGCACTGCCGGCCAAGCCAGTCGAGGGCAGCATGGAATTGCGCGCCAATTCGGTCGCGCGCGAGAAGACCGGCGCGTTTGAACTGACCGGCGGCGCGGGCAATGTCGCGATCCACGCCGAGGGCGTCAAGCGCGACGCCGGCGAATACCGCGTCGGCAAAGGGTGGAGCGAAGGGGATCGCGTGCACGGCAGCTTCAAGGACAGCGAGACCGGCAGCGTGGGCCTGTCCTGGGTGGGCGAACGGGGCTACCTGGGCGCGGCCTACACCAAGGAGCGCACGGAATACGGCATCCCCGGCCACAACCACGAATTCGGCAGCTGCCACCCGCACGGCGACCACCTGCACTGCGGCGGTCACGGCCACGAAGAAGAAGGCGAAGAGCACGGCCACGAACACGAGCATGGCGAGGAAGCCGTCCCGGTGGTGAAGCTCGACAGCGACCGCTGGGACGTGCGCGGCGAACTGCGCAACCCGGTGGCCGGCATTGCGAAGGCGCGCCTGCGCGCCTCGTTCACCGATTACCGCCACGACGAACTCGAAGAGGGCGTGGTCGCCACCAGCTTCAAGAACAAGGGACACGACGTGCGCGTCGAGTTCGAACACGCCCCGCTCAAGGGCCTGCGCGGCGTCGTCGGCCTGCAGACGACGCGCCGCGATTTTTCCACCGACGGCGAGGAAGCCTACGTGCCGCCGAGCGTGACGAAGAAACACGCGCTCTTCGTGACCGAGGAATACAAGCTCGGCGACTGGCGCTTCGAGGCGGGCGCCCGCCACGAGTGGCAGGACATTCTGGTGGACAGCACCCGCTTTACCGGGGCGCGCGACACCGACGCACGCGGCACCTCGGCCGCCCTGGGCGCGGTCTGGAAATTCCAGCCGTCCTACTCGCTGCGCGCCGGCCTGTCGCGCAGCCACCGCCTGCCGAGCGCGGAAGAGCTGTATGCCGACGGCGTGCACCTGGCCACCGCCACCTACGAGATCGGCAACGCCAACCTGGGCAAGGAAACCTCGAACAACCTCGATGTCACCCTGCGCAAGTTCGAAGGCAATACGACCTGGTCGCTGAGCGCCTTCCACAACCGGGTAGCCAACTATATCTATGCCAATACGCTCGATGAGCACGAAGGATTCCAGCTGGTGGAATACGCGCAGCGCGATGCGGTCTTTACCGGCCTGGAAGGGGAGCTGCGCCACAAGTTTTCGGCCAGCCTGGAAGCCACCCTGTTCGGCGACATGGTGCGCGCCCGCTTCGACGAAGGGCAGGGGAGCCGCAACCTGCCGCGCATTCCGGCGCACCGCATCGGCGCGCGCGTCAATGCGCACTGGCAGGCCTGGCATGGCATGGCCGAACTGGTCCGCGTCGGCAAGCAGGACAAGGTCGCCGCATTCGAAGGCGCTACCAGAGGCTACAACCTGCTCAACCTGGGCACGCACTACACGACGCGCATCGGCGGCGTGCCGGCCCAGCTCTATGCGCGGATCAATAACGTGACCGACGAGCTGGCACTCAGCCACACTTCCTTCATCAAGTCGGCGGCGCCGCTCCCGGGCCGCAACCTGACGGCGGGCCTGCGCCTGATCTTCTGATGAAGACCCTGATCCGCTACGCCGACTACGCGGGCATGGCGGCATCCGCGCTGTGCCTGGTGCATTGCCTGGCGATGCCGCTGCTGCTGGCGGCGTTTCCGCTGCTCGGGCTGGGCGGGGAACATCATGCCCTGCACGATGCGCTGCTGGCGGGGGTGACGGTTCCCGTGCTGTTCGCGCTGGTGCCGGGCTACCTGAAGCATCGCGATCCGGCGGCGCTGCTGCTGGGCCTGGCAGGACTGGCGGTGTTCCTGGTGGCGGTGCTGGTAGTGGGGCCGCGGTGGGGGGAATGGGCGGAGACGGTGCTGGCCGTGATCAGCAGTCTGCTGCTATTGGGCGCGCATGTGCGCAACCACCGTCATTGCAAGGATTGCGGCCCGTAAGGTGGGCGTCAAACAGTCCACCGGACTGTTTTACCCGCCCATCCTACGAGGCAGCACTACGGCACTGGCTGCACAGGCCATACAGCGTCAGCTCATGCGACTCCAGCACAAAGCCCGCAGGCGCCAGCTTCTGCATGTCGCCCGGGCAGGCGTGCACCTCGTACACCCGGTCGCACGCCCGGCAATGGAAGTGGTGATGGTGCCCGTGCCCGGACAGCTCATAGCGATCGCCGCCGCCCGGCAGCGACACGGCCGTGATCTCGCCGGCTTCCAGCATCGACTTGATGTTGCGGTAGATGGTGGCCAGCCCGATGCCCGGCACCACGCCCTGGGCATGCTCGAGCAGTTCCTGGGGGCTCAGCGGACGGCCAGCGTCCTCGATGCACTGGTGGATGGCCTTGCGTTGTCGCGTGTTGCGTTCCATGGCGCTGCTTACTTCTTGCCGCGCGCGGTTTCGAGCTCGGCGCGCAGCGAGCTGCGCTCGGCATAGGATTTGTCGAGCTGGCTGCGCAGGGTGCGCACTTCGGCTTCGAAGTTGTCGCGCGCGGTGGTCGCGCCGATCAGTTCCATCTCCGCCGCCAGGCGGGCGTCGGATTCCGCGGCTTGCGCCGTGACGTTGCGCTCGAGCTGGGCGCGCAGGTCGGCCAGCTGGCGGTCCTTGCCGTCGATCGCGAGCTGGTCTTTGGCCTTGCTCACCAGCGCTTCGGTCGCCAGCTTGCGGGCGTCGCGCAGCTCGATCGTCAGGCGTTCGATTTCCGCTTCATGTTCGCTTGACGCCGCCAGGGCCTGGTCGCGCGCCGCCTCCAGCTGGGCGCCGGTTTCGCGCAGTTCGGCGGCGTCGCTTTCCAGTTGCTCGAGCGCTTCGCGCACGGGAGCGGCGGTCTGCTCGGCCACCTGCTGCACCCAGCCGCTCAGCGCGGCGGCGACCGCTTCGGGGATGTCCAGCGCCGGCGAGGCCGCGCGCGAGGTTTCTTGGTCCGACATGGGTATTTTGTCCTTGCTGGTTGATTTCTTCATCTGGCGCCCCGCTTCATGCGTTGCCGGTGGCGACCGGGCGGGCGGGATCGGCTACCCATTCGCTCCAGGATCCCGGATACAGCGCCGCGCCGGGCAGGCCGGCCACTTCCAGCGCCAGCAGGTTGTGGCAGGCGGTCACGCCCGAGCCGCATTGCATCACGGCGCGCGCCGGATCGTCGATCAGGGGCGCGAATTCGGCGCGCAGGCTGGCGGCATCCTTGAAGCGGCCGTCCGCCAGCAGGTTGTCCTTGAAGAAGCGGTTCTTCGCGCCGGGGATGTGGCCGCCGACCGGGTCGATGGTTTCGTTCTCGCCGCGGAAGCGGTCACTCGCGCGCGCGTCGATCACGGTGCGCTCGCCCTTTTCCAGGTTGTCCATCACGTCGCGCACGGTCACGGTCGGCACGAAAGGCGCACGCACGGTGATGTCGCCGCGCGGCTTGGCCGGGACCTCCACGCTCAAGGGCTGGCCGAGCGACTGCCAGGCGACCATGCCGCCATCGAGTACCGCGACCGCCTCGTGGCCCAGCCAGCGCAGCAGCCACCACAGGCGCGCCGCGAACATGCCGCCGTGGGCGTCGTAGGCCACCACTTGCGAGCCATCGTTCACGCCCCAGTCGCGCAGGGTTTCGATGAGCGCATCCTTTTCCGGCAGCGGATGGCGGCCGCGGAAGGCGCCGTCCGGCCCCTGCTTGGCGCCCGACAGGTCGGTGTCGATGCCGGCGAATACCGCGCCGGGCAAGTGGCCGATCGCATAACCTTCGCGCCCTGCGGCCGGGTTCATGAGGTCGTGGCGGCAGTCGACCACCACCCAGTCGGGGTGGGCGATGTGCGCGGCCAGTTCGCTGGCGCGGATCAATGTCTTGTACATGGTGCTCCTCAGGTTTCGCTGGCGATCGGATCGGTATCCTTGACCACGGCGCCCTTGGCCGTGCCCTTCGTATTGTAGAACGTCGCGGCAATGCCGGACGCAAGGATCACGGCGATGCCGGTCCAGACGGTCCAGTTGAAGCGGTCGCCCCACAGGGCCAGGCCCCACAGGCTGGAAAACACGATGCCGGTGTACTGCAGGTTGGCCACCACCAGCACCTTGCCGACGCGGTAGGCCCGGGTCATGGCGATCTGGGCGAGCAGGGCGGAAATGCCGATCCCCAGCAGCAGCGCGCCGCCATACGGGGTGTGGCTGTGGAAGGCGGCGTCCGAAGGGCCGTCGCCAAGCAGCGTGCCCACCAGGCCGACCAGGGTGGTGGTGAGCGAAAAATAGAACACCACGCGGTATTCCGGCTCGCCCATCTGGCCGAGCTTGCGTACCTGCATATAGGCCATGGCCGAGATCACCGACGAGCACAGGCCGGCCAGGCCGCCCAGCCACTGGTTGCTCTCGACCGCCGGCTGCAGCACCAGGGTCACGCCCAGGAAGCTCATGCCGATGGCCAGCACCAGCGGCCATTCGGCCATCTTGGTGCCGGCCCACCAGCCGGTGGCGAACATCCAGGCCGCGATCCAGATCGGGGCCATGTAGTTGAGGGTGACGGCGGTGGCCAGCGGCAGGCGCGTGATGGCGAAGAACCACAGCCAGAGCGACACCACGCCGACGAAGCTGCGCCACAGGTGGGCGCGCGGGAAAGCGGTCTTGAACGTGCCGCCCTGGTGATGCACGGCCAGCACCAGCACCACGGTGCCGATGAGGCCGCGGTACATCAGCAGTTCGGAGGTGGAGTAGAACCCGGAGGCCAGCTTCACGCCCGCGCCCATGGCGGCGAACGCGAAGCTGGCAAACAGCATCCAGAGTGAAGGCATTAACTAGAGCGCCAGTTTGCTGCGGTACCACTCGTGGAAATGCTGCATCCCGTCTTCCATGGGCGATTGGTAAGGGCCGACTTCGTTGACGCCGCGCGCGACCAGGATCTTGCGGCCGGCGTCCATGCGCAGCGCGATCTCGTCGTCCTCGACCGCGGTTTCCATGTAGGCGGCGCGCTCGGCTTCGACGAATTCGCGCTCGAACAGCACGATCTCTTCGGGGTAGTAGAACTCGACCACGTTGCGGGTCTTTTGCGGACCGATCGGCCACAGGGTCGACACCACCAGCACGTTCGGGTACCACTCGACCATGATGTTCGGATACAAGGTCAGCCAGATGGCGCCGAACTTCGGCGGTTGGCCGTTGTTGAACTTCAGGATCTGTTCCTGCCACTTCTTGTAGGCGGGCGAGCCGGCCTTCTGCAGCGCGCGGTTCACGCCCACGGTCTGGACGCTGTAGTCGCGGCCGAATTCCCATTTCAGGTCGTCGCAGGAGACGAAATTACCCAGGCCCGGGTGGAAGGGCTCGACGTGGTAATCCTCCAGGTAGACCTCGATGAAGGTCTTCCAGTTGTAGTCGCACTCGTGGATCTCGACGTGGTCGAACATGTAGCCCGAGAAGTCGAGGTCGCGGGTGGCTTCCATGTGCTTGAGCTTGTCCATCACGTCGTAGCCGTTCTGCTCGAACAGCAGGCCGTTCCAGTTCTGCAGCGGCGTCTTCGACAAATTCAGGCAGGGCGTTTCGGCGAAATGCGGCGCGCCGATCAGCTGGCCCTTCAGGTCGTAGGTCCAGCGGTGCAGCGGGCAGACGATGGTGTTCGCGTTGCCGCGGCCATTGAACATCAGCGCCTGGCGGTGACGGCAGACGTTGGAGAGCACCTCGATGCCGCTAGCGTTGCGGACCAGCATGCGGCCTTCGTTTTCGGCGGGGAGGGTCGCGAAATCGCCCAGCTCCGGCACCATGAGTTCGTGCCCGACATACCGCGGGCCGTTGTGAAACAGCGCTTGCTGCTCGCGCTGAAGCAGCGCGTCGTCGAAGTAGACATTTACCGGAAGCTGCGCGCACGAAGCGGCCAGCTTGGCCTGGGTAGCCAGATCGGACATCCCAACCCCCCTTGTAATCAAAACCGCCAAAGAAGAGAAAGAATCCAAAGACCAGTATCGCGGACACTCCAAAAACTGCTGCGCGTTGCACTGTCGTCCTGCGATGCTCACTGTACTTTCGTACAGCTGCGCTTCTCGAACAACATTGCCGCCGCTCGCGACGTTTTATGAGTGCCCCTTTATAAGAAGGAATACGGTATTTCGGACAGAACCGTCGATTATACCGTGGAACGAGCTCTACAGTCTCGGGCCATCGCGGGGATGTGGCGTGTGTGCGTACAGAAAATGTACAAAAAACATCGTTTTCATGGCGGGAGGAGACCGTGGGCTAGAATGTGGTCATGCAGGCAAGTTGCGAATGGTGCAATGCGCGCCCCCCGTGAGGAAGGTTTGATCTAAAATACGCGATTGGATTGCCCCGCGGCGCACCCTTGCGCCGTCCACACGCTAGATAGCTATGTCAAATAATACAAACGCAACTCCACCCGAGTCCTTCGAAGGCGCGATGGCCGAGCTGGCCCAGCTCGTGACGCAGATGGAATCCGGCCAGTTGCCGCTGGAAGCCTCGGTGGCCGCCTATGCGCGCGGCTCCGAGCTGGTGAAATACTGCGCGGCCCAGCTCGAAAAGGTCGAATCCCAGGTAAAAGTACTCGAGGGCGACATGCTCAAGCCGTTCTCCAGCGACGGCGCCGACGAGGGCGGCCAATGACGATACAGGCCTTCGACGCCTGGATGCACGACGTCCAGGCCCACGTGGAGCAGGCGCTGGACAGCTTCCTGCCCCCAGGCGCCAAGCTGCCGCACAAGCTGCATGAAGCCATGCGCTACACCACGCTGGGCGGCGGCAAGCGCATACGCCCGCTGCTGGCCTACGGCAGCGGCGCGCTGTTCGGCGGCGATGCGGGGGCGCTGGCGCGGGTGGCCGCTGCCGTCGAGATGATCCACGTGTATTCGCTGGTCCACGACGACATGCCCTGCATGGACGACGACGACCTGCGCCGCGGCAAACCGACCGTGCACGTGGCTTATGACGAAGCGACCGCGCTGCTGGTGGGCGACGCCCTGCAGGCCCAGGCCTTCCAGGTGCTGGCCGACATCGACACGCTGCCGCCCGCGCGCCAGGTAGCGATGCTGCGCCTGCTGGCCGAAGCGGCCGGCTCGGGCGGCATGTGCGGCGGCCAGGCGATCGACCTGGACAGCGTGGGCCTGTCGCTGACCCGCGACGAGCTCGAACGCATGCACCAGCTGAAAACCGGCGCCATGCTGCGCGTGGCGGTGATCCTCGGCGCGCTTGCCGGCCGCGACTTGTCGACCAACGAGATGGAAGCGCTGGCCGCCTATTCGAAGGCGATCGGCCTGGCCTTCCAGGTGGTGGACGACGTGCTCGACGCAACGGCCGATTCGGCCACGCTGGGCAAGACCGCGGGCAAGGACGCGGCGGACAACAAGCCGACCTATGTGTCGATCCTTGGGCTGGAACCATCGAAGGAACTGGCCGAGCAATTGCGGCGTGAAGCGCACGAAGCGCTGGCGCCATTCGGAGAACAAGCACTGCGGCTGCGCGAACTCGCGGACCTGATCGTGCAGCGGAAGGCCTAAATGAAACTGCTAGAGACCATCAACGACCCCGCGGACCTGCGCCAGCTTGGCCGGACCCAACTGACCCCGCTCGCCACCGAGCTGCGCCAGTTCCTGCTCGACTCGGTGTCGAAAACCGGCGGCCACCTGTCATCGAACCTCGGCACGGTGGAGCTGACGATCGCGCTGCACTACGTGTTCAATACCCCGCACGACCGCATCGTGTGGGACGTGGGCCACCAGACCTATTCGCACAAGATCCTCACCGGCCGCCGCGAACGCATGCCGAGCCTGCGCCAGCTGGGCGGCCTGTCGGGCTTCCCGAAGCGCGACGAAAGCATCTACGACACCTTCGGCACCGCGCACTCGTCGACCTCGATCTCGGCAGCCCTCGGCATGGCCACGGCCGCCAAGATCAAGGGCGAGGACCGCCACGCGATCGCCGTGATCGGCGACGGCTCGATGACCGCCGGCATGGCCTTCGAGGCGCTGAACAACGGCGGCATCGACGAAGACGTCAACCTCCTGGTGGTCCTGAACGACAACGACATGTCGATCTCGCCGCCGGTCGGTGCGCTCAACCGCTACCTGGCGCGCTTGATGAGCGGCCAGTTCTACGCCGCCGCCAAGAACGTGGGCAAGAGCGTGCTGCCGGGCCCCGTGCTCGACCTGGCGCGCAAGATCGAAGAACACGCCAAGGGCATGGTGGTCCCGGCCACGATGTTCGAAGAGTTCGGCTTCAACTACATCGGCCCGATCGACGGCCACGACCTGGACTCCCTGATCCCGACGCTGGAGAACATCAAGAAGCTCAAGGGCCCGCAATTCCTGCACGTGGTGACCAAGAAGGGCCAGGGCTACAAGCTGGCCGAGGCCGAACCGATCCTGTACCACGGCACCGGCAAGTTCAACCCGACCGAAGGCATCAAGCCTGCCACGGCGCCGTCCAAGATCACCTACACCGAAGTGTTCGGCAACTGGCTGTGCGACATGGCGGCCGTGGACAAGCGCCTGGTCGGCATCACGCCGGCCATGCGCGAAGGCTCGGGCATGGTCCGCTTCCACCAGCAGTACCCGGAGCGCTATTTCGACGTCGGCATCGCCGAGCAGCACTCGGTCACGTTTGGGGCCGGCATCGCGACCGAGGGCATGAAGCCGGTGGTGGCGATCTACTCGACCTTCCTGCAGCGCGCCTACGACCAGCTGATCCACGACGTGGCCCTGCAAAACCTGGACGTGACCTTCGCGCTCGACCGCGCGGGCCTGGTCGGCGCCGACGGCGCCACCCATGCCGGCAACTACGACCTGGCCTACCTGCGCTGCATCCCGAACATGGTGGTCATGGCAGCTTCGGATGAAAACGAATGCCGCCAGATGCTCACCACCGGCTACCACCATCCCGGCCCGGCCGCCATCCGCTATCCGCGCGGCGCCGGCATCGGCGCAGCGCTGTCGCCCGAGCTGACCTCGATCGAGATCGGCAAGGGCGTCGTCGCCCGCGAAGGCAAGAGCATCGCCATCCTGGCCTTCGGGTCGATGGTGGCGCCGAGCGTGGCCGCCGGCGCGGAACTGGACGCCACGGTCGCCAACATGCGTTTTGTGAAGCCGCTCGACGTGGAACTGGTCAAGCGCCTGGCGAAGGACCACGACTACTTCGTGACGGTGGAAGAGGGCTGCGTGATGGGCGGCGCCGGCAGCGCCGTGGCCGAGGCGCTGGCTGCTGCGGGCCTGGTCAAGCCGATGCTGATGCTCGGTTTGCCGGACAAGTTCATCGACCAGGGCGATCCCGCGGCGCTGCTGGCGTCCGTCGGGCTCGATGCCAAGGGGATTGCGGCGTCGATTCGCCAGCGGTTTGCGTCCGGCGAGCCGCGGCTGGTGGTCAATAACACCTGAGCCGGTCGCCTACCACTGACTCGTAGGGTGGGCAATTCGTAATTCAGGCCATTGGCCTGAATTACCTTGCCCACGCGGTGATAGCCAGTGACTCCGTTGTCCTGCTTGATGATCTAGCTGCAAACTATCACCGCGTGGGCAGGAGACCTGCCCACCCTACGAGTTACGACTGACCAAACAAGGCCTCCGCCCTCTGGAACAGAATCCACGAGGTCGCGATGTACTTGTCCCCGCTCTTCGACACATGCCCCTTGTGGGTATGCGTGAACCCCGCCGGCGCAATGATGAGCCTTCCCTTGCGCGCCTCGACCTTGCGCCCCTGGTACAGGAATTCCGTCTCGCCGCCGTCCTCCACATCGTTCAAATAGAACTGCCACAGCAGCACCCGGTGCAGGGTCTCGCAGCTGGCGTTCTGGGGGTAGATTTCGGAATGCCAGTGGTGATAGCCGCCCGAATCCTGCAGGTACTTCTGCAGGTTGATGCCGCCGACCCGGTAGATCGACTGCATCAGCTCCACGACATTCGGCACGCCGCATTCGTCGAAGTTGTTAAGTGACAGCGTTACCGGCTCGCCGGTGCGCGGATGCACCACCTGCGGCGACAGTGCGCCGATCAGCAGCATGGGGTAGGTGGTCATGTACTGCGCCAGGTGGCGCGCCATGGTCTGCGTCAGCAGGGCGCCGATATCGTCCCATTCCTGGTGGCCGTTGATGGTCAGGTCGTAGCTGTCCTTCTTGCTCACGTCGACGCCGTTGCCCGTGCGGCCGCGCGCCACCTTGCCGCTGGCGTCGAAGCGCTTGCGGATCGCATCGCACTGCTCTGGGCTCAGCGCGTTGTCGTAGACGCCGATGAAGTCTTCCATACCCTTAACCCCGCTTGCGTTCGTGCTGCCACAGCACGTCGCTGCCGCCGGCAAAACGGTTGAGCACGCGCGCCAGCACGAACATCAGGTCCGACAGGCGGTTGACGTACTGGCGCGGGTGAGGGCGGATGCTTTCCGCATGCGACAGCGCCACGATGGCGCGCTCGGCGCGGCGGCAGACGGTGCGGCAGACGTGGGCCGTTGATGCCGCGCGCGAGCCGGCCGGCAGGATGAATTCCTTCAGCACCGGCAGGTCGGCATTGTATTTTTCCAGCAGGCCGTCCAGGCGCGCCACGTGTTCGTCCTTGATCAGCTCGAAACCGGGGATGCACAGCTCGCCGCCGAGGTCGAACAGGTCGTGCTGGATCGAGACCAGCTCGTCGCGCAAATCGTCTGGCATCGCCTCGCACAGCAGCAGGCCGACGAAGGAGTTGAGCTCGTCGACTTCGCCCAGGGAATGGATGCGCGCGCTGTCCTTGCCGGTACGGCTGCCGTCGCCGAGGCCGGTGGTGCCGTCGTCGCCGGTGCGCGTGGCGATCTTCGAGAGTCGGTTGCCCATGATGTAGCCTTATGCAATATATTAGAAAAACGATAGGGCGAGCATACGACAAAACACGGCAATTGTGCTTACAATCAGAGCATGTCTTCGAGCGCCTCCACCGCCGCCATCGCCCCCGCATCCGACCTCGCCGCACGCCGGCGCCAGGTCGCCGCCGCGCTGCGCGCGCGGCTGCCCGAGCGCTGCGTCCTGTCCGACCCGGAAGACACCCGCCCCTATGAATGCGACGGCCTGGCCGCTTACCGGCAGCTCCCGATGATCGTCACGCTGCCCGACAGCGAAGAGCAGGTGCTGGCCATCCTCGCCGTCTGCCGCGAGCTGAACGTGCCGATCGTGCCGCGCGGCGCCGGCACCGGGCTGTCCGGCGGCGCATTGCCGATCGTCGACGGGGTGGTGATCTCCACCGCGCGCATGAACCGCATCGTGCGCGTGGATGCCTATTCGCGCACGGCGGTCGTGCAGCCCGGCGTGCGCAACCTGGCGATTTCGGAGGCCTCGGCGCAATACGGCCTGTACTACGCGCCCGATCCGTCCTCGCAGATCGCCTGCACCATCGGCGGCAACGTGGCCGAGAACTCCGGCGGGGTGCATTGCCTCAAATACGGCCTGACCGTGCACAACGTGCTGCGCGTGCGCGTGGCCACCATCGACGGCGAGATCATCGAGCTTGGCAGCGAAGCGCTGGACGCGCCTGGCCTGGACCTGCTGGCCGTCTTCATCGGCTCGGAAGGCATGCTCGGCATCGTGCTGGAAGCGACCGTCAAGCTGGTGCCGAAACCCGCGGTCGCGCAGGTCATCATGGCCTCGTTCGCCGACGTGCTCACGGCCGGCAATGCGGTGGCCAACGTCATCGCCGCCGGCATCATCCCGGCCGGGCTGGAGATGATGGACCGCACCTCGGTGCGCATGGTCGAGCCTTTCGTCCACGCCGGCTACGACACCGATGCGGCAGCCATCCTGCTGTGCGAGGCCGACGGCACCGCGCTCGAGGTGGCCGAGGAAATCGAACGCATGAAGGCGGTGTTCGAAGGCGCCGGCGCGACCGCGATCGCGGTGTCCGAAACGGAAAGCGAGCGGATGCGCTTCTGGTCGGGCCGCAAGAACGCCTTCCCGGCCGCGGGCCGCATCTCGCCGGATTACTACTGCATGGACGGCACCATCCCGCGCAAGCAACTGGCGCGCGTGCTGCAGGCGATCGAACAGATGGAGACCACCTTCGGCCTGCGCTGCGCCAACGTCTTCCATGCGGGCGACGGCAACATGCATCCGCTGATTCTGTTCGATGCCAACCAGCCGGGCGAATTCGACCGTGCCGAGGCCTTTGGCGCGGCCATCCTGGCGCTGTGCGTGGAAGTGGGCGGCACCATCACCGGCGAGCATGGCGTGGGCATGGAGAAGATCAACTCGATGTGCGTGCAGTTCGGCCGCAAGGAGCTCGACGCCTTCTTCGCGGTCAAGCGCGCCTTCGATCCACCCATGCTGCTCAACCCGGACAAGGCGATCCCGACGCTGCAGCGCTGCGCCGAATTCGGCAAGCTGCACGTGCATGGCGGCACCATTCCTTTCCCCGACCTCGAGCGTTTCTAAAGCATGCAGAACATCGAACAATTCCAGGAACGGGTACGCGCAGCGGCGGGCGAGCGGCAGCCATTGCGCATCCGTGGCGGCGGCACCAAGGACTGGTACGGCCAGCGCCTCGAAGGCGCCATTCTCGATACGCGCGGCTACAGCGGCATCGTCGACTACGAGCCGACCGAGCTGGTGATCACGGCGCGCTGCGGCACGCCGCTCACCGAGATCGAGGCCGTGCTCGCAGGGCAGAACCAGATGCTGGCCTTCGAGCCGCCGCATTTCGGCGCCGGCGCCACGCTGGGCGGCGCGATCGCCTCGGGACTGGCCGGTCCGCGCCGCGCCAACAGCGGCGCCGTGCGCGACTTCGTGCTGGGCGCGAAACTGCTGGACGGGAAGGGCGACGTGCTCGGCTTCGGCGGCCAGGTCATGAAGAACGTGGCCGGCTACGACGTCTCGCGCATGCTGGCCGGCTCGATGGGCACGCTCGGCCTGCTGCTGGAGGTGTCGGTGAAAGTGCTGCCCAGGCCTTTTGCCGAGACCACGCTGCAATTCGGGATCGGCGAGATCGACGCCATCCGCAAGCTCAATGAATGGGGCGGCCAGCCGCTGCCGCTGTCGGCCAGCTGCTGGATTGATGGCGTGTTGTCGCTGCGCCTGTCCGGCGCGCAGGCGGCGGTCGACGCGGCCGTGCGCCAGTTCGGGGGCGAGCGCGTCGCCGATTGCAACGCCTTCTGGGCCGGCCTGCGCGAGCAGCGGCATCCGTTCTTTGCGGGCGAAGGCGCGCTGTGGCGGCTGTCGGTGCCCGCGGCCACGGGCGCCATCGTGCTGGGCGGCAGCCAGTTGATCGAATGGGGCGGCGCCCAGCGCTGGCTGCGCACCGGGCTCGATGCCGCCACCATCCGCAGCACGGTGTCGGCGCTGGGCGGCCATGCGACCCTGTTCCGGGGCGGCGACAAGTCCGGCGGCGTGTTCCAGCCCTTGCAGCCGGCGGTGGCCCGCATCCACGAACGCTTGAGGGCCTCCTTCGATCCGTCGAACATCTTCAATCCCGGACGGATGTACTAGCCATGCAAACCAATCTCGCCGATTTCATCAAGGGCACCGCCGACGGGGATGAAGCCGAAGCCATCCTGCGCGCCTGCGTGCACTGCGGCTTCTGCACCGCCACCTGCCCGACCTACCAGCTGCTGGGCGACGAGCTCGATGGCCCGCGCGGGCGCATCTACCTGATCAAGCAGGTGCTGGAAGGCGCGGAACCCACCCGCAAGACCCAGCTGCACCTGGACCGCTGCCTCACCTGCCGCAACTGCGAAACCACCTGCCCGTCGGGCGTGAAATACGGCCGGCTGGTGGACATCGGCCGCCGCGTGGTCGACGAGCGCGTGCCGCGTCCCTTGAAAGACCGCATCAAGCGCACCACGCTGAAGGAATTTCTGCCGCGAACAAGCCTGTTCAAGCCGGCCTTCAGGGCAGGGCAGCTGGCGCGCCCGCTGCTTTCGACCGGCCTGCAGGACAAGCTGCAACCGGCGCGCAAGGCCGGCGCCTGGCCCACGCGCAGCCATGCGCGCAAGATGCTGGTGCTGGAGGGCTGCGTGCAGCCGGCCATGGCGCCGAACATCAATGCGGCGACCGCACGCGTGCTCGACGCCTTCGGCGTGCAGCTGATCACGGCGCCGAAGGCCGGCTGCTGCGGCGCCGTGCGCTACCACCTCAACGACCAGCAAGCCGGCCTGGAGGACATGCGCCGCAACATCGATGCATGGTGGCCCTACGTCGAGCGCGAAGAGGTGGAAGCCATCGTCATGACGGCTTCCGGCTGCGGCGTCACGGTCAAGGAATACGGCCACCTGCTGGCGCACGACGAAGCCTATGCCGCCAAGGCCGGACGCATCGCGATGCTCACGCGCGACCTGTCCGAGATCCTGCCCGAGTTCGAAGAAGCACTGGCCCGCAAGCTGCAAGGCAAGATCACGAAACGCGTCGCATACCACCCGCCCTGCACGCTGCAGCATGGCCAGCAAATCCGCGGCAAGGTCGAAGGCCTGCTGCGCGCCGCCGGCGTGGACGTGCGCCTGTGCGCCGACAGCCACCTGTGCTGCGGCTCGGCCGGCACCTATTCGGTGCTGCATCCCGAGATCGCGCATGCACTGCGCGACCGCAAGCTGGCCAGCCTGGAAGCGACCGGCGCCGACGAGATCGTCTCTGCCAATATCGGCTGCATGAGCCACCTGCAGTCGGGCACGCAAACGCCGGTCGCGCACTGGATCGAACTGGTCGACCGCGCGCTGGCCTGACACGCGCACCCCCAAGCGTGTGCGACCTTTTTTCAGTTTCTCTATAGTTGAGTGACGGCCTGCTTGCCCCTCGCCGGGCAGGCATGCATGACCCGAAATTGACCGGGTCCTCACACTCACATCATCAGAACTGGAGAGCAGGATGGAACCAACCAAGATGCTGCAGATAGCGACCTACACGTTTGCCCTGACCGCACTCGGCGGCATTGTCATGGGCTTCATCCGGTTTTCCGGCGGTAAAAATCCCCCGTCCTGGCTGGCCATGGCGCACGGTTTCCTTGCCGCTGCCGGCGTGACCTTGCTGGCATACGCAGTACTGGTCATCGGCGCGCCGAGCATGGCGCTGGTGTCGCTGCTGCTGTTCCTGAGCGGCTCGGTCGGCGGCATCGTGCTGAACCTGTACTACCACCTGAAAGACCTGCCTCTGCCCAAGGGGATCGTGATGCTGCACGCGGTCATTTCCATGGTGGCGTTTGCGCTGCTGTACATGGTCGCCTTCGCAGGCTAGCCGGCGCTGGCCTATACTGGCGGCCTGTCCGCATTCCTGAGGTAAGACCGTGAGTTTCGTGTTTCAGCTCATCCGCGACGACGAGGGCTTTCCGCCCGCCGTCGTCTTCGAAGACTCCACCACGCCAGGCCTGGTGCCGCTGTGGGAAGCCGTCGGCGTCTACGATGCGCTCTACAACAGCGACGGCCGGCGTGCGCGCGACGTCGCGCGCACCATTGCCTATGGCCTCGACAAGGTGAGCCAGGACACGAGCCTGGCCAGGCTGGCGCCGCCGGGCGTGCCGCAGGTGGAGGCGATCCGCTTCCTGGAAAACGTCAACCGCGGCTGCGTCACCCACGGAGCGGCCTGGATCCAGACCCGCTGAGGCGTAATCGCATGCCTTGGTAGTCGAGTTACAGCTTTTGTCATATCATCCTTGAGATTAGCCGCCTGAAAGGTAGTTTTCCTACCGCCGGCGCGATATTGACAAGGAAACCTCATGCACATCCGCCGCTTCGCTGCCGTCCTGACGCTGTCCTGTTTCGCCTGCCTGCCCGCTTGGGCCCAGCAAGTCATCGCCAGCGCGGCCTCGCCCGGCAACGTGCTGAGCGTGGAAGTGCAGGTCGACGGTGGCGGCAAGCTCGCCTATGGCGTCAAGCGCAAGGGCGCGTCCATCATCGGCATGTCGCGCCTGGGCTTCAACCTGGCCAATGCGATGAAGCTCGACGGCGGCTTCAGCCTGCTGCGCCAAACCAGCCGCGACCATGACAGCACCTGGGAGCAGCCCTGGGGCGAGCGCCAGTTCGTGCGCAACCGCTACCGCGAGCTGCGCGTGGACCTCGAGCAGAAAAAATACGCAGGCCGCCAGCTCAGCGTGGTCTTCCGCATTTACGACGACGGCGTGGGCTTCCGCTACGAATTCCCGGCCCAGCCGCAACTGGACACCGTCGAGATCCTCGATGAGCTCACCGAGTTCGTGGTGACCCAGCCGGCCACCGCCTGGTGGATTCCCGCAGGCGAATTGCCGGGCCTCGAAGAAGAGATCCGCGAAGCCCCCTTGCGCGAAATCGGTATCGCCAATACCCCGCTGACCGTACGCCTGGAGGACGGCACCCACATCGCCTTCCACGAGGCGGCGCTGGTCGATTACGCCAGCATGTGGCTGCGCAAGGTCGATGGCCAGAAGCTGCGCGCGATGCTGGCGCCCTCGCCAGGCGGCCCCGCGGTGGTGCGCCAGGGCGCCTTCACCACCCCATGGCGGACGCTGCAGATCGCCGGCGACGCGGCCGGGCTGTACATGTCCGACCTGGTGCTGAACCTGAACGAGCCGAACAAGCTGGGCGACGTGTCCTGGGTCAAGCCCTCGAAATTCGTCGGCGTCTGGTGGCAGATGCACCTGAACAGCGGCACATGGAACGCCGGCCCGAAGCATGCCGCCACCACCGCCAACACGAAAAAATACATCGACTTCGCCGCGAACAACGGCTTTCGGGGCGTGCTGGTCGAAGGCTGGAACAAGGGGTGGGAAAGCGACTGGGGCCATGGCGGCGCCGACTTCAGCTTCACCGAGCCGTATCCCGACTTCGACCTGCCTAGCCTGGCCGACTACGCCCGCTCGAAAGGCGTGCGCCTGATCGGCCACCATGAGACGGGCGCCAACATCGTCGCCTACGAACAGCAGATGGACGCAGCGTACAAGCTCTACGCGAAGCTGGGCGTGGACAGCATCAAGTCCGGCTATGTGCACGAGGCGGGCAGCGCCCTGTTCACGGGCCGCGACGGCAAGCCGCGCTATGGCCACTACGATTCGCAGGAAGGCGTGCGCCACTTCCTGAAAGCCGTGCTTGATGCGGCAAAATACAAGCTCTCGATCGACACCCACGAGCCGGTCAAGGACACCGGCCTGCGCCGCACCTATCCGAACTGGCTCACGCGCGAAGGCGCGCGCGGCGTCGAGTACAACGCCTGGGGCAACCCGCCCAACAGCGTCGACCACGAGGCCAAGCTGGTGTTCACGCGCATGCTCAGCGGCCCGATGGATTACACGCCGGGCGTCCTGAGCCTGGTGGGCGCGGACGGCAAGGTATTCAATTCCACGCAGGCCAAGCAGCTGGCCAACTTCGTGGTGATCTACTCGCCGATCCAGATGGCGGCCGACCTGCCGGAGAACTACGAGAAATACCCGGCCGCCTTCAAGTTCATCCGCGACGTGCCGACCGACTGGGCCGACACCCGCGTGCTGCACGGCGCGATCGGCAAGTTCGCGACCATCGCCCGCAAGGACCGCGCGAGCCCCAACTGGTACGTGGGCAGCGTCACCGACGGCGAGAAGCGCACGCTGCCGCTCTCCCTGGGCTTCCTGGATCAGGGCAAGCGCTACACCGCCGAGATCTACCGCGATGGCGACCGCGCCGACTACCGCACCGCGCGCCGCTTCGACCTGGTAGTCGAGACCAAGACGGTCACGTCGAAGGACGTGCTGCAGCTGCGCCTGGCGCCCGGCGGCGGGCAAGCGATCCGCCTGGTGCCGCTGCCGTAAGGGCGAGCGGCGGCTGCCAGGCTAGAGCGCCAGCAGCCGCTCGATGTCGCCGGCGATCTCCGCCGGCGCCGTCTGCGGCGCGTAGCGCTTGGCCACCTCGCCATCGCGGCCCACCAGGAACTTGGTGAAGTTCCACTTGATGGCTTCCGTACCCAGCACGCCCGGCTTCTCGCCCTTGAGGTGCTTGAACAGCGGGTGCGCGTCTTCGCCATTGACTTCGACCTTGGCGAACAGGGGGAAGCTCACGCCGTAGTTCTTTTCGCAGAAGGCGCCGATCTCGGCTTCGCTGCCGGCTTCCTGCTTGCCGAACTGGTTGCAGGGAAAACCCAGCACGGCCAGGCCGCGCCCGCCGTACTGGCGGTGCAGTTCTTCCAGTCCCTGGTATTGCGGCGTGAAGCCGCAGGCGCTGGCGGTGTTGACGATCAGGAGCACCTTGCCGCGGAAGCGCTCCAGGCTGACGGGCTGGCCATCGAGGCCGTTGGCGGTGAAGTCGAAGACGTTCATGGTGGCGTTCTCGATGTGGGAAAAACGCAAAGTGTAAGACAAGGCGGTAAAAGCTGCTGTCCGGCTGTTATTGTTTGTTACATCTGTTAACCTGCCTCCGTGCGACAATCGCGCTCGCCCCAACTGTCGAGCAGGAACCATGTCCATCACACGCCCCACCGCAGCGCCCCGTCATCCCCGCATGTCCCTGATTGCCCACCTGGTTGCCGGCACGCTGCTCGCGCCGCTGGCGGCCAGCGCCCAGCAGGCGCCCGCCGCACCGGTGCAGGACCAGGCGCAGCAGGTCCCTGCCAAACCGGTGCCGGTGGAGTCCACCGTCACCGTCACCGCCACCAAGGCCACCAACCGCATCGACCGCCAGTCGTATGACGTCAAGGCCGATCCGGCCACCTCCAACGACACGGTGGCGGACACGCTGAACAAGGTGCCCTCGGTGGCCGTGGACGGGGAGGGCAACGTGACTCTGCGCGGGCGCAGCAACGTGCAGATCCTGGTGGATGGCAAACCGTCCGCCATGATGCAGGGCGATAACCGCGCGGCCGCGCTCAATGCGCTGCCGGCGGGCGACCTCGAATCGGTGGAAGTGATCAACAACCCCGGCGCGCAGTTCGGCAACGAAGGCGGCGGCGGTCCGGTCATCAACCTGGTCATGCGGCGCGACCGCACGCCCGGCGGCTTCGGCGTGGTCAACGCCAATCTCGGCCAGTCCGGCCGCTACAACACGTCGGCCTTCGGCAGCTACAACGCAGGCCGCATCAGCATGCAGGGCGGCGTGTTCCGCCGCCACGACGGGCGCGACGCCAGCGGCGAGACCCGGCGCGAACGCATCGACCCCGCAACCGGGGCCGTGGCGCGCAGCACCCAGGTCTCCAGCGGCGAGAACAAGACCGATGCCACCGGCTTCCAGGGCGGCATGACCTACAACCTCGGCGACAAGGACGTGCTCGGCGTGACCGCCAGCTATTCGCAGAACGAGAACGCGTCAAGCTCGGGCGAGCAGTACCGCAGCGAGAACGCGGCCGGCATGGTCGACAGCCAGTACCTGCGCACCAGCCTGCGCGACGCGGACAACCGCAACTACAGCCTGGGCGGGCGGCTGGACCACAAGGGCGAACGCCCGGGTGAACTCTTCAAGCTCGACCTGCGCCTGTCCGGGTCCGATGCCGACAGCGACGCGCGCTACGCCAGCGTGTACGCGGTGCGCCCGCCGCTGGCCGGCGCGCCCAACAGCCGGCAGGACTATGCAACCCGGACCCGGGTGGCCGACTTCACCGGCGACTACGAGCTGCCCGGCGCGCACGGCGTGATGAAGCTGGGCTACAAGGTGGCGCGCAACAGCAATGTGTTCGACAACGCCTATTTCGACAGCGACGCCGCCGGCGGCCCCGAACGCCTCAACACCGCACGCACCAACCGCTTCGAACTGACCGACACCACGGTGGCGCTGTACGGCACCTACCAGTGGCGCATCGACAGCAAGTGGGGCGTGCTGGGCGGCCTGCGCGCCGAATACGCGGACCTCGACCTGAACCAGGTCACCACCGGCCAGCGCGCCAAGAACCATTATTTCGATGCCATCCCGAGCGCCTTCGTCACCTACGGCCTGTCCGACGACACCACGCTGCGCCTGAGCTATGCGCACCGTATCCGCCGTCCCGGCGCGGGCGACCTGAATCCCTTCGTGGTCTACCGCGACGAACTGAACGTCTCGTCGGGCAACCCGAACCTGAAACCCACCGATTCCGATTCGCTGGAGCTGGGCATCGAGACCAAGCTGGGCAAGGTCGACACCAATGTGCGCCTGTACACGCGCCATGACACCGACCTGATCTCGGAGCGCCGCTTCCTGCTGGCCAACGACGTGCTGCTGACCACCCGCGAGAACGCCGGCAGCAGCACCTCCAGCGGGCTGGAGTTCAGCTTCAGCGGCCGCGCGACCCCGAAGCTGATGCTGATGGTGAACGGGAATATCGGCTATTCGGAGCAGACCGTGCTGGGCAGCGCGCTGGACGACAAGCGCAGCGCGACCTCGATCAGCGGACGTGCGCGCATCAACTATCAGGTCAATGCCGCCAACAGCGTCCAGCTGGCCCTCAATGCCCAGGGCAAGACCCTGTTCGGCGAAGGCTACCGCCAGCCGGTGCGCACCGCCGACTTCAACTACCGCCGCACCCTGACGCCGGCCTTGACGCTGGTAGTCAACGTCAACGACCTGTTCGATTCGCAAAAGGCCGAGACCATCACCGAAACCGACCGCCTGCGCGAATACAGCATCCGCCGCACCGGCGGGCGCACGGCCTATGTGGGCCTGTCGTATCGCTTCGGCAGCGTTGGCGGACCGGGCGGGCAGCGCCGGCCGATGATGTTCGGCGGCCCGGGCGGCCCGGGCGGCCCAGGCGGCGGTCACGGCGGTTGATCGCCGGCGGGCGCAGCGCCGGTCCGTCAATCGACAAGGCGCTGTACCCGTTAGGTGTGGAAGATGCCCAGCGCCGCCCGCAGCAGCATATCGGGAGAAGTAATGCGCTCGCCA